>JBLRWO010000133.1:0-504 GCA_047921215.1 Cyclonatronaceae bacterium | reverse complement strand
GTCATCATCTGAATGATGTCCTGTCTTTGACTGTCAGGTGGCTTTTATGCGTTTCTTTCACTGAACACGATAGCGGCGCTGATATACTGCATAAAAAGCAACGGGCACCACAATCAGGGTAAACAGCGTCGAGGAAAACAAGCCGAAAATCAAGGCCCAGGCCAGGCCTGAAAAAATCGGATCCAGGGTGATGGGCCAGGCGCCAAGGGCGGTGGTCAGCGCGGTCAGGACGATGGGCCGCAGACGTACTGCGCCACATTCGACGATGGCTTCGCGCAGGGGCATCCCGTCCGCCAGAGCGCTGCGGATAAAATCAATGAGCACCACCGCGTTGCGGATGACGATGCCACCCAGCGCGATCATCCCGATCATCCCCGTGGCGGTGAAAAACACCGGGTCGGCAAAGCCGCCCACCGGTCGGTCCATGAGCAGATTGAGCAGCCAGAAACCGGGCATGATACCGATCACGGTAAAGGGGATGGACATCAGAAACAACAGCGGCAG
>JBLRWO010000132.1:0-548 GCA_047921215.1 Cyclonatronaceae bacterium | reverse complement strand
TACCACTTCATATCGCTTTTTTCTTCAGTCATCCGCGTTGAGGTGTCGGTCATGATGAAGATCCACGCACCAGATCCGTAAACAGGTAAAGCACACCGGTCAGCGAGAAGTCGGCGATACTAATAAAAATACCCAGGATGATGACGGCGATGATAACGACGATAGTGGAATCCTTGAGCTCCGTCCACGTCGGCCAGGTGGCCTTCTTCAGCTCGTTGATCGTTTCCCCGGAAAAAATGCGGATGCTGCGAAAGGGATTCTTCATAAAAAAAGTGGCAGGACAGGAGGGACTCGAACCCCCAACCGACGGTTTTGGAGACCGCTACTCTACCAATTGAGCTACACGCCTGTGGGAAATAATATCTTTAGACGACGCAGCCGAGGCCCCGTTGCGAGGCCTCGGCGGTCGGGAAACAAATCAACGTCGATAGGTTAGTCCGTGATTTCGACGATACGGCCGGCCCCGATGGTGCGACCACCTTGACGGATGGCGAAGCGCTGGGTCTTCTCCATGGCGATGGGGGCGATCAGCTCGATGTCCACCGAGA
>JBLRWO010000131.1:0-572 GCA_047921215.1 Cyclonatronaceae bacterium | reverse complement strand
ATCCGTTTAAAAGGAAAATGGCCAGGTCGCCTTCTTTAGCTTGAAGAGGGATATACTTGATATTATCGTCTCTGTCTTTCCAAGGCTCATCTGCTTCCATTGGAGATGGTATGGGATATCCCGGACCGGTTTTGATGATATAGCCCTGTTGGACTTTTTCTTTCTCCTGTACACCAGGAGGGAGGTATAGACCTGTCGCAGTTTTTTCATTGGCTTTCCTGAGCTTGATCAATACACGGTCACCTACAATGATGAGCTTTTTCAGTTTGTTATCGGGGGTGAGTTTCATTTTGATTTTAGATTTGAGATGTGAGATTCAAGATGTAAGACACAAGACACAAGACACAAGACACAAGACAAAGTTTGGGGTCGATTGAAAGTCGCTTGTTTAATTAGGGATTGCTGTTTGGCTTAATGACTTTATGGACGCAAGTAGATACTTGTAACAAATCTGCGTTTCATTTAGGATAACTTTAAGGTTTTGAATAGCCTTTCTAAATCAGAAAACCTAGTCTCAAATCTCAAATCTCGTGTCTCCAGTCTCACGTCTAAAAAAAAGAGGCATCCATATC
>JBLRWO010000130.1:0-581 GCA_047921215.1 Cyclonatronaceae bacterium | reverse complement strand
GTTGATCAAGCATAATATACTGCCACTGTTTATATGCATAAAGAAAAGGTTTATAATTATACTGAATCGTTACATTCGGTCAAGTCCCAAATTCTGTGTAAAAACAAAATTGGTTAGGCTGCCAGTTTAAAGGAGATTCGGTTTTCATTAAGGGTTATTTGGTGTTCGTTGCACATCGTTTGTCTCAGGGTTTTCAACAGAACCAAGTCTGCCTGGTCCATCGAGACGCGTTGCCAACGTCTGGCTGCTCTGATGAGCGTTCCATAAACCAGTTTCATAGCCCCTTTTTCATTGACATGACTGGGAATGATCTTGGTTCTTCTCTTCTGTTCCACAAAAGAACGTTCAATTAAGTTGGTCGTGCGAATACTGCGGCGGTGTCCGTGTGGATACTTCAAATGGACCAAACAAGCTTGTAAATCATCATTAAAGCATTTGACCATGGAGGGGTACGTTGCCCCGTACTCCTCGATAAACACTTTGGCCAGTCCCTGAGCCGTTTCCAGATCCACCGCGTAATAAATGGCCTTCAGACGGGCTTTAATTGGATCGGTGAGGGTTTTGTCTTTTGGGAGTTTGTT
>JBLRWO010000129.1:0-599 GCA_047921215.1 Cyclonatronaceae bacterium | reverse complement strand
CTGGTAGATATCATACCCGCGATAGTTCACAGTAACAGGATCAATCCATTCTGACGTGTGCTTTTCAAAATCTTCATATCGCAGATAACCTCCGTTCTCACGCATCCACCGGTCGATTTTTTCGGCAATTTCACCGCGATAGAAAGCGTCTCGCCCCTGTTCAGCGAGTAAACGAAATGTATTTCCGAGATCGGGATTTTTGAAAATCTCACCTTTCCCGGGCGCGCGGCCGTCAATCGTAAATGTTTCTTTGAATGCACCGGGCTGATTACCCAGCAACCGGACTCCGCGCTGCCAGTGCATCGAAATGGCTTCGCTGACAGGAAACCCGTTTTCGGCATACCATGTGGGCTCTTCCAGGATTTGATCCATTGGGACGGAACCAAACTTTTCGTGCAGCTCAAACCAGCCGTCAACAGCACCTGGTACGGAAACGGACAAAAGATCGTAGGACGGAATCGCATCATCCCCCTGCTCATCTAAAATACTCATTAGCTCTTCATAAGAAAGGTTTCCCGGAGAACGCCCGCTTGCATTGATAGCATAGAGCTGTTCACTTTCAGCATGCCAGATAATGGCAAACAGGTCGCCGCCGATTC
>JBLRWO010000128.1:0-603 GCA_047921215.1 Cyclonatronaceae bacterium | reverse complement strand
GGTCGAAGCACCGGGTAAACCGAAACATTTCATGGTCTTTCAACAAACCAAATACTCCCTGGAAGACCGCATCAGTACCGCCATTGTGGGCGGAATCATTGAACCCGGGGAAGATCCGGAGCGGGCGGCCAAGAGAGAAGTTCAGGAAGAAATGAAGGTAAAGTGTGCGGATTTTTTCTTTCTCGGACGGTACCGTACCGACGTGAATCGGGGGGCCGGATGGACGCACTCGTATCTCGCCATGAACTGCCAAGAAACATTGGTATCATCATCATCATCATCATCATCATCATCATCATCCAAAGGTCGACAAAATGACCACGCTGCCGACGAGGTGGGAATCCCCGACACGGAACGGCAAACGATTCAAATCATGGATGTACATCGTTTGCGGGAAACAGTGCGTGGGGGCGAATTCCTGGAAATACAGTGGACCGCTACCGTCAGTCTCGCCCTTCTCCATCCCGCTCTGGATCCCTGAGCAGTGTTGTATCATGCTCCCGGAAGCGTCATGGACGTTTGTGGTGGATGAAACAGTGGAGGTTTGTTTTGCAAGTCCAACCATCGGAGACATGCACCAGAGGGACTCGGACATGCGAATCC
>JBLRWO010000127.1:0-614 GCA_047921215.1 Cyclonatronaceae bacterium | reverse complement strand
AGAACGGTTTTATCTGGATCGGTACCAATGCCGGTCTGAGCCGGTACGACGGGTATCAGTTCACCAATTACAGGCCCGATCCGGAGGATCCTGATGCCCTGGTCGGCCCGCTCATCTTCTCAATCAGGGAACTTGACCGGAACACTTTTTTAATTGGAACAAATGGTGCATTGAATCTTTATAATCCGGAAACGGGCGTTTTTAAAAGGGTTGTGGTCCCCGAAAACATACCGGAAATCATCAATGCACGCGACATTCAAATCACAGAAACCGGTGATATATGGGTTGCCGCGGGTGCCGGATTATATCATTTCCAGGCCCGGGATATCCACGACGAAACACCCGCTGTCGAATTCTATCCCTTTGAGTTTGAGCCGAGACAGGGCACCATTGCCGGTTTTACCGCACTTGTAATTGAGGACAACCATACACTATGGCTCGGGTCTCAGACCTATGTCCACAAGTTTGACCTTGAAACCCGTCAATATGAAGAAATCGGACCATTTGATCAGGCTGTTGAACAAATCTTGCGGGGATCGGTCTGGGGTATGGAACTTGCATCCAACGGTACCCTGTTCATCACGTCATTAACCGGTCTTGCAATCCGGGAGGCC
>JBLRWO010000126.1:0-641 GCA_047921215.1 Cyclonatronaceae bacterium | reverse complement strand
GGCAAGTCCACCTTGATGAACCTCATCGGCCTGCTCGACACGCCGACCGAAGGCCGCTGCCTGCTGGCGGGCCAGGACGCGGGCGACCTCGACCCGGTGGAGCAGGCGACGATGCGCAACCGCCACGTCGGTTTCGTGTTCCAGTCCTTCCACCTGATGCCGCGGTTGTCCGTGCGCGAGAACGTCGAGGTGCCTCTGACCTACGCCGGCTACCGGCCGGCCGTCCGTCGCCGCCGGGCGCTGGAGATGCTCGAGCGCGTCGGCCTCGGCCACCGCGTCCACCACCGCCCGTCCCAGATCTCGGGTGGCGAGAAGCAGCGCGCCGCGATCGCCCGGGCGCTGGCGATGAACCCTTCGCTGCTGCTCGCCGACGAGCCCACCGGGAACCTCGACAGCGAGACGGGCCGCGAGATCCTCGACCTGTTCGGGGAACTCCACGCGCAGGGCGCCACCATCGTCATGGTCACCCACGAGCCGGAGGTCGCCGCCCGCTGCGAACGCACGCTGCGCCTGCGGGACGGTCGCCTCGAGTCCGACAGCGCGGGCCGAGCGGCGCCGGTGACACCGTGACACGGCTCGCGACGACGGATGCCCCCGGCACGCTCGCGCCGGTGCCCCACGCGACTTCCGAGGCGGGGACC
>JBLRWO010000125.1:0-677 GCA_047921215.1 Cyclonatronaceae bacterium | reverse complement strand
TCGTCGTGGTGGGGCCATCGTCGCACCCTTCGGTTCTCTCCACACGATCCTGCCTATCGATACGTCGTACCTCCCCTCCCCTCCCCTCGATTGGAGGGGGACCTGGACCATTGGAAACGGAGGAAGCATCGGAGGGAGGAGGGGTGGGTGGGTGTCCCATCCCACCACGGGAAACGAGGGAAACAGTGGGACAGAACAAAACGACACGCACCCTCCTCTTCCTCTTTCGCAACCTCAACCTCAACCTCAACCTCAACCTCAACATCAATCTCATCCTCAACCTCAACCTCATCCTCAACCTCATTCTCATCCTCAACATCAACGTCAACATCGATCTCATCCTCAACTTCAATCTCAACCTCAACCTCATCCTCAACCTCAACATCGTCTTGGTGCGAGGCTTGGTGGAGGGACGGATGCGGACCAAACCTTGCCGCTCAAACAACATCGACGCGGGCAACGATAGAGGAAGGTACCTTGCTCGTTTACGGCGCTCGTTGATGGGAATAGGATGTGCGAATCCGGAGCCTCGTGTCTCTACCGCCTCTCTCCGCCTCGAAGAAGAATGACACGGTTGGATACCAATCCTACCTAAGCCTACGGAAGAGTCCCATGGGCAATGCGTGTCTTGCGACAACCTACAACATGTGGGTTCTGATTCTTCTTTGTGACGGACG
>JBLRWO010000124.1:0-697 GCA_047921215.1 Cyclonatronaceae bacterium | reverse complement strand
CCACGTGCCAGGGCTGGTGGCGGACGAGATCGGTGTGTTCGGCGTTCAGCCCGGCCACCGCTATGTGATCAATCCCGGTTCGGTGGGGCAGAGCCGGGACGGCGATCCGCGGGCATCCGCCGGGATTTTTGATTTCGAGGCCTACCAGTGGCAGCCCTTCAGGGTGGAGTATGACGTGGAGGAAGCGTTGAGGGCGTTTCCTGTAGCGGGATTTACAATGGAGCAGGGGCGGCAGTTGTTGATGGTGGAGTAGGTTGAGGTTGAGGTTAAGGTTAAGGTTGAGGTTGAGGTTGAGATTTTTAACAACATTTCACCTTGAATTTGCTTAATTTTGGCTCTTTATATTAAAAAATGCTAATCATAGTCACTTCATGAGTTCTTCTTTTCAGTACGATGGTGAAAACCATTACGAGGGCGCCGTAAACGGATCCGACGATGAAATCGATCTTAAGCAGATTTTTTCGACGGTTTACCGCTACAAGTGGCTGCTGCTGGTCTGTATCCTGATTTCGGGCGTGGCCGCATGGATCTATGCCAACAGCCTGACCCCCATCTATCAGAGCGAGGGTACCATCATCATAAAGGAGACCCAGCGGGGCATGGGTATGCGGGGTTCCGACCTGGAGAACCTGGTGGCAAGCGCGTATGGCGTGGGCATGGGTTCCACCATCGCCAATGAGCTGCAGGTGATGCAATC
>JBLRWO010000123.1:0-729 GCA_047921215.1 Cyclonatronaceae bacterium | reverse complement strand
CTACGGGTCCTGTGTATCGGCGCTCACTGTGACGACATCGAGATCGGCTGCGGCGGGACGCTGCTCGCCTTGCAGGAAGCGCGAGTTGTCGACCGGATCGACTGGGTGGTGCTGAGCGGCGCGGAGGCGCGACGCAGTGAGACCGAGCACGCCATGCGCCTTCTTGTCGGTGACGAGGCGCGTGATCAGCTCGCCTTCGGAGACTTCACGGACGGCTCCATGCCTTCGGAGTACAAGGCGATCAAGGCCTTTTTCGAGTCACTCAAGGAGATACCGGCACCGGATCTGATCCTCACCCATCACCGCGACGATCGTCACCAGGATCATCGCATCGTGAACGAGATGACCTGGAACACCTTCCGTAATCACCTGATCCTCGAGTACGAGGTCCCCAAGTGGGACGGCGAACTCGGCCAGCCCAATGTGTACGTGCCAATCGAGCGCGAACTCGGGGAGCGGAAGATCTCCGCTCTGCTGGAGGCTTTTGCCTCCCAGGGCGGGCGCGACTGGTTTACCCGGGACACCTTCGAGGCGATGTTCCGGCTTCGCGGGATTGAATGCAGGGCGGAGAGCGGCTGGGCGGAGGCCTTTCATGCCCGAAAGTTAAGGCTCTCGGCCCGCCTCCCCACGATGTCCTAGCAATTGCAGCGTTCCGGCGATCCGCCGATTATTGAGACGGGCTTGCATGGCCAGAGCCGAAGACATCCTCACTTATGCGCCCGCCCGGCC
>JBLRWO010000122.1:0-739 GCA_047921215.1 Cyclonatronaceae bacterium | reverse complement strand
GAGGGCGGAACTTACGGGGGAGGCGGTGGAGGTGGATGCGGAACAGGCTTATGAAATGGTGGATTCGCGTTTTCGGAGGATGCTGGTGAGGGGGATGAGGATAAATGAGTGATCTGAGTTTTGATATTCAATCAATAGAATTTACCAAAGACCCAAAATTTCAAATGGCTGTTCTACGGCAGTTTGATAGCGACTTGTAAAGAAATGTTTTACTGCGAAATAAATAAACCTCATGAAGCTATTAAAAATTAAAATCAAAAATTTTAGAGGGTATAACGAACAAGTTGACTTTTCAGTTGGTGACTTAACAACTATTGTTGGCAAGAATGATATCGGCAAATCCTCAATTTTAGAAGTGCTTGATATTTTCTTTAACAAAGGGAAGGGCACAATAAAGATGGACAAGGATGATGTAAACAAAAACTGTCTATCTCAGAATAACAATGAAACTGAGATTACTGTAACATTTGATGAATATCCAGACAAAATAATAATTGACAGCACAAATGAAACTTCTTTGGGAGCTGAGTATTTACTTAATGTTGAAGATCAACTTGAAATAGTAAAACGCTATAATAATGGTGGAAGTGAAAAAGTTTTCATTAAAGCACATCACCCTTCAAACGAAAATTGCTCCGATTTACTTTTAAAAAAGCAGAAAGACCTTCAGAGTATTATAAAAGTCAATGGAATTGATTGTGATAATAAAACGCGTAATGCGGTAATGCGAGCAGCAATT
>JBLRWO010000121.1:0-757 GCA_047921215.1 Cyclonatronaceae bacterium | reverse complement strand
AGCAGGTCGCCGTTTACGTAGATGTCAACCGATGCTGCGGCCGGATCGGCGGCGTTGTGGATCACCTGAAGGCGGGCTACCGGATCGGTGGGCTGTACACCCCAGGTATCGTTGACCATTACATCGCCGGTCACGTTTATAGTCCTGTTGGGATCACCAGGCCATTCGTCATTGTCCCATCCGGTAGAGCCCGAGTTAACAAAGAAGTATTTGTAGGCATACTCACCGGCTTCCAGATCAAACGTTATGGAATAGATATCAGATTCGGCTGCAACAGGCACCATGCGTGCATCCGGGTTGGTACCGGGCTCATTCCAGCTGATAAACGATCCGGATATGTACACTTCTTGCGTTGCCGGATTGAAGTTGGTCGCTGTCGACATGTCAACGTTGAAAGTTACCGAGAAGGTTTCCGTGACCTCGGACGGATCTATCACCAGAACAGTACCATCGGGCAGTACTGCGATCAGGGCGAATGAAGCACCATCGTTGTTGGCGGCAGGATTCAGGAAACCTGAGGCTGCTACTGCTGCTGCTCCGCCGGCCAGACCAGACAGATCCACCTCAAAGGTAGCGACAACGGTTTCGTTGGCACCCGCCGGGGTGATATCAAGCGTATAGGATGCGGGCGGTACCGACAGGTATCCGGTAGCATCGCCGTAAGCGGCACCATCCACGAGTTTGGCTTCACCGGCCAGAACGTCAACGGCAGGGGCGTCGGTCGCGCCATGGAATACAAAGAACTCCACATTTTCAG
>JBLRWO010000120.1:535-849 GCA_047921215.1 Cyclonatronaceae bacterium | reverse complement strand
CACCGGTCTGATGATGTGACTGCTTACGAATGCGATACAGAATCGGATCACGCAGATTCATATTGGGCGAAGCCATATCGATTTTTGCCCGCAGTACGTGGCTGCCATCAGCAAATTCCCCCTTCTTCATGCGTTCGAACAGATCGAGATTCTCCTCAACCGAGCGGTTGCGATAGGGGCTTTCCTTCCCCGCTTCGGTCAGGGTTCCCCGGTTTTCGCGCATCTCATCCGCGCTCTGGCTGTCCACATAAGCCTTGCCAGCTTTGATCAGCTGGAGTGCCCAGAGATAAAGCTGCTCAAAACAGTCGGAGGCA
>JBLRWO010000120.1:0-525 GCA_047921215.1 Cyclonatronaceae bacterium | reverse complement strand
ATCCTTGATCGCTTCAACATACTCGGTTTCTTCCTTGCTGGGATTGGTATCGTCAAAACGTAAATGACAGCGACCACCGAATTCTTGAGCCAGTCCGAAATTGATGCAGATACTTTTGGCGTGGCCGATGTGCAGATAGCCGTTCGGTTCCGGTGGAAAGCGGGTAACTACACTGGTGCGACGACCGGCGGCAAGATCCTCAGCGATGATGGTGCGAATGAAGTTGGAAGCAGGTGAGACCTCTGTGGTGCTCATGTAAAACCTCAATAAATGGATGGATTAGCTATCAGCTGAGCAGCGCTGCCATGCGCGCGCCGTCTGCGGTTGGAATCTGACAAATCAATGCGACGGCATGGGCGGCAATGCCTTCGCCACGGCCACAGAAACCGAGGTTCTCCGTGGTTGTCGCCTTGATATTGACCTGATCAGGCGACACCTTGCAATCGGCGGCAACGCGGCGGATCATTTCAGGGACATAGGGTGCAAGTTTCGGCCTCTGACAAACGATGGTGGCATCTAGATTGC
>JBLRWO010000119.1:292-875 GCA_047921215.1 Cyclonatronaceae bacterium | reverse complement strand
CATCAAAAGTGATCGTCGCAAACGCTCCCACCGGCGGCGGCGGCGGCGCAGCTTCACAGCCACTTACCTGCTCAATCCCATCAAAATAGAACGTCCAGTTGTCCGGATCGGCAGCTGCGTTGCCAGCCACGCCAAGGTCGAAGATGAAGGTGATGCCGTTTGCCGGCGCACCCGTTGTCGCACCGCTGAAGTCGAAACACAGCTCCTGCCACTCACTGCCACCACTGTGCGTCGCCGAACGCTCCTGGTTCAAACCTTCCAGCTTGAACAGCACCGGCACCGGCCGCGACGACCACACCTTCAGTGTGAACGCCGGGCCCGCCGAAAAGTCCACCGCACTCGCCAGGGGCAGCGTGCTGCCACCCCACGGCTGGCCGGCAAACTTCTGCATCCGCGCCACCTGCGCACTGGTGTTGATGCCGCTCTGATCCGGGTTGGCCACCACCGTCGCCACACCGCCATCGAAATCGATGAAGTCAAACGGACCGGCGCCATCAAAATCGATGGCCACTCCATCACCCGGCGGTGGCGGCGGTGGCGGCTCGCCACTCCCGTCGGTGCCATCGGTGAGGCGCACGTTATC
>JBLRWO010000119.1:0-282 GCA_047921215.1 Cyclonatronaceae bacterium | reverse complement strand
TATCGAAGAAGATGATCCGGTCACTGTCGCGGCCGTCAAGATCGAAGTCCGGGAAAATGATCAACTGGTCGATGCCGATCGACTCCACCAGGCCAATGTTGCCCGTGAAGTCAAAAGTCAGCTCCTCCCACTCGTTCACCTTGGTGTTTGCAACCTTGATCTCCGGCTGCGCACCGCCGTTCGGGATCGCAAACTTGACCCCCACATCGCTGATCACGCTCTTCCACACCATCACCTTGACGATGCTGTTGCTCGCGTCCAGCGTCAGCGGACCAATGTCCC
>JBLRWO010000118.1:0-1974 GCA_047921215.1 Cyclonatronaceae bacterium | reverse complement strand
GGATGTGCGCCTGCTCAACACGCTTGTGAACAGCATGAGCGTGGCCCTCGAAAATGCCCGCCTGTTCAACGAAACCACCCGCCTGCTGGCCGAGACTGAACAGCGAAATGCCGAGCTGGCCGTGATCAACAGCGTGCAGGAGGGACTGGTGCGCGAGATGGACATGGAAGCTATCTACAGCCTTGTGGGTAACCGGATCTGTGATGTACTGCATACGCAGACCATGGCCATCCGTACCTTCGACCACGAAAACGGTACCGAGAACTGGGTGTATGCCATCGAAAACGGAGAGCGCCTGTACATCGACTCCGCACCGTTTATCTGGGCCAACAGGCAGGTCATCAAATCGAAAGAGCCCCTGCTTATAAACGAAAATTACCTGGAGACGTCTGTTAAATACGGCGGTACCGGTGTCACCAAGGGAATGCCCCCGAAGGCGGCCATTTTTGTTCCGATGATCGTGGGCAACAAGGTGATGGGATCTGTAAGCCTGCAAAATGTGGAAAAAGAGAAGGCCTTTACCGATTCGGATGTGCGGCTGCTCACCACGCTCACCAACAGTATGAGCGTGGCCCTCGAAAATGCCCGCCTGTTCAATGAAACCACACGGCTTCTGGCCGAAACCGAGCAACGGGCGGCTGAACTGCATACGGTGAACCACATCAGCCGGGCCATGGTAACGCAACTTGAATTTGATGCCCTCATCAAGCTGGTCGGCGACCTGATGAAAGATACCTTTAAGGCCGACATCGTATACCTGGCCCTTCACGACCGTGAAACCAATATGCTGAATTTCCCCTACTTTTACGGGGATACGATTGAATCCAGGCCCTTTGAAAACGGCATAACCGAGAAGATTATCCTGAGCCGTGAACCCCTGCTCATCAACCACAACCTCGACTCAGCCTACGAGGAAATAAACGCGGATAAAAAAGGGGAAATGGTCGATTCTTATCTTGGGGTACCGATTATATCGGGAAATAATTCCATCGGGGTGATCAGCGTACAGAGCAAGGGACAGGAAAACCGGTTCAGTGAATACGATCAGAGGCTCCTCACCACCATAGCCGCCAATGTGGGTGTGGCCATGCAGAACGCGGAGGCCTACCAGAAACTGCGATCAGCGCTCGATGACCTTAAGGCCGCCCAGGAACAGCTCGTGCAGCAGGAAAAACTGGCCAGCCTTGGTCAGCTCACCGCCGGCATCGCCCACGAGATCAAGAACCCGCTCAATTTTGTGAACAACTTCTCGGAGGTTTCCGCCGAAATGGTGGATGAGATGCTGGAGGATGTTTCTTCGTTCCGGACGAAAATATCCGGTAATGGCGTGATCGATAAATCCGAAATCGATAAAACCCTGGAAGACTACCAGGATGTCTTTAACGATATCAAGTCAAACCTCCGCAAAATACACGATCACGGAACCCGGGCCGACGGTATCGTTAAATCGATGCTTCTGCACTCGCGCGGCGGCGACGGCAGGATGGAGCCAACCGATCTGAATTCCCTTGTAAAGGAGTATGTGAACCTCTCTTTCCATGGCATGCGGGCCGCCCAGGATCCGATCAATGTGGATATAGATCTGCAGCTTGATCCAACGGTTGGGGAAGTACCCCTGATAACCGAGGATTTCAGCCGCATTATCCTGAACCTGTCAGGCAATGCGTTCGACGCCATGCGCGGACATATCACGCTTTCTTCGGAACAGGGGATCGACTACCACCCGAAACTTTCCGTGCGAACCAGGGCAGACGGCCGCAGGGTCAATCTCGAAATCGAAGACAACGGTCCGGGTATCCCCGACGAGATCAAAGACAAAATCCTGCAGCCCTTCTTCACCACCAAAAAGGGAACGCAGGGTACCGGGCTCGGCCTTAGCATAACCCATGATATCATCAAGGCCCACGGGGGCGAGATGGAGATCACATCCTCTCCCGGCAGTACTATTTTCAGGATCTGTCTGAACAGGTGATG
>JBLRWO010000117.1:0-2128 GCA_047921215.1 Cyclonatronaceae bacterium | reverse complement strand
GTAATCACTATGATTTCAGCAAATCTCATACCGTTCACGCTGATGCTATCCGGATTACTGGCCGCCTTACCGCTTTCGGAGGCGCATCCCCGGCAGGTACTGCCGCTCACCGATAGTCACCAGGCTTTACCCCTGTTCGGAATGGGAGGGAATACAGTCGGACAGTTGGGTGATGAAACGGCCGATAACCACAACATTCCCATTCTGATAGCCGGAGCTGCTGTATACGCGGCGGGCGGAAACACGCACAGCCTGTTTGTAAGATCGGATGGCAGCCTTTGGGCAATGGGTTCATCATGAAAACGCCCGTAAATCACCGGCACATGAATATGTCGGGTTTCAAGACATCCGATGGAATGTAATTCGGGTCGATGAATGATATCCTTGTCTCGATTGATGGTGACCCTGAAAGACCTGCCGTTTTCACCCTGCACCAGAACTATCCCAACCCGTTCAACCCGTCGACAATCATTCGGTACACGCTCAACAGTCGGTCCAATGTAGAATTAAGCATTTATGACGTAACCGGCAGGCTGGTCGCAGTGCCTGTTAACATGGAACAGGGCGAAGGTGAATACACCTATAGGTTCAAGGCTTCGAACCTGGCCGGCGGGGTGTATATCTATGTGCTGCGCGCCAATGGGGTGCTTTCGCAATCCCGCAAGATGATCCTGCTCAAATAGTGTGACGTTCGTTATAAACCATAAATTAAAATCCAGCGCAACCTCTATCAGACATCCGTTTTATTTTGACGAATCACAGGAAGTACCATTCCTGAACTTTGAAATTTTGGTGTTATTGACTACGTTATCTCAGTAAATTCATTCTGTACAGCATATTATGGACTTAGCAAACCTTAAATCATTAAAGCTTGAACAGGCCTGTAAAGAATTCCAGGTCAAGGAGCTTTATGTTTTTGGGTCAGCAGCTTCAGGTACTATGACTGAAACAAGCGATCTTGATTTTTTAGTTGAATTTTATCGCAACGGGTATCAGGGTGCATTTGATCAGTACATGGGATTCAAGCAACACCTTGAAGAGATATATCAAAGACCTGTAGATCTGGTTACCATAAAAAAATTCAGGAATCCAATTTTTCAGAAAGAGGTCGATTCATCGAAAACCCTGATCTATGCCGCATGATGTTCAAAAGCTGTTGGTTGACATCCGCACAGCCTGTGATGAAATCATTCAATTCACAGAGGGCAAAAGTTTCGATGACTTTAAAAAGGACCGATTACTTCAGTTGGCACTGGAAAGACAGTTTGAAATTATAGGAGAAGCCATTTTCAGACTTGACCGAATAGATCATGAGAATTTGGCAATTAAAATTCCTGAGTATCCGAAAATCATAGGGTTTCGAAATGTTATTGCCCATGGGTATGACATCATTGACTATGATGTGCTCTGGGATTTTGCAAAAGAACGTGTTCCGGAGTTGCTGGAAAAAGTATACAGCTATTAATCACTTCCTATGGTAAGCCTTTGGCCTGGTTTCTGAGGACAGTGTTTGTCATTTGATGTTATTCTGCCGCATCATGGTCTTGCAACAATTCAAATTTCTATCATGTTCAGGCCATGCCCAGGATTGCGTTAAGCACTCTTGAATGTCATATTGGTTGCTATCTCACCAGCAAAATCTTCATAGTATCCACAGCCGTACCGCTTCGTAGCACTGCGAGGTACATCCCGCTTGCCATTCCTCTGGCGTTCCACTCCACCGTATGAGTGCCTGCGCTGCGGTTGCCGTCTTCAACCAGCAGGGCTGCCCGGCGGCCGTGGATATCGAAAATTTCCAGCGCAACCGGCCCGGACTGGTCCAGCCGGTAGATGATGCGTGTAGCCGGGTTGAACGGGTTGGGATAATTTCCGATCAGGCCGAATTCGTCCGGGATTTTCCCGGGGTCCTGATCAATCGAAACATGAGCCCGTTCACCGTACTCCTTACCGTTGATTCGAGCGTATATAATATCTGTTATACTGCCAGAATTTTCTATCTCGGAATAATGAGTAAGCCCAATATCTTTAGTCAAATAATATGTGATCGGAATGGCTGTTTCTACCTGATAACTTTTGCACATAAGCAGACGCTCAAATATCGGACATTCTCTCTCACCACGATATGCAG
>JBLRWO010000116.1:0-2218 GCA_047921215.1 Cyclonatronaceae bacterium | reverse complement strand
GCCCAGGCTTGTAATGCCATCACTATTATTTGTTTCAGCTCCGGCGACTCCTGCTACCTGAATGCCATGCCCACCGTAGCTATTGCTACTTGATATAGTTGGGTGTATCCATACCACTTTATTGACAAGTTCAGGGTGCAAGGTATTGATCCTGTTGTTAAATTCGTCATGTATTCCGATCCTTATTGACGACGAACCTTTGGTTAGTCCCCATGCAAGCGGTGCATCAAGGGCATCAAACGACCAGCGGTAGGGTTCGGGATTCTTTGGTGAATTCTGATGAAACCCATGATCGTTTGGCTCGACGAAAGTCGCATATCCAATTAACGGCCCTTCAGCATATTCAATATCTTCGAACTGGCGCAGCAAATATGCAATGGAATCGTGTGGTACCGGTCTGTCGAATTTCAACTGATAAATTTGGGACAGGTCAATAACACCCACGATTTTCCCGGTTCGTCGATGTACTCTGAGAGTGTCCCCCCATAGTTTATCGGGATGAAGTTTGATAATATCAAACCGCCCGTATTCTTTTGTAATTTCGCCAAGAAGATCCCGAAATTCACTCCTCTGTAATTCATATAGCGGTACAACTGACCTGTTCTTGGATGTGCCGACCATTTTACCTTTGAATCGAAAAGTAACCAGGTCAGAAAAGCTGACGCCACTCGAATCCTTAAAAATTGCAGTTTCAGAGAACATCCCGGGCTTTGTGTATTCACGAAGCTCTTGGGCCGTGGAAATATTCCAGACGCTTACAACAATGAGTATCAGGAAAATATTTTTGTTCATGATATCAGGATTCTAAATGATGGTTAACAACGGACGCCACGCTATTTGATCAGGATCATCTTACGGGATTGGGAAATCACCCCGTTGGCCCGCAATACATACATGTACACCCCACCGGCAAGATTCGAAGCGTCGAAACTGACGGAGTATTCGCCTTCACCCTGATCCCTGTTCACTGGCACGGCGACGAGCCTGCCGGTGACGTCATAAATGCTTAATTCCACGGTGGAACGGCGATAGATCGTATAGCGAATCACCGTCGACGGGTTGAACGGGTTGGGGTAGTTCTGGTAAAGGTTGAAAACGGCAGGCCGCTGTGGCTCCCCGGGTACCGAAACGATGAATTCGGCACGACTATTTCCGTAAACCGCTCCATCAGGCGTAGAGTACCCAACCATGTTTATATGCCGGTGATTGATGGGTGTGTGCATAGCTCCCATACCTTCAACATAGTAGAAAGGTTTATGATAGCTGATTTCCGGCATGGGTATGTTATCGAATGCAACGATGAATGAGTTCATGAATGCTTCTATTTCAAACTCGCTGATCGGAATATCCTCTCCCCATACAATCCGCCAGTCTGTTCCGTCGGGAAATTTTATCGTTGTATCTACCAGCGCAAGGGCCGGCATACCGGCCAAGTGGTAATTGTCTCCCACATACATGTCCATGTTTATTCCTTCTGGAATGAACCTTGCAAAGTGTAAGGCAAGCGAATCACCCTTAGTAAAACCGTAATCCATAATGAGGGAATCGCGCCGGTCGGTATGCATGAACAGCAACGGGCCTTCGGTGCGGTAAAAAGTCGTATCGTACATTACGAACGCGTCGGGGTCCTCTGGCCAGTAATCTTTGGTTTGAGCCCAAGCAACCTCGGCCCACGTTTTACCGTCGATCTTCGCTTCGCCAATCACCCTCTCAATTGCCAGCCTATTGGCTCCATATGAGGGTGTACAAGGTCCATAAATTGCACAATCCCCATAATATCGGACTGTGCCAACACTCAGGTCGAACCAGGTCTGTTGCGCCTCGCCGTTATCATCCTCTAACATGACGCCTAGTGTTTGAGTATTGGCGGGCATCGCCCACAAGCAACCTGTTATTATTATCAAGAAAGTGCGTGTTAGTATGTTGCTATTCATTGGAATACTTCCCGGGTTAAATACTGTTATTCTAAATTCGCATGTTGTCAATAGAATCATAGTCGTCGGACGGTACTAGTCACTATTGTATACCGTTTAATGCTACTTCAACAGGGTTACGGTTCGGGTGAAGTGGCGGCGGTTGTAGATCACCTGCTGAGGTTCGATCACAGCCCGTATCAGATACACCCCGCTGGCCGAGGCCCGGGCGTCCCACACAACCTGATGGGCGCCCGCCTGATACATATCATTCGACAGCGTGGTTACCAGGCGTCCAAGCAGGT
>JBLRWO010000115.1:0-2425 GCA_047921215.1 Cyclonatronaceae bacterium | reverse complement strand
TTACCAGTCTCTCGAAAAACCATTTCTGTAAATGGTTGTCGTTAAATCTATGTTATGTAATTTTAGGTTTTAACACACTCATCTCGGCTATTAAACTCTCTCTTAATTGATGTCGTTCGGGGTAACTATTAAACTCACCACATCAAATCCGTATCCCTACTGAAACAGGGAGATTTTGTGTACGGCGATCGACAAATATGCCGTTTACGAACTTTGCTTCCACGAATAGTGATAATGAACCACGCAATGGATAATCCAGACCGAATGCTCCGTTCAGCATCAATCTAGTTTCCGATTCACTCTCAAATGTATCCGATCCATCAGTGGTGGTATAGTTGATGTCTCTTGGAAGAAACCGAAAAAAGCCAGCACCAACTTTAATGTAAGGCGTGGCGGTCGTTCTTTCTACATTATATTCAAAGATAGAATTTAGTACCAGCGTCATAATTTCAGCTGAACTGCTGCTGATTGAGGTGCCCGGCGGCAGATTTTGAAAATTCCTGAACCCATCACTATCAAACCCGAAATTGTGATATGAAGCGTTGAGTTGTATCAGATTAAACGGTGTCGTCCGGTAAGCGATTCCTGCTTCTAACCCCGGCCCAACATTCCAGTTTTGTCTGAAAAAGAAAGGTGCCACAGGAAATGCAACACCAGTGTTAGCTGTAATACTGATTCTTTTTTGATCAGTAGATTGAGCCTTTACCGGAGCGGCAACTACTATGGCAATAAGCAATATCAGGGTGGCACGAAAGATTTTCATAATTATTTTATTCCTATTCTAAAAATTTTTATCTCTTTAAAATTAGATTTGAAATTCAACACTGTGGCTTGTAAACTCACCCAACCGTTTTTTCCACATTCCAGACAAAAGCTCGAATTCCTTGTTGACTTGCCCCTTTTTCGATCTCCTTGATTTCATGAAGCAGTGAATCTGTTTTCTCTTCTGGCAGTATCACTAAAATGGAACTGTTCATGCTGGGCCAGGTGTGCGAACCCATATGGGGCTCTCCGTTATCTGACCCTCGTCCCTTTACATCATCCCATTGCGTAAAACCGCGAATCTTAAGTTTATCCAGCGCTTCTATTACCTCATCGACTACAATCATGTTGCAGGTTATCATTACAGCTTTCATCGTTTATCTGGTTTTTAATTAAATGTATCACGTTAAAAAGGTGACCCCCACAGTATCTGGCGCACGTTGCAAGGGACACCTGTCAGCAGTGACTTAGTACTGCACTACTGCTGATTTTATGTTTAGATCTGAATTTTTTCTTTCTTAGCGTACGTATAAAGTACCGGCACCAGATACATCGTGATCAACGTGGAGAAAAGAAGTCCTCCGATAACCGAGATGCCAAGCGGCTGCCATGTTTCAGACCCTTCACCGGTGCTTAGCGCCAGCGGCAGCATCGCGAGCATTGTGGTAAACGCGGTCATCAATACCGGGCGCAATCGATCCGTTGAGCCATCAATCACAGCCGTTCTCAAAAGCATTCCCCTTTCTTTGAAGATATTTACGTAATCAACCAATACAATGGCATTCTTAACCACAATACCAATCAGCAGAATGGCTGCCAGAAATGCCATAATACTCAGCGGAAAGCCAGTTATAAGCAATGCAATGAATACACCCGTAAATGAGAATGGAATAGAGAACATGATGATAAACGGATCACGATAGTTCTCAAACTGCGAAGCCATAACCGCATATACGAGAAAAATACTCAGCAGCATCAGCATGAACAGATCACCAAACGCATCCGCCTGATCTTCAACTTGTCCACCGAAGTGTACTTCTACACCTGGTGGGATATTCATTCCCGCAAGTATATTTTCCATATCGGCTACAACTTCACCGGTTGTGCGCTCGTAGGTGTCGAGTGTTACCGAAATTACCCGCTCCTGGTTGATTCGATCTATTTGAGGTGTGGTTAAACCTTCTTCAATAGAGGCTACATCACTTAAACGCACTACCATACCCTGGGCCGTATGAATCGGAAGGTTTTCGATTTTTGAAATTGTATTCCGGTACTCTTCCGGTATTCGTACCCGAATATCGTACTCTTCTCCACGCTCACGATACTGTGATGTAGTACTTCCCTGTATGGCAAGATTCAGTGATCCGGCAATAGTCGAGGTATTCAGACCAAGCTGGGCCATTTTCTGACGATCCGGCTTAATAATTATTTCCGGACGTTCCGGACTGATTGAAACCGCAACATCTCTTGTCCCTTCAATTTCACGGGTTGCTGCTGCTATTTCGTAAGCCAGTGGCATGGTTGTTTCCAGATCATTACTGCGCAACTCCAGTTCAATTGCCGCACCACCACCAAGGCCTCCGCCACCAACATCCACACTGTAACGATAGAGGCCGGGAATGCCCGCAACATACTCTCGTAATTCATCTCCGATGGCCTGTAT
>JBLRWO010000114.1:0-2460 GCA_047921215.1 Cyclonatronaceae bacterium | reverse complement strand
CTCAGCACTGGTGAACCCTACTCCTCGCGACCGTCAGTGGGCATATACATCAACACCGCTCCTCAGATCCGGGTTGGCGGTCCACCGCATGAGGCCACCCTTACCTATTACAACACAGGGAACAGTACCACATCCGATGCACTGATTGAAATCAATACCGGTGGCGGGGTTTATATTGATGAAATTATTCCCCTCGGCAAAAATGGGGCGGCTATTAACGGCATCCGTATGGGCATCGGCGATTTTGCATTCGACCGCGACAGTACCGAAGCCCTGCTTTATGCCCCGCCACTCGGGCCGGGCGAGGTGCGGCGAGTCCGACTGGTTCTGCAGGCCATACCCACTGATGAGATCGGTGGGCCAGGAGACGAAATTGCTGCAGTGCCTCTGGGTTTTGTTGCAGGAGCGGTTGTTGTTGGGATATTCAAAGACTACATCAAGGATGTTGTCGTAAACGGAATCGAGGAAGTGGTGTCAGACCCATGTTCCGACCGCTCAACCTTCAGGAATAAAATGAATACCGCCTTTGAAAAGGCCGATGCCCAATGGAACCCTTTCGGCAGTTCTGAGACTCCTTATCTGTCGGTGGCCAATAATGCGGGCGACGCCCTTACCGATGGCTCCTTTAAAACCCTGAAAGGGGGCATGAAAAAAGCCGGTGTGGTTACACACGTACATGATGTAGGCAAAGCGGTATCCAATGGTTTTGAACGGTACGAACAAAATACCGGCCGCAGTATATACCAACCGATTGACTGTAATCCCGAGGACCCGCGTCCGCCGTTTCCGGAACCAGACCGCCGCAGATTAAAACGCGATCTTGAACCGGTCTTCTCCTGGGATCCCAACCAGAAAGTAGGCCCCATCGGCGGCGGTACCGGCGAATATCTGGCTGAAGTTGGCCGCTTCTACTACCGCATAGATTTTGAAAATCTGGAAGAAGCCACAGCTCCGGCGTACAGGGTCGTTATCACGGATACGCTTTCGGCAGTTTTCGATCCTGAAACGGTGGTTCTGGAAGGTGAAAGTCATCCCGGCTTCGAATTCGTACGCAACGGCAACATTCTTCGCTGGGAGGTTGTAGGCATAGAACTGGTTCCCAACGTGAATCCGCCCGAGGGTGAGGGATGGGTGGCATTTTCGGTGGATGCCTATCCGGGGCAGGAGAGCGGTACCGTATTTGAGAACCGTGCCACTATCGTGTTCGACCTGAACCCGCCCATCATGACGAATACCCATGTGAACATTCTCGACAATCTGCCGCCGGTAACGGAGATGGCAGCACTGCCTGAACGTGTTGTTACCGATACACTGACTGTACATTTTAACAGCGATGACAGATTCAACGGATCCGGCGTGGATAATGTAGTGATTTTCGGTTCACGAAACGGTGGCGGGTTCAACCAGGTGGGTATCTCAAGTACAAACTTTGTGCGGATACCGGTAAGGGACGGATCATGGTCATTTTACGCGCTTGCCAGCGATAATGTAGGCAATGCGGAGTTCATGCAGCCGGCAGTTGTTACTACCGAGGTGGTTACCCCAACATCTATAGGTAATACCGGAGATCTGCCCATCGCCTGGTCGCTTGGTGCAAACTATCCGAACCCGTTCAATCCTGTCACCATCATACCCTATACCATGCAGCAGGGCGGAGAGGTAAGCATTACACTCTACGATGTGCTCGGCAGAAGGGTGATGCTTCTTAATCCGGGTTACCGCGATATGGGCCGGCATCATCAGGAGCTCGATATGCGAAGGCTTGCAAGCGGTACCTATCTGTATGAACTAAGGGTTAATGGAACCGACGGGCTGCTGTTCAGGAGTACAGGAAAAATGATGTTTGTGAAATAGAAATGTTGAACAATAGAACAATAGAACAATAGAACAATAGAACAATAGAACAACTGAACGGCGAAGTTTTGGCGAGGAAATGCGGAAAATGGTGCTATTTTTTTAGCTGGCAGAAATACTGATTTTTTTTGCTGGTAATTGCAGGAAAAAGGTGGTCATTAAATAATTGACATCAAGCTCTAATCGTGGTATCTACCACACTTCCTGGCAATTTAAATTTCACATAACAGCACCCGATAATCATGATTTCAGGACAAATTTCACGAGTTCATATTTTAACAACCGCAGCTGTGTTCCTTGTATTCACAGCCTGTGTTACCCAGCAGCCGGAGCAGGTACAGCAGGATCGGGAGGTCATTACCGTTCCTGTTCAGATAGAGCGGGATCTGCCCAATACCATCGAAATCCCCTCCGGATACCAGGATGCGATCCGCAGGGGAACGCGTACGCTGTCGGGTACACCCGGGCCCGATTACTGGCAGCAGTATGCTACGTACGATATTCAAGCCAGGCTGCATCCCGATACCAGAACTGTTTCGGGATCGGCGAAGATCAGCTATGCGAACAATTCACCCGATACACTCAGGGCCCTGTTCCTCGAACTTT
>JBLRWO010000113.1:0-2749 GCA_047921215.1 Cyclonatronaceae bacterium | reverse complement strand
ATCAAAACTTAAAGAACCGCCCTGTACCGAACGGTACGCAGGGTGGTGTGAGAGGACAGATAGGGAATTAATCCCTATCTTCCTACTCGATTAATAGAATGGTACCATTTCTACATGGTGAAAGTATACTATAATCCAAGAATTTTGAAGAGTAGGAGAAGAAACTTAACGGTTTGCGGTTTAACCGGCCCCGAGGCTTCGGGGTCCGCGTTGAAACCGTTGTAATTTGCCGAGGCAACGAGATATGACCTACTATATTTGTTTCAATTTATATATACCGCAACCGTAAACCATTCAGGATCACAGCCATCACCGAGAGTTCATGAATTAGCATTCCACCGGCCATGTGGACAGATCCCATAAATACTCCGGTTAACAGTGCAGCAACCGTTACCAATGCAAAAACCACATTCTGGCGAATGTTTTTCAGCGTTAGTTTTGAAATATTTAGTGCCTCGGGAATTTTCATCAGGTCGTCCGACATCAGGGCTATATCGGCTGTTTCTATAGCCAGATCTGTACCGGCTGCTCCCATGGCAATCCCGATATCGGCCCGAGCCAGTGCGGGAGCATCATTAATGCCGTCGCCCACCATCGCAACCCGGTGCCCACTCTCTTTTAATTGATGAATCGCATCCAGCTTGTCATCAGGAAGCATTCGTGAATGAACCTTTCGAATTCCGGCCTCTTTTGCAATAGAATTCGCGGTAATCAACGCATCTCCGGTTAGCATCATGATCTCCTGAACACCATTTGACCGTAGTTTCTCTACCATGGCCGCCGCTTCCGGACGAATTTTATCTGAAATGCCAATGGCACCTTTTAAATTGTTGTTTAGTGCAACCAACACCACAGTTCTCCCGGAATCTGAGAGCTCATCGAGCATTATTTCGACCTGCTTGGGAATGTGGATATTTTTGGCCTGAATAAAGTCCGGGTTGCCAACCAGGATCTGATCTGAATTGTAACCCGCCTCCACACCAAATCCAGTGTGAGACTCAAAATAGTCCGGTTCAGGAATTTCACCACCACTAACATGATTTATTATCGCCTGTGCCAGCGGATGCTCTGAGTTTAATTCGGCAATTGCAGCCCAATAGAGTAAGTCATGCTGTTGATCCGTGAGCAGGTTACCTTCAATTTTGGTCTGCTGCCAGGAGGGTTCCTGTTCCACCTCCATGCCGGCCGGAACGGTTTCAGGCTCCATGATGATCATATCGGTAACTCTCGGCTTGCCCTCGGTCAGCGTTCCGGTTTTATCAAAAGCCACGGCAGAGATTTTACCGGCGTTTTCAAGATACTCTCCTCCTTTAATCAGGATTCCGCTTTTGGCGGCCCGACCGATTCCAGAAATGATCGAGATCGGGGTTGAAATAACCAGTGCACCGGGGCATCCAATCACCAGCAGTGTCAGTGCCAGCTCAATATTTTGAGTTATGGCTAACGTAATCACACTCAAAACAACAATGCCGGGTGTGTACCAGCTTGCAAAGCGCTCAATAAAACGCTGGGTGGGTGCTTTCTCTTCCTGTGCTTCCTCTACACGGCGTATAATTTTGGCCAGTGTGGTATCGGCTCCGCTTCTGGAAGCTCGGACAATCATCCTTCCAGTTTGGTTGATCGTACCGGCATACACTTCGGAACCCTTCTGTTTCAAAGCTGGAACGGGTTCACCGGTAATGGAGCTTTCGTCAACCGAGGATGAGCCCTCTTCAACCAGTCCATCCACAGGAATTTTACCACCGGGCTTCACAAGCACACGCATATCTTTCTCAACGTTCCGGGCCAGGATCTCACTTCGGGTGTTTCCAACCAATAGCGTAGCCGTCTCCGGCATCATGTTGAGAAGATCCTTCAATGTAGACCGGGTTTTGTTGAGAGACCGCGCCTCGAGCCACCCACCCAGTAGAAAGAGAAACGTGACCGCGGCAGATTCCCAATACACACCGATGGAAAGTCCCCCGATGGCCGCAATACTGACCAGAAGCTCAATATTGGTCTGCCTGTTTTTCAATCCCTGCCAGGCACGCTGCACGATATCGTAACCCGCTATCAGGGCTGCACCAATCATCATCAGATCAAATAGGAGCGGCTCATTTAGCAGCGAGCCGCTCAACCAGCCGGTAGCAATCATAAGGCCACTGGCAATCAGCAGAACGGTTTTCCGGTTAGCCGGCGAAGTGAAGCGGAGCCATATTTCATTTAATCTTTTCATGATACAACCGAAATCGTTTTAAAATGGGGAAACCCGAGATTCGTAACCTGACTGGCGCACCACTTCAACCAGTTCTTCTTCGGAGATCACATCAGGCAGATGTTCAACTTCAATTCGGCCGGTACTGAAGTGTACAGTCGCTTTTTCGACTCCATCTTTCTTGTTCAGATTAGATTCGATGTTGTTGACGCAGGACGGGCAGCTAAGATCGTCGCTTCTGAGGATGGTTTTTGTTAGTGTTTTCATAATGAGTCACCCTTATTTTTTTATTGAAAGATTTGTCAGACTTTTAGCAAAGAATAAGACCTGACAGGTTTTCAAAACCTGTCAGGTCTGAGGTTCTTATTAATGAGCGTGATTTCCTGCCCCTTCCGCTTTTACAGCGCTGTAAACAGGTTCCGCGTAGTGCATGAACTCTACGTACTTATGTACAAACTCACGCCCGGCCTCAATATCATTCGGGTCAAACTCTTTAGCTTCCATCATCTCATCGAAGTAGGCGTGCAGACCGGCTTCAAATTCACGGACAATCAG
>JBLRWO010000112.1:0-2771 GCA_047921215.1 Cyclonatronaceae bacterium | reverse complement strand
TTAATTTGAAATTATTTTCAATTTTATTTAAAATAAAATCAATAAAGTTAAATCTTATTGATTCCGGAAATGGAAAAACGTGACTCTGTCCTTCCTGTAAAATGTCCCAGTTGTAATAGTGGATTAGTGGTTAAATCTCTCTTCTGCAAGAATTGTGAAACAACAGTAACTGGGTTGTATGAATTGCCTAAAATCCTTTTTCTGGAGAAGGACGAATTAGATTTCATTCACTCTTTTGTAAAAAATAGTGGCAGCTTAAAAGAAATGGCTAAAGAGATGAAATTAAGTTATCCATCGGTTCGAAATTACCTGAATGATTTGATAGAAAAACTAAATCAAATGGAAAATGAACATAAATGAAAAGAAGCACAGCAATACTACCTGGCTCTATAATCCCTTTCTATTTTTGGGTGGTGCCAAAGTTTTTTGGATAGGGTTCTTAATAATTATCATTCATATACCAATCGGATATTTCTTTAATGTAAGATTTGATGGAGCCATAGATATGCATCTTGTTCCATCAGTTGACTCCTACCTTATACCGGTTTTAGATGTGGCGATTGCATGGGTTAGTATGTTTTTATGTCTGTATGTATCTGCTTTAATTTTTCAATCGCCGATTCGACTTATAGATATTGCCGGAGCAACAGGTGTTGCAAGAATCCCACTTCTTATTTCAATTATTCCGGCTAAAATTTTTGAACCAAATATTCAAGAAGTCGAAGATGTATTAAATTTACAAGGAAGTGAATTATATCTATTAATCGTGGGAGGATTTGTCGTACTTCTTTTTTTTATTTGGTTTATGATACTGTTATTTAACGCTTTCAAAGTAAACTCAAATTTAAAGAGATGGAGACTTTGGGTTGGTTTTATACTGTCAGTAATTATTGCTGAGATAATATCACTGGTGGCATTAGCTTATGTATAAAGTATATCTTAACCTTACACCACGCAACAAGGATTGCCTAACAAAGCGGCTACTCTTAGCTAAGAATCAAGAAATAATTAAAAATCACACCTTCAGGGCGCACCTTTTCCCCAAATGGCGAATTTCCATTTTAAAAAGTGAGTAAAGAGGTGGCTTTCAGGCAATGTTACCGTCTCTGGATACTGACCCCGATAAACCGGAGCCGTACAATCATACATTATTGGCCATTAAACCGAACAACCGGGCCTGACAATGATCAATTGCCGGTCATTCCGCCGGTTGGCGGATGACAAGACGCTTTTGTCGGTCATCACCCGGTTGTGTGCCGGCGGATAATTACCCCGCACAGCGATATATTCGTTCGGGATTAAATTGCTCACTGCTTTTTGCAGCTCCATAGAGAATCTTCACCAGTTTACGCATGCAGGCGACTTTTGCTTTTCCGGCCGGCATGCCTTCGTCCAACTTGCGGTGATAATATGGCCCGAGGATCCGATCCTTTCGAAGCAGGGAAAAGGCAGCCTGCCCAAGGTATTTACGCAGCAGGATTCGCCCCTTTTTGGTAATTTTGTCCTTGCCGCAATATTTTCCACTTCGCCTCATGCGTACTTTTAACCCGCTGTAGGCGAGCAGCGCGCGCCAGTGTGGAAATTGACGAAGAGGGCCGGTTTCGCCCAGGATTTTTGCACGCATGCGTGGGCTAAAGCCGGAAAACAGGGGAGGAATCCAGTGATCGGAATCCAGCTCATCGACGATCTCGATCATCTGACGTTCCAGTTGTTGTTTGCGTTCGGCATGATCCGACCAAATCCGCCATAGATGATTTAGTTGATCCGAAGCACTACGGCGCTGATCTGCCGGCATCGGTGCGGTGGAACTGCTTTGAGCCTGACTCCAAATCCGGGCCAGGCAACGTTCAGGAATAGATGTTCGATGGGCTTTGACCTGAGCCACAAACTGGTTGTAGGACCCCCGGGTTATTCTCCAGGGATCAAAACCGAAGAGGTGCTGAATGGTCTGGCCGGTCGGTCCCCAGGTTAGATCACTTCGCTGATCGTAGTCAAGAAACAGCTCTCGCCGGATCCCACCGATCCGGATCCGGGTATCTGCGGCTGCCAATGTACAATCTTCCAGCCACTGACCCAATTGGCGCAGGCGTTGCCACTGGGGCGGCAGGGGAACCAATCGGCTCACCTTGCCCATCCGGGCCATCATATAGATTACCGGCCCATCCAGCGGGTCGGACTTGCTGTCGTCACCGTGATAGACCACACCGGCTTTGTACATACGTTCGGGGTTGACCGTCCAGAGGCTGTAACCGCGTTGCAGGGCAGCCTGCGTTAGTTTTTTCTCGTATCGCCCGCTGGGTTCAAGGACCAGGAAAAGTCCGTTGTATCCGAGTCTACGGGCTTGCTTGGCGTACTCATCAAGTCGGTCAGAAATCGTGGTCAGGTCATTTTGAAACGATTCAGCCACTTCGTATTCGGTACCGTCCAGACGGTACCGGCTATAGAGGTCCAGCGAGCGACTGCTGACATCAACGGCCAGTAACAGGTTTTTGGGATCGGGTTTGTCGGTGTCGTGAAATTGTGTAATCTTTCTCATAAGGCATCCTCATGGGTTTTGTTCGTGGTTGAACAAACAAGGTGACAGTCTTCGATGAAGACGTCAACCTTGAGGGTGCCTAATAGTATGATCAAGCGGACGGGTAAGCGTTTTTTGCTCGACTTCAAAAATTGATTGCCACGCCGCAGAAATGCCAAACCGTTAGGCTGCTAATCTAAAATCAAAAACCGAAAGTTAATTGGATACTTCAGAACCTGTTGATTTTGCAATTTCC
>JBLRWO010000111.1:0-2805 GCA_047921215.1 Cyclonatronaceae bacterium | reverse complement strand
GGTTATATAGGTGTACGCACGGGAGGATTCGAACCCCCGACCTTCTGATCCGTAGCGAGATTTTGCCCTTATTTCAGGAGATTAATAAACCTGAAAAATCATGCTTAAATGCTTTGAATTTATTGTCTTGCTCAATACCTTGCTAACGTGTGAATTTCATAGTACTTCATATTAGGGTGTCCCACGGGTGTCCCAAAAATCCGACATTATGACTAAACTCACGTTCACCGCATCCATGATAGCGGCAGCCAAACCGCCGTCCGGATCGACTCGTATCGAGTACCGCGACAGCGTTGTCGAAGGACTCACCCTTCGGGTAACTTCAAAGAGCAAAATGTATGTGCTCCGGTATGGCCGGGGTGGCAAACGTTTCAACCTGGGCAAGCACACAGACATGACCCTGTCGGAGGCCCGCCAGGCCGCCCGCGACTACAAGATCTCAATCGAACGCGGCGGAGATCCTGCACACGAGAAGCACCTGGCAAAACACGCGCCGGCAGAGCTTACCTTCGCCGCGCTCTGTGATAAATTTAAGACCCGGCACCTACCCGGGCTCTCGGCAAAAACCAGGTATGACTACACCTGGGTGATCGACCGCGAGCTGGTACCGATCCTGGGCCAATGGCTTGCTAAAGATATCACCCGCAAACAGGTGGTGGATCTGCTCGATGCTGTAGCCATAGATAGAGGATTGCCAACGCTGTCCAACCGTGTCCGTGGTGTTTTATCGAGCATCTACAGTTTTGGCATCGATAAAGGAGAAGTTGACGACAATCCGGTGCGAACCGTCAAGAAAGACAAAGGTGGAAACGTAAAGCGGTCCAGATGGCTCAACGAAGGTTTTATCGGCATGAAAGACCACAAGGTCGGTACATGTTATGAGCTTCGAGCCTTTTGGGATGCGGCCAATAAACAGGCGGACCCGGTGCGGACGCTGTTCCTGTTCCTACTGGTTACTGGCCAACGTAGCACCGAGACCCGGCTCGCACGCTGGGAGCACATCGATATGAAAGCAAAGACATGGCACATACCAGAAGCAAACACGAAGGCAAAACGTGAACACGTGGTGCCGCTGTCTAATTTGGCCGTGGAACTGCTCACAGAGCTGCACCTTCTGACCGGCCGCAGCCCCTGGGTGTTTCAATCTCCTACGGTACCGGATCAGCCCATCGGGTGGATACACAAGGCCCTGGAGAGGATCCGTACGGATGCCGGCATACCTGATATACGTATTCATGATCTGCGCCGCACAGCTGGGAGCTTCATGGCCAGCCTGGGAACGGATCGCACAGTACTGGGCAAGGTATTAAATCATCGCGGGCTCGCCGGTGATCACCAGGTCACTTCGATTTATGACCGGCACCCGTACCAGGATGAAAAACAACGGGCCCTGCAGTTGTGGGGCGAATTCTTGCGGCAGGAGATTTACGGAGATCCTGGGGAAACACCAATCTACAAAATGGGATAGTTATGCATCCAGAAGACGAATACTTGCTATTTATGCATAAGGAGGGCGGAATTCAGGTATTGAGATACCTTCTCGACTCTGCTGTACTGGAAACCTTTAGTAATGATATATTACTGGAGCATAGAGAAAGCCTCATTGAGAAGCTCACGAAACCGATTGAATACAAAGATGCCTGGGGTGTAAGTGCATATCAGCATTTCAACACGGTAATGCAAAACCGCCGCGAGATAGTGAAAATATTAACCGTCGTGGAGGCGTCCATTATAGAGCGCTTTGGTGACGATTGCCCGATACCTATTTCAGATGATCACAAGCTAAGTAAAAAGATATCCCGGAGCCGGGCACCTCATCCGGACTATCTAATTAATATTGCAGCGGAGATATATCGCAGAAACCGCACACAGTGGGAGGGTGAATATTATAGTCCCAATAAAATGGGAGAACTCATAAGAGAGGAGCTCACCAGGCGGTTCCCTGCCATACGAATACCGCACCGGAAGACGATCATACGCTGGACCGTGGATGCGCATTCAAAGAACCACATACCGTCGATAAAGGGATAATAACGAAAAAATGCGCACGGGAAACGCGCAGGGGGTCTGGGGTATACAAGCAAATCGACAATTCTGATTAAATAAGAGCGATTCTCCCAAAAAGGAACACACATATCACACATATTCGATCATTGCATAGTATTGCATTTTTGGGAAAGTGAATCGGCTTAATCATTGCATAGCATTGCATTTTTGGGAAAAATGAAGGGTGAAATGTGCGCACGGAGGGTGTAGACATACGGCTGCATTTGGGGTTAAACTATTCACAGACCGTAACCAAACGAAATTCAACAATGAACAATTCATTACGCATAATCCGCCCTTCCGAACTTGCCCGCATCATGGGTATATCCAGTGTCACCCTTTGGAGGCGCGAGAAAGCGGGCAAGTTGCCAAAGCGCCGTAAAATTGGATCGAGGGCTGTTGGATGGCTTTCATCTGATGTTGAGGCGCACTTAAAGGAATTGCCGGATGCTGAACCGGCAAAATAACAAAAGCATGGGGGCATGACCGCATCCCGGGCTTTCAATTCAAACCGCCGGATTCCCGGCATAATCATTCAAACCATGGAAGAAATCAACTTTAAACAAAGTGGGTTAAGGCTATATGACCAGGATAGTGCAGGGTTAATATCTCTGTGCAAATCTGAAAACTCAAAAATTGACCTCCTCGATGAAGATCACTGCATTATCGAGTTTACATACATGCTTTCAGACAGCGGAAACCCTGATGCTGGGTATCTTTTATATACAGAATATCTGCTACAATCACTCCATGACATCA
>JBLRWO010000110.1:0-2862 GCA_047921215.1 Cyclonatronaceae bacterium | reverse complement strand
TATTGGTGGATTTATTTTCCCAAACCTGATTTAGAGAAATTAAGGCCAACCTCATGATTATTTTTTTTTGCACTTATCAGGGCTCACTTTAATGCAACTTGAAAAGACTGATCCTGTTCCTAAACCCTCGTTATAGATATTTAACAAATAAATTGTTTTAGATTACTAAAAATTACTAATGCATCTGAATATATTAACGGAATTGCACAAGTGTCAATTTAAATGAAATAACAAATAATATCTGAATTTCAGCAAAGCAGTCTGGTGAACTATTTATTTAACTATTTATTTAAAGAAATATCAGCAGACACTTTCAATCATTTAGTTTATGCGCCTCAGAAGTTCTAAATTTGCAGTAGTTGATATTTAACCTTATAAGGAACTGCCTGATCAAGGTAGGGTATGTTGATATTGAATTTGAATCTTGATTTACTGTTTCATTATTTTTTAACATAGTTTCAGAAAATTTATAATGAGCAACATCCTCATCACCGGCACGGCCGGCTTTATCGGTTACCATCTTGCCAAACGCCTGCTGGCTGACGGCCACAGCGTTACCGGTCTCGACATTATCAACGACTACTATGATGTAAACCTGAAATACGACCGGCTCGCCGATACCGGCATCGAACGGCCGGATGCGGAAGCGTCCGGTGGTAGGCCGGTACAGAGCAGCACCCAAAAAGCGTACCGTTTTGTACGGCTCGACCTCGTTGACGGTAGCGCGTTGCTTGATCTTTTTAAGAAGGAGCGCTTCGACGCGGTCGTGCACCTGGCCGCCCAGGCCGGAGTGAGGCACAGTCTGAGCCACCCGCACGATTATATTTCGGCCAACATTACCGGCTTTCTGAATATCCTGGAGGCCTGCCGCCACTATCCGGTCAAACACCTGGTGTATGCGTCGTCCAGTTCGGTGTACGGGGCCAATAAAAAGATGCCGTTTTCGGTTCACCACAATGTGGACCACCCGATGAGCCTGTACGCCGCCACCAAAAAAGCGAACGAGCTGATGGCCCACACCTATGCCAACCTGTTCAACGTGCCAAGTACAGGGCTTCGTTTTTTCACGGTGTACGGCCCATGGGGCCGGCCCGACATGGCCCTGTTCCTCTTTACCAAAGCGATGCTGGAGGGGCGATCCATCGATGTATACAATAATGGGCAGATGGCCCGCGACTTCACCTATATCGACGACATTGTGGAAAGCATTACCCGCCTGATCCCCAAACCGCCGGTGCCGGATACATCGTGGGATGGAGAAAAACCAGATCCAGCCACCAGTTTTGCTCCTTACCAGATCTTCAATATCGGTTCGAACAACCCGGTGCGGTTGATGGAGTTCATCGGCGAGATCGAACACCACCTGGGCATCACCGCCGAAAAGCACTATATGCCCATGCAGGCCGGCGATGTGCCCAAATCCTGGGCCGATGTCGAAGACCTGTTCGAATACACCGGTTACCGCCCCAAATGGAATACCAAAGAGGGCATCGGTGAATTCATCACATGGTACCGCAAATATTACAAGGTGTAGTCAGCCCCCACCCAGGGAATCCACCAGAGGCCTCCTTCGGGAGTCCGGTGCATGGCCTGAGCACAGCGGAGCGGAGTCGAAGGCCATAGCGGAGGTCCCAGAAGAGTGGCCGAACCCGGAAATCTGCCCCTAAAAATATACCTCCAACCCACCGGGCAATCACTGAATTAATATGTCCCCCCAAACATTCCCCCAATGTTCGAACCCATCGCCCGTTTTATCCTGAGCCTGCTCATGCCCATGAGCCTGGTGGTTATACTCGTCATTGTAGCAGGCATGCTCTATTACCTTCGCCGTATAAAAACCGCTATCACCGCCGTGGTTACCGCATTTCTAATCTTACTGTTGGCCGTAACACCATACCTCCCCAACCGGCTGATCACAGGCCTGGAGGACCGTTATCCGGTTTTGAATGAGGAAATGCTTTCCGATTGGCACAATCAACTATCTTCCGAGATTTCAAAAACCAGCGATACCACAGCCACCCACATCAACACCAACACCCCTGAAATCCACATTATCGTTCTCGGCGGTGGGCACTCCCCGGATTCATGGCTCCCGGCAACGAACCGGCTGAGTTCCCGGGCACTGCTCCGTCTGGCCGAGGGCATCCGCCTGTATAGAATGCTGCCCGGAAGCCGGCTTGTCTTTTCGGGCTGGTCATCGAGCGGCGGGCAGTCTGTGGCCGAGGTGATGGGCATGGCCGCGGTAGAGCTCGGTACAGATGCTGATCGCATAAGCCTGCTAACAGAATCCTCCAACACCTGCAGGGAAGCTCAGGACTATTTCAGCACATTCGGAACCGGTCATCCACTGATCCTGGTTACATCCGCTTCCCATATGCCGCGGGCTCTGCAGCTCTTCCGGCAAACCGGCCTCGACCCGTTGCCCGCACCGGCCGGTCACTACATCAAATTCAGCCCTGACCGCAGATCATACCGATTCCGGCCCGAACTCACCAACGTCACCAAACTGAATGCGGCCATTAAGGAACACACTGGTATGGTGTGGGGGCAGTGGAATTGTGTGAATCATGAAAAGGAATGAGTTACAAACGTTAAGCTCTAATTTTAAACATCAGCATAAGAGGAATGAGCGAGAGCTAATGCTGCTACAAATGAGATAAAGGAGCAATACTCTTAGATCCAAGATTCTCAAATCAAATCGACAGCGGATGCAGCCGGCTAACACCCCGGAAACACAGGTAACTTCATGTATTTATGACCCTTACGTGCTTGTAATAAGGTTAATTATCACCTTTGTTCCCCCCGCACCTCCCCATCAAATCCTCCACCTTCTCCTGATCGTGTATGATCCTCGGGAGCTTC
>JBLRWO010000109.1:0-2917 GCA_047921215.1 Cyclonatronaceae bacterium | reverse complement strand
CCATAATGGTCATAAAGTGAATATCTTCACCGGTTTGTGGTGTGGAATCGGTAACAACCACCCGAATAAACTCCCCGTTCGGAGGCCCGGCCGTGTGCAGATAGGTAGAGGAATTGCTGCCGGCGGGTGTCCAGCAGGATGAACAGGCCGTTTCATGACGGTGATACCATTGGTAAGAGTAGGGAGGTACGCCTCCTGATGCATTGGCCGTAAAAGTATCGGATGAACCCTGAAACATATTGCTGGGGCCGCTGATCGAAACAGAGGGCGGAGGTGGTAGCGGATGTGTGCCTATCCCCCAATCTGCAAAGGTATTTTGAATGAGAATTTCATGATCTCCGTTAAATGATGCGTCATCCGAGGCCATCATCGCATCGCGGAATTCCAGGAAATCGGGTTGGCTGCTTAGTGCATCAATGACATCAAACACCAGGAAATCGGCTTGACTTCCATTAATGTCACCACTATTACGTATGTCCCATAATACGGCAGAGAAGAATTCGCCGCCATCATGAGGTGGTACTTGTCCAATTGGAAACACATTATCTCTTTCATTTTCATAATCCTGATATGAGTTAATTTCCGGATTCGCCATATCCCTCTGAAATGCCGGCGCGGCATAGTCACCGATTACAGATCGACCAGTATGTGCCCCGGCCCAATAATCGGGTACCCCTTCGCTGATGGCACCCATCTCCGTTGCCGTTGAGGTGATATCCTCATTGAACTCAAAGATCACTGCATGGCCGTATTCGTGGTGAATGACTTTGTCTTCCCGTGCAAAGGAGTTGCAGCAGGCGCCCGTCCCGTCTCCAAAATAGATATGCTGATTGGTTCTTAAAAACCATGCATTGTTTGGTCCCGGCGGGTCGTTTGAGTGAACATGTGCGGTAGTATGCATATTTCCCATACTGCCCAGGCCTTCAATAAAATTATGCCGAAAATCATCTACATGATAATAGACATTGACCTCATCAAAATGCGTACTTGTCGTATTGTACTGGAAGTTATGGTTAGCAGAAAAGGCGTTGGTGCCTGCATCATTTTCAACCGACACGTAGCTGCCGGACAGGGTGCCGTCACCATCCAACCGGTATAAATTTTCGGTTGTAACCGATGAAATATCCGGATGCGTAGGATAAATATTCCCAGTCCCGGTAACATGGGTAATGCGGTTATGGCGATGTAGTTCCTCGCCATTATGGGCGTCTGAAACAAATTCCCAGTCCGTAATTGGGTCCACTGAAAATAGAATTATCCGCCATGCCAGATGATATTGTTCCTCTCCGGGCCAGATTACCAGCTCGGCGGTTACATCGAGTTCCTGCTCCGGGGGAATGTTCAGGCTGTTTCGCGCCGATCTGACGGTTTCGGCCTCAGAGACAGACGGAAATGTTGGCACATCAATGTCCGGGTAATAAAACCCGTTCACCATACTCACTCTTCTGTTTTGTATTTGCACGATAAGGGTCGCTCCGTACACCCGAATATCTTCATACTTCTGTTGAAATCGTGCCCGTTTTATCCCGTAGCGGTTTTCGCTGCTCCGGGTATGCTGCAAATCGGACAGATCCTGTTGCAGTGCAAACAGTTCGTGGTAATCTGACAGGAATGCCCTGGCAGCCTGTTCTGCATTTCCGGCATAGCTTCCGGTGCGTCCGTTTCGGATGGTGCGAGGCGTCCCGGTGCGGTCGTTCCACCGGATGTTCCAGGTTTCTCCTTCCTGGCTTTTAAATTCTTCCCATGCAGCCACCCGATCCGGATCAGGCTGGAAATCCTGAGCCAGGGCTGCACAAACAGTGAATAGAAGGGTTAAAAGAAATGAACTTGCTCGTTTCATAATGATACCTCCATCGGTTTTTATTATATTGGAGGTGTTCGTGCCCCCGACAGCCGTCGGGGGCACGAACACACAACGCCCCTGCAGGATTGTTTCCTTTAATCTCTGGCCGAGATACGAAGCACCCGCGGGGGCTTTTTTTAGGGTTATGATTCAGGGTTTATGCTTCATGAGAAACATATTCTTGTTGAGATTAATTAGTTGCCGGCACAAACCAATCATAACCTGATCCGGTTTGCAAGATCTCTGTATTTAACTGATCTTGATTCAAGACACTCCCATTCAGATCATAGGAAGCCACAATAACTGGTAATTCTTCATGGTTTCTATTGACTGTGAGCAGTTGCTGGTTAATAAAATCGTAAAATACCCAGAACTGGTTTTTAACTTCCAGGTTTTCCATAATAGGAGTTGTATCACCTGACTCAATATCCCGTACAAACACAGATTTAAGATTGGTATCCCTATCGGTAACAGTTTGTATGACTTTATCTGAACCCATCCATGTATATCCTCCCGGAAATCCTGAGTCCGTCACCCTAATCTGATTAGAGCCATCTGTATCCATCACATATAAATCCCGTCTGTTTCGAAGCGTGTCGGCATCCACATAATCCCGGTTGGAAAGAAAGGCAATCCGGTTTCCATCCGGGCTCCATCTTGGAACACTGCTTTGGTACCCCGGCGGTTCTTCGGTCAGGCGGGTGAGCTCCTCGGTTTCAAGGTCAAATACAAAAATTGCAAGGTTGGTGGAGATCTGGCAGTTCACACACAGGTCAAAAGCTACTTTTGTACCATCAGGGCTCCAGCGGGGGTTGTTGCCCGGCAATGGAGGAGAATGGATATTATCCGGTTCCGGATCATACAAAGGCCGGGGTTCAGACCCATCGGCATTCATTATCCAAAGCGACGGGCCCACGGAAGTAGACTTATAGAAGCTGGAAAAGACAATTTGTTCTCCATCAGGGCTCCAGGATGGCATATAGCCATTAAAGCCCGCACTGTCTTCACCCGGCCCGAATTCAAAGTCGTTAAAAGTGAGTTGCTTTAACCCGGAACCATCAGGCCGCATTGAAT
>JBLRWO010000108.1:0-3018 GCA_047921215.1 Cyclonatronaceae bacterium | reverse complement strand
TCATCTGCATGTGCTTTTGCATGCGCTCTTTCATTTCGGGATTGTTTCTCATCTGTTGCATATGCTGCATCATGTCAGATCTGTCCATTTCTTCCATATTATTCATCATGGATGTTCGCATATGGTTCATCATTTCCCCGCGCATTTCAGGGTTATCAGCCATACGTTCCATCATCATGGCACGCATAGTCGAGTCTTGCATCATCTGCATCATCTGTTCATGTTTTTCGTGATGCTGTTGATTCTGTGCTGTCACCGGATTCGTAATCAGAATCAAAGTGAATAGTGTGATTGTTGTTAAAATTATTGTTTTCATAATGTTATCTCTTTTGTGATTTATTGGTTATGTATTGATTTTGGTTTTTTGTTAACTCTTGTCTGTGTTCATCTTCAAAAATCGTGCGTTAATTGCCACAATTACCGTACTCAGCGACATCAAAACGGCACCTACTGCAGGACTCAAAACTATGCCCCACGTAAACAGTACACCGGCGGCAAGCGGGATGGCAACCACGTTATAGCCGGTAGCCCACCATAGATTTTGCACCATCTTATTATAGGTGGCTCCAGAGAGCTGAATGACATGCGCCACATCCATCGGGTTGTTTCGAACAAGGACGATATCCCCGGTTTCTACGGCAACATCCGATCCTGCCCCAATGGCGATTCCCACATCTGCGCTGGCAAGGGCGGGAGCGTCGTTTACCCCGTCGCCGGTCATGGCTACTTTTTTGCCCTGACCTTGAACTTCTTTCACCTTATCGGCTTTTTCATCAGGAAGCACTTCTGCGAAAACCTGATCAATACCCAGCTCGTTGGCTACATATTCAGCGGTCTGTCGGTTATCGCCGGTCAGCATGATGCACTCAACTCCCATTTCATGAAGACGGTCGATCGCCTCCCGGGATTCCGGTCGGATTTTGTCACCCAGGGCGATGGCTCCTTCCAGAGTATCATCAAGAATGACAAATACAACGGTTTTTCCTTGTGAGGAGATCTCTTCCACCTGCTGTTGCGGATACTCCATATTTTCATCCCGCACATAGCCGGGGCTGACAACTTTTACCGATTTTCCTTTTACGTTTCCTTCCACTCCTTTCCCGGTAATGGAATTAAATTCCTCCACCTTCCAGGGGTCACCCGCTTTTTCAAGAATGCCGCGTGCAATCGGATGTTCGGAGTTCACCTCCACCGCTGCTGCGTAATTCAGGAGTTCATCATCACTGATCGTTTCGTTGAAATTCAGGATATCGGTTACGGTAAAGGTTCCTTCCGTCAGCGTTCCGGTTTTGTCGAAGATAACGGCATCCAGGTTTCGGGCTTCTTCAAAAGCGGTTCGGTTGCGGATCAGGAAGCCGTTGGTGGCTGCAAGTGATGTGGAGACAGCTACAACCAGCGGAATGGCCAGTCCTAAAGCGTGCGGACAGGCAATCACCATCACGGTTACGGTTCGGTTAATGGCAAAACTGAGATCCTGGCCGGTAAAGAGTGTCCATGCTAAAAATGTGAGAAGCCCGGCTGATATGGCCACGATTGTCAACCAGAATGCGGCTCTGTTAGCCAGATCCTGCGTACGGGATTTACTGTCCTGCGCCTGTCGCACCAGGTCTATCACCTGTGAGAGGAAGGACTCATCGCCGGTTTTGTGAATTTTTACCGTGATGGATCCCTCTTCGTTGATGGAGCCTCCGATTACTTCATCGTCTTCACCTTTTTCCACAGGCAGGGATTCCCCGGTGAGCATCGCTTCATTCACGTTGGTTTTCCCTTCGATGACAATTCCGTCGGCCGGAATTTTTTCCCCGGGCTTGATCAAAATATGATCCCCGACCTGCAGCTCCTCAACCGGTACATCTTCGGTACTGCCATCTTCTTTCACACGATGAGCTTTGCCCGGCAGCAGCTCGGCCAGTTTTTCCAGTGCGGCGGATGCGCTCATCACTGAACGCATCTCGATCCAGTGTCCCAGAAGCATGATCGCTACCAGTGAAGAGAGTTCCCAGAACAGTAGATGGCCATCCAGTCCAAACACCACAAACATACTATAGATGTAGGCAACGGATATCGCCAGCCCGATCAGGGTCATCATGCCGGGCTGTTTCTTTTTCAGCTCGTCAATCAAACCGGTCAGAAACGGCCAGCCGCCAAAGAAAAAGACAACGGTTGAAAGGGTGGTCAATATCCAGATGTCGCCCGAAAACCGCCAATCCACACTCAGAAACTCCTGGATCATAGGCGAAAGGGCAAGAATTGGGATCGTTAAGGCAAGCACCCACCAGAATCGAAATTTAAAATCCTCCACCATCATTTTATGGTGGTCGTGGCCGGAGTGATCATCATGCTGGTGCTGCTCATGGCCGGAGTGGTCATGTTCATCATGCGATTGATGATGATGTTCTTGATTATTCATGTCTTATCTCCTTGTAACAATTGTTATTACCCAACAGATACTTAAGTTATTGATTTGCAATGGCTTTGCCGTTATTAAAGTTCGTGTTACATGTGTAAATTCTTTGGATTTCTACCCAATCTACACTGCCGTTTCACCTTCTTCTCCGGTTCGGTTGCTTATCGCTTTATCAATTGTTGAACTATAAATAATCCCGTCTCCCTGGTGACGAGTGCAGACTTTATGCTGGATGGAAGATACCGGATCGGGGTCCGGTATGACGGAATGGACAACATTTTTTCAATTCCACGCCCTTTTGAAAAACCTCAGGTCTCACTCACTACGTTTCAATCCTCTCTATCACCTGTCCGCAACCCGGCATAGTGTCGGGGCTGTATGGGTTTTGCACCTGTTCGTTTTGGCTGAGCCAGTTTGCCCCGTCACTATCCAGCGCCATTGGGCAGTATTGCTGATAGACGACCCCATCAATCCCGAATTTATTTACCGCTGTAATTAGCTTGTCGGATAGATGGCGAAATGCGCTTCGTGCTTCTTCGATATCAGAGGAAGCAGTTAGCGAAGTGGCGTATTCCATTAGTTCAGCATAGCTTTCCATCCACGCCATATGC
>JBLRWO010000107.1:0-3198 GCA_047921215.1 Cyclonatronaceae bacterium | reverse complement strand
CGGCCAGCGGGGTGTACCTGATACGGGCAGTGATCGAGCCGCAACAGGTAATTTACAACCGCCGCCAGTTCACCCAATCCGTAACCCTGTTGAAATGATAATAAACGGCATACAATAGTGATAAGTAGCGACCGACAACAAGGTTTCTATTGACAGCATCTGAATTTAGAATAAAAGTATATAGCACTGGGGGTATCTAAATGAAAAACAATATAGTAACGCAAGTATCACTTCTTATAATAACAGGCTATTTGTCGGCGATGACCGGCAATGCTCAAACACCGGACGTCGCTTTAGAAGTTGATAATGGCGAACCACAGCAGATTTGGTTCGACCTGAGCGTTGGCACGGTCCGGTATTATGGGGATTGCGCTATTTATGGGCCCTGTTTAACCTCATACGGAGTCAACGGGCTGGCAATCGAGACCGTGATTGGTGAAAAGGAAATCAACGGCAAAACCTGGGCCGTGGTTGCCTGGGCGCAAACCATGGATTACTGGCCCGAGGATCCCGATGCGTTCGTAGTATATGATACGGCTTTTTACCGCACCGAAGGCCCGTTGCTGTTTAAGCATACCGATCTGGGTGATTCCCTCATCATCGATTTCGGTATTACAAAGGGAGATTCGCTTGCTGTACACTTTTCAAGGTTCATTCCAGTAGGACTGGATATAGATACGTTTGTGCAGTTGAACTATCGCCTTGATGGTATGCCTGAGCTGGCTTTAGTTGATACTACGATAACATTTCCCGACGGGACAGACTGGCGGATTGTTTGGGGAGAGGATATTCCGGTTTCCGAGTTCGATATAGAAGGTTTCATGAAATCATTCATGGTCGAATTTGATAACATACCAATGCCGGGAATCGGATATAATAAACCTTTCTATTTTGTGGAAGGGATGGGAGCTATGCACACGCCCATCAATCACCGGCATATGAACATGGTTGGGTACTCCTCGCCTGATGGGGCGGTTTACGGTTATAAACATGACGACTTCATTGTGTCCGTTCCCTATGAACCGCAGCGTCCTGCAGTTTTCACCCTGCACCAGAACTACCCAAACCCGTTCAATCCGTCCACTGTGATTCGATACACACTCCACAGCCGGTCCGCCGTGGAGTTAAGCATTTATGACGTCACTGGAAGGATCGTCGCCGTACCAGTAAACATGGAACAGGCCGAAGGCGAGTACACCGTCAGTTTCGACGCTTCGAACCTGGCAGGCGGGGTGTATATGTATGTACTTCGGGCCAACGGGGGGCTTTTTCAATCTCGCAAGATGATCCTGATCAAATAGCGTGACGGTAGTTGTTAATCATTATTTAATAATAACCTAGAATCCTTATATCATGAACAAAAACATTTTTCTGATGTTCATTTTTGTTTGCACCTGGAATATTGCCACGGCACAAGAGCTTCGTGAATTCAAACAACCCGGGATGTTCTCAGAAACTGCAATTTACAAAGATAATGCTGGAGAAAGCTATTCTGGTCTGGTTACTTTTCGATTCAAAAGTAATATGGTTGGCACATCCAGGAACAGGTCAGTTGTATCGCTCTATGAAATACAGAGGAGTGAATTTCGGGATTTGCTTGGCGAAATTTCAAAAAAATTCGGGCGGTTTGATATTATCAAACTACATCCCGATAAACTATGGGGGGACACTCTCAGGGTTCATCGACGCACCGGGGAAATCGTGGGTGTAATTGACCTGTCCCAGATTTATCAGCTGAAATTCGACAGACCGGTTCCACACGATTCCGTAGCATCTTTGCTGCGCCGGTCCGAAGAAATTGAATATGCTGAGGGGCCGCTTGTCGGATATACGACTTCTGTCGATCCAAACGATCATTGGTTTCACCAGAATTCGCCACATAATCCTGAACCTTACCGTTGGTCATTTGATGCACTTGATGCTCCGCTTGCTTGGGGTTTGACCAAAGGATCGTCGGAAATTAGGATCGGAATACATGATGGATTTAGCAACAAGATCAATACCTTGCACGATGAACTTGTTAATAAAGTGGTATGGATTCACCCAACTATATCAAATAGCAATAGGTACGGTGGGCATGGCATTCAGGTAGCAGGAGTCGCCGGGGCTGAAACAAATAATAGTGATGGCATTGCAAGTCTGGGATGGAATACATCCCTGATGCTCTCCCCGATGAGCAATCAGGCCATTACACAGCTTACCGACAACGGGGCAGATATAATCAACTTTAGTTGGATAACAAAACATCCTGGATCAGTAAGCGATAATACTTCTTTGCAGAATGTGATAAAATATGCCTTACAAAATGGGGTGATATTGACTGCTGGAGCTGGTAATGGTCCCCAAAATCTTGCACTAGCGGGTTTAACTATACCTTCTGTTGTTTTCCCGGCGGCGTTTAATTTTGGCAGTTTGGGCCGGGTCATTGCCGTTAGCGCCACGTGGGTCGAAAATGGGACAGAAGATTTTATAACAGGGTGGAACCATTCACCGGGAACCGACCCGATAAATAACCCGGGTTCAGCATTTATTGATTTTTCAGCAACGGGAGCAAATATAAGAGGTCTCAGAGATACGGTTTACAATGCAACGCAACATCTTTGGGCAGGAACTTCGTTTTCCGCTCCCAAGGTTGCTGCTATTGCAGCTTTAATTCTATCAGTAAACAATACTATAACACCAAATGACCTGTTTGATATACTCCATGCCACATCGGAAAAGATAGGAGCCAACAATTACGATTCTAATGACTGGAATCAATACATGGGATATGGCCGGGTAAATGCGTATCAGGCGCTCAAATATACAATCGAGAATTATGGCGGCTTATTGGGCGCAGATGGGGAAACGGTGTTCATAACCGAAGATTTTAATATTGCAAGTGGCAAATCTTTAACGATTGCTTCCGGCACAGAGTTACTACTTTCGGGCAACCTTCATATCAATTCCCAGGCAGATTTGATTGTTGAGCCTGGAGTAACGATTAAAATTGATCCCGGGAAAAGCATTACCATAGACGGCACGCTTCTGGCGATCGGCACCCAGTCCGATCCCATCCGTTTTCAGGCGGGCGGTAGCAGCCGGTGGGACAGGGTCAGATTGACGGGCAGCAGTTCCAATAGCGATATTCGATGGGCGGTATTCGAGGGTGGTCAGAATGGACTTTCTGCCGGAGGTTCGGGCCACCAGATCCGCAAC
>JBLRWO010000106.1:0-3205 GCA_047921215.1 Cyclonatronaceae bacterium | reverse complement strand
CGTTGATTCGAATACTATGAAAACCTTTGTAATCACCCCGCAATGCTTCCAGCCTGTTGCCGGGTGGTGATCTCAAATCATCAAGCGAAGTGGCAGCATTCAGGATGTCTAGTTTATAGGTGGCGGATTCAAGAATTTGGGTCGGAAGCTTCCTGACTTTGCTACTTGAGTTACCATGAAACAAGTCTGACGTTGCTTTATCTCCAAATGATTTGATCATTCGTTAAATTAATGGATTAACGGTATCCATGCAACGAAATTGTTTTGTGAGGCCATAACGGCACGGCATTTGAGCGGCGGGGTGACAATGTAAGAATATAAGCAACAAAGGCTTACACGTCCGCACGAAATGCATGTTATACAAACTCTTATCGCGGTGTTTACTTTAGTCTACGCTTTTACTATCTTCATCTGACCATCACTCCGAATTAATGTGGCAAAAAAACATCCAAACAAGGAAATTCAAAATGCGATCGATTATGCGATTGCGAAAAACTGGAGATTGGAAGATTCCGGAAAATCCTCACATGCCTGGGGAAGATTGAAATGCCCGGAGTCTTCACGCATGGGCTGCATTATTTCGATTTGGAGTACGCCAAGAGTTCCCGTTAATCATGCCAGACAAATCATTCGGACCGTAGATAAATGCACACACAGCTAAATAGGAAATGACTATGAAAACGTATGAATTTACGCTTGTTTTAGATTCATCAGGGGGAGTATCCGACAAACTGGAAGATGCGCTTTTTGAAGCCGGATGTGATGACGCTTTATTGTCCTTTAGAAACGGAATTGCGTTTTTGGATTTTGACCGGGAAGCAGATAATCTGGAAAAGGCTGTAATATCAGCCATTCATCAGGTAGAGCAAACCGGCTTACCATTGAGTGTAAAACGCGTAGAACCATCAGACTTTGTAACAAGTGCAGAAATGGCCAGGCGATTACATAGAAGTAAACAGTCGGTACAGCAAATCATTTCAGGAGGCAGAGGAGATGGAAGTTTCCCATTACCGATTGCCGGCGTTACTGCAAAAACAATGCTTTGGAGTTGGCAGGAAGTTGTCGGGTGGTTTCTGGATAAGAACAAACTGGCCGACAAATCTATATATGAAAATGCAACAAGCTTAAAACAATTGAACGAATCTCTGGACGCACGAAATAATGAAGCTCAGATCAAGAGCATTCGGCGAATTACTAAACTAATTAAAAAGGGAAGATCTGAGTTTGTATAACGGCTTTGCAAATTAGCGACGCGGCAAATATTCAGAATATAAACAACCAGACGTAAACGCGTCCGCTTGATTTGCTTGATATTATTCATGGCCTCCTCCCCGAATCGTACATTACGGTTCTGGTAAACTCATAACAAATCCAGGGAGGAAAACCATGAACGTTTATAACAAACAACACTCATATTACTGCGGCATCGATCTACATGCAACAAAGATGTATGTGTGTATCCTGGACGATACCGGTAATACGGTATTTCATAAAAATATACCCTGTGAACCACAGCGATTCCTGAAAGCCATAGAATCATTCCGGGATGACATTGTCGTTGGCGTAGAATGTATTTTTTGCTGGTATTGGCTGGCCGATTTATGTATTGATGAAGGAATTGATTTTATTTTAGGTCACGCCCTGTATATGAAGGCCATTCATGGTGTAAAGACCAAGAATGACCGTATCGATTCACTGAAAATAGCCCGGTTGATTCGTGGAGGAAACTTCCCCCTGGCCTATGTATATCCACCAAAGATGCGTGCCACACGTGATTTGATGCGACGCAGAACTCACTTTGTCCGAAAACGCGCTGAACTTCTTAGTCATATTCAAAATACCACGACGCAATATAATTTGGATCCATTGGGAAGTCTGTCGCGGCCAGACCGCCGCCGAGGAAAGAATATTACGGGGCACTTTCCCGACCCTGTCGTTCAGCTCATTATAGAAACTAATCTGAAAATGATTGATCATTACGATCCAATCATCAAGAACCTTGACAAGCAGATCCTGGACCTGGCAAAACAGCACGACCCAATCAGCCTTCACTTGTTGCAAAGCATCCGGGGAGTGGGGGATGTACTATCACTGACCATTCTTTATGAGATTGGGGATATCAACCGGTTAGCTGGCAGAGGGGAGTTTTGCTCCTATGCCCGACTGGTAAAGGGACAAAAGTCTTCCAATGGAAAAGTCTATGGTACCACGGGAGGCCGCATTGGCAATGCCCATCTGCGGTGGGCATTCTCTGAAGCCGCACTTCTCTATGTCCGGGGCAATGACTTGGCCGGGCGGTATTACCAACGACTGAGCAGCCGCCACGGTAAAAGCAAGGCATTAACGATCATTGCCAAGCGCCTGGGAACCGCTGTGTATTATATGCTAAAGCGAAAAGAACCCTTTGATGAATATAAGTTTTTAAGCATGCAAGACAGCAATCTGGAAAAGACATAAATGGGGAGCTGCCGCAAGCCCGGCGTATAACTCAGACAAGCAGGCGAGAGCTTTCACACCGGTTGCTGCCACGATGACGATTGAATCGATCATTCACCGGCCGGATAAGCCAAAAAGCCGATCTTTACCGCTTGATTGGATGCGGCAGCGGCCCCTGAATACTTTCGATACCGGCCAGCGCCATAGCGTTACCGGGAACATCGGCATGATCTGCCCCTGCTCCGAGATGCACCATAACTGGAATGGATGGGGAAACCCGCCCATAGCCAACCGCGTGATCATCCGGGTTCAGGGAACGTAGTATTTTCTATGGTCGTCCTGTAAACGGCGGGACCGGATAACAGCATTCAGCTTTTACTGAAGTTGTTTCCGTTGAACCTCTATATATGTTTGGTGCAGTCATGATACTGCCACCCGGGATTGAAAAATTCCTGCAGAACAAAGTCGATGAAAAGTAATCGAATAGGCCCAAAGGTAAGAAAGGAAATATTTCTAACCCGGAAATGCTATAACTATTTGACTTTGGAGGCCATAAATATGTTATGCCTGAACAGCCTTGAGGGATTTGATATGTCTGTTTGGACGATTTGATGACAGATCGTGCATAGCCTGCAAGTTCAGCCAGAATTCAGGGGAGGTATCGAACGCCTCTGACAGCAACCAGGCTGTATCCGGTGAAATTCCTCTTTTACCCCTCACAATTTCATTAACCCGCTGAATCGGTATGTCCAGGTGATCCACCAATTCC
>JBLRWO010000105.1:0-3405 GCA_047921215.1 Cyclonatronaceae bacterium | reverse complement strand
ATCGCCCCAAAAAATCGCCCCCAAAAAAATCGCCCCAAAAAAATCACTCCTCCCCAACCCCTCAACCCAACCCCCATCCCCATGCGTTTCCCCGAAAACACATGGCACCACATCTACCACAAATCCATAGACGGTTTCCCGCTCTTCAAAACCCGGAACGATTACCAGTATTTCCTCGATCGCAACTACTACTACCTCCACATCTCCACCGACACCTGTTGCTACTGCCTGCCCGGCAACCATTTCCATTTCCTCATCAAAATTCTGCCATCGTCAGAACAAAAAAATCGTTTCTCCGATATGCGAAGGCTAAAAAGAGAAGATGAATTCTTCCAGACCCGCCACGAAACCCTCAAACCCATCCCCGTCGAAACCCTGATCGGTCATCTGCTGAACAGCTACACCAAATACGTCAACAAAACCAGAAACAGGACCGGCCCGGTCTTTTCCGGTCGTTTCAAAAGCAAACACATAACCGATGAAGCCTGGTTAACCCACCTTGTCTGCTACATCCACCGAAACCCGTCGCATCACGGCCTCATAGAAGATTTCCGGCTCTACCCGTATTCGTCGTACAATCAAATCCTTGATGAAACTTCGTCTCTGCTCAACCGTAATCTGACGTTACAGATTTTCGGCGGCCGTGAAAATTACATCGAAGCCCACAAACAGGTCAGAAATCGCCTCGGCGATAATTTTTTCGAGTGATATTGGCCACCTTCAAGAGTCCGCAGGACCTTGAAGAGTGGCAATCCCCGGGAATAGCGCGCTAAATGGGGGCATTGCAGATGCCCCCATAAAACCACCCTTCAAGGTCTTTCGCTTCGCTCCAGACTCTTGAAGGAGGTTTTATCCCTCAGTACTTCGTCCATGAGGCTGGCGGCGGCGGCGCGGGCTACGTTGCGGACGAGGTTGCGGGGGGTGTTGTCGCCGATTTCGTAGGTGACGGCGCCGGCCCCGAAGGTGTGGAAAATCCAGTTTTTGGCGATGGGGGAGGCCACGCCAAAGGGCTCTTCAACGAGCTCGTAATCGGGCAGGATGCGCTTTATTCCCTCAAGCCAGCGGTCGGTGAGGCCGTGCGAAAAGTAGGGGATATCCTTGTTGATGGTATAGAACACATCGTAGGAGGTGGAGTGGAAATCGAGTCCGTAGTACACCTGCTGGCCTGTATCCCTGATCTTGAGCAGTTCGTCGCGCACCGCCCGGTTCTCGGGCTGGTTAAAGGTAATCCAGTCGCGGTTCAGGTCCACACCGCCGAAATTGTGCCGCCAGTGGCCTTTGTCAACGCCGTCGGGGTTCATCACGGGGATCACAACTACGCGGAACTGTTTGCGGAACCGGCGTGACAGATCGCTGTCATCTGCTATCCGATCCAGAAAGGCCATCATCCCGATCGATCCGGTTACCTCGGGAGGGTGCTGCCGTCCGATCACGATGATTACTCCCGGATCATCAGCCTCGGATTCGTCGATCTCCATTTTCATGATGGGTCGTCCCTGGTGGGATTCGCCGATCCGGCTGGTGGTAATGAACGGCTTTTCGGCGGCAAGCTGTCCGGCCCAATCGTGGATCATGCCGGAATCCAGGATTTCCTGCCCCGAAACGTACAGCGTGTCCGGCCCAACCATCAGGCTCACCCAGGCCGAACCGATCGCCCGGTCGTGGTTGAAGTGCACCGAGTCGACGGGCGTCCACGATTTCCGGTCGCGGCTGATTTTTGGATAGTACCGGTGCGCCCCGTCCTCATACCAGAGCTGGATGCGGGCAAGCTGCGGCTCATCGGCCCGGATCCGGAAAGCATACCACGGGCTCCGGTTGATCGGCGCGTTCTCGGGAGTGATCCGCGCCCGGTAGTGTTTCGGGCCGGTCTTGTAAAAATCATTGATACGTGCCCCGTCAAACATGTTGTCGACATAAATACCCGCATCATCGATCTGGTACACCATACGTTCCTGAAGATCGATGGGTTTGGTCTCCGTGGTTGCCCCCGGCGGATCGTAGGAGATGATGCCCGCATCCTGCGTAGTCCTGCAGGCACTCAGGAAAAAGGTTGCCGTGATGATGCACGTGAAAAGTCCGTATCTGAAAGTCATGATGTTCGTTTTATTTCGTCCTGGTGATAAAAATGTCTTTTTCTGATTTAAACAATGATGGCAGAAGCTGAAATCAGTTTTCTTCCTGCTTCACAAAACCATCGAAGCCGCGGCGCCTGAGATCCCTCAGGGCATCATCGGCCTCGCTGCGGTTCTGATAGCGGCCGTAATATACACGATAATAGGTTCTGCCGTCCAGCCGTGCCTCTGCCACGCGCGACCCGCTGATTTCCGACGACCGCCGCTCGGCATCGGTCCGCCGGAGGTACGATTCCAGCTGCACGGTAAACACTTCACGATTCAGATCATCGCCGCGCCGGGCCACCGGGGTCGGGCTCCTGAGCAACTCCAGGCGAACCCTGGCGGTGCCGGAATTGATCATGTCGATGCGCCGTGCGGCTTCCCTCGACAGGTCAATCACCCGGTTGTCCACATACGGACCCCGGTCGTTGATGCGCACCACTACCGATTTCCGGTTATCAAGGTTGGTCACCCTCACAACCGCATCGAAGGGAAGGGTACGGTGAGCAGCCGTCAGCCTGTTCATATTATAGGTTTCACCGTTGGCTGTGGTTTTGCCATGGAAACCGGGCCCGTACCAGCTCGCCATCCCCGACTGAATCACCTCCGGCCGCTGCGTGGCACAGGAAGCCAGCAACAAACCGGCGGCAAAAACCAAAAGTAAAGATCTGTTCATCTGCATAGTTAAAGTATAATATCCTCGGTCCCGGGAGTGACCCGTAACGTCATACTGAGCAAGCCCTGAGCGCAGCGAAGTCAAAGGGTGCAGTCCCAGGGAGTATCCAGTAACGTCATACTGAGCGCAGTCCCGGGTAACCGGGACGAAGTCGAAGTACGTGGAGGCTTTCCAAAGCCTCCCGAACCCACCAAAATATCAAAAAACACTTAAAGGGAGTTCTGAAAACAACTCATAGCCACCAGCTTCGCGGCCATCAAATCCACCGGGTAAGTCAATCTGTTCTCACCAGAAAAAAATAACGAACCCGAACAAAATAATCCGCACCCAATGAGCAGTGCGCTGCACTGCTCACATGCTTCGACTCCGCTTCACTCCGCCCTTCGACTCCACTCGTCGCTGCCGCTCCTCGTTTCGCTCAGGACTCCGCTGCGCTGCGCTCTTTTAGATTGCCCCGGACAATGTAAGTGGTATTTTAACAGAGTTACTTCAATAAAAAAGCTACCGAACCAGGACAGACAACTTATGTTGCGCTTCTGCATGACGATTGAACCAGTACACAGGTCAATCTTCAATCCGCTGTTTCCAGTAATCCGGGTTTCTTCGCAAATGCAT
>JBLRWO010000104.1:0-3460 GCA_047921215.1 Cyclonatronaceae bacterium | reverse complement strand
AGTATCAATTATCCGCAACAAATGTTTGCCTATTCTTCTATATTGGCATGTAATGCGCAGGTATATAAATGCGTTGTGTTATTAAAAACAACGTATGAGATTTTGAACTTAGAACAGACCGAAATGGCAACAGTTGATAAAATAAGAAACGGATTGATTGATAAGATTATCTCCATAAAAAACAGAGATTTTCTTGAAGCACTTGACAAATTGATTTCTTCAAGTTTCTCTGAATCTGATGTCGTTGAATTGACAAAAGAGCAAAAAATAATGTTGGAAATGAGCGAAGAGGACATCAAAAGTGGAAATCTGATTTCCCGGGAAGCGATGGATAAAAGAAATCTGGAATGGCTAAACGCAATGTAATTTGGACAAGGACAGCCGACCTAAAATAACGTTACGCTAGCTGCAAAGTGCCGGAGCACTGTAAAGTATTCAACCCGGATGGATACTAATCAACTGATTCCCAATTTCCATTTAAATCCAAAAACCAGGCCGCCAACATAAATGCCAGCAGCGTCAGGCTAAACGACCAGTTGATCTCACCCACAAAAAAACCGATCACAAGCGATATTACCCAGGCACCTGATACAAATAAAAACAGCCAGTTTACAATTGGATCCCGTTTTTTCTTCACGGTTTCCGATGCCGGGGCGTTAGTACCTCTGATTATCCTGATCATCCACCCTGTAAGCGTCAGGGACATGAGTATCAATAGTATTGTCGGCCAGTCACTATCACCCCTGAAAAAACGCATCAATAGAAACAACGTCCATCCAACCAATACCACCAGAAATACCCAGTTTGCATAGGTCCGGTGAGGAAATACTGCATTCCGGAACTGCTCGACTGCATTCATAATTCCTCCTTTTATTTCATCACAGTTTGCAACGCTTATCATCAATTAGGCTGACTCAGCATCGTTTACCGCCGTAACCAGACCCGCACAAAACACAAACCCTGCCGTTGTGCCTGCGCTGGCAATTATCATCAAAACCCGGGCACCTTAAACAGCTGTAATTTCAAAAGCTGCCACTGTTGCCATACCGCATTATAGGGCATGGGCAGTGCCCTTGTCAATACCGGATAATTCCCGGAGGGTCTATGCCAATGTGACGTGGGGGCATTGCCTGAGTCGGACTGGAAACTGTATGAATACGGGCTCACGGCAGCCAATCTCAACACAGCGAACATCAATCTGTCGTTTTACTTTTTCTTCATTTCGAACTATAGCGAAGAGAGTGAACTCAACGTGAGGGCCTGGATTATTAAATAAAGAACTTACAATTATTCCGGTTCTTCATATTGTTACAGTAATTCGCAGAACATTAGTTGCGTTCATAGCGTTTATTAAAGTATACTTCAGTGAAATCACACTATCGGAGAATATTATGGGTCAAAAACCAAAGTCTGCTACATCCGGTCCGTTATACCAGGGTCGTATCGATGGTTCACTTATGGATCACGATGAAATGGATCGCCTCGTCGAAATCATGGAAGGAACAAAGCGCCCGGCCCTTGTCGGCAGGAAAGGTGAACATCTCGAACTGCCAGAGCTACTTTACCAGATGCTCATCCAGGTAGTGCACGCCATGAAATCCGGCAAGGCTGTTATAATCATGCCTGAGGATGAAACCTATACTACACAGGCTGCGGCCGATTTTCTGGGAATGTCCCGACAGTATTTTGTGAAGTTGCTGGAACAGGGCGCGATACCGTTTCACAAAGTAGGATCTCACCGGAGGGTATACCTTCGCGATCTGATGGCTTACGCTTCCAAACGGGACAAGAACAGACGCAAATCACTTGACAAGCTCTTTTCTGAAGTTGAAAAAGAAGGGGTCTACGATAATTATCTGATCAACGATGAGAAGGGCTGATTACAGAGTTGTACTGGATGCCAATGTTCTGGCACCGGCTACACTATGCGACTTGTTGCTGCGACTTGCTGAGACGCCGCGACTGTATTTACCCTTATGGTCAGAAGATATCCTGATGGAAGTGAAAAGAACACAAACGCAGAAACTTGGATGGATTTAACGGCTCGCCGGTTATTGGCAGGAGGAAGTGAAAAAACATTTTCCGGAAGCGATGGTTACTAATTATGCAGGGCTATTGCCTGTCTGTAAAGTTGAAAAGAAAGACCGGCATGTTTTGGCAGCTGCAATTCGTGGAAGGGCCTCCCTGATTGTTACCAGCAATGTTCGGGATTTTCCTAATAAGGCTGTTTCAGAATGGGGCATTGATGTGAGTCATCCCGGAGAATATTTGATTTCTCTGTATTCAATGGACTCCGGACTCGTTGTGTCCCGATTGAACGACATTGCACGAAGAAAGAACGTCGAACCTCAGGATGTACTGATTCAATTGGGCAGATCCGTTCCCTCTTTTGCTTCGTATGTTGCTAACGAACTGGGGTGGTAAATATAGCCTTTGAAGCATCTCAACCCGGGTGATCTCTCAATCGGCCACATCATCAAAAATCTACAGACAGGGTTCAAAAAGAAACATTCGGTTTCGGCTCTGACCTGTGATTTCACGGAGATAACCTTGTTCCTGCATGGTTCTGATCAGGTTGTTTGCAGCTGCATAACTCAGGTTTGTGGCTTTTTTGGCCTGATCCACCCTCATTACCGGTTCGGTAAAAAGTGCCTGAAGTAAGATCAGTACACTTTGGGTCCTCCGGCCGAAATTCAACGGTATATCCCGTTCCATTTCTGATTTCAGTTCCAGTATACTGGTCAGCGTCTGAATAGCTTTGGTGGCGGTTTGTTCAATACCCAGCAGAAAGTATTTAATCCATTTTATCATGTCGTTCCGGGTTCGGACAATCGTGAGATTATCGTAGTACAGTGTTTTGTTTTTCTCAAAAAAAGCGGAAAGATATAAAAGGGGCTTCTCCAGTATACCCTCACTTACAAGGTATAATGTGATCAGGAGACGACCGATGTGCCCGTTACCATCCAGAAACGGATGAATGGTTTCGAACTGGTAATGAGCAATACCAATTCGTATGAGTTCAGGAACATCTACCTGTTCATTATGGAGAAAATTTTCGAGGTCGCCCATCAATTCGTTTACATGATTGTGTTGAGGCGGGATAAAGGCTGCATCATCCAGGCCGGCACCACCAATCCGGTTCTGGCTTCTGCGAAATTCTCCCGTCATTTTATGTTCACTGAAATACAGCACATCCGGTGAATACAAACACTATCGGCATGAAATGGCAGACAAGGCGGTTTTCCCACTCACTTCATCATCAAAAACTTTCGACCAGATCGTTGCCTGGTGTAAAGCCCCCCCCAGACACCTTATCGCACCTCCATCAATAATCCAATACAAGGGTCGGATTATGGGTGCTTTTATCCTGCCCTTTTACTATACTTTATCTGACTACCATAACCATTCAGTCATCTGCCCCGGACACATGAAACCATCAGCCCGCCGTTGTCGGTACAGC
>JBLRWO010000103.1:0-3904 GCA_047921215.1 Cyclonatronaceae bacterium | reverse complement strand
CTCTACGTTGCCAAAATTACATGCGGCGCAGGCGTGCTGAAGATTGGCCGATACGCCGAACATTTTGCCGCCAAGCAGCAACAGAGCCGGAACGGTAAGGCCTATAATAGGACCGGCCACGTACCAGGGCCAGGGTTGATATAAAAAGTCTAACATGATGTCTATTTGGGTGTGTTTTTGTTTGTTCGAAACAAATGTACGACAATTGTTACTACTTGTCAATACAAGTTGTATTATAATTTTTGCCGCGCTTCCTTTTCATTTGCGCATAAAGAGTATTATCAATGATTTGTTGAGTTTACAAAAAAAATCATCCCCCTGGGAAAAAGACAAGACAACCATACTTGTATTAACATGTATTGATGTTATGTGTTGCTTTGCTTATATTCCGTCAAAGTCAATTAACCAAAAATCCCGATGAAACTCAAAGAAGGAATACCCCGCCACAGTCAGATCAGCCATTGGCTGCGGAAAAAGATCGAGGACTCGGAATATAAACCCGATGAAAAACTGCCCTCCGAAAATGAACTGGCAACCATGTTTGACGTAAGCCGGGTAACCATCCGCCGGGCCCTGCAATCGCTGGAAAGCGACTCTGTGATTTACCGCTGCCAGGGCCTTGGATCGTTCGTGAGCGACAACCGCACGCCCCACAACCTGGTCCGGCTTACCGACTTCGATGAGGATATGGCAAACGCCGGCCTCGATGCGTCGTCCGTTGTAAAGGCGTTCAAAACGGTGGATGCTCCCGCATGGCTTTCGGCCATCCTCGGCATCGGAGAAGGGAGCAAGGTGATACAGATCGACCGCCTGCGCCTGGCCAATGGCGAACCCGTTGCTTTCGACAGTACCTGGCTGCCCATTTTGTACGGTCAGTTGCTTGAAAAAGAGCAGCTTCAGAATTCGACCATCTACAAAACCCTGGAACAAAACTATAACATACCCATCATCAGGGGTTGTTACAGGATCTCAGCCGAACTTGCCGATCACATGCTGGCATCGGAACTTGATATTGAAACCAATGCACCCCTTCTGCTCATCGACCGGACCACATTTACCATCGCAGAGAAACCTGTATACTATCAAAAAAGATATTACCGAAGCGACCGGGTACTGTATGAAATGACACTGGAACGACGGAAAGACGACAGTTCATCATCAGACATGCCTCTGAAAGAGTTTATACCTGTTTTCAGGTCCTGATTCTGTTCCTGTTCCTGTTCCTGTTCCTGTTCCTGAAAATAAGATGATGAAAAATAAGCCAAAATGGATTAAACTGTTGTTTGTCTGCGCTGTATGCCTGATCATACTGACGATGATCGGATTTGCGCTTTCATCACTCTGACATCTCTGACAACTCACACCTCTAACCATTCGCGCCATGAAAAAGAACATGGGTACCGTTGATCGCTCGATCAGAATAGCTGTTGCCATTATTATTGCCGTTCTCTACTTCACTGGCCAGATTACAGGAACCGCCGCCATCATTCTGGGGTTAATTGCCGCTGCATTCATCCTGACAAGCCTTGTTGGGACCTGCCCTCTTTACCTGCCTGTCGGGCTTTCTACCACAAAAAAAGGGTAGATTCCCGGTTAATGCTATCTGGATATTATACCGCATCCCATTGAATACGAATTTCGGACCTTGTACCCTGGCACAGATACCGAAGATATGGAACCAGTAAACCTGCTGATTGCCGGCGGGGGCCATGCTTCGCTCCCCCTCATAAAAATGGGCCTTATCTGGAAGCAGAAGAAGAACCTGACTGTAACCCTGGTATCGGCGGAGCCCTGGCTGGTCTATTCGGGCGCGCTTCCTCAGTACCTGGGCGGATTTTATGAGTGGCAGCAAACCTCTGTAAATCTGGAGAAACTCTGCAAACGCTACGGCACAACTTTCGTTAAGGCATATGTAACATCGGTTCATCCGGAAGAGAAAAACATCACGCTTTCAACGGGTGAAACCCTTCCCTTCGACATCCTGGTAATAAATGTTGGCTCAAAAACACCGGTAGCATCCCAACTTCCAAATGTGTACCCGGTTAAGCCGATGTCGCGCCTGCTCTCACTGCGGGAAAAACTTGATGAGGGTACCATCCGGAATCTGCTGATTACAGGTGCAGGAGCTGCAGGAACAGAATTCGCCCTGAACCTGTCGCATCCCCTGAGGAAATCCAGGCCTCAGATCACACTGCTGGAGCAGACCGACCGCATTCTTTCTGCATTCCCGCTAAAGGCAGCACAGACAGCACAACGGATTTTAACTGAAAGGGGCGTGGATATTCTAACAGATGTAACATATACCGAAGATATGGCCACGGGATATGATGCCGTGATTCTGGCCACAGGAACCGAACCTTCTTCTCTGTCCATTGATCACCCGTTTGAAACCGGGTCCGGGGGGAGAATCCTCACAGATCAGACACTGCTTGTTCACAATCAGGATTCAATCTTTGCAGCGGGGGATACGGCCGACATAATCGGGTTCAATCTGCCCCCGGTTGGCGTGCATGCCGTTAACCAGGGAAAGATTCTCCGGGAAAACATGGAAGCATTCACCGGCAACACAGAACTGAAAACGTTTAAACCCCTGCCTGTAACCCCGCTCATCATATCAAACGGCCCGGATCACGCCATATCAACTGCCGGCAGCTTCACTATAAGCGGTAGAAGTCAGGCCAGGCTCAAATACCTGCTTGATATGCGATGGATGGAAAAATACACACTGCCGGCATCACGGCGGCGATCGGTTTTCCGGCTTCTTCGTGATGCAGGCCGGCGCAGCAGATTATGACGCTGCATTTTTGCCGTTTTTTTAACGATATTCATGATTGACCGATTGGATGCAGCATTACGGCAACTGAAATGAACACTGTAACATAGGCCTTCCGGTCTGCATACCCGACAATACACTTAAACATGATATTCACGGACAGTTTTACCCGGAACCACCAATGACCGATTCTCAAAATCTGCGCCTGCAGGAAGAAAATAACCGCCTGCGAAGGGCCGTTGACGAACTCGCCATTCTGAATGACCTGGCCCTGGCTATTAGCGGCAGCCTCGACAGCGAGAAAATTATGCGGTCCATTGTAAGCCGGTCCATACGTGCCATCAACGCTGAACAAGGTGATATCACCCTCGTTGCCGACGATCAGACAAGCCCCTCGCACACACTTGTGCGCAGTATGATCAGCTCCAGCAGCCAGTCGCCACTGCATCTGAACCAGAATCTGCTCGGGTGGATGCAGATCAATAAAAAACCGTTAATGATCAACGAGCCGGGCAATGATCAGCGTTTCCGAAATGTAACCTGGGATGCAGGAATCCGTTCAGTACTCAGTGCCCCGCTCATGGTGCGCTCAAAGCTTATCGGAATTCTTACACTCTACAATAAGCACAGTGATTCACCGGACGGGTTTACCGAGACGGATCAGAGACTGCTTGCAATAATCGCGGCGCAATCGGGGCAGGTGGTGGAAAACGCCAGACTGTATGAAGAGGAACAGCAATTGCAGGATGTGCGGCGCGAACTTGACCTGGCAGCAACCATTCAGAAAAAGCTCATCCCCAATACAGCACCGGTTCTGAATGGCTATTCCGTTGCGGGAAAAAACGTTACGGCCCAAACCGTTGGCGGCGACTACTACGACTTTATACAGATGGATGATAACCGCTGGGCCATCTGCCTGGGCGACATCAGCGGGAAGGGCCTGCCGGCATCACTGCTGATGGCCAATCTGCAGGCTATTCTGCGCGGACATGTTCTACACCTTGACCGTCCGGCCGCGATTCTCAGGAATGCAAACCGCCAGTTATATCAGAGCACAACTGCTGAAAAATTTGCCACCCTCTTTCTCGGTATTCTGGATACATCCAGCCACACGCTGCTCTACTCAAGCGG
>JBLRWO010000102.1:0-4028 GCA_047921215.1 Cyclonatronaceae bacterium | reverse complement strand
GCGGCATGCGCTGGCGTCGTATGCGGTGAAGGCTATTTCTGCTCTGGGGGCGCCTGCTTCCAGGTTTGCACGGAGGAAGAAGCTGCCGATCCTTCGAGCCCCTGCTTCACGGGTTGCCCGGATGGTGAGGTATTGGATGAGGAGAACAACCGCTGTATTACGGCGGCATGCGCTGGCGTCGTATGCGGTGAAGGCTATTTCTGCTCTGGGGGCGCCTGCTTCCAGGTTTGCACGGAGGAGGATCTTACCAACCCTGAGAGCCCCTGCTTCGAGGGGTCAGGTCCTGATGATCAATCTTGGCACCCAATGGGTACAGGAATGAACGATGTTGTCCGATCTTTCGTCATTTATAACGGTGATATAATTGCTGGCGGCTCCTTTATAAACGCGAACGGGGTCCAGGCGCGTCGTATTGCCCGCCTGAACGGGACAGTATGGGAACCTATGGGTGATGGAATGAATGGAAGCGTGTCTTCTCTGATCGTTCACGAAGGAGACCTAATTGCAGCAGGAGACTTCACAAATGCTGACGGCCAGATCAGGAGCCGAATAGCCCGATGGGACGGCACCGAATGGCATGCCCTTGGAACAGGATTGAACGACCGGGTCTTGGCTCTTTCTATCTACAATGGAGAACTGATCGCCGGTGGGTTTTTTACTTCCGCGGGTGGACGCTCTGCACTTCACATTGCCCGATGGGACGGCTCCGAGTGGTGGCCTCTGGGAGATGGGATAACATCGACGGGCGTAGGTGTAAGGGTTCAGTCACTTGCAGTTCATGATGGATCTTTGGTTGTTGGTGGTGTCTTCAGTGAGGTTGCCGGCATCGAAACCACTGGACTTGCCCGCTGGGACGGGACGGAGTGGCACGAAATAGGAGGAGGGACAAGCAGTGCTGTCTTTGCCCTGACCGTGCACAATGGTGATCTCGTAGCAGGCGGGGCCTTCACCAGCGCTGGTAGTGTGAGTGCAAGGAGAGTCGCTCGCTGGAACGGATCGGTATGGCAGTCAATGGGAAGCGGCCTCAATGAACGGGTATTTTCTCTCTCGGTTCATGACGGGGTGCTTATTGCAGGTGGATTCTTCACATCTGCGATCCAAAAGTGGGATGGCTCTTCATGGCTGCCGATAGGAGATGGAATGACCGGTGGCACGTTGCCCACCGTAAATGCAGTTGTAAACCATGGGGGTGGCCTGGTTGCTGGCGGCAGATTCATCCTTGCCGACGGCGTCGAAGCAAACAATATCGCCCGATGGGGTACGCCGTAACGGCGGATGCAACCTAACTGATTACCGCGCGCAGGTCATTCACCAAGACAAAGGAGCCGACTAAAAACCGGCTCTTTTTTTATTTCTGCCTATGAAACAAGTCCCCCTAATATTCACGCGTAGAGGATTTTCTTTAAATCGGCCTTCGTGGATGCTTATATCCCCGGGCATTCCTGCTGAATTCACTGCGCGGCACGGCTCTGCAGAAGGAGAATTTGTTTTGTTTGGTTATCAATGGTTTCACGGCCTCTCGAAATAAAAGGTATTTATTTACTGTTATTTGCTATGGGCGGAATGGTAATGCATTGCCTATCTGTAAATATTAAGAAAAACTAACTTGATTATAACCGGTTCAGAGCGGACTATACGTTACCTATCATGTTGTTAACCAGTTCGCGAAGTTTCTGCTGCATAATGAGTTAGGATAATGACTGTGATGGCAAAAAGGGTCTTTTAAAATGGCTGAACCATTGTGGTTATGATCACAATGAATACTATAAATCAAGGGGACAACAATGAATAAAGCAATCGGATCGATTTTTATAACAAGATCAGGCAGATTGCACAGTTGTCATAGTGCATTCATCATGTCTGCGCTCATTGCGGGAATTTTCCTGTCCGTTAGCAGTTGCGACAATATTCAGCCGGTGAGCCTGCAGGATTCTGTGAAGGGCGTTCCTCTAGTAAAACTTATTGACGGCGCAGAGCATTCTACCATTACACTTACAAAAGGTACCGACAGCTACTTCCTGCTTGAGATCAGCAACATTGACCCAAACGACCACATCCTTCCCGGCATGGCCAAAGCCTGGTGCATCGACTGGCGAACCCCGATCAGCACGGGTGTTCATGATGGCATCAGACTGCATTCATCCTATGGCGACAAAAGCCTTAAATCCGTCAATTATCTGCTGAATATCAAAGGGGCCCTGATTGCTCAGGATCAGGATCTGACCTACAGGGAGATTCAGGCAGCGATCTGGTCGCTGTTGCACTATCCTGAATTCAACCTGAATAAAATAAGGGCCGACCAGCTGCCTTCCGATATGGTACGGGATGGCAAACCGGATTTTGACAAAAAGAAGGCCGAACAGATCGTTATGCTGGTGAACAGCCAGGTTGATTCCTTTGAGTACAAATCTGCATCCAGGTATGCCATAGTTGCAGAAACACCATCAAACACACAGACGATCATCATCGAAGCCGGTGAATCGGTCTGGGCTTATGGCCAGCACAGTTTCAGGAGCCGGGCGCTCAGGGAGCAGCTGGGTATTACGGGCAGGGGAAAAGGTCAGTGGGGATGGATCTATGAGTTTGAATCAGGCTCATTCAGCGCTTCCACGGAACTGATAGCCGGTGGCGGCAACGATGACGGCACAATGTCCGCAGATCAGGTTGGCACCACCATCGGTCGTATGAATATCTCCAAAAGCGGAAGCAGCCTGAAAATTACCTTTAATGCCTACCCTGAGTATCTGCTCGGTGATTTCCATCTTTGGGCCGGTTGTTCACTTGATGAATTTCCACGGGCGGGCAATTCCGGGAATGTGGCACCGGGGCGATTCCCTTACAAGGATGACGGTGATCCGCAAAATTCAACGTCGTTCATTGTAGATCTGTCCGGGCTGAATTGCCCCGGGAATATATTTATTGCTGCCCATGCCGGTGAATTATCCATGGCCGGGGGTGTAATTCCTCCGGGAAAAGGAGAACTGGTATTTGAAATGACTGACCTGAGCCGGTTTGGACTGCCGGGAGCTGTTGATATCAATGATCACGGCCATATTATCGGCGGGGGTTCCTACTGGAACAGTGATACCCGTACCATTACGACCATGCCCATATCAGGTTTTGCGATGAACAACAATGGCCAGGTGGTTCACCGGAACTATTTATGGGACCAAACCACTGGCCTCACTGAAATCATGTACTGCTGCGTACCCGAGAAAGACAACATCCATATCAATGCATACGATGTTAACACTTCAGGAACAGTGGCAGGAGAGCTCGAATGGGAAGCATTCGTTTTCGAAGATGAGGATGAGGGTCCTGTCTACGACTATGAGTGGTTTGGTTTTACATGGAATACAGGTCAAAATGCAAAATTAATTGGTTTTGGATACAGTACCGCCTGGGGCATAAATGATCATGGTAATGTTACCGGAACCTTTGCCGGCGGTTCATTTATAGACGGAGAAGAAATCGAAACCCCGTCAAACATCTATATCGATGCGTACGCGGTTAACAACAACCGGCAGGTAGCAGGCCGGGCTGATGTACAATCCACAAGTACGATACTGGCCGGCAATGGAAATCCATCCTCCGGCAGATCGGGAAACAATGCGAATAAATCCAGAAACAATGTGAAGAAAATTATGAGCCTCACCCGTTCAGGGGGCTTATATGATTCAGGCCATGTTATCGAAATGCTGCGTAATTCAACGTTCCGGACCGACGCGTTTCCCTGGGAGAATACAATGATTTCTGAAAAATATAGTGCAGGAAAAAGCCGTATATCTGCAGTTTGGGATCAGCCGGAACTGGATCAGCTACTGTCGGCAACCCAGGGTACCGCCTGGCAGGGCGAAGCTTTTATCTGGGACGATCAGAAGGGTGTTCAGCTGTTGGGTAACCTGGGCGGCCAGTGGGCAACGGCCTGGGATATCAACGATCAGGGCCAGGTTGTGGGTTACAGCGATATCGGGGATAACCAGCACCGGGCTTTTTACTGGGACGATGAAGCCGGGATGGTGGAGTTG
>JBLRWO010000101.1:0-4044 GCA_047921215.1 Cyclonatronaceae bacterium | reverse complement strand
CTGCACCATCGGCTTCGGGATATCCTCGGAATATTCCCTCATCCTGGTTCCCATACCGCCGCAAAATAATACAACTTTCATCTTACCGGTCTCCTGATCCGCATTTAACCATATCCTTACTCCCTTTTATAATCATCTGCTCCGTTTTTGTTCTTCTAATTTAACCGATTCTGCCTGTGGCATGTGATCACGCAGCCAGATCTCATTCCTGAAATGTTCATATTGTTCGGCCCGAAGGCTGTCAGCCAGACGGTTCGCCGGCAGTTCCACATCATCATACGTAATAACCTGGTCTTTTGCGATATCCCTTTTCAGTATGCATCCCTCTACAAGGCCTTCCGGCAGATAACGTTTATTGCTCATTTCGGGCGTATTGACCGCTTCACCGTAGGTCATGAACATTCCGTAGTCATCGAGCACCTGACCCGACTTCAGGCCTGTCTTGGCCACGGCGCACACCTCCACGACCGGTCCACCGAGGGGGCGTGCAACCGAATCACGGAACAGTGCAACCCGGGCGATGGCATTGTGCACCTCGAAATGGACAAGGTGATAGGGTACAAAAAACGGATAGAGCGGCCCTTCACCCATTTTGTATAAATTGAGATAGTGCTGCTGCTTCGGATCGGGATGCTCTGCCAGACAGAAAACTTTGGTATGCGGAGTACCCACCACATAATCGATAATGCCGCCCAGGGACCTCACCTCATCGATGTCGTACAGTGACCCGATGTTCATAATATCGCCCTCGTACTTCTGCCCTCGCGACATCCCCCGGGTACGGGTCACAAACCCGGTTGCATTTGCCACAATAGCCTGCTCAAAACTGATTTTGGATCCGTCCGCAAAACTGGTGACCATGGCCGGATTCTGTTCCCACCGCTCGGCCCAGGCTTTCTGGGTTTCCGGGTTACGGTAGGGATCCTGCAGCCCCTTGATGTTCCCGATCACCCTGGGAGTCAGGCCCAGGCCACTCACCCACCGTACCAGGTTCATCTGCACGCCGGGCTCATCGCCGTCGCAGGCCGACATGATCACACCGTGTTTATCGGCATATACCCGGAGTATGGGCCCCAGCGTTGCATCCAGCTCGGCATTCATCAGCACCACATCTTTGCCGTGACGGAAGGCTTCCAGAACGACCTGCGCACCGAATTCGACCGAACCGGTCACCTCCAGCAGGATATCGATCATTTCCGACCGTGCCAGGATGAACGGGTCTTCGGTAACGGCCGGCATTCCGGTTCGAATAGCTTTGTTCACCTGTTCAACGGTGGTTACCCTCCGGGCATCAGGCCTCCCCGCGTAGGCATAGGCCCCGGCTGCCCGTTCAATATTCCGGTTGCTGATGGCAACCAGCTCCATGCCGGGAACACTGTTAATGATCTGGTTTGCAAGGCCGCGCCCCATAAAACCGGCACCGATCATGGCAACTTTTACCGGGTTGCCCTGCTGCTCCCTTTGTTTAAGCGCTTCATCTACAAGTATCATAATTCAAATAGAAAGTGTTTAAAACTATACCAAAATTATACGGCCATTTCACTTCGCAATCATGCACTGAACAGGTTTACCCGATCCGCATGCGTTCCGTAAGTGCATCCCGGATCTGGTCAAACGGTTTCCAGTTATTATCTTTTTCGGAAATTTCGGTAACATCCAGCGGCCAGGACAGGCCGAAACGGGGATCATTGTACATCAGCCCGCCCTCTGTATCGGGTGTATAAAATTCGCTCACCTGATAGCTGGTCTCCGTGTTGTCGCGTAGTACCTGGTAGCCATGTGCAAACCGTTCGGGTACATAAAGGACACGAAAATTGTCCTCCGTAAGCTCCACGGCAATATGGTGAAGAAATGTGTCGCTCTCAGGACGCAGATCAATGATGATATCCAGAATCCCCCCTCTTGTACACCGCACCAGTTTGGTTTCGGCAGCCGGCGGATACTGAAAATGCATGCCCCGCATGGTCCCTTTTTTCCGGTTGAAAGCAATATTCGCCTGAACAATTACCGGCTTCAGACCATGGTCACGGAATTCGTTCTGGCAGAATGCCCTGGCAAAAAACCCGCGGTTGTCTTCCTTTTTATCGGGGTCAATGATGTACGCCCCCTTTAATTTTGTCTCTGTAAAAATCATATGCTTATGAATGTATGTATGTTTAAATAATTACGACCATTAATAAAGTCAATTTGTGCTGAAGTACCCCTTTTTCCAGCAGAATGATAAAGTTAAACCTGTTAACCGTTGCCTGCAACGGTGTTATTAAATCACTTCCAGAAAAGATCGTCGTTCACCTGCCCGGTTGAAAGCAGATATTTAAGCTGTTTCAGCCGGGTATAAGGACGGTCGTTGAACACCTCGGCCGACATATCGATACTGCTGAAAATCCGGTACAGCTCTTCCGCCCCGTCTTTGGCTGTATGTTCGCAGGAGAATCCGGGGAGTTGCGAATTGATCTTGTCGAACGATACGCGGTAGCTGCGGTTATCGCCTCCGCTGTCGCCAAACGATGTTCTGCAGCCCGGGAAAGCGGCGCTTACGATCTCCGCGATCTCCTTCACCCGGTAATTTTCGCGGGTATCGCCCACATTGAAAATCTGGTTGTGCACAGCCGCACGCGGAGCAGTAAGGGCGCAGTACACAGCCTTGCTGATATCGCGGATGTGCACCAGCGGCCGCCAGGGCATGCCGTCGCTGGTCATTTTGATCTCTTGGGTGGTCCACGCGAATCCGGCCAGGTTGTTCAGAACGATATCGAACCGCATGCGGGGCGACGGACCATAGGCTGTGGCATTACGCAGGAACGTAGGCGAAAACCGGTCGTCGGCCAGGGCGGAAACATCGCGCTCCACCCTCACCTTGCACTCGGCATAGGCGGTCTGCGGATTTACTTCCGATTCCTCCGTTTTATGATCGTCGCTGCCCACACCGTACACACTGCACGACGAGGCGTAAACAAAACGGCTGATCCCGGCCTCTATGCAAAGTTGTGCGATCCGCACACTGCCCTTGTGGTTAATTTTGAACGTTATTTCAGGATTGATCTCCCCCAGCGGGTCGTTCGACAGTTCCGCAAGATGCACAACAGCATCGAAGCCCCTGAGGTCATCGGCAGTGATGTGGCGGAGGTCTTTATTTATATAGGAAGGATACCGGTTTCCGTTCTGATTGTACAGCCATCCCGACCGGTAGAAGCCGGTGTCGAGCCCGGTAACATTTAAACCCTTGCTTATCAACCATGGGGCCAGTACGGAACCGATATAGCCGTCGGTCCCGGTCACGAGAATGTTCATTATATTCGGTTAAATTTTGTGATGATGATAGCTTATAATATCGCAGATACGCCGGCAAAAAGCACAACGGAATCACCTTTATATTGCAGGGGTATGCACAAAAACTGAGAGATTTGGTTCCTGAAATAAGGAAGGATTACAGCATTTTAACGCTTCGCCTGTTTGAGGCATCTGACTGACTTTCGGCAGAGGCTGAAGTGGTCAACGCCGATCCGGAATAATAGTTCAGATAAGTGTACGAAACAGCATATACCTGACTATTAACGTTCATTTCCCCGTTCATGCAAAATCTCTTTCAAACAGGGTTGAGTTCCTTACCGTCAAATATTCTGTAATAGGCTTCAGTACACGCTCATCGTCAAACAGTTCGGCCCTTTCCAGCGATTTCACCCGGTATTGCTGCAGCAGTTCCGGATTCTCCAGGTACATGATCATTTTTTCGGCCAGGTCATGGTCATCCTGTTCGGCCATCAGCCCGTATTCCCCGTTATCGACCAGCCCCCGGCAGCCCGAACAGTTGGTTACGAGTGTGGGCAGGCCAAGGATCATCGCCTCGCAAAGCACCGTGGGGAGTGCCTCCGATACCGAGCTCATCACAAACACATCACTGTTTTTCATAACCGGGTAGGGATTGGAGAGGAACCCGTGGAATCGGATGTGATTTTCAAGGTTGAACTTGCGGGCCAGATTCTTCAGATTCTGTTCCTCCGGACCTGAGCCAATAAGTTCCAGGATAAAATCATATCCCCTGTC
>JBLRWO010000100.1:0-4072 GCA_047921215.1 Cyclonatronaceae bacterium | reverse complement strand
GGGAACAATTAAAAAATGAGGCCGCCCTGCCGTGCGTGATCTATTGGAACCAGGTTCACTTCGTGGTGGTGTACAAGATCAAGGGAGATAAGGTTTATATTGCTGATCCGGCACAAGGAAAAGTTACTTATAGAAAAGAAGAGTTTTTGGAGCATTGGCTCAACAGTCGTAATAATGGCCAAAGCACCGGTATCGCTCTACTGCTTTATACCTCTCCCTCATTTTATGATCTTGAAGGAGAAACCGGCAACCGATTGAGCTTTGGTATCCTGTTTCGGTACATACTGCCCTACAAAAACCTGCTGTTTCAGCTTGGCCTCGGCCTGCTGGCCGGAAGCATCCTGCAGCTCATCTTCCCGTTTCTCACCCAGGCGGTGGTCGATATCGGGATTCAGAACCGGGATATCAACTTTATCTACCTGATCCTGATGGCCCAGCTCATGCTTTTTTTCGGGCGCACCGTGGTGGAGTTTATCCGCTCGTGGATTCTGCTCCACATGAGCACCCGCATCAACATCTCCATCCTGTCCGATTTCCTGATTAAGCTGATGAAGCTGCCCATGCCCTTTTTTGATACCAAGATGGTGGGCGACATCATGCAGCGTATGGGCGACCACGCCCGTATCCAGAACTTTTTAACCGGGCAGACCCTCAGCACACTTTTCTCCTTTGTTACCCTGATCGTTTTTTCGCTGGTGCTGGCGTACTACCACATGATGATCTTCACCGTGTTCCTGGTGGCAAGCACTCTTTATGTAATCTGGATCGTGCTATTCCTCAAAAAGCGTCGGGAACTGGATCACCGCAGGTTTGGGATCTCCTCCAGTAACCAGAGTACGGTTATTCAGCTCATCCAGGGGATGCAGGAGATCAAACTCAACAACTGCGAAAAACAGAAGCGATGGGAGTGGGAGCACCTGCAGGCGCGGTTGTTCCGCTACCAGGTCAAGAATCTTGCGCTGGAACAGTACCAACAGGGCGGTGCGTTTTTCATTAATGAAGGGAAGAATATTGCCATCACGTTTATTTCGGCCATTGCCGTGGTGAATGGTCAGCTTACCCTCGGTGCGATGTTGGCCATCCAGTACATTATCGGCCAGCTCAACAGCCCGGTACAGCAGCTTATCGGATTTGTGCAGTCCACGCAGGATGCGATCATCAGTATGGAACGCCTCAACGAAGTGCACGAGAAGGAGGATGAAGAGCCGGCAGAAAAGATGTTTACCCGCGAACTGCCAAAAATCAAAGATATTACGCTGAAGAAACTGAATTTTACCTACCCCGGTGCGGGCAATGAACCGGTGCTTAGGGATATCGACCTGCACATACCCCAAGGAAAAGTAACGGCGGTTGTGGGGATGAGCGGCAGCGGGAAAACAACGCTGCTTAAGTTGCTGCTCAAATTTTATCCGCCCGATAGCGGGGAGATCCGGATCGGAGAGAGTAATTTTGTGAACCTGAGTCCAAGGGTTTGGCGCAGCCACTGCGGGGCGGTGATGCAGGACGGATTTATCTTTTCCGATACCATCGCACGAAACATTGCCGTGGGCGACGAAGTGCCGGATATTCAAAAGCTGGAACACGCCGTGAATGTGGCCAACATCCGGGAGTTTATCGAGTCGATGTCGCTCGGGTTCAATACCAAAATCGGGGCCGAGGGGAACGGCATTAGTCAGGGGCAGCGTCAGCGTATGCTCATTGCGCGGGCGGTCTATAAAGACCCGGAGTTTCTCTTTTTTGATGAAGCCACCAACGCTCTCGACGCCAATAATGAGCGCGCCATTATGGACAACATGAACCAATTTTTTCAAAACCGGACGGTGGTGGTCGTCGCCCACCGCCTCAGCACCGTCAAAAATGCCGACAACATCGTGGTGCTCGAAGAGGGCCGGATTATTGAACAGGGTACGCACGGTGAACTTGCCCGAAAAGAAGGAGCTTATTTTGAACTCGTAAAAAATCAACTGGAACTTGGAACGTGAGTGAAAAGTGAAAAGGCAAAAGTGAGAAGTATGGAACCTGGTTGAAATTTTTGTGAAGAAATATTGTAAGGGTTTTTGGGAATTGGGCTCATATATATGAACTGCCAATAACTAAATCATGAAAAAATGTTGAAACTCAATCATAAAGATTTAACGGTTTACAAAAAAAGTATCGATCTGGTAAAAGAAATTTATTTGTTGACAAACGAACTCCCTCCTGCGGAACGGTTTGGATTGCAAAGTCAACTTAGGAGAGCATCTGTTTCCATACCCTCAAATATTTCTGAAGGTTCTGCCCGGAAGTCGGAAGTTGAAAGAAAACGGTTTTATGAAATTGCCAGATCATCATTAGTAGAAATTGATTCTCAAATTGAAATCAGCCTTGTTTTGGGTTATTTGGAAAAACATAAAATCTCAAAATTAGAAAAACTCGCAAATGAAGTTTTTGCCATGCTTTCATCCATGGTTTAAGAACCCGCTTTTGCCTTTTCCCTTTTCACTTTTCACTTTTCCTAAACCAAAGCTATGCCTGAAAATACAAACAACATACCATCGACTTCCGGGTCGCAAGACCGTCTTCCCGAACTTGAAGTTCGCAGCGAAGAAGTACAGGAGATTATCGGCCGGCCTCCGCACTGGCTGGTGAGGTGGGGAATTACGGCCTTTTTCGGGGTGTTGGGGCTGGTGCTGCTGTCGGCGTCAATTATCCGATACCCCGAAGTGGTTAACGCTCCGCTAAAACTAACGGCTATTCATGCCCCTCAATCTCTCGAAAGCCGGGTCAATGGAAAGATTGTACATCTTGCGGTGGAAAATAATGTACCTGTTGATGAGGGAACCATCCTGGCCTGGCTCGAAAGTACAGCCCGCCACGGGGAAGTGCTTCTTCTGTCCGATAAGATTGACCAAATCCGTGCGATGCTGCTGAATGGTGATGAGGGAAATCTCGTGGAGATGGATCTGGCAGCATTTGGCAATCTCGGTGAGTTGCAAAATACGTTCCAGGGGTTTGAGCAAGCGTGGAGAGAGTACCGGTCTTACCAACCGGGTGCATTCTACAGCCGCCAGCATGAGATTTTAATGCAGGAACTGGAATTCACACGGCAACTACTGGATATGCTCCATCAGCAGAAGAATATACAGCAGGACGATTTCGATCTGGCTAAAAGGGAATTTGAGATGCAAAAGCGGCTTGCGGATAACGATTTTATCGCGCCGGTAGAACTTGCGCGTGCCGAAAGAGAACTTGCATCCCGACAGCTGCCGCTCCAGCAGACCGAATCGGCCATCATCAGTAATCATGTTTCCAGGGCAGCCAAAGAGAAGGAAATTATGGAGCTTGATCGCAGAATCGAAGAGCAACGTTCGGTGTTTCTGCAATCGCTGAACCTGATGAAAAGTGCAATTGAAGATTGGAAGCGTAACTATTTAATTGTTGCGCCCTTTGGCGGCCGGGTTGTTTATGCCGGGATTGTGCAGGAAAACCAGACGGTAGCGGCCGGGCAGGAGCTGTTCTACCTTCAGCCGGAGAACACAGCCTGGTTTGGCGAGTTGTCGGTGTCGCAGCAGTCATTTGGCCGGGTAGAAGAGGGTCAGCGGGTGATGGTACGGTTCAGCGGCTACCCATATCACGAATTTGGTTCGGTGTACGGTGAGGTGGAGTACTTTTCGGACTTCCCCATTCGCGACAGCCTGTTTTTTGCCAAAGTACATTTTCCCGACGGACTACTCACAAGTTATGGCCACAACATCGCTCCCCGTGACGGGATGACAGGTCAGGCAGAAATTATTACGCAGGATATGAGGCTGCTGGAGAGGGTGTATAACAATATTACGAAGGAGTTGAGGTGAGTTTCCGGGAAGTAAAGAGTGTTTGAGTGATCAAACAGGGGTATCTAATAACCCGTACCCCGTCATATGGCGAAACGGGTTTAAATTAAACGAGGATAAAAAGATGAATAGATTAAATAGTACAACTAACATATTAAGCCGAAGTGAAATGAAGATGATTATGGCTGGAGGGTGCCCTCCTTGTGCTGCTTGTGCAACTGACTGCCTGAACCTGTACAGCGGCTATCACACAGAGTGCA
>JBLRWO010000099.1:0-4132 GCA_047921215.1 Cyclonatronaceae bacterium | reverse complement strand
CCATATCGAAAACGCCGACTATACCCTGTGGGTGGATATGACGTGGGACCCGTACAACCGCATGACCACGTACCAGGAAACCAACAACGGCATCACCACCTGGTACCGCTATAACGCGTCGGGCTCGCGCTACTACAAGAAGACCGGAGCGGCGGCGCCGGAGTACACCATCCGCGACGGGTTGGCTGCAGTGGCTGTGCTTGGAACGGGCACCAGCTTCACGATCCGCAAGCCCGACGGGGAAGTGATCGGGTTCAAGCCGGTTAACACCATCAAATCCTGGTACCTGAAAGACCACCTGGGCAGCACCCGCACCCGGGTTGGCGAGAACGGAGCGGTACAGGAGGTGCTCGACTACTACCCGTTCGGGCTGGAGATGCCGGGCCGGGGCATGGTAACGGGCGCGGCCACCCCGTGGCGGTTCACCGGCTATGAGCGCGACCCGGAATCGTTTCTGGATTACGCCCAGGCGCGCTACTACCACCCGGGCATCGGCCGGTTCTGGAGTGTGGATCCGATGGCTAGCAAATTTCCTTCATGGAGCCCATACAACTATGCAATGAATAATCCTTTGATATTCATTGACCCGGATGGACGGGAAGTAAGATGTTACTCTGAAGCTCAATGCGATCGGTTAGTATCTGATATCCAGGAATTGTACGGAGATGCGCCTGTTGCCTATGAGCAGCGTACGCAGACCCGACGAACCTGGTTTGGTTTGGGGCCGGAGAAAACAACGACATACTATACCGTTACCGTAGATGGAGAGTCCGATTTTAATTGGGCCCAGGATGATTATGCAAGTGCTCTTTTTGATGCAATTGTATCTGAAGATGTTGTATTCAATGTTTTTTATCAGGAAACGGCCCAAGTAGGCAATATTCGAAATGCGGATTTGCAGGGAGCGGGTGGGGGTATATATCGAATCGTCTCCAGTCGAGAAGCCAATATTTATGTTGATCCACGAGGTTATCAGCGTGTTGGAGATCCCTCCTCCATAATTCTGATGCATGAAATGATAGGCCATAATCATCCTGTTGGTACTCCACCGCCTGGACGTCTGAACAATGCCCATGATATAAACCGCTTCTATCACCAAAAACTTGGTATACAACCAAAAGCAGGTTATCGAAATCCTCATCGGGGCTACAAAGGGGAAATACAATGGCCACGTACCGGATATTATCGTCGCTAATCTAAAGCCATTCAAGTCATGGATCGAAGAATAATTTTAAGAACATTTTTGATTGGTTTGGTTGTCCTGCTAAGTGCCAACTTGGTGAGTTGGTGGGTAATCGGATATGAAAACACGCTCATTTTTACTGCTGAAAACTTTGATTCGGATGGGGTCTTCGGCAGTGAGTATACAGTTTACGTATTTGAGAATAGAACCGAGCAGGCCGAATCCGGAGATCAGTACATGGATTTTCGGCAGTCAACTCGCGACCGGTTTATCCAAACCTTGCAGCAGTCAGCGGGGGTTAGAAATGTAACGGTTCATCCCGGATCATTCCTTATAGATGATTCCTATCCAATCGAATACTCCGATCACGAAGGGGCGTATTTTTTCACAGTGAACAGATCTTTTCCGATGTTTGTCAAGGTAGAATCGATTACCTACGCTCCTGAATACGTATTAGCGTATGAGAGTTATGGAATTTGGATATTCGGCTGGTGGAGGATTAAACAGCATTTTGTGGGGGGAAGTTGAACGCCCTTTTATTCTTTTGAAACCTTTAATGCCAGCTTCTTCCGGGGAGCTGGTTTTTTTTACGCATACACTTCCCGGGCTTTAAAATCCCGCAGCAGGGCACCCAGGAGCATATCGACCCATCGATTGCTAATAATTATCGTGGTCTGTTAGATTTGGCCATTCGCATTCAGCAATAAGAAATGCAAACATTCTGTTTTATTTATTGAAGTTTAGTTTTTTGCTGCATCATCAAAAAATCGAATGTGTTGGATGTCAGTTCTACATTTATAGAATGGTCACGAATACGCACGGGCGGGGCAACAGTATTATCCGCAACTGAACGATCCGGTTGGACCACAATTAATGTTGTAATACCCGGCCGAATATCTAGAGATATCAGAGACCCCGAAGCCGCCCAGGCTCTTATTCGTCGCGGAGTTTCCGTATTTGAAGATGAAATTAGGTAGAATAGAATCCAATGACACCTCTAAGCTTACTCGAGATTTTTACAATATACCTAATCGCGGCTATCCTGTATCTTTCTTATTTATGGGATAAACGCCATGGTCCGTATGAATGGGAAAGAAAAATGGGGTCCCTTGGAACCGGACTTTACAAAAACAGAAAATATTGTATGCTGGTACTTGCCATACTTATTTTCATTATGAACACAATATTTGCAATAGAATGGCTCATATATTTCCTTGCGGAGATGTAGTTAAGTTTCGAAGCCGATTAATACTGTTTGGAGCCGGTCTCATTGCGGGCCAAACCGTGAAATTTTTACGAACGTGTCGATTTGCAGGCCTTCAGCGATCCGGACATTTCGGCACGTCCAATTATTACCACTGGTACGATTATGATGTGATGGGAAATCTTGCAAGCGTATATTCCGGCGATGCCAGCAGCAAACCAACAATACCCGACGTGACCTATACATACACACCTGCCGGCGGAAAGGCGTCAGAAGAGTTTAAGGGCAACCTGAACCAGGCCTTTACCTATGATCTGAGGGGACGGCTAACCGCAATCGGAGATGTTACCAACACGGGCAGGCCTTTCGGTGCTTCCTACAGCTGGTCGGGCGCCGAAAACATTACCTCGGCCGAGTTCTCACAATCGGGCACCCCGCATGCCCACAAACGCTACCGCTACAGCTTTGACTACGATAACCTGAACCGGCTCACGTCGGCACAATACGCCTGGTTCAGCGGGGGTACGTTTACCGGCAGCAGTGCCTGGCAGCTTGAGTCGGTGGCCTACGACGCGGCCGGCAACATCACCTCGCTGAAACGCCGCAACCAGGGCGGCACCCTGTGGCACCATTACAGCCTGCAATACCCGGCCGGTGATCTTGAGCGCTCAAAACAGTCCCTGCTCAAATGCATTCACCGGGAGACCAGAGTTCAATCGGAGCAAACGCTGGAAATATCCCGGGAAGCCAGGGGGAAATGGGATCAGTACTTTGGGAGCTTATAACCGATTCTAAAAAACTGATAATCATTAGCGTTTTCGCTATTTTTAGTGTTATAAAATGTGAGTACGCATTAATATGAGCCTGGCAAAACGACATAAAACTGACCTCACACAAAAACTAACACACTCATGAGCTTACAATACATCACAAACGATAAAGGGCAGACGACCGGGGTATTCATTCCTATTCAGGAGTGGAACAACCTGAAATCTAAATATGAAGGCATTGAAGAAGATGTGCATGTTGTTCCTGAGTGGCAAAAAGAGATCGTCCGGGAGCGGATTAAAAACACTAAGCCCGAAGAATACCAGTCCTGGGATGAAGTTCGTCAGCAACTTAAATTTGACTGATGGCCCGTAATTTCAACGTTCGGTACAACCCCCGGGTTTATCTGGACATTCAAAAAGCTGTTGATTTCTACACTGAACAAACCCAAAGCCATGAACTGGGCAAGCGTTTCGTGAACTATACAGAAAATGCCCTTGCAAAACTCAAGCAGTCAGCGCTGCACTACCATGTGCGTTACTTTGGTTGATACGCCCCTGGCCACTCAGCTAACAAAAGTCCGGAACAAAACAGCGAGACAAAAAACCGATTGCCATACACCAATGATTTGACTATAGTTAAATGGCAGTGTAACAACGGTAAATTAGTCTGAAGCGATGCTCCCAGGGCTTAAATATCTGTTCAGTGTGGGTCTTGTTTTTGCAGGAATACTTTTGCTTGTTAAGAATTATCAAAACACCGCCGTAACCATAGAGAATACCGGCATCATTCAAAGAGGTTTTACCCAAACGGCAATTGATGATATATGCAAGGGGTTACCACTCGAATTGCCTGCTCAAAATACACCCATACAGCCTCTGATATTCCTGTCTGTACAGGCCTGCCCCCCATGCATTGCAAATGTTGTGGAGTTCACGGGGTTATTCGGCAGCAACGAGGCATTCAGTGATATGATC
>JBLRWO010000098.1:0-4414 GCA_047921215.1 Cyclonatronaceae bacterium | reverse complement strand
TATTCCGGAGGAAATAATTTTATCCATAGCCATTAATCCCCTGAATGCAGGCCATATACTTGCAGGCACTTCAGGCAATTTTAGTGCTGGAACCCAGGGTAAAATTTTTATGAGTACCGATTGCGGGGAGAATTGGGAGCAGGTTTGGGAAGGGGGTACCATACATGAAATTCATTTTGACCCTAAATCACCCAATGTGGTCTATGCGAACCCGCATGGTATGATTCGAAGTACCAACTGGGGAAAAAGCTGGTCAGACCGCAGCAACGGGTTAACGGAGTACCTGTCTTTCACCTCATCAGTGAATACTTTTGCCATTGATCCGGAACAGCCCCGCAGGCTTTATGCAGGTACTCAGGATCGAGGTCTTGGTCAGATTTTTTATTCCGACAACGGCGGAAGAAGATGGGAGCTAATCCCTGCTCATCGGCAAGATGGTCCCGGAATTGATATACCGAAAGATGCCGTGGCGTTTATTCATACCGATCCGGTAAATCCCGGTCATGTTTATGTAGGAAACGGCCCGATCATGCGCAGCACTGACCGGGGCGTAACCTGGGAAATGCTGCGTGAGACAGACACCAATGTGATATATACAATGGCCTTTAGCGCAGATCATTCAAAAATCTATGCCATGAACACCTGGCGGGGATTTTATGAGTTTGATATGCCCGACGGCCCCTGGACTTTTACTCCTTATCCTGATTCTCTTATGGGCACACACATCAGCAGTATTGTCGATACGGAGCTGGTGGATGGCATTCTTCTTGGTACCAGTAAAGGTGTGTTATTGCGTAATAACAATGAATATTTCAGCATTGTAGATAATTTGCCTTTTACCATTACTTCACAATTGATTCTTAACGGGAGTGATTTATACGCTGCTGTTAGGCCTCAAACTAGCTTCATTTCCTCTGAATCTGGAATTTGCGTGAGAAGACTTAACTAAAATGAATAGATTGGAGCTGAACTATGATAAAAATTACTGTATATACGTTCAGAGGAAAGAAACGCCCCGTCCGGAACAGCCACACCGAAAATAACCCAATGAATAAGCGATCACAGCCATGACATTCATAGCCGCCGGCAAGCGAACCCGCCCTTTGCCCGGGAAGGATATTCGCGACATCGCTCGGATCGCATATGCAGGCAACGCATATGAAGCGATCCTGCCTGTTTGGACCGGTAAAACAAACAATTCGAGGGTGGTTGATCCCGTTCGGAAACCTGCCGCCCGGCACATGCCCCGGAGGCGTTTTTTGAGGCTGTGGCTGCCGGTGTTATTCCTGGCTGTTATCACTATGATGCCGGTACATGGTACCGCGCAGATAATCCAGGTGGATTTTAATAACGGAGGCCCTGTCACAGGCAGGGGCTATGCCGAAAGCCATTTCCGGATGGGGCAGGACGGGGCCGGCAACCTCGTGGTGGTCTGGAGCGATGACCGCCATGCCGTCTATGAATTCGAGGGCGGTGATGAGCAATCCTCCGCTGTTTATGGGCGTGTATTTGATCCCGATTTAATCCCTCAAGGTCCGGATTTCCGGATATCCGCATTGATCCCGGACGGATATACCCGATTGCCGGATTTGTTAGTATTTGAAGACGGTCGTTTTGCGGTTGTTTGGCAGGAGTCTGTGGAAATTGGCATTAGCCCGACGGGAAACAGGGAAACCGAAACCCGGGTGGTAATGACCATGAAAGATATACATGGAAACACAGTGATACCTGAAACAACGGTGAATGACAACGAGGAACCTGTTTTCATATCATCGCCATTTGTGATCACACCATTGCCCGGAGACCAGTTTATCATAACATGGTCCGACCGGAGGGCGGGCGATTCGTTCAGGTACGGTCAACTGTATGAACGTGACGGTTCAAAGATTGGGGCTAACTTCCGGCTAACCCCTGAAGGCTTTAATAACAACCCGACCTCGGTAAGAGTATATTATGTTGATGAAACAAGATACCTGCTTCGGCATGGGGGAAGTGTAAGTATACGTAACCCGGATGGCCTGTGGATCCGGTATTATGATGCGGATCATCAGCCGGCTGGCGAATGGGTGCAGCTTCAGCAGACCGGCGCGCTCCATCCCTTCGGCGCTGATTCCCTGCTGGTGACGTTTTGGGACAGCGATGATCTTAGTTTTCTCAACCTGTATTACCGGTTCCTGAACCCGGACGGCACTGTCCGCTCCGCGCCGGTGCTGGTCAACGACCCGCAAACAGTTGGCATAAAGACAGAACCGGCCTTGGCCCGGAACCCCGATGACGGCTCCTTCATCATTACCTGGCGGGACGGGCGCAATAGCTGGCCTTTTGCGGTTTCGGATATCTACGCCCAGCGTTTCGATGCCGGCGGGCAGAAAGTGGGGTCGAATTTCAAAGTGAACCACGAGCCCAGGGAAAAGATCCAAACCCGCCCGGCCATACTCTATTCGGGAGAAGGAACATATATTGTCGCCCGGTGGGAAAACCGCCGGATCATTTGCAGCCGGCCCGGCGATTACATAGGCAACGCCAAGGATTATTTTTTGGTCGGGAGGCACCTGGATTTTGAGACCCCCCTGCCCGGGCGGGTATGGGGAATGGACAACTACATGGAAAATTATTGGGCGGTCTGCGAAAACCCCGAAATACCGGCCCTTTTTGCCTGGAAGCCCAATTACCCCAATCCCTTCAATGCTTCCACAACCCTTGTATTTGATGTGTATACCACGGTATCGATACAGCTCATTATTGAGCTGTATGACCCCCTGGGCCGGCGGGTACGCCAGGTGTATGCAGGAGAGTCCATCGGATATGGAGAACACCGGCTCAGCTTTGATGCCGCCGGTTTGCCAAGCGGGATGTACTACGCCCGCATGACCTCGCCCGACCATCCGGGCCTGGTACAAACGATCAAGCTGTTGCTGGTCAAGTAGTAACGGCTTCCAGCCAGGTAACCATGCATGAGGAAGAAAGCCATGAAACAAACAAATAATACGATAAGCCATCCGTCGAAAATACGGTCGTTGACTTCGATGACGATCTGCATACTTCTTGCAGGTGTCATATTTACAAGTTTCACACAACAATTATCGGCTCAACAGGTCGATGACATGTATTCCCCCACAAACCGAATCCTGGTAAAGTTTACGGAACAGGTGGTTACAATGCCTGATCCGGAAGCCACGGTATCACTGGATGCCATTACAGACCGCTCGGCTGTGATGCGCAGCTATTTACAAAGCCTGGATACGGGTAGCCGGATCACACGCTATCGCCCGCAATTTCAGGTGTCGGACACCGCGCGTGTGAACCGGCACGGGCAGATTATACGCAGCAGCGACTGGTCACTTGTGTACCGTATACAATTCGACGATCTGGTTCCTTTTTATGACGTCAAAGAAGAACTGGAACGGTACGAATTTGTGGAATGGGTGGATCCGCCGGTTATGATTCAGTCCCTGGCCATGCCGAATGACTATAGTAAGGAACTGAACCAATGGAACCTGGATATCGTATCTGCTAAACTGGTCTGGGATATCACAACAGGAAGCAGTGCCATTCGTATCCAGATCCTGGATGACGGTATCGAATTCCATAATGATATCGATAACAAGGTAGTGAATGCTTTCGGCAACCCGGTAAATGGGTTGCATGGTTTATCGGTTGCCGGCGTGGCGGGGGCTGAAACGGACAATAATCTCGGGCTGGCGAGCCTTGGCTGGGAAACCAGCCTTGTAACCGCTCCCGTTGACTGGTCTTCTACATCATTTGAATTCGATGTAGCCGGATATGTTCTGGACTCTTTTGAAGACGACTCAGGATATGAAGCCGAAATCATCAACTGTAGTTTCCGCACCCTGAACTGCCTGGATTATCCTGCTTGTACACAATTTGAAGTATATGATTTTCAATCAATTAGAAATGCTGTTGCTCAAGCGCTGGATGAAGGTATAATTATTGTCGCTGCTGCCGGTAATATATCTGATGAAGTAGCCACTGTACCTTATACCACCTGGCCGGCTGCTTATGAGGGGGTCATTGCAGTAAGCGCGAGCAACAGTTCCGATCAATTCCCAAACGGTTACAATTATGGTAATTTCGTAAGCCTGAGTGCTCCGGCAATATCTGTACCAACGTTAGGTGCAAGCAACGGCTATACAAATGTAAATGGTACATCCTTTGCTGCCCCTCATGTATCTGCTACCGTAGCTTTGATGCTGGATATCAATCCATCATTGACCCCAACCCAGGTAAAAACCATTCTCCAGAATACCGCTGATAAAGTGGGCCAGTATTCCTACGATGGCAACGGCTGGAACCAATACATGGGCCACGGCCGCCTGAACGCCTACGAGGCGGTCAAGCACGCCCTGCCCAACCAGTTGAACAGTCCATTCTTTGCCGTCTGGCCATCCCAGGA
>JBLRWO010000097.1:0-4485 GCA_047921215.1 Cyclonatronaceae bacterium | reverse complement strand
GTCAGGAAATTGCTGAAAAATCCGGCATCAGCAGCAAGCGGATTCTGACATGGATCAACCATGCAGATCTGAAGCGGATCAAAGGTGTTGAACGTCAGTATTCAGAACTCCTGGAAGCCTCTGGCGTAGATACCGTAGTTGAATTAGCGCAACGCAACCCAAAAAACCTCTATCAAAAAATGCTGGAGACCAATGAGGAAAAGCGTCTCGTCAGACGCCCTCCTGCGCTATCCATGGTTGAAAGATGGATTGAACAAGCAAAGACCTTGCCCCGGATGATCCACTATTGATCGACAATCTATGTAGTGGGTAAATGCCCCACTTTTCCAACAAGGATTAAAAAATACCGGCAGTTTGCTTTGTCGGTATTTTTAATCTATTATTAAACCGCGTTAGAAGTATTGCATATTTTAACAATCATTGTTACACTAATTTATATACATTCACTATAAGGGAAAGGAAGAGTCATTATGGCTTTCTCATTTACAAACTCTAAAGGGAAAACATACTATTTACATTGCAAGAAGATTGAGTCAAAAACCGGTAAGACGCGGGACCTTTACTTCTTTGCAGGCGACTTGAGGCCTGAACTGGCGGTTGATGAGGTACCTGCCGGAAAGATAGTTGTCGAACTGGCATCCGGGCTGCCCGCACTGAAGAAAGAGTAAGTCCACATACCAAGAATATCCCCATTTCGCTCGTACCTTAAAGCAATGGGGATATTCTTGAAATTCGGTTAAATTTCCGGTTACCTAAACAAATCTGCACATATCGGGCATTCAGCTCAAATATTCACTTTTTGAGATATTTTCTGGCATCTTAAACGTCTGAAAATTTTTAATTTAATCAAATAAATGAAAAGTCTGTGATGATACCACTGTTGACCAAAACCGCTGGATAAACTTAGCCCCAAAAATATCAACCCTACGATATGTAGAAGTTGATTTTCGCCTTTTAAATACAATTAATATTTAAACAACAAGTTTTGAAATTACTTCAATCCTGACCGAGGATTAACCATCAAAACTTTCTATTCCGTTGATGCATCTTGCGAATAGCTTTTTTCTTAGCGATTCGGCGTTGTTCACTCTTTGAAGAGAAAAACCGACGTTTCCGATGTTCAGAAAGCACCTTTGATCGCGTGACTTTCTTTCTAAAACGACGGATTAATTGATTGAACGATTCATTATCTCGTTTCTTTACTTTTACCAATTTCCATTCACCTCCTTTTTGTCCTCAATAGCACAAGATCTTACAGTAAACAGCTTCGGTCAGGATTGAAAGTCGGGATTTTCAAAATTCAGCTATTGACTTTGCTATGTTGAATTTTTCGGGATGGAAGAGCCCATCTTGTAGATCAAGCTGCGTGATACCACCACCCTCAATAGACATGTCAATTGTACCGGCTCGATGGATGATCCGCAAATTGTGTGATATTTTAGAGAAATGGAATGTTAAGAAAACGCAAAAGCTTCCAGCTGAAACTGTGATCTGAGGTCTGCTGCGATTTCTTCCAGTCTTGCAGCACTGACACAATCCACACCACCAAAAGCCGCCGGACGGTCTAACGAATAGATATGAATGGCACCGGGGTTAAGCTCAGCCACCAGGTTTGCCCAAGCCTCAAAAGCTTCACCGCGCACATTGGTGATTTTGCCCTCCAACATCATGCTCTGAATCATTAAATTAGGCATTTCCTTCAAGCCTGCAATGACCTCAGCAAAGCTAACCGAATGAGCAGGACAATTAATCGCCCTGAAGGTTTTTTCGTCGCCTGCATCCAGTTTCATCATCGGTGCATCCAGCAGTTGCAGCGCCGAGCGTATCTCTGGCTCAGTCACCCGGGACGCATTCGAAAGGACAGCCAGCCTGGCTTCCGGCCGATATTGATCCCGCAGCGCCAACACCCCTCGCACAATTTCAGGAAATTCAGGGTGTAACGTCGGCTCGCCATTGCCTGAAAAGGTCAAGTAGTCGATGGTTCTGGGTTTTTTCATTGCCCGCTCTACTTGACTTAAAACTTCGTCAATTGATGGCATTCCGGTGCGTAAATCAGCAGGTTGAACGGGCTCGGCGCGGCCATATTGGCAGTAGACACAATTAAACGAGCACACTTTACCATCAACCCCAGACAAATTAATGCCGAGGGACCGTCCCAGTCGCCTTGAAAATATCGGCCCATAAATAATGCTTGTCTGTAAAGGTATCCCTGACATCAATAATTTCTCAATTTCTTCGTAACCACGAGTGTACCCCACCATAACCAATCCTACCATGCAGGTTATTAAGAAGAAAAGGCTATTTGCGATAGCCTTTTCGGTGTTTACACGAGGATGGAGATTATAGGTAGTTACGCAACCTGCTCTGATTTTGCGGACTGCGCAGTTTGCGCAATGCTTTTTGCTGAATTTGGCGGATCCTTTCACGGGTCACACCAAAGATTTCGCCGAGTTCCTTCAGCGTATGGCTGCGGTTACCCTCTAAGCCAAACCGCAATTTGATGATGCTGGCTTCGCGCTCAGAGAGCTCGCTGAGCGCATTACTAACATCCTCTTCCAGTAAGCGTTGCTGAACCGAATTGAATGGCACAACTGCATTTTCGTTCTCGATAAAATGCATCAACTCGCTTTCGCCATCATCGCCTACAGGTTCATCAAGGGAAATAGGCAAGCGGGCATAGTGGATCAACTGCCGCAGCTCTTCAACATCTTGATCAACATGCTCCGAAATCTCCTCAAGAGTAGGTTGGCGTCCCAATTCTTGAGAAAGATCACGCGTCACCGTACGGACTTTGCGCAGCCGGTTGCTCAAGTAGTTGGGCAAGCGGATTGTGCGTTCCTTTTGGTTGAGGAAGCGCAGTACGGATCGCCGGATCCACCAGGTGGCATAAGTGCTGAAGCGGTTGCCTCGTGTGTAATCAAACTTATCCACTGCTCGGATAAGACCCACATTGCCAGCCTGGATCAGGTCAAGAAATGAGGACCCGTAACGCCGGTACTTTTTGGCAATACTGACCACTAAACGAATATTTGCCTTGATCAGATATTCACGGGCTTCCTTACCTTCACGGATTAACTGTTGGATTTCTTCGATGTTCTCCAGGTCACCATCCGCTTCACTCATCGTCTGACGTGCCTGCCGGCCGATTTCCATCTTTTTCGCCAGGGTAATTTCTTCTTCTCGTGTCAGTAATGGCACCCGGCTCATCTCATTGAGGTATAGGCTAACCGAATCATCCGATGTAATGCCGGTGTGGTCTGAGATATGTTCTTCATAGACCATCTCATTTTCATCATTCTGCTCATCAAAAAGCGAATATTGTTGTTTCATCACTGCATCATCAGAAAAGTTGAGATCTGTCATGTTATTATTTACTCCTTGTACAATTAACCCAATTTCGTTCGTTTGCCGAGCAATTTTCAGTTTGGGTTTTATGCGTAAAAAAGCCATTGACCAGGTTTCCATTGCGTCAATGGGCTACAATCAACGAACAATCCTCTTTTCGAGAACTATTATGTACTTTTCACTTATATTATAGCCGATTTTCTCTAAAACTATAGCATTTTTATGTTAATATTCTATAAACAAATGAAAAATATTAAGTTTTCTGGTCTGTATGGTCTATTAAACAACATTTTCACAATATCTTCAAGGGTTTGTATATTGTTATCGTGTGAAATCCATCCCACGGCCGTCCAGCATTGTCCCACAGTTGACACACCTGCCTGCGCGGTTTAGGCTTTTCACATCGACAGAAAACCCACTTCTGAGAATCAAATCATCCCCACAGTTTGAACACTTGGTACGATCCTTCCCTGAAACATTCCCGATATAGACATATTTCAAACCCATGCTCTCTGCCATTTGTTTTGTCTCAGAAAGCTTGCTGATATGGGTTGGACCGGTGTCCACCATTTTATATTGCGGGTAAAAGCGGCTCAAGTGCCAGGGGGTTTCGGGTCCTAAATCATTGTAGATGAAAGCGGCCTGTTCTGCCAGTTCATCAGCGTTATCGTTCAAACCGGGGACAATCAGCGTGGTGACTTCCACCCAAATCCCCAGCGATTTCATGACTCTGCAACTCTCCAACACAGGTTCAAGGCGTCCGCCCGTCAATTTGCGATAGGAGTCATCTCGGAAGGCTTTGATGTCGACATTGGCCGCGTCCAGGTAAGGATGGATCATTTCCAACATCTCAGGTGTCATAAACCCATTGGTTACGTATACGTTCAGCAAACCTTCCCGTTTGGCTAATTTAGCAGTATCCAGGCTGTATTCAAAGAAAATTGTCGGCTCGGTATAGGTATAAGAAATCGATTGGCATCCGGAAGCAAGCGCTTGTTTGACAATCGTTTCCGGCATCACCCGCTGCCCTCGGGGCAGTCCCATCAGCTTTGGCATCTGCGAAATTTGCCAGTTCTGGCACCAATCACAGCGAAAATTACATCCCGGCGTGGCGATGGAATAAGATCTGGAGCCTGGATA
>JBLRWO010000096.1:0-4697 GCA_047921215.1 Cyclonatronaceae bacterium | reverse complement strand
GCTTGAAAAAAATTACAAAGTCCAATTTAAACTGTTCGAAGAAAAAATAGCATGGCTAAATTCGCAACTGTTCGCGAGAACAAGCGAGAAGCTAACTCCTGAAGATATACAGCAGTCACTTCTTTTCGATGAGTCTGAACAGATGATGATCGATAAGGACACAGTACCAGCTGAAACCAAAGAAGTGAAAATTTCTTCATACACCCGAAAGAAAGGAACCAGAAAGAAACTTCCTGACTGGCTGCCACGCATAGATGTGATTCATGACCTCGCTGCCGAAGACAAATTATTGCCAGATGGAAGAGAACTAAAAAAAATCGGGGAAGTAGTATCAGAAAAGCTGGATATCATACCGCCTAAATTTCAGGTGATCCGAAATATCCGATATAAGTACGCAGTTCCTGAGAATACAGCGGAGATTAGCAACGATGACAATGAAGAAGAACAACCCGGAATAGTAGTCGCCGCACTTCCGCCGCAGCTTTTAGAGAAGAGCATAGCAACTCCTGGTCTTGCCGCTTTTTCGATTGTTTCCAAATTTTGCGACGCGCTTCCTTTTTACCGGCAATCAAAAATATTTGCGCGTGTTGATATTGACCTCCCCCGCGCCACGCTGTGTCGATGGCCGATTATGATACACGGGAAATATCGTGATTTCTTTTTGCTGATGCGCGAAGAGATCCAGCGCTATCCGGTAATAGGAATAGATGAAACACGAGTACAGGTGCTGGATGAACCCGGCAGAAAAAATACTGACACTTCATACATGTGGGTGTTCCGCGGACACGGCGCAGAGAAGCCGACAATACTTTTCGAATATAATCCGAGCAAGTCAGCCCATGTTGCCCTCGAACATTTAAAAGATTATGAGGGCTGCATCCAGACTGACGGGTATTCTTCTTATGACTCCTTGCTACGCGGAAAAAATGCCAGTCACGCCGGTTGTTGGGCTCATGCCCGAAGAAAATTTTATGACGCAGCGAAAAATGCAAGCAATGATTCTAATGCGAGTGCTGCGATTTCGTTCATCGCAAAGTTGTATGCCGTTGAAAATGAAGCTCGTGAAAAAAAATTATCAATCGAAGAAATCAAAAAAATACGTAATGAAAAATCCAGGCCTGTCATTAACGGGTTCAGAGAGTGGATCGACAATAAAGTAGATCATATTCCGCCGAAATCACTTCTGGGCAAAGCAATTCGATATACATTGAATGAATGGGAGAAGCTGCTGCTATATCTGGATGACGGCACTATCCCAATCGACAACAATCTTGTAGAAAATACGATCAGACCCTTTGTTGTTGGCAGGAAAAACTGGCTTTTTTCTGGAAGCCCGGATGGGGCTCACGCAAGCGCGGCATTCTACAGTATCATCGAAACCGCAAAAGCATGCGGCCATGAACCCTACTGGTATTTACGTCATCTGTTTGAATGTCTGCCCTATGCTAAAAACAGAGATGAACTGCGGGCTCTGCTGCCTCAGTATCTTGACCCTAACGAAATACCCCGGAAAACTAACCTGTAGTTTATGTGACGCTTACTTTTTAATTACGACTAACTGTGAAGACCCACAGTCATATACCTATTATCAGAATTTATATCCGAATGTAAAGAAAAATTTAAGGCTGAACCCTGTTTATTGTGTGGCCATGTCCATCCATTGCGCATCCATGCATATCTCCAGCGAAAGATCCGGGATTCTGAATATGAAGTGAATGACGAGGTTCGCATCATATCAATAATCTGCAAAACCGCCAAAGATAAGGGAAAGCCTTATACCCGCCGCCTTTTACCTGAATTTATAGTACCCGGCTGCGTCATCATGCTCTCCCGGGTATTTAAGGCGTACGAAGCGAGAACTGTTCCTCTGAACATTGAACATGCGTGTTTAACCATGCTGTGCATCGATACGAGAACAGCACACAAGCATCTGGCCCGCATTGAAAATGCCGTCAAAAAGACAAATGTCAGGCTGGCAGAATCTATTGCCCGGCAGCCGGAACGCGGGGAACTTCCTTCTTTCACGCCAGATTGTTCTCCCCTTGAGGTTCTCGAACGCCTACTCGCAAGAAAGGCCGTGGCCAGGCTGAGGTCGGGAGACCGAAGTCCGGAGCAGGGAATTTTGTCTCATATCCAGCAGACAAAAAGTTCTATTTTTTTTAATCGACCATCGACTTGTGTAAATACAAACCCGCAACCTCCATGATAGTATTGCGTCATCAAGGAGGAACACAGTATGAACAGTATTGATTGGACGGATATTCCGGAATCGGAACATGAAGCTTTTCTCGAACGATTGGCGCTGGTAGAAACTATCCTGGATGACAGCATTGACGACTGCGAACGGCTGAGGGTGCGCAGAGAGTATATCCAGAACAACAGCGTAACCGATCGTACGATCAGAAATTATCTGAGGCGTTATCGAGAGAAAGGGCCGGATGGATTGTTGTTTTACAAAAAAAAGGTTCCGTCGCCCCGGGTCTTTGATGAAAAACTTCGTGATCATATTCTTCATTTGATCCAGCAGCGTCCGACACGGACAGTGCCGCAGGTGCGTAGATTACTCTCCAGTGATCCCGATTACATGGATTCCGTGAGCACGGTGTCCGACAGAACACTCTACCGGTTTTTGTTTGAGCAGGGATTGACTCAAAAGAATCGCCGTCATCTGGCGCATGATCATTGCAGAAAATCATACCATCAGTTCGAGGCAGACGCCTCGCTTCATCTGGTGCAGGGCGATGCCCGGGACGGGATATATCTTCCTGATCCGAAGGGGAAAGGCAAAATGCAGAGGAAGACCTATCTGTTTGGCTGGGTGGATGATTTTTCGCGGAAGATTCTCTTTGCCAAATACTACTGGGACGAAAGGCTGCCGCGTATGGAAGACTCGTTTAAAAACATGATACTCCGCTGGGGGATACCAAAAAAAATCTACCTGGATAACGGCAGCGTATATATCTCCCGACAGTTTGCCTGGATACTCAAGGAACTGGGGATAAAGAAAATACATCACCGTCCCTACCAGGCGTGGTGTAAAGGCAAGGTCGAAGCTGTTATGAAGACAATAAAAAACGATTTTCAGGCTGAAGCGTCCCTGGCAGGCTTCAAAACCCTGGAAGAGCTCAATTCAGCTCTCTGGGCGTGGATCGATGTTGAATATAACATGCGTAATCATTCTTCGACCGGAGAGGCACCATCGATTCGGTTTTCAAAAGGGATGACCGGTGAGCACCGTCGAGTAGATGATTTGAAATATTTCGAAAATCTTTTTTTGTTAAGGGAGAGCAGGACCGTATCAAAATATGGTAATATCAAATTGTGTGGAAACGAATACCGCACCGACACGGCAGTTTTCGGAACCGTTGTGGAAATAAGATATGAACCATTTGATTTGAGCGTCGTATACCTTTTTGAAAATGGAACGCTTCGCGAGACGTTAAAGGTACGTTCGATGATTAATAAAAAAGCGCCGAATATGCCGGAAGAAAAAAATCATACGCAGGAAAAAATATCAACTGATTCAGCTTTGTATTTCACCCGCTTGCGTGAGCGGCATGAAGAGCTGCAGAAAATCGAAAGCTCAATCGATTACTCAAAATTAACGAGGTAACACTATATGAAAAACACGATTATGAATCACTATGGATTTTCCCGGATTCCTTTTGGAAAGGACATCGAATCCGCTGATCTATTCAGAAGTAAAAGTTTTGATGAAGCGATGGCCATGTTGCAGCTTGGCATTATTGATGAAGACATTCTGCTGCTTACCGGTCCGATCGGATGTGGCAAATCATCTGTACTGAGATCCTGTTCGGAAATGCTGGACGCCAATCAGTATCACCTGATATATCTGCGAGGCAATTCAATGTCAGCGGGCGAGCTGTACAAGATGATTCTACGCGGATTGAAAATTGAACCGCCACACTCAGGCGGCAAGGCAAAGCCATTGTTTTTCTCGACGATCGCAGAGCTGAGCAAAAAACCAATAGTAGTTATCGATGACGCGCAGGATGTTTCTCAGGACGCACTGCTCAGCATCAAGGCTATGGTGAACTTCAACCAGGATTCTAAAAATATGATAACGTTCATTCTGGCTGGCCAACCTGAACTTCGAAACATCCTTGGCTATGCCCACTTTCATTCGTTGCGCGGGAGGATCAGATTATCATCGCAGCTTACCGGAATGGATATCGAAGAGACATGTCAATATATTGATCACTCACTGAGTGTGGCGCATTGCAAGGAGAAAATTTTTTCAGATTCTGCTAAAATCGAGATTTTTAAAAGAACCGGGGGTATTGCCAGGCATGTCAATCTACTGTGCTACAAAGCCATTGTTTCCGGTGTCGTTGATGGGAGAAAAGTAATTGACACGCAGAATATACCGCTAGATGGTCTATGATATTCTTTTCACCCATGCGAAGTATGCAGGAAATTCCTTATGTCATCATGAGGAATTTCCTTTTTTTGTCTATGGAAATGCTTTTGTCAAATTACGGAATAGTGCCTGGTAAAGTTTGGGTAAAGCAGTAGAGAAAGTTTGGGTAATGTAAGTTGGCGGGGAACACCGAGCCCCTTCGCTTATGAGCAAAATAGGCCGTAAGTAACGGGGTACCTGCAGTGTGTATCCAATGCAATGAACCGCCTATATTAGCTCCCGTTTCATCAAAATTTACCACCAGTGACCTTATTAT
>JBLRWO010000095.1:0-4811 GCA_047921215.1 Cyclonatronaceae bacterium | reverse complement strand
AGTAGAACTGTAATTAGAAGTGATGATTTAATTGTTGAATACATAATGTTCTCCATTTGTGATTGTTGATTTGTACCCAACATACCGGAGAACAGCCGGCACTAAAATGAGCCGGATCAAAGAAGTGCAATAAAAATGAAACTATTACCGAGCTGATATTTAACTATTTGATATCACATCCGACAGCGCATCCGGGTTCTGCACGGCAACCCATTGTCGTCCTGATGTAATAATCCCCTCTTGTTGAAACCGGCTCATGACCCGGCTTGCCGTTTCGGTTGACGTACCGGCCATGTCTGCCAGATCATTTCTGGAAAGAGGAAGCTGAAGTAATAGCCCTACCTCTTTTTCTTCACCAAACTTGTCTGATAATTTTAACAGAATATGAGCGATCCGTTTTTCTACGGAAAGCGAGGTAAGGTGGTGAATTTGCTCCCGGGCGGTGTTTAGTTTTTCCGCTGTAATATCGAGAACGGCAACAGCTACGGCAGGGATGGAACTCATAATAGAGCGAAATTCCCGGTTTCCGATCGCCAGGATACATGCATCACTTTGTGTAATAGCCGTTTCCGAGTAGTTATCCTCTCCCAATGTACTCAGGCTGCCAAAATACTCTCCCGGTTTTAGCATGTCCACGAGGATCTCTTTACCTTCTTCGGTATCCCGAATCAGCTTCACGGCTCCATAAACCACAACCCTCATCAGCGTTGCCTTTTCTCCCTGGTAGTAGATCGGTTGACCGGCAGCGAAATGGGAAGCACTAAACTTGCCATTTACCTGCTGCAAAGATTCACTGTCGAGACTCTGAAAAAACGGTACCATTCCCAACTTTTCCAGCCGTACATCCACCGTGCAATGATGTTTTTCGATGGTGGGTGTTTTAAGCGGTGTGGTTCTTTTTTGTGACATCGTTTAACATTATTAAGACCTGACCGGTTTTCAAAACCGATCAGGCCTGTATTATATAATTCTGGATTATTCAGCTTCCATTTTCTTCGAGTTTCATCACTTTCACTTTCCACTCCTGCGGCATTGTCATCAAATACTCCCACTTGAAGGGCTCTGAACTTTCCGCCTCCATCTGGTAATATAGTGGCTTGGGATCGTGGTCGTTGATAAAAACAAAAGCTTCGCCCGGTTTCAGGTCATCAAAAGCCTCAAAAACCATATCGTGGCGTTTAGCGGGAGGGTAGGGGCGCACGTCAAATTTGTTTACGACGGTGATATCCGTTGCATCGATATCATTTTCGGTATTTTTAGTGACGTGAATGATGGTTTCACTGTCATCTTGTTTTTTGTATTCCCAGGTGTGATCCCCTTCAAATTTCTTTTTGAATATTTGATAGATTTCTTCGGGTTTTTCTGACGCCCTGATCTCCATTACGTCGCCCGGCAGCAACATCCCGTAGCGGTGGAAAATGGTGTACTTCCAATCTTTTCGATCGGCTTTACGAAGATCGATAAGTGTTGAAACAGTACTGTCTTTATCTGCTTCGGAATCTGCTGTTCGGGTAACTTTCACTTTCCACTCTTCGGGATCTCTTTGCAGGTACTCCCAGCCCACTACATCTCCGAAAATAGATCGGAATTCGTAATAGAGTGGCTTGGGATCGTGATCATTGATGAATACAAAGCTGTCTCCGGCAGGAAGATCTTTGAAAAGCTTTAGTAGTTTCTCGTGTCGCTTGATCGGAATCAGTGTTCGTACGTCGAGTTCTTTGGTTTGGGTGGTCATGACTGTAATGAGTGTTTAAAGTTATAAGACTGTTTTATCTTGATATAAGTAAAAAAAAGCTATTGATCTGATTCAGGTTGGGAACCATCGCGCCAGTAATTGTTTGCTGCAGCTACTGTTTGGAAATGGATGGCAATTACCTGTGAACTCGCGATCAGTGCATCGGGATCATTGGCATAGACTTCCCGAAGAGCAAAAAGTACATCTCTGTCGGATTGCGTTTCCGTAACTCCTTTTCGTGCAAGCTGTATGGCCACTTGGAAGCCCTCTTCCGGGGTGTCAGTGATTAGGCTGAGTTCGGGTTCATCATTTGTTTTCGGCTCCATGTTGGATTGTCCATAAAGCAGGCTCGTGGAAAACATGAAAAGAAACGAGAAGAGAATAGCGAATGATTTCATATTGTTTGTGTTTCTGTTGTGGATTCAGTTTCAGTTAGAAGTTCTTTGCAGCGTATCTCTACTTTAAACGTAATCTTATCCTCCGTGGAGTTGACGTTTGGTGAATTAAGATCTTTGATGACATAATCGTAATCTTCATTGTGGTACCTGTCAATGCTCTTTTTAATAAGCAGTTCCAGTTGATTGTTGGAAAGTGTTTTTAATTGATTACACATAATTCTCCTACACAATTTTATCGGTTAATCGGTATCTCATACGTACACGAGAAATCCCCATCAGCGATGTAGCTTGTTCGCTCAACGTTTTTATTAAACAGTTTCCGGTAAAACATCGCCTCAAGCTTGCAGGGGAGACGGGTTTCTTTTATCACTTGGCTGAAGGGGCAGTTGCACTCTTTAATGGTGATGGTTCCGTCCTCCATATTTGTTTCAGCTTCCGGCATAAATCCTTCCTCTTCAAGAAATCCCATCAGTTTGCCGAGCCGTGATTTTAAATCATTTTCGGATGCCTCGTCCATTCTGTTGCGGGCTTTTTCCAGGCGCTCCTCCCAGAAGGATTCAAAAAATTGTTCAATTGTATGCTCATCACCCTGCTTTTTTAAAAACTTCAGCATCTCACGAATGAGCTCGGATTCAGAGGAAGGAAAAAGGCGATTACCTTTTGGCGTGATCTGATACTGCAGGCTGGGGCGGCCGGGGCCTGACCGAACGTATTCACGGCGGATGTACCCATCTCTTTCAAGTTGCAGGAAGTGTTCCCTGAGAGTGGTTTTGGCCAATTGAGTGTGGTTAACGGCCTCATCTACCGAGAGGGTTCCTTTTTGTTTAATCAGGTCTAGCAGTTCCTTTTTGGAGCCTGTATAAATCATATTCTCTGATTTTGGTGTTATGCCGTTTTTAGCTGCTTTTTAACCACCGGAAAGATGTGATTCTCTTCGGTAGAAAAATATGTCCGGAGCTGGCTGTCCAGATTTTCCATATTTTTGTTCATAATTCTTAATGTGGTACATGAACCGGCCGGATGCTCAAAACCGCTGCTGAAATCTCGAATTCTGTTCAACTCTTTCACAATTTTTGATTTGTCATCATTCAGAATTTCCAGCGAACGCTTTAGATCTTTTGCTCTGCCATATGATATAGATTCACCCTGTTGATTCAGCTCTTTTGCAAGCGGGAACAACGTCTTTTTTTCGAGAGACAGGTAGAGCTCAAGCAACTTTTTCATCGTATTGAAATACCATTCGATCTCTTTCAGCCAGGTATATTGATTACCGTGCACAAGCTGAACACGCGGCAGATCTTTCGTTATTTCGGTTAAAAGCTTATGGATACGCGGCTCCACAGTTACCGAAAGCCAGTCGCACCATTTCACAATATCATTACCAAAGTCAGGTTCTTTCGGTTCACTTTCAATGCACTCCGCGACTTGGTGATGTTTTTTGATCCAATCCAAGAGCTCCTCTTCATTCCACTGAAGCTGCTGACAGGCCGACCGAAGCGATTGATTCTCGTACTGCTCCGGCTTCATCCCAATGGAAGTCAGTAAGTCAGCTACTTTCCGGTTGCTTGAAATAATCTGTTTGATGGTGTCTTCCGGCGTTAGTGTACTAAGCGTTTTTTCGGAGCCCATTTTTTGGTCTGTTTTCTAATTATTGACTACAAACTAACCATTCAAATTAATTAAAACAATTAAAAAGGTTAAAACCGTTTTTATTGTTGTTATTTGTTTTCAGGCCGTTTACCTTTCAACCAAAACAGAGCATTTACACATAAATGATTGAAGTATGGCGTACGTCGTAACAGAACCCTGCATCAAATGTAAGTACACAAATTGTGCGGCTGTCTGCCCGGTTGATGCCTTTCGGGAAGGCCCAAATTTTCTGACGATCGATCCGCTTGAATGTATCGATTGCGATGCCTGTGTGAGTGAATGTCCGGTAGAAGCGATTTATCCCGATGATGAAGTACCGGAGAAGTGGGAAGATTATATCGAACTAAACGAGCAGCTTGCCGAAGAGTGGCAGGATCATATTATCAACGAAACCAAAGATCCGCTGCCTGATGCAGAGGAATGGGCAGAAGTCGACGAGAAACGAGATCAGCTAATTAAGGAGTGGAGTTAACCAATTAATACTAAGGCCTGACAGGTCTTCAAAAACTGTCAGGTCTGCAATCGAGATTAATAATGAACAAAGAAGTTGCCATAAGGCGAGAGGCAGCCCGGAGGTTTAGGGACGTTATCGATCCCGAATTGGGTGTTAATATTGTAGATCTGGGATTGGTTTACCAGATGTACATGAGGGATAACGATACGTTTGTTATGGAATTTACCACCACAACACCGGGCTGCCCTTTGCGCCGTTACCTGCAGAGAAAAATTAAAGAGGCCCTGCAATCCATCGAGGAAATTGAGAAGTTCGAAATCAAAATGGTTTTTGAACCGGAATGGTCGGTGGATATGATTGTAGAAGGAGTTGAGTTTTTCTCAGTTCCTCCACCCATGATGTCGGAATAATGAAAGTCGTTGCCCGATTGAATTCAACCGCAAATGAATAAAACGAAACTTCTGGACATCTTTTTTGGAATCCTGCTGGTGACGGCCGGAATAGGCCTGCTTTTGGGGCTCTACACCGGCCTGATTCGCATGGGGCTCTCTTTCCCTGTGGCATTTGAACTGGG
>JBLRWO010000094.1:0-4841 GCA_047921215.1 Cyclonatronaceae bacterium | reverse complement strand
GCAGGATTCTGACCGGCAAATCACTTCTGATACAGGGGCAGGATTCGGTATTTGTTGCTGGCGACACGGCCGACATCAGCGGAATGAACCTGCCTCCGGTTGGTGTGCATGCAGTGAAACAGGGGAAACTGCTCAGGGAAAATATTGCCGCCGGCATGGAGGGCACCGAAATGAAATCGTACAAACCCTGGCTCGTAACACCGCTTATTATCTCAAACGGGCCGGATCACGCCATTCTGACGGTTGGCAATTTCAGCATCAGCGGTAAAAGTCAGGCTGTGCTCAAATACATGCTCGATATGCAGTGGATGGAGAAATATACACTGCCTTCATCCCGCCGCCGGTCGGTATTTCAGTTGCTTCGTGATGCCAGGCGCCGCACTTGACCGATGACAAGGTGCTTTTTTCCTGTTTTTTTGACGATATTCCCTACCATCTGTCTGAATGAAGCAACGGCGCTCATTTAACTGTTTGTTTAATCACCTTTTCAGCTATGCCGGTAAGGCAATGATCAAACAGGTTACCATGAAAGCATAGAAAGGATGACCCGGAACCAACCATGACCGACACTCAGAATATACGTTTACAGGAAGAGAACAATCGTTTACGCAGGGCCGTTGATGAACTCGCCATACTGAATGACCTGTCTCTTGCCATAAGCGGCAGTCTCGACAGTGAAAAAATCATGCGTTCGATCGTAAGCCGGTCAATTCGGGCCATAAACGCTGAACAGGGCGACATCACCCTGGTCGATGAAGATCAGGCCAACCCCTCGCACACTCTGGTCAGAAGTATGATCAGCTCCGGCAGCCAGTCGCCCCTTCACCTGAACCAGAACCTTCTGGGATGGATGCAGATCAACAAGAAGCCGCTTATGATCAACGAGCCCGGCAACGATCAGCGCTTCCGCAACGTAACCTGGGATCCCGGAATCCGGTCTGTTCTGAGTGCCCCGCTCATGGTACGATCCAAGCTCATTGGCATCCTTACACTGTACAACAAGCACAGCAATTCACCCGGTGGATTCACGGAATCCGATCAGCGCCTGCTCGCCATCATTGCCGCACAGTCGGGGCAGGTGGTAGAAAACGCCCGGCTTTATGAAGAAGAACAGGCCCTGCAAAATGTGCGCCACGAAATGGACCTGGCCGCCAGTATCCAGAAAAAGCTGATTCCCGGTTCGGCGCCGGTTGCCGAAGGCTACGAAATTACCGGGAAAAATATGACCGCACAGACCGTCGGCGGCGATTACTACGACTTCATCAAAATGGATGACCACCGCTGGGCCATTGTTCTCGGAGACATAAGCGGAAAAGGCCTTCCGGCTTCGCTGCTTATGGCAAACCTGCAGGCAATGCTGCGCGGTCATGTACTGCATCTGAGCAGCCCGGCCGGTATCCTGAAAGTTGCCAACCGACAGCTGTATCACAGCACGAGCGCCGAGAAATTCGCTACCCTGTTCCTGGGCATCCTGGATACATCCACACACCGGCTTGTTTACTCCAGCGGCGGGCACGAGCATCCCTTCCTGATGCGGGCCGACGGTAACCACCTCAGGCTTCAGGCCGGAGGCGTACCACTGGGCATGATGGACCATATGGAGTACGATGAAGAGTCCATAGACCTGAAATCAGGTGACTGCCTGTTTGTATTTTCTGACGGTGTAACCGACAATGTGAACAGTGAGCTGGAACTGTTCGGTGAGGAACGGATGGAGAAGGTGCTGATCAACTCCTATGCCCAACACCATACGCCCGACGCGATGATCGCGAACATATTCGATGCCAGTGCGGGTCACAGCGGGAGTTCTCAGCTGTTTGATGATATGACGGCAGTTGTAGCATACCGGAAATGATGAAAATGATGTAATGGTACCGGCTTTGTTGATTTCCCCGATTCCGGGATGCTTTTACTAACTTAATAACACACTATTTTACAACAAAAAGACACCACCTGAAACCTGTACGTATGAAACAATCCAGCGCATCAACTGCATTTCTGCTCCGTCGTGTGGTATTAATCCTGATGCTGCTCGTATCAGTGACCCTGCCAGCGGCATCCCAGTCTTTCCAGGCAGTGCAACCCGAAGAGGCCGGATTTTCATCAGAACGGCTGTCCCGGCTCACTTCAGTGCTCAGCGATTATGCCGAACAGCAACGGCTGAGCGGTGGGGTGGCTATGGTACTCCGTGATGGCAGGTCGGTCTATTTTGAAGCATTCGGCATGCGGGATGTTGAAGCGGGAGAACCCATGCCTGAGGATGCCATTTTCCGGATCGCGTCGCAAACCAAGGCGATCGTAAGTGTGGCCGTAATGATGCTGCAGGAGGAGGGAAAACTGCTGATAACCGATCGGATTGGAAACTACCTGCCCGAGTACAGTAACACATCGGTTGCCGTGAGCGATGGCAAAGAAGGATACACCATCGAAGAAGCCCGCCGTCCCATCACTATTCGTGATCTGCTTACCCATACAGCGGGCATCGGGTACGGCTATGGCACTGCCGCCGACCTGTGGAAAGAAGCCGGCATTCAGGGCTGGTATTTTGCAGACCGGGATGAACCCATCCGTGAAACCGTACGCCGTATAGCGGCCCTGCCGCAGGACGCCCATCCCGGCGAGCGGTTCGTATACGGCTATGCCACCGACATCCTCGGTGCCCTCGTTGAAGTGGTCGGCGGTATGCCGCTCGATGAATTTCTGTCTACCCGAATTTTTGAACCGCTCGGGATGAACGACACCTATTTCTATCTGCCCGGGGCCAAAACCGGCCGGCTGGCCGTTGTCTATTCTGCAACCGACGGACCCGGCATAGCCCGGGCTGCCGATCCCGGCGGATCCGTTGGTCAGGGCCACTATGTGAACGGGCCCCGAAAAAGCTTTTCGGCGGGTGCCGGCCTGCTCTCAACGGCTAACGATTACGCCCGTTTCCTGCAGATGACGCTGAACGGAGGCATACTCGACGGGCAACAGATTCTGAGCCCGAAAACGGTGGAGCTGATGACTGCCAACCATCTCGCCGATATCCCTTTCCGTAACGGAGTGGGCATGGGCCTTGGTTTTGACGTGCTGGAACATGTGGGGGCAAGGGGTACGCCCGGTTCGGTGGGCGATTACGGCTGGGGCGGTGCCTACCACTCTACCTACTGGGTGAGTCCTGCCGACCGTCTCGTGGTCGTTTTCTTTACCCAGCTGATCCCTGCAACCGGTTCTGATATCCACGGAAAACTGCGGGCTCTCATCTATCAGGCCATGATACAAAATTGACCATCCCATGTCCGGCAGCACCATAGAGCATTACCAGATTTCAGAAAAACTCGGTGAAGGCGGTATGGGTGTGATCTACAAAGCCTGCGATACCCGGCTTGAGCGCCATGTTGCACTCAAATTTCTGCCCGCACATGCGGTTATGAGCGAAACCGGTAATATTGATCAATACCGTAACGCTCTGGGTGATTTCAGATATCTGAACAATACCAATCCACAGGCCTGGTGGTATGTTAACCTGGTTGCCGGTAATGTTGATTACCTGCTGGAACTCTGGCCGCAGCTCAATTTCGATGTATTTGAAAACCAGAATTCCTATCACCCGGTCGATTTTGTTGCCGGTGGCAAATCAAAACAGATTGCAATCCATATTTTATATAGGGAGATTTTTTTGTTAATTAACGGAGTTCTGTACAAGTGCAGAATTTGTTTTTCAGTAACCATAAATCTCTACCGGGACCAAAGAAATAACCTTTTGCATTCATCCAGCAGGAATGGATTTTGAATCTGTAGCACCTCCATGTCAAGCAAAGAGCAACTCATACAAACCAACCAGTCCCTGCTGCTTGCGTACATTCATGATAAAAACCTGGACAGTCTGCTGACCCTGCTCCATCCCGAAATTTCCATTTTTGGCACAGCCATTCACGAAAAAGAAGAGCTTGTATTGCTTGAACAGCTTGTAAAACGTGATGCTGGTAAAAACGCTGCCGGAAGCAGTGATGAGGGTGATGCTAAAATCCGTGAAATCTGCACCCAGATAAGCGAACTGCTTGGTGATATCGATTTCAATATCCGCAAAATTCATGAGCACGGCAGCCGGGCCGATGGCATTGTGAAGTCGATGCTGATGCACAGCCGCGGCAGCAATGGCAATGTTCAGCCAACCAACCTCAACGAACTGGTCAGGGAATACACAAATCTCTCTTTTCACGGGATGAGGGCCGGCAAAGACCCGATCGATGTGGAGATCGAACTGGACCTGTATAAAGATCTGGGCGAAATACCCCTTATTGCCGAGGATTTCAGCCGTGTTATTTTAAACCTGAGCACGAATGCATTCGATGCCATGAAGCAAAAGAGTGCTGCCATTACCGGTCGCATGAAGAGTGCTCCTGCAGCAGTGGCCGAAAACGGCACGCCGTCAGACTACAATCCCAGGCTTACGGTCCGAACCCGTAAATCGTCAGGAAGGATCATCATTGAAATTGAGGACAACGGGCCCGGTATTCCCGATAATATAAGGGATAAAATTATGCAGCCGTTTTTTACCACCAAAAAAGGCACCCAGGGCACCGGCCTCGGACTGTCGATCACCAACGATATTGTGATGGCCCATGGCGGTACCATCCAGGTGGAATCTGATCTTACGACAGGTTCGGTGTTCCGCGTATCACTTCCGGCAGCCATGAAGGCGGGAATCACCAAGCCGTAATGAAAAAGCCGTTTATCTTTACACGAATAATTCGTAAATGGACACATCCAGACATTTGAATTCAGTTCAACCCGTAATGTCATCCCTTTTTCACCTGAAGTACTCATTTTTACACAATCCCGGAACATGAAGTCTGCCG
>JBLRWO010000093.1:0-4877 GCA_047921215.1 Cyclonatronaceae bacterium | reverse complement strand
TCTATCACGGAGATAACGGTAACCTGAAGGGAGGCAGATTTTGCATTCGTCAGAAGTGGATACTCACATTCTCCAAAAACATGAATTGATAAACCTTCAAAATTGATGATTTAAAACAATCATATCATCCACCTCATCCTGTTCTATTCTTGCCTTCTCTCCCCGCATGTTGCGATGCGGAACCAGTCTTGTGTCATAAAATCGCTTCAGGATCTCCAGGTGAACTTCGAGATGCAGACTTTGAAACAGGGGCAGTTTTTTTCCGCACTCGATCTGTACCACAAACCAATCCAGGATTTCACAGCTTTCTCCTTTTATCCAGGAAAGAATGAGACTGGTTGGTAACCCCTGCGCATTTACGGGGTTCTGACTGTGTTGAGCCGGGGGCAGATAGTACCGCATCGGGGTGAGGTTACGCGAGAGCTGTACGGGCAGGAACATCGGATCACTCACTCCGTGTTGAGCCATCCAGAGCAGCCGCAGCAGGCAGCCAAAGCTTTGCCGTACCACCCAGTGCCCTTTAAAACAGCCGTGCCAGAATGATTCCTCGGTATCCTCATGAATCCGCATACCCAGGCGAAATTCCAGTCCCAACTCCTCATCCGGTTTCAGGTAGACAAAATAGTAGGTCTCCGGCTCCTTGTTGGCGTGGTTGAAAGGCGGACGATCCCCGCGAATCATCCGGTTCTCCAGCAGCAATGCATCCTGCTCGGTTTCTGTTTCCACCCACACCATTTCGTTGATCCGGCTGATGAGCCGTGCTACCTTTCGCGACACCTGTCCGGCCCTGGCCCGCTTGTAGCTGAACAGCCGCTGCCTCAGGTTTTTTGCTTTACCCACATAGAGCAGCTCACCGGAGGCATCATAAAAGCGATACACCCCGGGTGTGGGCGGTATCGGCTCAAACCTCTCTTTGCCTAAGCGATGCTCAAGCAGCGGCTGCGGTTCAAAAAGAGGTGTGATAACGGGTTTTGGGCTGTCCATACCGACAAGCTATGAGTAGAGAGTGACAGCGTTGTGTCATCCGGATACACAGGGCCGATGCCCGAATCGAAGTTTTTCCGTGAACCTCAAGGCCACCAGGTTTATGAACCCATTTAATATTATATAGTTATAGGGTTTTTATAATGACTCTTTAAAATACCTTTTATAAGGTACTTAACTTGAATATATATGGTGACTATATAAAATATATTATAATGGTTATAAAATTATAATTTTATAATGCTTATTAAATTGTATTTATTAAATGTATACATAAGGCAATTTTATAATATCCTATTAAGATTTTATAATAATATTTACTATAATAACTTTTGAAAATGAAATATTATAATTATTTAATAATTAAAATAATATTGAACGTTATTAATTTTATTAATGTACATTTGGTAACAGATTTGGACACAAATAAAATAATGTGTGCGATCATACTTATAACATCGAATAATAAAACTTAATGACTCAACATAGTAATGCAATACTGGTCGGAGCACTTCTGGCCGCCTTTGTTTTGGTTTCTTGCGATAACCCGCTTATGACCGAGCAAATCAATTCGCCTGAACAACATGTTCAGACATTGAATATTCAGAGCACAGACGACGGACCGGCCGTCTGCGGCACAACTGAATTTTATACCCTATACGCCGGCCAAAGTATTGATGCAGGTAAATTAGCAGTATCCAATGATGGTAATAATCTCTATGTTACATTCACTACTACCGGTAAATGGCTGCTTGGCGCAACTCACCTTCATGTTTCAGATGTTCTGAATGATATCCCCTCAACCAAGCAAGGAAATCCAATTCCGGGGCGATTTGCATATTCTGAAAACTATGACCCGTTTGTAAATAGCTACACATACACGTTAAGCCTTGAAGATAACGGCTGGGAAGCCGGTAATGAGTTGTTCGTTGCAGCGCATGCTGTGGTTGTAACAACTGATGCTGCCGGTAACGTGACTGGAAATGAATCGGCCTGGAGCACGGGAAACCGCTTTGTTCAAAAAGGGAACTGGGCTACTTACTCTGGTTACACCGTACAAGAGTGTACAGAAGTTCCCGGAGACTATGCTACCTGGAAGAATGAAACAGCCTATGGCGGTAATAATTCAGGAGAAGGCAGTGCGTGGTGGTTTTACTATGATGCATCAGTAAATGGCAGTCAGGCAATTTATGCCGGACAAAAGCTTGTTGAAGGCGCATCTGTAAAATACGAAAATGGATTAATCACGATCACTCTTGGTGATAATTTGAAACTCCAGGATGTTAATGAATCTGTAAAAATCCAGGGTTACAATGTATTACCTGACAGCAGACCTTCATCCGGGCAGTTTACAACATATAAAGGCGGAAACCTGGTTGTTGCAGTTGATCCCTATTCATACTTCGTCATTCATCTGGATGCGTCAGTACGTTCATAAGTAGAACATTGATTCTGATTTAATATCAGAAATGATCACAATTTACTGAAGCAGTTCTCGCTTTATAAAAGACCCCGGCCCTCAAAAGCCGGGGTTTTTTTATTTGTAGGATATTGATTCCACTTTATTTTTCTATGCCAGTCTATTTCGCAGGACTGGTAAACAAGCTCCCTTTTAACCGAAAGCGCCAAGGCCAGGCGGCGTCTTCACCGGCATAATCGACTCCAACCCTGGGGGAGACAATAATTTCAGCGTTACCCCCTCGAGTTGACAACCATTTCGGATCAGATTCCAGCCAGATTTTACCGCTGTCGATCAAGGAAATCCCATTCTGTTTTGTGGTAAGAGCAAGTGCCTGACTGACAAGCCCCGGTCCGCCGGCTACCCTTCTTTGTACATGATTCAAGTTCCTTCTTTCAAGCATCGTTTCGATTCCGATTACCGGTTCCAGCGCACGAATCAGAACGGCATCCGGCCTTCCTTCAGGTCCGGTTACCACATTAAAAAGATGATGGATACCGTAGCATAGATAGATATAGCAGGTTCCGCCCGGAGCATACATCGTTTCGGTTCTGCCCGTTCGTCTGCCTCCATATGCATGAGATGCGCGGTCGATGATTCCGCCATAAGCTTCCGTCTCGACAATTCGTCCGCCCGTAACTTCGCCATCTGTTTCAGAACAGAGGATCATTCCGATCAGATCTCGGCTGATTGCCACTACATCCTCTCTTTGAAAAAAAGCCTCATCCCGGATTTTCATGTAGAAGACTCTTTTTTGATTCGAATTGGTTCAGACAAACAAGATAAGAAATCGGAGATTTCGGTTAGGCTTTTTGTAAGTTCATACCAACATTATAGACTTTTTTTGTTGGTATGAACTTACATTATTATGACTTCAACTGATTTTTAAAGAAGTACCCAGTTAAGCAGAATTGATGTCCACTTTTCGACAGTAACCCATCTGGTGCCAAAAGCAAAACCGTGTCCGAAAATTATTTGAAATATTAGTTGATGAGAACGCCTGGATAAACTACTGTAGAAATGCAGGGTACCGTGGCAAATCCGGCAAGTATTAATTCAAAAAGGGCCAGACCATTTAGAACAATGGATCATTTTTTCCCAGCACTGCCGACAACTTTTCCAGCGTACCGGAAGTTATCGGTGTTTCTCCGTTTTCGATGCGGCGCACCTGTCGGGCGGATAGGCCGGGAATGTCGCATTGGCGCAGACCGGCTTCATTTCGGAGTTGTTTCAGGGTATCACCAAATTTCCGGTTGTACTGCAGCCGTTTAAGATCCGCTTTTTTTCGATATTCCGGGTTGGTATGATACTCCAGTGTATCGATGTCGATGTGGATATCGTCATGCGGCCAATGGAGGAAGCTGCCGTCTTCATCGATCTCAAAACGATTGCGGTTTTCCGGGGATATTTTGCGAAGTGCCGGCAATTCGGTGAACGGAATATTGTAGAATTGAAAAGAGCAGCTTACCACAAAAAGTGCATCATCCGCCACAGAAGCGTCGGCGATGAGGGCCTCGGGCGTTCCAAGTTGCCACGCGCGAAGGAGACGGCAGAGAGCCTCCGGATTCTGATAGATATAGGTATGTTTCAGAGTAGAAACGCCGGATTCGTGCATCAATTTCGGCAGCAATTCTGTTTTAACGTCAGCCCGGATGAAAAGTCCTTTGAGATGGTTCTTTTCATTCACCTCCCTGATAAATTCCGAAATACGGCTCAGTCCGGAAGCTTTTGAAACAACGACCACGTTTTTTTGGTTGGTCAGTTTTTTGCTGTGCACGGATGTAAAAAGCCGGTGTGTGCCTAAAGATGCAATCTCTCCCTGAAACTGCTCATCCAGCAAGACAAGCGAGAGCGATTTTTTCCTTTTCTTTTTTAGCGTTTTTACCATTTCGATAATCCTATTCCAACGAAATTTATTCAAATATTACCTTCTCTTCCCATTCTCTGAGAAGTCGCAGACGGTTTTGTAAAACAAGTTTATTCAACTCCTTCCTGAACCTGCTGCCGGGATCTCTGCCCCATTTTACATCAAAGGCCAGTCCGTATTCTTCACTACAATCCAAAAAATAAACCCGGATCTCCCACTCTGACATTTTCTTGCAATGAAAGTGAGGCGGAAGATGGTCTGATGAATTATACCACATCCGGTATCCGGCCATCGAGAAACATTCGACAATTCCCATTGTACTTTGGTAAAGTTAACAAATATTTAGGACATTTATCTTATAATATATTATATACTAAATGTCCTATCAGTCTCTGGTTCTTTATAAAAGCTTCCTCTTTACGTATGAACTGGAAATGGGCGTTTCCTTACATATATTTGATCCTTGTATGAATATCGAGAGCAAAAAAGCAGGTGATGAGGGTAGGTGTCCCGCAGTGTCGTCAGATTCTCTCCGGATAGATCAAAAGCCGCCACCCTGTAACTTTC
>JBLRWO010000092.1:0-5065 GCA_047921215.1 Cyclonatronaceae bacterium | reverse complement strand
CTTTTGTTACCTTCCATTGTGTAATTCCTCACTTTTTTTGATTTAATTTTTTAAAAATTACGTAGGAACCAGGCCTTCTCGGTCAATATTTTTTCCCAGTGTCGCAGTGCACTGGCTTTAGAGGATTGTTCCCCGCCCTTTTCAAAATCTCCGCTTATTTTATTACCTCTGTCTCCGGAATCAAGGATGTAGGATCCTTTATATTTGAATGTTTTGTTTGAGGCTTTGCCGGATATTTTACGGGCAATGTTATGAGCCACCACTTCTGCCTGGTGCTGTGCAAAAATTCCTGCTTTTGGCATTGGATGGTCCTTTTCAGCAGATAGCTCAACTACATCACCGATGACGTATATATTCTCATATTCTGTTTCAAGAGTTTCAGGATCTGGTTCCACCCAGCCTGATTCCCCAACCAATCCTGCCTCTGTCAAAACGCGTGGAGCTGAATGTTTTGGGGTGTAAGCAATAAGCCCGCAGTCAACACTGATTGTATCATCAGAATCTGTCCTGAACATCATTTTGTCTTTTTTTACTTCAACAAACTGATGGTTTGGATGATATTGAATCTTCTTTTCTTCCATTAACTCCATCACGCGGGAGGATATCTCCGGGTTCGCAAAGGGCATCGGCTTGTCTTCGGGGGTATAGAGATGAATCTCAATATCATCCCGCCTGTTATGTTCTCTCAGGTAGTTATCGACAAGCATAGCTGCCTCATAGGGTGCTACCGGTGATTTATAAGGAAGTGAAGAGATAATAATCGAGATACTCTTTCCATTGAACGATTTTAGTTTTTCGTGGAAAGATTGAGCCCCTTCAACTGTATAGAAATTGTGGCCTGACGGAAACAGATTTCCGGTATTATTTTGAGCAACACCAAGCGAAATTACCATGTAATCTCCCCGGTAGGTCTTTCCGTTAGAGGTAACTGTTTTAGCCTCTGGATCTATCTGTTCAATTTCACCTTCAACAACTTCAATTCCATTTATTTCGATGTCGGCCAGTTCCCTGTAGATATCTTCCGGTTCACGTTTTCCCACCATCAGCCATGTGAGGGATGGCGCGTATAAACTTTTTTTCTTTCGTTCGAAGACTAAAATTCTGGCAAGATTTATTCCGTCTTCATTTCCGATTTCACGGCTCAGTTCTCTTGCTGCATGAACGCCGCCAATTCCTCCGCCTAAAACTAATATTGTTGGTTTCATCCTGTTTTCCACGTTTAGTTAATAGTATTGTCTTTCATTTTGACGGGTCTTTTTTCAGCTAACCAGTCGGCAAATCCGTTTTCGAGCCTGTAGGCATTTAACCCCTCTTTTTTCATCAGGGATACTGCTTCATCAGCCATCAAGCACAGAGGACCACGGCAATAGGCTACAATTTCACGGTCTTTCGGTAAGTCCTCTATTCGCTCTCTGATTTGCCTATAAGGAAGGGAATCTGCTTGTTTTATATGTCCTGAATTGAACTCCTCCACGGGTCTCACATCAATCAGGTATACTTCATTATTCTCAAGTTTTTGCATCAATTCATCACTGCTGATTAGGTGTAGTTGGTCTTTACGTTTTCGGTAATCCTGAAGTAACTCGCTTATTTTATCGTTGCGAGAAAATCCCAACTGACGCAGTGACCTCCAGGTATCAAGCACCTGTCCATCATATAATTGATAGTAGATATATTTCCCATCCCTGGCCGTATCTACCAGTCCGGACTTTTTCAGCACTTGTAAATGCTGCGAAGCATTAGCAACAGGCATGTTGGCATGCTCAGCAATATATTCTACCGAAAACGAGCCCTGAGCCAGCAGGTCCAAAATTTCGAGGCGTTGTGGATTACTCAGTGCTTTCGTTACTGTTGCAAGCTGTTTGTACAGTGATGATTTGAATTCGCGTGTATCCATTGGTATGGTGAATTTACATTCAATAAATTTGTTGAATGTAAATCTAAGGGATTGGCACGAAACAATCAATATTTTTATTGAATGAAAATTTCAACCCCCCACCGAACCTAAATCTGCGAAAAACTCATTCAGGATCAGATGCAACACCGGTCATATTATCCGGATTAGGAGTGCTCCGTCAATGGAACCTGCTTTTTTTGTGAGGAAAACCGCTACTCTCTTGGGAAAATGGAAATAAAATGGGAATTATCGGTTCTTGAACGGGGACTCATACTGGATCGCTATCGCCTCAGATAGAAAAAAGAAAATCAGCTTACAGCAAGTTGCCGTGATCGTACAGATCCTGCGATCGACTGCTGCGCAACGGTATACACCTGGTTAAAGCTTCTTCATCTGGAATAATCCAGTGAATTACTCTTTCAACACCCCCCTGAAAATAAACTCCGTCAGCTGCTTTTCCAGCTCTACGGGATTCACCTCCTCGGAGTGATCGGTGTACCAATAGTAGATCCACCGCACCGATGACAGTACAGCGTGTGTGATGATATCCATGTCAAACGGACGAAACTCACCGCTGTCGATTCCTTCCCGGATGATGAGCCTTGCCTTTTCCTCGTATTCACTTCGGCGATTCACAAATTTTGTCAGCTTCGGCTCTTTCAGATTGCGCCACTCGTTTACCAACAGCCCAACCTGGTACGGTTTGGTGGAGGTAAGGCGGATATTGAGAGAGACCAGCGCCTTCAGCTTTTCAGTGGGGGAGTAGCTCGATTCCAGGATGTGATCGATGCCGGAGTGGAAATCCTCAGAAATCTGAAACAGATAGCTCTCCAGCAGCGCCTCTTTCGATTCAATAAAATTGTAAATATTCGACACCTCAAAACCCATTCGCTCCGCAAGATCACGCATAGTGGTGGCCTTGTATCCCTTTTCGTGGATCATCTTCAGGGATTCATCGAGGAACTGTTTTTTGCGTGGTGAGTGGTTTTGAGGCATGGGCTTTTTGGATGTTGGGTTTTGACGTCGGTGTTTTAAGTTGACAATTGACAGTAGGCAGTAGACAATTTTGAATTAAAGTTTGGAGCCCATTAAAGCTTGATTCGTAATCCGTATTAAATGCTTCAAATTTCATTCAATGAGTTGCCAACTGCCTACTTGTCATCGGCTACAATAATTTTTGCCATCATCTAAAATTTGAAATTCATCCTTCAAATTCTATCTTAGATGAACAGGTGTTCATAAAGATATTAACGTATGCCAATATATCATAAGCTCGGAAAAATACCACCCAAACGGCACACGCAGTTCAGAAAACCCGACGGCGAACTCTACCACGAGCAGGTATTCGGCACGATCGGCTTTGACGGGATGTCGTCCATCCTCTACCACTGCCACCCGCCCACGATGGTGAAAGAGATTGCCGAACCGCTGGATGTGTCCCCGAAAATTGCTGTGAAAAACAACATCACTGCACGGCTGCTGAAGGGAATGGATGTCAAGCCGAAAGATGATTTTCTGGAGGCGCGTGAACCGATTCTAACCAATTCGGATGTGACCCTGCACTTGGCTGCACCGCGCAAATCGATGACCGATTATTTCTACAAAAACTCCGAGGCGGATGAGCTGATTTTTATCCATAAAGGAGAGGGCACGCTCCGCACTATGTTCGGTAATATCGAATTTGAATATGGCGATTACCTGCTGATTCCCCGTGGGGTGATCTACCAGATCGATTTTAGGAACGAGGATAATCGTCTGCTGATTACCGAATCGAACGTGCCCATCTACACGCCCAAGCGGTACCGCAACTGGTTTGGCCAGCTTCGCGAGAGTTCTCCCTACTGCGAACGGGATTACAAGCTGCCGCAGAATCTGGAGACGCACGACGAAAAGGGCGACTTCCGGATGAAAATCAAAAAAATGGGCATGATGCACGAGCTGGTGTACGCCTCGCACCCCTTTGATGTGGTGGGCTGGGACGGCTACAATTTTCCGTACGGATTTTCGATCCATAACTTTGAACCGATTACCGGACGCATCCACCAGCCGCCGCCGGTACATCAGACGTTTGAGACCTCGGCATTTGTGGTCTGTTCGTTCTGTCCGCGGATGTACGACTATCATCCGAAAGCGATTCCGGCGCCCTACAACCACTCCAATGTGGATTCTGATGAAGTGCTCTATTATGTGGAAGGAAACTTCATGAGCCGCAGTCATGTGGAGGTGGGGCACATCACCCTGCACCCGGCCGGTATTCCGCACGGCCCGCATCCCGGCGCGTACGAAGGCAGCATCGGCAAAAAAGAGACCAACGAACTCGCCGTAATGGTCGACACCTTTAAACCGCTCATGGTAACCGAAAACGCCCTGAAGATTGATGACGGGGAGTATTATGGGTCGTGGTTGAAGGAGTGACGGGAGGAGATATTAGCAAAGGAGTTCCCCTCCTTATGAAGGAGGGGATAGGGGTGGTTGGAGTACATAGTTCTGATTGAAATCATGACCCTGATATTGTGAAGAAATCTAAGAACCACCCCCAGCCCCTCCTTGGAAATGAGGGGAGTATTCTGGCCTTAATTTAAATATTCAATCAAACCCAAATGCCCAACCCAAAAACCTGGCTCAACATACCGCCCGATTCGGATTTTTCGATTCATAATCTGCCGTTTGGGATCTTTTCAACACCGGATGAGAGTACCCGCGCGGGAATGGCTATCGGTGATAAAGTAGTTGATCTCAAAATTGCCGCGAATCTGGGCGTGTTTGCAGGACTGGATTTTGACTATTCTGTTTTTGAGAAAAAGGTTTTGAATGATTTTATAGCGTTGGGAAAATCGATTACCGATGCCGTGCGGCTGCGTGTTCAGAAAGAGTTGTGCGATGAAGAGTCTGTCCTAAAAGAGTTGGAAAGGGTGCTGGTAGAGATGAAGGATGTAACCATGCACATGCCCGTCAAAGTGGGCGATTACACCGATTTCTACTCCAGTCTGGAGCACGCCACCAACGTGGGGAAGATGTTTCGCGATCCCGAAAACGCGTTGCTGCCCAACTGGAAACACCTGCCTGTAGGATATCACGGACGGGCGTCTTCGATTGTGGTTTCGGGTACGGAGATCCGCCGCTCAAATGGACAGATTCTGCCGGATGGAAAGAAGGAGCCGGAATTTG
>JBLRWO010000091.1:0-5140 GCA_047921215.1 Cyclonatronaceae bacterium | reverse complement strand
CTGACCAGAATTTTCGGACGTATTGTTCTTTTTTTCATCATGGTATCTCCCGTATGTATATGAAGTGTACCATCTTATTATGTAGATGGTATGGAGGAACCCGGGAAAGAAGGTACATGGCGGTTCTTCGAACCCTCTGGCATCCCGATGCTTTAGGTCAAGCACAGACAATCCTATCCAAAACCAATCTTTACACCTTAATTCATTACGTGCTCTAATAATTGGCGATAGGTATCCTTTCATTAGATGAATCTAATGCTTACAGGCTAAAGAAATTTCTTATAATATTACGGGGGTATAACCACTAGGAGTGGTATACCATAAAAAAACAATAGCTTTAGGACATAAAATGATAAATAAAACAAAAGGACTGCTCCTTGTTGTAGCAGGTTTCTTCTTTATTGCAACATCGTGCGATAGTATAGTTGATTCCGGTAACAACAGTCTACGAGCAGGAGATAACATAGCAATTGGTACATCTAATACTTCTGGTATTGATGTAAGCGATATCAAGGTTTGCGGGATTGCAGAAACTGTAACACTTTGGGCCGGCCAGACAATAGACGTCGGAACAGTTACCATCAGCAATGATGAAAACTTTCTCTACATAACCTACGAAACGACTGAAGATTGGGTAATCACCGAGACACATTACACCGTTGTAAGCAGCCTTGACGATTTACCTCTCAATCCAAGCGAGCGGCCTATCGTTGGCCAGTTTGATAAAAATCCACCGCACTTGGGAAGATCTGACGTTCTTGATCCGCCCGTCTCTTCTGTAACATACTCATTCGACCTGCGTCGGATTGAGATTGATCCTTTACTGGTAGTTGCACACGCGGTTGTTGCCAAGATTGACGAGCATGGCCAGATCACGGACGAGACAGAAACCGCATTCGGTGGAGACATTCCGGTTAATGTAGGTCAACCGCGCGGTTGGTGGTATTACGGCAGCTATTCCATTCAGCCATGCGATGAAGATCCCGGAGACGGTGACGACGCCATTTGGACTGAAGAGACAGCTTTTGGGGGTGATCTTGCAGGACAACGAGAAGTGAACCGTCGCGGTATGGAAGTAGGCGCATGGTGGTTCATTTTTGACGCCAACGGCGACGCCGAGCAAGGAATTTATGCCGGCCAAAAGCTCGTTGACGGTGCTTCTGTTGAATATGATGGTACATACATCATTATTAACCTTGGCCCGAACATGAGACTTCAGGAAGATGATGAAGCGGTGAAAATTCTTGGCTACGATGAGGCCCCGACGTCAAGACCTGCTGCCGGTGCATCAAATCCATACCAAATCTACGCAGGTAGCGATCTAACCATAGAAGTGGGTGCCTACGACTACTATGTGATTCACCTCGATGTAGAAGTAAAGGAATAAGTCTGATCACATAACGTGATTTTAAAAAACCACTTCGGTCTGCCCGAAGTGGTTTTTTTTATGTCATGTTCTCTCTGAAATAGAAGAGTTATCCTGAGCAATTATTCACGTGGAATCGAAAACAACATTGTAGAAGTAATTCGTAATGTCTTATCTTTAAAACTTCATCCGATTTTTAGCCTCGGTGGCGGAATTGGTAGACGCGTTGGACTTAAAATCCAATTGGTATTTAAATGCCAGTGCCGGTTCGAGCCCGGCCCGAGGTACTATAAACCCTTGCAAGTCAATAGATTACGATTTGCAGGGGTTTTTTGTTTTAGTTAAACTGTATAGAGTCATTTTTTCTGAGGACAACATAAGGACAACAAAACCTCATTTACCCCCCTGCTTCAACGTACTTTAAACAGGATACCGGTTCCTTGAATTTGGACGGTTGAACTCTCTGTACTCACTTAGTTTCACAGTCAGTTACCACTTCACTTTCTCTGATAAAAAAAGCAAGTGTAAAGCTTTCAATTGCGACCTTCCACTTGGTTTACTTTGGATATGTTTTAGGATCTCCCATCACCTCTGGCAATTTTATCAGGATAGCGGCTCCCGAAATTAATGCAATAAGTGTGAGCACCAAGAGAAATAGACTCTCATTTTCATGAGTCTTTATTGCCAGATAAAACCCAGGGCTAAACACACTTATAGAGAGAAAGATCCGCAAGTATTCGATGATGAACCCTTTTCTATTTTTCTTACTCATAGCTTAAGGTTTGATTGATTTCAGTAAATTCGAAATAGGCATTCAATAAATGAATATAAGCTCTTCTCCTTATACAGTTCTTCCAGTTCCTCATTTTCAGGCCGTTGACTGGAGATGTTTTCGGAACCCATTATGATCTGATTTTGAATTGCGGAAATGTTAGAGCTAAATAGATCGCAACTTAATAGTAAGTTTGCAATCTCATCCGGGCTGTCCCCCGGTACTACATACCTTTCGAGTTCTGGCATTAGATTCTGAATTATTCTTACAGGGTGTTTCTCATTTTCGATTAACCTGATCAGATCATTTCTCACATAAGGCATTAAATCCTCAAGGGACTTTATTTTTGCCGGGTCAGGTACCTTGACCAATAAAAGACTTATTGATAGGTCAGGGGGGATCCAATTGTGGTTATAAAAAAGTTTCATCAGCCTTTATCAGCTTTCTTAACTATAGTAAACAATCAAATTTCATTCAGATCATCAGATCTCTTCTGCTTTCATATATACGAAACTTTACCCATCTTATCCGCACTCCTAAAAATTGAAGTGGTACTGGGTATTTATGTTCGAACAAGCCTTTAACAACATCGACAACGCACTTTGGAAAGACTCCGGGTGCGACAGTGAACTCGACTATATTGAACAGACCTCATGGGTACTGTTTCTGAAATACCTGAACGATCTTGAAGAAGAACGCTCTGATGAAGCCGGTCTCAGGGGGCAGCAATACACCTACATTCTGGATGAAGCCTACCGATGGACTACCTGGGCGGCACCAAAGAATGCAGCCGGAGAGCTGGATCATAACGCTGCCCTGACCGGTGATGACCTGGTGGAGTTTGTTGATGATGAGCTGTTTCCCTACCTCAAAAAGTTTCGGCAGGATCATATCGATAACCCGCAGAGCATTGAGTACAAGATCGGGGAGATTTTTTCGGAGCTGAAGAACAAGATGCAGAGTGGGTACATCATGCGGGATGTGATCAACCATGTGGATGAGCTCCCGTTTCTCTCGGCTGAGGACAAGCATGAGCTGAGCCATCTCTACGAAACCAAGATCAAAAATATGGGGAATGCCGGACGGAATGGAGGGCAGTACTATACGCCGCGTCCGCTGATCCGGGCCATGATTTCCGTAACAGATCCTAAAATCGGGGAAACGGTGTACGATGCGGCTGTGGGGTCTGCCGGCTTCTTGTGTGAGGCGTATCAGTACATGTACGAGCGGATGGAGAAAACCACCGAAAACCTGAACACCCTTCAGGAGAAAACCTTTTTTGGCAAGGAGAAGAAAAACCTGGCCTATGTGATCGGGGTGATGAACATGATTCTGCACGGTATTGAAGCCCCCAATATTATTCACACCAACACGCTGGCGGAGGATATCAGCGCTATACAGGAGAAAGACCGGCACGATGTGATTCTGGCCAATCCCCCGTTTGGCGGCAAAGAGCGGAAAGAGGTGCAGCAAAACTTTGAAATTAAAACCTCAGAGACCGCCTTTCTCTTTATGCAGCACTTCATAAAGTCGCTGAAAGCGGGCGGACGGGCAGCGATTGTCATTAAGAATACCTTTTTGAGCAATACCGACAACGCCTCCATCAGCCTGCGCAAGCACCTGCTGGAGACCTGCAACCTCCACACCATTCTGGATATGCCGGGCGGTACGTTTTTGGGGGCCGGTGTAAAAACCGTGGTGCTCTTTTTTGAGAAGGGAGAGAAAACCAAAAACATCTGGTACTACCAGTTCAAACCGGAGCGCAACCTCGGCAAGACCAACCCGCTGAATGATGACGACCTGGCGGAGTTTGTAAAGCTTCAGAAAGAGAAGCCGGAGACCGAACAGAGCTGGAACATGAAAGTGTCCGATATACCGGAGGATACCTGGGACCTGAGCGCGAAGAACCCGAATACGCCTGAGGAAGATCCGCTGCGAAGCCCGGAAGAGATTCTGGATGAGATGGCGATGCTGGATGAGGAAACCCAATCACTGATGCAATCGATTCGGGAGTTGGTATGAGGGAAGGTTGGGAATTGTTTAAGTTAAAAGAAGTTTGTGAAATACGCCCTGCTAAGCGTGAGACCAAGGAATTTCTTAATGAAGATGATCTTGTTTCTTTTGTGCCGATGAGTCATCTAAATGAAGAACGAAAAGACTTTCACGAAGAAGAAGCTAAACCATTAAAGAGCGTTTATAAAGGCTATACCTATTTTAAAGATGATGATGTGTTGTTAGCAAAAATCACCCCATGTTTTGAAAATGGTAAAATGGGAATTGCTAAAGGATTAACAAATGGTGTGGGTTTTGGTTCAAGTGAATTTATTGTATACAGGCCCGACTCAAGATTGATACCTGAGTATCTGTTTTATTTTTTGTTGCTTCCAAAATTTAGAGTTCAAGGGGAAAAAATGATGGGTGGTGCAGTCGGTCATCAAAGGATTCCTAAAGAGTTCTATGAAGATTATGAAATCCCCATCCCCCCACTCCCCGAGCAAAAGCGCATTGTGGCCATTCTGGATGAGGCGTTTGAGGCGATTGACAAAGCGAAGGCGAATATAGAACGCAATATCCAAAATGCGGAGGAGCTGTTTCAGAGTAAGCTGAATGAGGTTTTTTCGCAGAGAGGGGATGGTTGGGAGGAAAAACCATTGGGTGAGCTAACCCATGTGAAAAGCGGAGGAACACCAAGAAGATCTACTAATGATTATTGGGATAATGGTACTATACCTTGGTATTCATCAGGAGAACTTAACGATTTATTCACTACTGGATCAGAGCGGCTCATAACTGAAAAGGGACTTTTGGAGTCTAATGCTAAATTATTTCCAAAAGGCTCACTATTGATTGGGATGTATGATACAGCTGCATTAAAAATGTCGATCTTAGATCGAGATGCGACCTTCAATCAAGCAATATCAGGAGCAAAACCAAATGAAGGTTTAAATCTCCAGTTTGTTATGCATGCAATTAACGCAAACAAAACTGAATTGATGGAACAG
>JBLRWO010000090.1:0-5244 GCA_047921215.1 Cyclonatronaceae bacterium | reverse complement strand
CCCCTTCCCCTTCCCCTTCCCCATTCCCTATTCCCTATTCTACTATTCTACTGTTCACAAGCACCATCGAAAACACCTTTCAAACTGCATCAATGTTATCTGTTATCCTAACCCCTCTTTCCCTTGTCCCGCTTTTTCACCATCTTCGCATGCTATGAATGCAACACAAAATATCGACGGAGTGAAGGTACGCGTTAAGCGGAAACTGTTCACCGTGGCCAACTTTCTGTCGGCCTCCCGGATCGTTGCGGTGGTACCGCTCGTATTGGCCTATGAAGCAGCAGGCCGCACTCCCGATATCTGGGTCGGCATCTGGACGGGCTACATCATCCTGTCGGACTATCTTGACGGCCTTGCAGCCCGTAAGCTTGACGAAATAACGGAAGCCGGAAAAATTGTTGACCCGATTGCCGATAAAACCAGTGCCATCATGCTCATTGCCTACACTGTATGGATCGGCATGATACCCGTCTGGTTCCTGGTCATCCTTGTTTCAAGAGACCTTCTGATTCTTGCCGGATCCCTGCATATTAAATCAAAACGGGGAAAAGTCGCAATGTCGGTGATGAGCGGGAAAATTGCTGTGAATGTGCTCACCGCCTATTTTATCGCCGTATTTTTCTTCCCCGATGCTGTCCACGCCCACTTATTCCTGAAATGGCTCACCGTGCTGTTCCTGGTCAGCTCACTGGCCGATTACTACTACCGCTACAGGAAGATCCTGCAGGGCTACGACTTCAACTGAGCGCTCCAGTAAACGCTCCTGCACTGAGCGGCAACTCCCACGCCACCCTCGTCCCCAATTCCCGCCGCCTCTCCCCTAAAAAACTCCCCCAACCGTCCAACTCTCCCCTTACCCCCAGTTCCCCATTTCCTGTTCTAATGTTCCCTACGGTGCAACAATACTCATCAGAATCCCGCAAAACCACGCCGCATACGTGCCCAGCGCGTATCCCAGTACCGCCAGCAGTACGCCAACCGGGGCCAGGGCAGGGTGGAAGGCCGATGCCACGATGGGCGCCGATGCAGCACCTCCAACGTTGGCCTGGCTGCCCACGGCAACAAAGAAGAACGGTGCCTTTATCACTTTCGCGACCGTGAGAAGGATGGTTACGTGGCAGATCATCCAGATGAACCCGATCATGAACAGCTCGGGCTGTCGGATTATGGCCATGATATCCATCTGCATGCCGATGGTGGCTACCAGTACGTACAGCAGCAGCGAACCTACACGCGAGGCACCTGCACCCTCAAACTTCCGGGCCCGGGTGAACGACAGGATCAGGCCGAGCGTGGTCGCGATGGCGATCAGCCAGAAGAAGGGGGAGGTGAGGCTCAGCCGGTCGAGCCCCTCAAACTGGGCCATGAACGGGGTGATCACATCCGCGCCCACATGCGCGATGGCCGTCATCCCGAAGCCGAATGCGACCACCACGGTCAGGTCTGTAAGGTCCGGTATTTTGGCGATGCTCAGCCGGTAGTTCTCCACCTTCTCCCTGAGGGTTTCGATGGCAGAGGTGTCACCCTTGAAAATTTTGTCGATACGGGCCGATATACCGGCACCGTATAGCAGAAACGCCAGCCAGATGTTCGCAACGATCACATCCACGGTAACCATGGCGCTGAAAATGTCGTCGCCTACGTTGAAAATCTCCTTCATGGCCGTCTGGTTGGCACCGCCGCCGATCCAGCTGCCCGCGATCGTCGCCATTCCGCGCCATACCGCGTCAGGGCCGGCACCGCCAACTACATCCGGTGCAAAGGTAGAGATGATCAGAATGGCCAGCGGCCCGCCCAGTACGATACCAAGGGTCCCTGCCAGGAACATGATGATGGCCTTCGGTCCCAGCGACAGGATCCCCTTCAAATCGATACTGAGCGTGAGCAGCACAAGGCTGGCGGGCAAAAGGTAGCGGGATGCCACAAAGTACAGGTTTGATTCGGCCCCGGAGATGATCCCCATCGAGTTGAAGATGGACGGCACGAAATAGCACAGCAGCAGCGCCGGTACGTAGGTGTAGAATTTTTTCCAGAAGGGATGGGAGCTGCTTGCCGTTGAAAAGATGACGGCCAGAATGGTGACAAGTATGCCCAGTACAACGGCATCGTTGGTAAAAAGGGGTGTGTCCATTACTCGCTGTGGTTTGCGTTCAGATTTGAAGGATATGCGGCCAGCATCTGCACCACCGCTTCAATCACCTGGTTTACCCTGCCTGTGGAGACCAGGTGGTTGTTCGACATGATGGAGAATGCGTACGTCCGGCCGTCTGCGGCATCCACATAACCGCTCAGTGCGCGCGCGCCGCCGATGGTCCCGGTCTTTGCCCGCACGTTCATCGACGCCGGTCCGCTCCTGAACAGGGTGCGCAGGGTGCCCTCCGGATTCCCGCCCACGGGCAGCGATTTCATATAGGCCTGCCTGAGATCGCCGTCGGGCAGCATCCACATATATCGCAGCAGGGATGTGGTCATCTGGGGCGTAACCAGGTTGCGGCGCGACAGTCCGGACCCGTCAACAAGTACGATGCGGCTGGTATCGACACCCGCGGCCCCGAGAAATTCGTTCTGCCGGATGAGGCCTTTCTGGTGGCTGTTCCGGTTTTCACTGTCGTCGGGCGGGAAGAGGGCCCCGACCGTCATGAGCAGCGTTTCGGCGTACATATTCTGGCTTACAGTATTTACAACTTCAATAATATCGGCCAGGGGAGGTGATTCATGGGTGGTGATGAGAGTGAGCCGGTCGTAGTCGGGCCTGATGGATGCCGCCGCGATATCGGCCGGCCGTCCAAGAACGGGGATGCCCTCCGCCAGCAGTGTTTCGTGCAGTACATGGGCAAAATAGAGGGTGGGATTGGGGATCGACAGCGAGTAGCGGATGGTGTCGCCCTCGGGTACATGGTTGGCGATCGTTATCCGGTTGCTGCCGATCGGCCGGTCGTAGCTGATCCGCCGGGCCGAGTCGGCCGGAACGGTAAGGGTGTGGTTCAGGATCTCCACATAGCTGGTGTTGTTGGGCTCGATCAGTATCTGTGCCGGACGTCCTGCGGTGGTTCCGATGATGGCCGCATCCACTGTGTTGTCGTTGAAGCTGAGGCCGGCGTGTTCGGCGGCATACCAGTAGGTGAGGTAGTCCCAGCTCCAGCTGCTGCCCAGGGGAGGGCTGTCGAAGATGGTGCCGTCGCCGATGATGTCGCCGCGAACCTGGTGGATTCCGGCGCTCTGCAGCGTATCGGCCCATTGGCGGAAAAGTTCCGTGCGGTCGTTGTCGTTGAAGCGTCCGCCGATCACCGGGTCGCCCGAGCCGCGCACAATCAGGTTGCCGTGCAGTACGCCATCTTCCACATGCCCGTCGGTGTAGAGCCCGGTGCGGTAGCGGTAGCCCGGGCCGAGATGGTGCAGCGCCGTTGCCGTGGTGTACAGTTTCGTGTTCGAGGCCGGCATGAAGCTTTTGATGGCGTTACGTGCATACAGAACGGCACCGCTCTCCGCATCGCGGATCGATATGCCCCACAGGGAGTTCTGAAAATCGTCGTGGTTCAGCAGTTCCGATATGTCGTGCGACAGCCGGATGCGTGCATCTTCCCGGGCAGTCTGCTGTGCGGTTACATCCCCATTGACGATGAGCAGCAGGGCCGGAAGCAGCAGTAACTGGCGGATGATTCTCGTGGAGAGGTACGAGGGGTGGGCCCGGTATTGTTCAGATGGCATGGTATTACGGGTTGGTTCAGTAAAAATCGGATCGTATATCATGATGTGTTGATTCAGAAATTTCCGGATGCAGTGAATCCGGCTGGTTTCAGATGATCTGGTACAGTATGTCTTATTCGTGCATAGGAGTACATTTTTCGGGACGGCAGAAAATAACGGTGTATCAAAAGAAATTCCGCCGTAACAGAAAAATCCTGTGCATCAGAACTGTTACCGGTACAGACAGAACATTTCCAACTTCGGCACCGGGTGAGTATCTTCATCGCGAAAGCATGGAAAATACAAGAAAAACGGAATCATCAAAGGTATGAACTCACAAAACAGACGATCTTTTCTGCGGTACATGGGCCTCGGGGCAATGGCGGGACTGGTACCGGGCCTTGCAGCGCCGGCTGCCGGAGCTGGAAATACAACTGGACTGAACGGTATTGACCCCGCAGGGCACGGTACGGGTGCTTCGGGTACAGCCGGAGCAAGAGCATCAGCCGCCACCGGTGCCACGGGGACGTCCCTTCCCCTGATCAAGCCCGAACGGCTCAAATCCGGTGATACGGTGGCTGTGGTGAACCCCGCGGGCGCGCTCTACAGCCAGACCGACATACAGGTGGTGGTGGAACGGCTCGAAGCCCTCGGTCTGAAGGTGAAGACCGGAAAGTACGTACTGGCGCGGCACGCCTATTTTGCGGGCACCGACCTGCAGCGCGCCGAAGACCTGAACCGGATGATCCGCGATACGTCGGTGAAGGCCATCGTGGCAACGCGTGGCGGTTGGGGATGCGCCCGCATCCTGCACCTGGTCGATTACGATTTTCTGCGACGCAATCCCAAAATCATTGTCGGCTACAGCGACGTAACGGCCCTGCTGAACGCCGTACACGCCAAAACCGGGCTGGTAACCTACCACGGACCGGTGGGGATGTCGCCGTTCACCGAATTTACGGCCGATCATTTCCGCCGGGTGCTGTTCGACGGCGAAGCACTGACCATGCAGAACCCCGTACGCGTTGGCAACGACCTCACCCACACGGGTGACAGGGTTGCGACACTCACCCCCGGCGTGGCCCGCGGCCGTCTGATGGGCGGCAACCTGACGGTACTCACAGGCATCCTCGGCTCCGAATACGTGCCCGACTACAACGGCTGCCTGCTGTTCACCGAGGATGTGGGCGAAGAGCTCTACCGGGTCGACCGCATGCTTACCCAGCTCGGCCTGAACGGCATCCTCAAAAATATGAATGGCATGGTCTTCGGCCGCTGCACCCGCTGCGATCCCGGCAGCGGCTACGCCTCCTTCACCATCGAAGAGCTCATTCAGCAGCACACCGCGCTCCACAACGTCCCGGTCTGGTACGGCTCCATGATCGGCCACATCCCCGACATGTTCACCCTCCCCCTCGGCATCCAGGCCGAAATCAACGCCACCACCGGCACCCTCACCCTCTTAGAATCCCCTGTAACGTAAGAGCCCACCTTCAAGAGTCCGCAGGACCTTGAAGAGTGGGCTCCCGGACCACTTCAGTGGTCCCAAAAAATCGC
>JBLRWO010000089.1:0-5272 GCA_047921215.1 Cyclonatronaceae bacterium | reverse complement strand
GGATTGTGCTCCCAAAAAGTTCGGAGCACAAAATGCTGAAAAATACCGGAAAGCAGGGGTGAAATTTATCGTACAGGGTGGAGAAAAGCATCAAGTTACAGGCCATTCCTTCACCGCCGAATCTAACTATAGCTCAGCGCTGGGCAGAGAGTCGACACGTGTTGTTTCCTGCAACACCACCTCCATTGTGCGAACCCTGGGTGCGTTGAAACGGGCCGGCCTGCTCAAAAAAGCTCGCGGTACGCTGCTGCGTCGTGCTACCGATCCGTGGGAGAGCCATAAAAACGGTATCATGAATACAATGGTACCTGAACCGGAGATTCCCAGTCACCAGGGGCCGGATGCCCAGAGTGTGGACCCTGAGCTGGATGTAGTAACCGCAGCCGTGAAAGTGCCTCAAACACTTTCCCACCTGCACTACTGGACCGTGCAATTGACCCGTGAAGCATCCAAAGAGGAAGTGATGGAAGCGTTTGGCACCTCAACCCGAACTGCTTTCATAAAAATGAGCGATGATCTTTCAGCCAACAATACGGTGAAGGAACTGATGCTGGATTTAGGCCGTCCCCACGGCGATATGTACGAAGTGGCTATCTGGGAAGATATGCTCAAGGTGGTGGGTGACGAGCTGTACTACGCTTATCTGGTCGATAACCAGGCCATCGTCATTCCAGAAACCATCGATGCGATCCGGGCGCTAACCGGAGCTGAATCCGATCCGAAGAAATCCATTGACAGGACCAATCAGTCGCTGGGTGTTATGCAACGGTTTGTTTAGAAAACAATCCATTTGCATTACCAACAACATTTTTAACTAACGGAAAAGTACATAGAACGAGGGATTGAACATTCAGGAGCCTGGGTTATAGCACTTTTTGTTATCATTATTGCTTCCTGGCTTTTATACAAATATCTGGCACCCAAAACCTGGCGGGAGTGGGTGGGAGCCGGGTTGATTCAGGGCTTTATCATCGCTCTGTATGCGGAAATGTACGGCTTCCCGCTTACCATTTATCTGATGGTTCGGTTCCTGGGGCTGGATAGTGGTAGTGGTGATCTAAACGCTAACCTTTGGTCTACACTAGTGGGCGTTGGTGAAACTGGTATGATGATTTCTATGATTGCGGGTTATATTCTATTTTTTGGTGGATTTGGCATTTTTATCCAGGGCTGGCGTCAGCTTTACCATGCCAGGCAGGAAGACAGGCTTGCCACCGACGGCTTATACAGCCTGGTCAGGCATCCCCAATATACCGGTCTGTTTATCGGGCTTTTTGGAGAGGGTGTCATTCACTGGCCCACTATATTCTCTGTGGGCCTGTTCCCGATAATCGTTATCGCTTATGTCCTGCTTGCCCGAAGGGAAGAGCAGAAAGTGATTGAAGAGTTTGGAGAAGAGTATCTCGAATACAAGCGGAACGTTCCGGCCTTTCTTCCCGTGAAGGGTAAACGGAATCTATTACCAAAAACCCCACTTTTCAAGATTAACAGAGCTACTTGTGATGAATCATTGGAGAGAAAAAGTTGACCGAAATCAATACGGAATCTCTTGAAACCCTCGTCAACTCATGGATTACGGATATGAGCACAAAAAAAACAGGTGCTTCGCTGACGAGAAGTTCATTACGTGGATTATTGCGTGGCAATGGCTGTAATTGGAATGACGTTTACCCAAATCAACCCAACAACAACTTAAAATAAGCATAGCAATCATCATGCGTATCATTTCTTCATTCTATAGCATTATAGTATTGACGGGGTTACTTCCTGCTCACACCCTTCATGCCCAACAATCCGGGGAGATGCTGATGATTGAAATCGACGGCAACCGGTATAAAAAATGTAACTACAATAATAAGGGTGAACTGGAATCCTACGAAAAATTTATTATCGGTTCTATTGAACAACAGTCTGATCTCTACCGTCTTCCGGTAGACCTGTATTCCTATAATGCCGAAGGTGAACTCCAGGACAGCACCAGAACCCTTTATACCTGCCGGCCAGACAGTGCCGCGAGGGACAGGCTGGATGGCCCTATTCATTATCTGAGCGGTGTCGATATCGCCCGGCAAACAGTGGAAAATGTGGAGGCCGGGGGATGGAAAGTAGAACAAGTGAATGATTTAACTATGGGCGGAATTTTTAAACGGATTGAGGCATCCAATTCCGCTTAAGTTTATTGTTCCTTAGCCAATGGAAGTTCCACCACAAATGTACTCCCTTTACCGGGGCCATCGCTGTATGCCCTTATTTTACCTCTATATAATTCTATGATTGCCTTCACCAGCGGAAGGCCCAGGCCGCTTCCAGGCTGATCCTGTACTTCCTGTTGCGTAGTACGGTAAAATCGCTCAAACAGATGGTCCCTGGTATCACCATCAAACCCGATACCGGTATCGCTGAGATGAAGTACGGCTTTGCTGCCGGATCGTTTAAGCTCCAGGCTTACGGTGCCTCCTGCAGGAGTATATTTCAGGGCATTTTCCAACAAGTTGTTGATGACCTCTTCGATGTAGGCCTCATGGGCGTTTATATACAGTTCACTTTCTATATGTTCTTTAATTACGATTTCTTTTTCATGTGCTGCTTCCTTAAATATGGCTCCCAACACCTCCGAAATTCGACTTATATTTATAACTTCAGGCCTGGAACGGTGTACCGATTCTACACGCGAAAGTTGCAGCAGCAGATGTACCATTTCACTCATCCGGCGCACTTCCACCAGCATGCGTTCGATCGTCTCCCGGTACTCCTCCTTACTGCGCGGTCTTCTAAGCATGACTTCAGCTTCGGTGCGAAGCAAAGACAATGGGGTCATCAGTTCATGAGATGCATCAGAAGTAAACCGTTTCTCCCGTTCAAAGCCTTTTTCCAATCGGTTCAGCATCGTATTGAACGTTTCCGCCAGATCGGTCAGTTCATCCCGCACCTGGTAGTTGACCGGAATCCGTTCCTCCAGATCCATTGCAGTGATCGATTTCGCAGTGCGTGTGATCGATGCGACGGGAGAAAGCGCCTTTTTCGACAACAAATATCCGCCAAGGATCGAGAAAGCAACACTGATGGCAATTAACAGTAGGATGTATCTGCGAAAGCGGGTCGTCTCTTCATAGAGCATCCACTCAAAACCGGTTACTTCAAGCCAGCCAATGAGCTCATTGCTGTTGTCTTCAATCGGTAAATAAAGCGTTCGCGCAGGAAGTGACTTCCATTCACTACTATATGAATACAGGGTGGGCGCATCAGGTATTTGTGAATCAGGGGGTTCATCTGTACCCGAATAATTCGGGCTTTGGTAAACCTTACGGTGGTCCTGTCCATATAACCGAACATACGTCCCAAACTCTGTTCCACTTCTCAATGCTTCCATCCGTCCATATCCGGTCAGATCAATCGCAAGAGTATCATTCGTCTGGATAAAGGGCAACAGTTGTTCGGCTTCAAACCGGAGATGCCGGTCATAACTGTTTTGAATCGACTGTTGAAAGGTTTTATGTAAAAAGAAACCAAACAAACTCAGCATGATAAACAAACTGAACCCATACCAAAGCGCCAGTTTTTTAGAGATCGACAGTCGATTATAAAACGGAAACAAATTCTTCATGATTTAGCCCTGGTCGCTGAACAAATCGTAATTGAACCGGTATCCTGCACCCCGAACGGTTTCAATTATTTGAATATCTTCGTTCAAGGTAAATGTTTCACACCGTTCAAATGCCCCGGATAATTTTTGGCGGAGTGTTGAAATTGTGGCTTCGATCGTATTGTCGGAGACATCGTAGGCCGATCCCCATACCCGTTCCGCCAGATTTGTTTTTGAAAATACCGACTCCGGTTCATTCAGCAACAACTGCAGCAGGATAAACTCCTTTGGTCTCAGAGCGAGTTCCGAACCACAGATGTAAACCTTGTGTTTGCGGGTATCAAGTTCAACAGGCCCGATATTCAGCGATTCGATATCTGTAAACCCCGGCGACCGGCGGGACAAAGCCCGGATTCTTGCCAGCAGTTCATCAAATGAAAACGGCTTGCTCATATAATCGTCGGCTCCGGCATCCAGGCCCGCAACTTTGTGATCCAGATCTCCCAATGCCGTAAGCATCAGTACGGGAAAAGTTCTATCATCGGCACGCCATGCTTCTAAAATTTCTTTTCCATCCCGGTTGGGTAATCGCCAGTCCAGGACCACCATGTCATAATCGTTTACGAATCCCTGTAACTCAGCTTCCTCGCCGTCATAACTCACCTCAACGACATGACCTTCTTCTTCCAGGCCCCGTTTTAAGGAATTGGCAAGTGGTTTTTCGTCTTCTACAAGTAGTATCCACATTGTGAAAAAAATACATGAATCATTTGTCTGAAAATATAGATTACTAAAATTCTCTAAAACATACAGTTACTCATCATTACCCATCATAAACAAATGCAATCTAACCTCCCCTATTTAAGGTTAATTTAAGCCTTACATATGTATTATGGGTTATGATACATTTAATTTTTTAAACCCATATATCAAGGTATTCCAATGAAAACATTAATCATAACAAGTATCGCACTAATTGCAATGGTTCTGACTACGAACCCGGTTACAGCACAAGATCATCAACATCACGAAAATCATGAACAGATGATTCAGATGATGGAAAACCCGGATATGCGGGCCATGATGATGGAACGTATCGCCGAAGATCCCGACATGCACCGGGAAATGATAAACCATATGGGAAAAGCCATGATGAAAAATATGCAGCAGAAGGATCACTCTGAGATGATGGGCCAAATGCGCCAACGCATGAATGACCCGGAAATGCGGGAACGAATGCAAAAGCACATGCAGATGATGCAATCCATGATGGATGGAAAAGAGATGGACCAATCTCGAATGATGGAGATGATGCAGGATTCAGAAATGATGAAAATGCATATGATGTGCATGCAGATGATGCACGGAGATGATATGGACGGTGGCGACACAGACTCCGGTGATCATGAACAGCATCACTAAATAATTGAGGTGAATTCAATCCAATCATTTAAAGACCTCCAGGGTTTCTAATTCCACGGAGGTCTGAATTTAAACCCAACCCTTTGGAATTATTAAACGAAATCATCACCAACGGGTACCCGGTTCTGTTTCTAATAAGTGCCGGTGTTGCCCTCGCTGTTTGGGCGTGGGTGGTTATTCTGCTCTAAATTGACCCCTTATTCTGTTTCAAACTGACCCCCCATTCTGATGATGTTGACCCCGGGGTCAGTATGTGCCAGACTGGCA
>JBLRWO010000088.1:0-5293 GCA_047921215.1 Cyclonatronaceae bacterium | reverse complement strand
CGATCATCTTCGTCCCGATTATACCGGAATTGGCGGACTCCCGTTCGTGTCCGGTTATATTCGTAGTATACGATCCGGGCGCTCTGACGTACTGGTTCTGGATGCCGGTGATGTTGCTGAAAAAGGGGAAATAGTGGCCAGAAAAACAAACAGCGAATTCACCTTCGAAATGATGGGACGTGTCGGTTACCATGCATGGGCCCCGGGAAATCATGACTACGATTTTGGTATTGATGCCCTGCACCGTTTTACATCGCTTGCTGGTATGGATATCGTCTGCATTAATCTGTTGCGCGAGGATGGAACACTCGAATTTTCCCCGTCTGCTGTATACACGATCAATGACGTAACCATCGGGGTAATTGGGGCCATTGCTCCTCGAGACAGACCATCCCTGAATCTTGAGGAAACAGCCTTTGCAATACGTGATGAGGCTTCAAGGCTCAGGGAGAGTACGGACCTGGTGATAGGATTGATGCATATCTCAAACCGGGATGCGTTACGCATCGCACAGGTGGCAACAGAACTGGATATCATCATTGCAGGCCATTCGCATGAGGAAACACATCAACCCGTTACGGTTCCGGAGACCGGTGCCATCATCATTCAGGCCGGAGATTATGCCCGGATGGTTGGGTCTCTTGAACTTCGTTTGGATGCTGAGTCGGGGCAGATTCTGTCGTATGATTATAAGCTCATTGAAATGGACCACCTGAAGATTGTCCCCGATCTGGAGATGCTGGAGATGGTGAGAAGTAAAGAACTTGAACTGGCACCTGAAAGTCAGAATATCGTTAGCTGGAGCCCCAGAAAAGTCAGTTATGCTGAAGTGGGAATACTTGCAGCAGAGGCATTGAGATTTGCAACCGGTGCCGACGTAGGGCTGCATAAAACCCGTCATATCGTCCGTGCAGAATTGCCGGCAGGTATACTGGATGTTAATGCGTTTTACAGAACGGGCGGGGAGCGAGGGCATCAACTCATCATGGTAGAACTGACCGGCCTTGAGATTGCTCACTACGTTCAGGCTCTGCCGATGAACCGCTGGCTGCCAACTCAATGGAGTGGATTCAGTGGCAGATTTAACGGAAACCGGTTTGAATCAGATCTGGATGCCGGCAAGCTGTACCGGGTTGTGATGCCCCTGCGTGAATGGGATCAACGCTTTACAAGAATTATGGAACGGGTGAAATCAAATCCTGAATCCTGGCCGGGAATCGCTCCCATTGAACGCTCACTGAATGTTACCGAATTGCAGGAGACATGGACCGATGCAGTTCGCATACTCCTTGAATATTACCGACAGTCCGGTGCAGGGTTACTGGAATCCATCCAGGGAATAGCAAACGAAACCGGTCAGGCTGAACTGTTGGATATACGCTATTAATAAATTTGCAGAAAATGAAACCAAAATGTGAAACTGCAGCTAAAGGGCTTTTTATGGTTTTTAATAACCATATGGGTATTCTGATGATACTTGTATTGTGCTACTGCCTGACTGCCTGCAGCCAACAGGAAACATCCGACCTGCCCAATCCGCAAAGCAGCATCTATAATCAGCCAGTGGGCCAGAACGCCCCGTCCGATGCCTATTTCCATGGTGATACACTGGCCTACTATGGCAGCGCCAACCCGTGGGACCTGCGATTTTTCTATGGTTATTTTGATGAGTGGGAAAACCGGAGAGGGCAGCGAATGATGCTGGATATTATGAATAACAAGTTCATGGATGCTGAAATCTATTCAAGGGATGTACTACAACGTTTTCCTGATAACCTGGAAGCTCTCTTCAATTTATCGGTAGCCCTGGCCCATCAGGGCAGAATCGAAGAGGCCATGGGCACCTTGCGAACAGCGGTGGAACTCGGGCTGCCGTTTGAACGATATCTGGCCGGTCCGCGGTCTGTGCTTGTACCCCTGGTCGATTCTCCGGAATTCGGATCCTTTGCCGAAGCTTACAATCTGCCCTTGTTGCACGGTCCGATGCTCGGTCAGGTCACCACAAGCAGTGCCGCATTCTGGGTGCGAACACTGCATGAGGCACGTGTACGGGTCCGTGTGAGCATCGATCCCGGTATGTCAGACTACCATGTATCGGATATTGCCCAAACAACATCTGGAACCGATTATACAACGGTTGTGCATGTGGCAGGCCTCGATCCGGATACCCGCTATTACTACAGGTTGCTGATCAATGGCCGTTTGGTTGAAACACCTCAGAAGCTGAGCTTTAAAACCTATCCCCGGGCTGGCACGAACCGTTCATTTACCGTGGCTTTCGGCGGCTGTTCTGCATATTACCCGGAAAATGAGCGCCTTTGGGATGTTATACACGCAAAAGAGCCACTGGCCTATCTGACCCTGGGTGATAATGTCTACATCAACCTCATTGAACACGGCAACCATCCCTATGCCATGCAGCACTATACCTACTATCAGCGGCAATCAGGCCCGGAATATAGACGAATGATAGCGGCTGCTCCTGTTTATGCCATCTGGGATGACCACGAATTCACCGACGACGTCTGGCTGGGACCTTATCGGGAGATGCCTTACTGGAAGATGCCCATGCTTGAGCAATACCGGCAAAACTGGATCAACCCGGCGTATGGTTCAGATGACTGGCCGGGTGTTTGGCACTCTTTTTCCATCGGTGATGCCGATATTTTTATGCTCGACGGACGTTTTTACCGGACAAACCCGTTTGCGAAGGAACCATCACGGGTTAATGACTATGCAGAGTATCCGACAATGCTCGGTCCGGTACAGAAAAAGTGGCTGCTTGAGCAGCTCAGCCAATCTGAAGCCGCATTCAAGGTAATAGTAAGCCCGGTTGCCTGGTCAGATGAGGCAAGTCCGGGATCCGTTGATACCTGGTCGGGATACCCTGATGAGCGTGAAGAAATATTCCGGTTTCTTACCGATCAAAATATAGAAGGTGTGATTCTGCTGTCATCCGATCGTCATCGCTCCGATGCCTGGCAGATTGACCGGGCTGATGATTATACCCTGTATGAATTCGCCAGTGGCCGCCTTACCAACAGGCACCGTCATAATGCTATGCCGGGTGCCCTTTACAGCTATAATGAAAAAGAGTCGTTCGGGCTGCTCAATTTTGATTTCGACAATGATGAACCCGCCGTAACCTATCAGATTTACAGTATAGATGATGAATTGGTTTACGAAATGAAAATTGATCGGTCGCAGCTTGAAGATACCCGAAACTGATTTTTACCAATGGTGAATAAACTCACATAAAGGATAAGGATACAGAGATGGAATCGATGAACCGAAGAGATTTTATTGGCAACCTGGGCAGGCTTACACTTGGTATTGCCGGCACAACCATGATGTATCCGTTTCTGTCCTCATGTTCCGGTACGGATTCTGATCCCCGAAAACCGTTGAATATCGTTTTTATCTTGTCGGATGACCAGGCCTGGAACCATGTCAGCTATCATGGAGCGACTGATTTCTATGAAACGCCGAACATAAACAGGATTACAAGTGAAGGCATGCATTTTACGAATGCCTATTCCGCATCACCGGTGTGTTCACCGACCCGGGCCAGCATTATGTCCGGTAAAAATCCTGCCCGGCTGCACCTTACCGATTACATTCCGGGAGGGACCTATCCCTATGCCCCCGTTATTGGGCAGCCTATAAGCCGTGGGCTACCTGTGGATGTGAAAATATTACCGCAGTTTTTAGCTGAAAAGGGCTACGTTTCCGGCCATTTTGGTAAATGGCACCTCAGCCCCGACCGGCAGTTCGATGATCCCGGACGTTTTTACGAACCGCAACACCGGGGTTTTGACGATGTTTTGCTGAATGTGAAACCCGAGCCGGACCACGATCCATTTGATGATCCGCATCATGTTGAATCTATTACGAACCGTTCCGTCCGGTTTCTCCACGAGAACCAGAACAAGCCCTTTTTCCTGTATGTCTCCCATCATGTGGTGCACAGGCCCCTTATCGAAGAACCCGATCTCATTCGCAAATACGAGCGAAAACCGGGAGCGGACCATCCGATGAACAACCCGGTGATGGGAGCCATGGTCGAGCGCATGGATCGTGGGATAGGACGTATTCTGGATATGCTGGATGATCTGAAATTAACCGATAACACGGTGGTTATATTCTATTCAGACAACGGTGGACTCTCAACACTGCAGGCACAGGATCCGTTGCGCGGCGGAAAATCAATGTTGTTCGAGGGGGGAATCCGTGTCCCCTTAAGTGTAAGATGGCCCGGGGTAGTCAGGCCCGGCACACGGAGCGATGTACCCGTGATCTCGGACGATTTTGTGCCGACTATTTTGAGTATGACTGGCATCCGGCACAACCGGTCAGATTTTGACGGGGTTAACCTCACTTCTCATCTTCAGAATGGGACAGATCCAGGGCGTGAAGCACTCTATTGGCACTATCCGCATTACCACCACCATGGATACCAGCCCTCGGGTGCCATTAGGGTGGGAAATTACAAACTGATAGAATGGTATGAACAGACGTTGTGGGGAGAACCTGGTCAGGTAAGCCTGTTTAATCTGAAAGACGACATCGGGGAAACCCGCGATTTATCCCGTGATATGCCTGACCTGGCTGCAGAACTGCGGAGACAGCTGCACGACTGGCGGAAAACGGTCAATGCACAGGAAATGAGGAGAAATCCGCACTACGATCCTGAAAATGCCTACCACAGAAGCGAAACAGGATTGCAGTATACCCGCGGGCCGGGAATCCGCCATTTAATGGATTAGATGAATATCATGCCACGAAACTCTTTACATGAAACTCCGGGTATATTTCCCCGGACCGGCTTGTCAATGTATGGCCGGCCAGTGTCTGATCCGCTAATCAGGTACGATGGATTGGATTAACAGCCGATTTGACCTAATTTATCCGTATGACAATTCAAGTTGCACCCAAGCCTTTTCATGTGCTGGCCAAACCGATTGGGCCAATTTGCAACCTGGATTGTGAATATTGTTTTTATCTCGAGAAAGAAAACCTGTATCCGGATACCCGTTCATTTAAAATGAGTGATGATGTACTGGAGGAGTTTACCAGGCAATACATCACTAATCATCCGCACAATACCCGGGAAATTAATTTTGCATGGCAGGGTGGTGAACCAACACTGATGGGGGTAGACTTCTTTCGGCGTGCACTAATGTACCAAAAAAAATATGCCAGGCCCGGCTTGCATTTTTTGAACTCGATTCAGACCAATGGCACACGACTTGACGATGATTGGGGCAAATTTCTCAAGGAAAATGACTTCCTG
>JBLRWO010000087.1:0-5548 GCA_047921215.1 Cyclonatronaceae bacterium | reverse complement strand
CTGGGCAGTGCCCTTATGGGAGCAGCAAACAAGCAAAGAGCCTGGGCTTTGATTGGATTGATCGCAATTTTCATCAACATTTCTGTCAATTATTGGCTGATTCCATATACCCAACAAGTCTATTTAAACGGTGGAATCGGCGCAGCAGTTGCCACTCTGATTACCGAGATCTTCGTCATGGTTTCAGCGTTTTACCTGCTTCCAAAAGAGTATCTGCAGGCATTCAAAAGCTCCTATGTCGTCAAACCTATTATGGCAACAATCTTGATGGTTTTACCGGTGATGTTGCTTCTGTCGTATACCGGATTATACTGGATGATTGTACTGCTATTTGCTTCATTTTTTTATATCTCCGGGCTCTTTCTTCTAAAGACTTTTGATAAGGCTGAACTAAAAATGATTTCAGGCTTTATCTCTGAAAGACGTCAAAACTTAAACACATACTTTAAAAAATTATAAACATGAAAATATTGTATCTCACTCCCTATAGTCCCGCAAACCCTGTTTTTGGTGGCGCATTACGTATCTATTACTTGTTACAGCACCTCAGTAAATATCATGATGTAACAGTTGCCGGGTTCAGCACGCCTGAAGAGGAAAGGGAATTAATCAAGGAGTTCCCAATGCTGGCAGGTAAAACTCATTTTGTCAACTATCCATTCTCCGAAAAATCAAAACGCTGGTGCCAGGTCAAATCTTTTTTTACCTCACACAGTAACTGGCATCAGTTAACAAGGTCAGACAAATTTCAACAGAAGCTCGACGAGCTTCTTGCGGCCGAGTCATTTGATATCATCCAAAGCGAATTTCCGGTTATGGCCATGTACCGCTATAACAGTTCGGCAATCAAAATCATCGATTCTCACAATGTTGAATATGACAACTTTAAACGTATGGCGAAGGTGAAGAGTCCATTCAAAAAGCTGTTTTATCATCTTGAGGCTTATAAATTCTATAAGGAGGAAACGGCTGTTTGCGCGCAACAGGATGCCCTTTTGGTAACCAGCGAGCGAGATCTATCCATCTTTAACCAAACCGTGCCCGGCGTCTCAAAGTATCTGGTTCCCAACGGAGTGGATACGACCTACTTTCAGCCGTTCAAAACGCAACCCGTTCCACACTCCATGGTCTTTGTGGGGATGATGAAGTATGTGCCAAACTATGATGGGATTACCTGGTTCCTGGACGAGATATTCCCAAAAATCTTGGAGAGAGTTGCAGACGCAACCATCACTATTATTGGGAAAAACCCACCCAATTCGATTTCAAGCAGAGCCAGTGAAAATATCATTGTTACAGGTTTTGTGGAAGATACCCGCCCCTATATCGAAAAGTCGTCTGTCTATGTTGTTCCGTTGAGAATGGGTGGGGGCACTCGGCTTAAAATTATGGAAGCAATGGCAGTGAGAAAACCTATTGTTACAACATCTATAGGCTGTGAAGGGATTGATGTGATAAATGGGGAATCTATACTGATTGCTGATAACCCTGATGAATTTGCAGGCAGGGTTGTGGAACTGTTTAAAAACCCGGGACGGGCCAATGGCTTAACGGAGAAAGGGTATGAACTTGTGAAAAACCAATACAGGTGGGAAAGTATCGGCCATCAGATGGAACGGGCCTATAACGAACTGACGGGTCTGTGCTCAGTACCGGCCGCATCGGCTGAGTTTACGCAAGCAGATGAAGCAGCAATGGACCGGTGGAACGACGAAAGTAATGGAAGCAGTAAAATGAATTACAAACAAAGGTTGATATGAACGATGAGATCGTAACAGCTGCAGAGCCAAAAGTAAAATCAATTCATCATTATGCGCGAAAAAAGGACTTTACCGTAAACATTCACACCACTGAAAGCGCCTTTGAAAAGCTCGATGCAGAATGGACCGAACTGGCGTGTTTGTCAAATCAAATGATCTGTATGTCTTCCGGATGGGCGTCCAGCTGGTGGAGGCATTTCGGGCGTCATAAAAATCGATCCTTGTTCATTGTAACGGTTTATGAAGAACAGAAGCTGGTAGCCATTTTTCCCTTTTATAAAGGAGTTACAAAGGTGGGGGGAATAACGATGCAACGGCGGCTTCAATTGATTGGGAGTGGAGGAAGCAGGAATGAGCAGTTCGGTTTTTCGGGTGATTACGGAATAAGTGATTTTCTTGACGTCATTGTTGATCCGGATTACAAAACCCCTATCGCTGACCTTTTTGTGAAACTTCTTTTAACACCGGAAATGTCTCGTTACAAGATCACTTTTCACCAGTCAAGAGATGACAGCTACATAATGCAAACCATTTATCCTTTACTCAAAAAGTCAAAGCGCCGTGTAAAGGCAAAGCATATAGATGTCTGCTATTACATCGAAGTTGACCGGGAAGGAGATTTTCAGGATTTCATTAAAAACTCAAGATCTAGCGCAAGACGGCGGTTCAGGCAAACTATTCGTGCGCGTGGAATCGGGAATGAATTCATCATAAAAGGTCCGGACGGAATTGGTGAAGCCGATCAGATGCTTGAAAGACTGATACATTTGCATCAGGAAAGATGGAATAAAGCAGGCTACAGCGGAGCTTTTGAGGATGAGAGGTTCCGGAAATTTTTCAAAGAGATCTCATTTGCTGCATTTTGGGACAATAGGCTTTGGATAAAGCAGGCAGTTGATGGGGGTGGGGTAAGTTCAGTAAGAATGTTATTGATGTATAATGGGAGGTACTATGATTATATGAGTGGTTATGATGATGACAGCCCGTCCTCTAAACATCGGCCGGGAATTGGGCTGCTTTTAGACTTGGTTGAATGTTCACTTGAACACCCGATAGACAGAATTGAATTAATGCGGGGTGATGAACGCTATAAGCTGGATTTCACAGATCTTGCTGTCAACAACTGGGAAATTGTAATTCCCGAGGTTAGGAGCTGGAAAACAGGCGTGGCATTGCCGGCTGCAATGGTTCAGCTCTGTTCAGCCCTCTATAAACACGTTAGTCGCGAAAAAAAACTTTTAAAGGTAGCGTATAAAAATGCAGGATTTCTTCACATGCTTCCAGGGTATTTCAAGTTCCGGATAAATGCGGTTATTCAAAAAATACAGTAGATAAAGAAGGGAGTATGGCATGTGCAAATATTACACGGAGAAGTTGTTTGTAGATATAAATTGTGCGTTCTGGCCACAAAATTGAGAGAGAATTCATTTGATAACAGGTCATTGATTGGGTGTTATTCAGTAATCTGTAGAAATGTAATAAAAACCGGCTGAGTGGCACGCTTGTTGCAAACACAAGGGTACAGAAAACAACATCGTATCAAGATATTATTTTGATCACAAAATCATGAAAAAATCAAACAGGATATTAAAGATAAAAGTATTGATGTACCACAGGGTGCTTACAGAAAAGCCTGAGAAAGAGAGTAGATGGCATTATGTAACCGTGGCTGAATTTAGAAAACAGATGAGCATGATTGACAGGCTGGGTTATACGCCGATCACATTTACCGATTATCAATTTTACTTAGAAGGTAAACTTACCCTGCCTCCAAACCCGATTATTATCACCTTTGACGACGGTTATCTGGATACGTTAGAAAATGCAATTCCTGTACTTCTTGAGCTGGATATGCGGGCTGTCATTTTTGTGATGGGTAATCGAAAACTGGAGAGTGCACGTTGGGATGAAGTAAATGATTTTGATATCTGCCCATTAATGTCGGATGAACAGATCCGAACGGTACAAAAAATGGGTTTCGAAATCGGAGCACATTCTCTGAATCATTGCTCACTTACAGACCTGTCAGAAAAGAGTATTGAGCTTGAGGTTACCCGCTCAAAAGAAGCGATTGAGGAGGTTTTACAGGGATCGATTCAGACGTTCTCCTACCCGTATGGAAGTGTTGATGAGAGAGTAAAAAAAGTTGTTTCAGATTCAGGTTTCTTGTTTGCCTGTGGGGTCTATTCGGGCTCTGCTAAATTCAGTCAATCTACAATGGACTTCAGAAGACTGGCGATTAATCAGGAAACCTCAAGGTTAAAGTTTTTAGTCACCCTTCTTGTGCCATATCAGTACATAGAGTGGCTCTATTTTTGTCTGAAAAATAGAATGGTGCATGATGTTAAAATGGAGGCTCATAATAATTTAAAAACATGCTCTAAACATGGGACAAGTAGACCTGAAAGTTATGACATACAGAAGATGTTCAATTCCAATACACTGTAACAGAGCCCTATGAAAACGCTTTATATCATTTCAAAAGGCATGGATAAACAACCGGATCATGTGATACAAAAGCTTGAGGTCGAAGACAAGATCCCAAGGGTTTCATTGCTTGAAGATGCTATTTCTGCTGAAGTGCTTGATGAAAGATACCTTCTTGAAAAATCTCCCTTTTCAAGAAGGTTGTTTTATAGGTTGGTTCCTGTGAGTATGGCGCAACTGATTGAGACTCTGTTCATTTTGCACCGGTACGATATGATTTTGAGTCACACCGAGAAAGTAAGCTTTCCGCTCGCCCTCATATTGAAATGGTTTCGGTCATCGAAGCCGCATATCGTGGTTTTATCAAGGATTACATCCGTAGACAATAAGAGATCGAAACAGAAAATATGGTTATTTAAAAAAACCATGAAATCGGTAACCCGTTTTCTGATATGGTCGTCCGTGCAACGAAAAATCGCAATTGAACGATTTGGAGTGCCTCCGGATAAAATCATTCTTCTTAAAAGAGGTATCGATCAGCATTTTTGGAGCCCAAGAGAGGTTGAAACAGATATGATCAGCTCTGTAGGCATGGAAGCACGCGATTATCCGACACTGGTAGACGCCCTTCGGCAGCTGAAGATTCCATGCCATATTGCGGCCGGCGCATCCAGGGGTGATATTTTTAAAACGATCGAAAAACTTCATCACATCAAAGATATTCCAAGCTGGATAACCATTGGCCCGAAAAGCCCAATAGAACTCAGGTCGTTATATGCACGTTCACGCTTTGTTGTCATTTCTCTTTTGCCAACAGATTCCGATAACGGGTTGACAACAATACTTGAATCAATGGCTATGGGAAAGCCGGTTATCTGCACAAGAGTGGAGGGCCAGGTTGATATTATTCAAGATGGTATTACCGGAATATATGTGGCGCAAGGAGATTCTGATGCAATGCGTGATGCCATTCAGTTTTTGTGGGACGATCCTGAGCGTTGTGAAGAAATGGGCAAAGCTGCCCGGGCATTTATAATAAAGCAACATAACCTGGAACAGTTTGTTGCAGCTATTAAAAATGAAGTTGATCGGGCTGTTGATTCAAAGGCTTCCCGATCTCATGTTTCATCTTCTCATCTGGAATCGGCAACACATGCTGTGATCGTGGAATCGGAAAAAAATGATTCGAATAGGAATTGAAATTCATAAATAGTGATATCATCATATTTAACAATTCTAATGAAAATATGAAGCAAAAAACTCTATAAAACATGTGTTTGGACTAACCTAATGAACGGCATTGAAATTATATCTCTAACTTTTTTTTTAATACTGGCCCCGTTGATAGGGTATCAGTTTTT
>JBLRWO010000086.1:0-5696 GCA_047921215.1 Cyclonatronaceae bacterium | reverse complement strand
GATGGCCACACGGCAAAGAATGGACTGTTCAACTGGTTGGGCAGGGCGTGCTTGACCGCCTCGTAGGCGTTCAGGCGTCCGTGACCGGTCCAATCCACAGAGCCGTAACTAACTGCAGTATTTCGCAGAATGTTTTGAATTTCAGGATTTGGATTTACGCCGACTGATCGTGCTTCCAAATCGGGATTAACCGTTATCATTAATGCTGCAACTCCTGAAGCCTGGGGTACTGCGGCAGATGTTCCATCAAAGCTTATCAAGTAATTGCTATCTTGAGTTACAACTTGATTACCTACACCATCTTGATAACCATTTTGACCTTCTCTGTTCATTGTAACAATATCGAGGTTATTGGAATCAAAGCGATCACCTGAAAGAGCAATGATGTCAATAAGTTCACTGTCAGGAGTATACCATAACTTCTGGTTTTGGCTGGATACGGCTCCAACAACAAATACTCCAGATACAGTACCTGGAAATGTAACAAATTGGCCATTGTTTCCCGCGGACTTCAGCACAATTGCACCTCTACCATTTCTTCCTTGGGTTAAAGCTCGCTCAATCGCTTCCGCAATGTCATCGTCAAAACATTCTTGCAAATTACATCCCCAGCTATTATTCAATATATCCGCTCCGTTTTGCCAGGCCCAATCAATTGCATCAGCTCGATGTTCATTATTTGTATTTGGGGCAAAAATATTAATTGGCATGATTCTTACATTGCTTGACACTCCCCGCACGCCAATTGTATTGTGATTTGCGGCAACAATTCCGGCTACTGCCTGACCGTGTGCATCTTCGTCATTTACTGGGCCGCCAACTCCAGGAGTGGGGCCTGCTGTTAATCCATTGATGAGTTGACCTTGATCAAAATCCTCATGATTTTCAACTCCATTATCAATGACAGCAACAATTATATCATTGGAACCTGTGGTTATATCCCAAGCAAACTCAGCATTTATATCTATTCCTGAAATTGCACCGTTTTGTCCCGTATTTCTCAGGTGCCACTGATTATCAAACAAGGGATCCTGAATAGATTCGGTCTGGATTTTCATATGGAAATTAGGAAGCGACCATACGGTTTTCGCATGTTCATAGAACCGGTTCGCGGTTTCAAGAGTGTTGTAAGGTGCGTCTTCGGCAACACGTAGGGTAAAGCGTCCGAATTCGCTGATGCGAACGACTTCTGCACGATACATTTCAAGTAATTGCCGGATCTCGTCTTCGGTGGTATGCTCTTCGAAACGGACACGAAACTCATCGGTCGTTGCAAACCAGGTCGTGTCCTGCTCAGTGGAAACGTAATAATAGACGGGGAATTTTTGAACACCTTCCGTGCGTAAAGATAATCGGGCAAGATCGTCAATCACGTTTCCGTCCTGCTTTGTTTCTACCCAATAAATTCCACGTTCAGTGTCCAGCGACTGCCGGACATGTACCTGTGCGTCCTGTTCGATGCGCGATATAAGCAGGCTGCGCTGCTGCTCCGGCAGCATTACCGAAACCCAATGTTCAGCTTTTTCAAAATAGATTTTTTGCTGATTCGAATAATAGTGATGCTCTTGCGCAACTAAGATTGCCGGCAGGAACAGAACGGATATGAGTATACATATACCCAATTTGATATTTGTTGTATTTTGGCGTGTTTTCATTGTTGTTCTCCGTGTGTTGATTCCTTGTTGGTAATCAGGATCTTTGGCCAAATTTTAACTGATGCATCCAGGCACGGATATAGCCATCCGGATCAGGGGGCAACCGGTAGTAATTCATTAGTTTTTTTGTTCTGGTATCGATATGGATTATCGATGGTGCGTAACCTTCATTCGTAGATTCGGCAGCTAAAACACGGATAAAAGCTGATCGACTATCCGGTGCCACTGTAATTGAGCTTGTAATCAGTAAATTCCCTGTTAAACCAATATCTTTGGCTCCACTTGCGAAAGTCTCCATCCGCCTGCGGTTCACATCATACCGCAGAATCGTGTTGGTTGGGATAAATTCGTGGGATATGCCACCCGTATGAAATGGAGTCCCGGCACTGTCAGAAATGTATACATAACGTCCATCAGGAGAGACACCCAGCCAGGCAAACCCGCCACAGGGAGCTTCAAAAACCTGTTCCCCTGTTTCCACATCTATTATGTGAAAACTGCCGTATCCTCCCCCACCCTGCCAGTTAAATACCGTGACATACACATACCGCCCATCCGGGCTTATATCGATGTAAGAGCCCTGCATACTCCGGTGGCGGTCTCCATCTTCGGTTAGCGGTATGACGGATTTTATCGAGAAGGTCTCAATGTCAAACACCATCACTCCTGCAACACCGGACTGGCCTTCTATATGAACCAGGGCATAGAACTCATCCTTTACCGGTGAAGCTACCACTTGTGCAGTAAGGTTACTAATATGAGGATGTCCTTCAAATAGAATTTCAAATGTCTGGGCATCCAACATCTGGATACCCGGATTGCCTCCCATACTGATCAATCTGGTTCCTGTGCGATCCAGTTCAACATTAGGGTTCCATATTTCCTTACTTTTCACGACCTCATTATTCTCTGCATCAATTGCATAAGCCTCATTGATGTCAGTTTTGGAATCCCACCATGCAGCGTACACCGTCTTATAATCCGGTGAAAAGTTTATTGACCAGGAAGAACCGGTTGCAAGAGTATCCTGCACTTCCAGGGTTTGAGGATCAAAGGTCCAAATTCCCTGCCCCTGGCCGAATACGGTGGCGTACAAAACCAGATTATCCGGAATTTCGGGAGGGGGATGGTTATCCGAAGAATCAAGAATTCCACAGCTGACCAGGGTAAAAGCACCCATCAGAAAAAACAATATGAATTTTAGATCAAAATCCCTCATGTCTAGTTTCTGTTTTTACCGCAGCCGGTCGGGGCTACCTCGACCGACAGGTCGAGAAGCTGGGCGCCCGATTCTACCACCATGTTGCCCTGAACGAGTATTTTGGCATAATCCCCGCCGAAGCCTGTAAGGGTGCCCGAAAACACCGCTGCCTTGCCTTGCGGAATAATAAGGGTGCCGAACTCCAGATAGCTGTCGCCAAAAATATGGGAGCCGCCGATGTCCTGGGATGGCCAGACGGCAATGAATGGACTGTTCAACTGGTTGGGCAGGGCGTGCTTGACCGCCTCGTAGGCGTTGAGGCGGCCGCCGGTTGTTGTGATACCTGATAGATCGGCAATCGGATCAACATTGTTTAGAATATAATCCTTTACGGAAAGAGCCAAAGAACCCGGGTTAGTCAGGCTATTGGCAATATCTGCAGATGATAATACCGAATAAATCAGGCCCACCACTCCGGTAACATGTGGTGTAGCCATTGATGTACCAGTATCATAACCATAGGAGCCTGAAGCAAGAGTTAAGGTTGATTTTATATTTGTTCCTGGTGCACCAAGATGTATTGTGTTAAGTCCCCAAGCCGCTCCTTTATCCAGATCAGGATGCGCATATTTATTATCCAAGTGAGTCGTGTTTGTAACCGTGATTAAATAATTACTGTTGCAAGCAGTTGGCACATCCCCAACTTGATCTATATCCCAATCTCTATTAGCAGTTGCGGCAACACTTATAATACCGACGGCCCCCATAGCATCATACATGGCGCACCAGCATCCATAGTCGGAGGGATCGCCTTCATTAATTCCAAAGGATGAATTGGTGGCCACGATAAATCTGCCGCTCGAACCACCGGAATTGTTGTAATCCTGCCGCAAACCCAGTATGTAGTCATAAGCTCGTACCACCACTGTTTCATTGATTGATGATCCGGCAACGGGAAATACCTCTGTGTTCCACATCACACCGGCAACCCCTGAGCTATTATTTGATGTCGCGCCCAGAATACCCGTTACATGGGTACCGTGATCGGCTACGGGAACATTGAAATTATCGTTGTAAGCATTGTAACCACCCGTCAAAAATGCCAGATCAGGATGATCCTGCTCAAACCCGTTATCTATCACAGCTACTACCGGTACATGTGCACCCCAGCTGTCTCCACGGGTTATATCCCAGGCTTTTGTTGCGGAAATGTCTGCTCCAGCTGTACCACCGGTTTGCCCGTTATTCCGCATTCCCCATTGATCCGAAAAATGAGTGTCATTCGGAACCGTGCCTCGCCAGGTAACCCGGTTCCTGATCGGGTCCGCGTATCGGATCCCCGGCTCTGCTCTTAACCGCTGCAAGGCCGATTCCCTGGTTATTTTTTGCGAATTGTGTTTTACCCACCAAATATTCACATTTTCAAAATACTCCACTATTTCCAGGTCTCCGTCAATGGAGAACAGGTTTTTTGAGCGTACATCATCGGCTTTCACATGCGGCTCGAACATGATCAAAAATCCTTCGGTTTGTTCGTGCGGCTGAGCGTTTGGTGCAATAAGGCCCAAAACAAAGAATAACAGAGAAATAAAGAAGATATGTTTCATGACTATTCTCCTGTTACAGGGTCAAAGGAATTAAATATAATGTTGCCCATACCATCCATTTGACTATCAAAACTGAGTATTAGGCGACCATTTTGAAATCTATATTTATAGGAAGTAGTAACCGCCGTACAAAACGCAGAAGTGATTCCACAAACAAGTCTCGAACATATCAATGTTACCTCAAGCTCCCGGCCGGGTGTTTCGGTAAACCAGCCGTCGACCCAATTGCAGTAGGCGCCGCCGGTTATTTTCTTGTGGTGTCCGCCTTCAGCATAAACATCGATGTCCAACAAACCCAGCCAGTACAATTCACCCTCGCCGCTGCCGGGCCGAAACACCGTTCCCGAATCATAGACAATCCGTTCCAGCTTCCAGTAACCGTAAATTTCATCGGGGTTTTCGGTTTTTGATCCCATTAAATTACAGCTTACCAGCATAACTGTGGCAAGCAGCAAAAATACATAGTGATTGCCATGAGGTATTGAGGCGACTGATTTAATTACCATGCTATTACCGGTGTGTTTGAATTTCATGGTGCGAATGCTATTCAGGGGTTATTTCCGTATTGACCCGGTCTTGAGCCGAGCGCATCTTTAATCCATTAGTATTGGATCGTTTTTAATGTGGTCCTCCATTTGTTGATTCCTAATTGGTAATCAGATTCTTCGGCCTAATTTTTACTGATGCATCATTTCATGGGTTACAAAACAGCATTTGTACTATGCCTTGATAGTTTGAGTTTTTTTACACAAGTATAACACGAGTTTGACCAAACAAATGGCAACCGCTCAGGAACAGGCCTGCGATAATGCAGAGTGCGCATGCGCGCTGACTAATGCTTTTGTTTATTGCGGATAGTGACATGACGATAGTTCAACGTGTTGACGGGAAAAATGCGGCTGAACCCCATACATCAGTTCGACCCGTTGGCAGCCGGTGCTATTGACCGGCGGACATGCGTGATAAATGGTAGTTAAGAGGTGATTAAACCGGAAATCTGTCGGCCGCCCGCCGGTTTTGGCACACTCCCGGGCTGCCCATAACGCCGCTCCCACAGGAAAACAGGGTGCGGGATGCAATGCTCTCCTAACAAGAAACCACTCCGGCGGAATAAAGTCAACCAATTTCATAACGGCCACCGCTACTCCGAATCGGCCGGGAATGAGGTATATACCTGATTCCCGCTCATGGTGGTAATCCGGCCGGATTACCAGGCAAGCCGGACAGGTTGAC
>JBLRWO010000085.1:0-5759 GCA_047921215.1 Cyclonatronaceae bacterium | reverse complement strand
CTATATCGTATTCTACAATTTTAAATACACCGAGGGCATGAATATGATGATTCTCATCCACGTAAACATTCATGAGATTGGAAACTTCTCCCGGGCCCTGGCCGCCCGGAATGTTTGCTCTTGCAACAAAATCCCCCCGCCGGTTAAAAGTCCAAACAATGTTCCGGGTTGCATCAAACAGTGAAATCAAATCTCCCCGTGGCATTATTTTATCAATGCGGCCGATCGGTTCATCATCGGGTGTTTGCAGCGGAATGTAGGAGATATCAGACACAAACTGAGAGAGTTTTAATGGTGTTTCTCCCTCGTTGATGTCTACGCGAATGACGGTTAGATCATCATGTTGAGACGATGCATCACTGGATGTTGATTTCCCGGAACATCCGGCCGCAAGAACAACAAAAATAAATACAAGGAGTCGTGATGCTGATCGCACAAGGTGAAAGAAATGTTTATGCTTTGCCATAGTCAAAAAACGGCTACTATTTTTGATGAATCGGGATAAAAACTTTACTAAAATCACCTTCTGGATCAGCCGGAAGTTGGTTGGAATGGAATATGGTTAATCGATAACGGGGGTCGTTCCTGTTTCTGAGTTACAAGTTCCCTGTGCCCTTGCATCACATACACCTGATCCATGGACACATTTATCAAAAGGTAGATCGTCATAAGGACAGGTTGCTGTAGTCATTTCCATACCCAACCAAAGAGGGTCGGCATGAACTTCTTCAGTGCCAAGATTTACACCGGTAAAGGATATCAACAAAACGGCTGCAAAAATGAAAGTAAGTAAAATAAGCGATTTTTTAGAACATTTTTAGATGTGGCGATAATAAAATGCATAATGAATACGGTTGATTCAGATTTAGTGTCGAATCAATGTTGAAAAAAAAAAACTATACATGCAAATTAAATGTTGTGATGCTCGCAGTGTTGTTTGAAGTCTTTGTTTACCCTATCGATCCACCGACACCCGTACCGGGCGCACATCCAGGGCGGTGGATACGTCGGCACTGAAGGTGAATTGCTCCTGAATCAGCGCCTCACGCACCCCCTTCATCACCTCAGTGCGGATAGCTGGCAGGCCCGATTCCTGATCCCGTACGTTGATCCAGAAGGAGACCTGAAGCTCTACGTAATCGGCCTCAAACCCTTTGATTTGTGTAGAGAACGCAGGTTTTTTGAGCACTTTTTTGGTGTTTTGCATCACTTCGTTGATGATTTGAATAGCGCGCTGCGGATCGTTGCCGTAGTCGATGCCCACGGTAAAACTTCCGCGCCGCAGTCCGTCGATGGTGTAGTTATGCAGTGGACGCGTGAAGAGCTGCGAGCTAGGCACAAATACATCGCAGCCGTCCCCGGTGCGGATATGAGTGTGGCGAAGATCAATCTGCTGCACCCGCCCGGTGATGCCGCCCGATTCGATCAGGTCGCCTTTGTTGAACGGACGGTTGAACGCCAGCAGGAAACCCGCCAAAAAATTCTCGCCGATATCTTTAAATGCAAAGCCGAGCATCACAGCCGTGAGTCCGCCACCGGCAAGCAGGGTGGTGGCAAACGCGGTAAATCCAAGAACATTCAGCGAAAAAATAAACCCGATAAAGGTGACAATGCCGGTGAGTAGTTTTGAGAGGTAGGAGAGAACCTCTTCCCGCAGTGACGCCCGGCCGGCGATTTTTCGCAGTCCGGCACCCAGCAGTTTTCCAATGATGTAAAACAGGAACAGGACAACAAAAGCGAAGGCCAGGCGCGGCAAAAAATGGATCAGACTGTCGATATCGAGCAGTAGTTGGTCAACAAATAGATCGGTCATGTGAACAGCAGCTTGTTTTTCCGAAATGTACGAAAGAGCGGCCCGATTGGGAAATGGATGAATGTAGATTCTTTTTTACAGTATAAGACCCCGAATGGGACATCGATGAGATTTCAAGAACCCGTCATCCAAACGGCGAACGAGTTTTGCAAAGCGTCTAATAGATCAATCAACCCGCGATTTATAACAAAAGTATAACAAAATATTACCTCTGCTTGGAGATTTGTTATTTTTTTTTAAATAAAGGTATGAAAAAACTGCATATCCATATCATTGTGGGGTTGTTACTGGCAGGCAGTATCTCTTTCTTTGCCTTAACCGTAGTTGAATTAAACAATCGCAGTGCTGCCGAAGAGTACCGCGGGCAATTCCGGCAGGCGGTACATGAAGCTGTTCCCTTTTCCTTCAATGAGGTCATGGAGGGGCTCACGCCGGTTCATGAACCCGGCAGCCCGTTGCAAACAGCCGACTATGTAGCCTTAATGTTGTTAAATCCCGGGGTTTGCACCGCCTGCATCCTGGAAACCCATGAGCTTATTGAGCACTTTGCCTCGTACGAAGAAAAAACCGTGCAGCCGGTTGTGGTGGTTTTAAGCGGGGATGAACAATCGGCACTTCAGTTTTTACAAACATCGCAGTTCCGGGTGCCATCGTACTGGGGGCGCCATCCCCAACTGAGTCATCTCACGCAAATGACCGGGAATACCCCGCCGGCTGAACAGCTTCTGGCCGTGGCAGATCCCGCCGGTAACCGCGTGTTTTACCGGAATATCATTCCCACCCGTATCACGAGTGTTGCTTATAAGCAATCGTTGCTGGAAGAGGTTTTTTCCAACTTTTAACCTTAAATAAAACCATGAGGTAAACTATGAAAACAACCCAAAAAACCTACTTAAAACTCTTTGCCGCCGCGTGCATTTTTATGCTTTCTGTGTTTAGCTATAATATTGCGCTATCAAACGATAATTCAGATTGTTATCATTGTATAGATGGTCGTTGTACTTTAGATGAAGTAGGGCCAGGTGGTTTTGAAGGGTGTGCAGAAATTTCTAATGAGTGTTTTAACAGTGGTAATAGTTGTGACTGTTTAGATCCCACTGCTCCTTGTGTTGGTTAGATCCAAATAATAATCAAAACTAATAGCACATCACCTTGTTTATTTTATAAATAAAAGTGGTGTGCTATTATATAATGTCTAACAATGAAAATTTACCTTTTATTTACCATTTTAAGTTGTACGCTTACATTGATGGGATGTCGGTATGAAACCTATCCTTCTCAATGGAATGAAAGTTTGATTACACAAATAAACCCTGAAATCACCACTTGGTTTGAATCTCGTCAAGGCGAATTAATATTTGGGCGAATCGGTGAAATTCGTATGGATCAGGATGGGAATTTCTATATCTCAGATTTGATAAAACAGAACATTAAGAAATTTGAACGAGACGGGGCTTTTCAGATGGAAATTGGTCAAAGAGGCAGAAGTAAAGGAGAATTTATGAATATAAAAAGCTTTTCTATTATTCCTGATAATAAAGAAACTGAGCAGCTGATGGTACTTGATCATGTTAATCGTCTTATTACCGCATATTCAATTAAAGGAGATTTTATTACTGCACATAACCCCCCCATAAAAACCGTGTTTCCCCGGGGGCAATTTCAAGCAATTCACATCGATGGTTCACTAAAACATTTATTTTTATATAAACTTTTTGAAGGGGCTCCTGGTGAAAATTGTATATTTCACTTGTTTAACGACGATTTTACAAGTAAGCTTCAATGCTTCGGAGATTTTCGCAATTTGAGATATCATTACAGTGAAACGTTCAATCATTTGACTCAGGCCATCCCAGGGAGTATGGTTATTGACAATTCTTTAACCATTTATTATTCACCTCGTGCTTATGATGGAGCTATCTATAAATATACCTATAATCCAAAAATCCAAAGTTGGACTTTTTCTGGTGAGCTGAACGGATTGGTACATCATACTAAGCCATATGTAGAAAATGCCGAACCGAGTGACTATCGGTTGGCCTACAGAGGTTCCCGAATGTATGGACAACTTCTAAATTTGAGTTTGGGCATGTTCGAAACTTCATCTGGGAGGTTTCTGATTCATTTTACTTGGGTCACTACTCCGGAAGGAGAAGGTTGGTTTGGGATGGAGAAGTTTAACCAAAATGGTGAATTAGAACAATATTATAAATTTTTTGAGATAGGGATTGATGAAAATGATCATTGGCCTGATGTATTGTATCGGGATGATGAGGGGTATGTATATTTCGCTAATAATCACGAGTTACCGGTGATTTATCGAATGAATTTCTAGTGTTATGTAAACTGTAAACCCGCAAAGTTTTATCTTATTATTTCTTCGATTTTTTTAACATACTGTCATTTTCAGAAAAAAATCGCGATGAGCGTGACAGGTTTTTACCCGACATTTTATTTGGGGCATGACAATTGTTTATTATTATAAAATGTAATGGCTATACTTTATTGTTATTGTGCATCCAGTATAAGCATATTTGTTTAATCTTAATGAGCTATGAAGTTCTATCTGTTGATTCTATCATTAATATTCGTATCGGCTTCTTCCCTCACGGAACCTGAAGAAGAACTCCTGAAACAAGGCCTGGAGCTGGAAGCCCAGGGCCGCTACGAACAGGCCCTGGATCTGTGGACGGAGGCGTTTACCGAACTGGAGACCCCAAGCCTGGCAATAGGCCGTGAATTTGTGCGTGTTGCGGCCGGAAATGGGCTGGAGAGTTATTATCCATTAGCTAATAATATCTATTTTTGGGGTTTATCTGCTCAAACAGTAGAGGTAAATTCGCAGGCATTGGAAGAAGAGTTGCTGTTTTTGGAGCCGCTGGTTGAACGATCGGTTTATAAGAAATGGAATGCATTGTATCTTGAAAATGACCCGGAAATTTATCGTCAAATCCACCTTTTTTGGAGGCGGATTGATCCTTCGCCGGGTACGAGCTACAATGCAAGGCTGATTGAACATTGGGAGAGAATAACATATGCCCGTGAGAATTTTACGATCAATACTCATAGCGTTTATCAAACCGACGAGCGGGGCGTGAGCTGGGTGAAGTACGGAAAACCGGACAGACAATATAGCGGCACCCTGCAAGTGAGCGGCGGACAGGTTGAATCAGTGATTGCAAACCTGGATCCCCTTTTGCCAGAATTAAAAAGAGAGACTCTGGCACGCACTACACTGGATATTCATGAATATCCAAGGTATGAAATTTGGATTTATGAAAAACCGAATGCACAGATGGAGTTTAATCTGATCCAGATATTCGGAGACAGGCCGTCAGGCGGGTATTCCAGAATTCAGACCATCGATGATTTTATTTCATCCAGAGCATTTACTTCTTCTGGACGGCATGAAGGTTTGGTATCAGGAAGAAGATCTGAAATTGCCGGTGGAAGCAGATTAACACCGGGTATGATTTTTCAGTGGCTTTATTATGAACAACTCGCAGCAAAGGATTTTTATTTTTCCAATATATTTAGTGAAATGCTTAGGGATTGGCAGGGGGATCCGAGGAGCGGAGCAAATCAAAGATTTGGCAAACATTCAGGTCAGGTTTTACGGCAAAATACCGAGGCTGCCGCCCTTTTGAACCTGAACCGTGCGCCTTCTGAAATGTCCACCTACGAGAAGGAGTTCCCGGAGATCCCGCTTCAGGCCTACCACTACCGGATGCTGGACGAGCAGGGCCGCCCGGTGGCAGCCACCTTTGTGGAGAGCCGCCCCCTGCAGGCGTTCCTGGAAGACCTGTCGCTGAACAATAGCGCGATATTTCCCACAGATGACGTGAGTGCTGAAGAGGGTTTTGCCCACTACGAGCTGAGCCACGGGCTGCAGTATTTTGGCAGCGACGGAGAGATGTTAAGCCAAATTCGGATGCCTACCGGGCTG
>JBLRWO010000084.1:0-5862 GCA_047921215.1 Cyclonatronaceae bacterium | reverse complement strand
CATGAAATACTATGCCCATTACGGGCATACCGATTTTATTCTCTGCCTGGGCTACAAAGGCGACTATATCAAGCGTTACTTTGTGGAGTATAATGAATACATATCCAACGATTTTGTACTGGGCAAGGGGCACAAGGATATCAAACTGCTCAACAGCGACCTTGACGACTGGACCATTACCTTCGTGGATACCGGAATGACCTCCAACATCGGCCAGCGCCTGATGAAGGTTAAGCCCCACCTTGAAGGTGAGGAGATTTTCCTGGCCAATTACAGCGACGGACTTACCGATCTGCCCCTTAATAAAATGATCAACAGGTTTCATGAAACGGACAAGGTGGCATCGTTCATGGCCTACAGATCGACCCAGAGTTTTCATGTGGTGGAACTGGGTGATGAAGGTGCCGTGAACAGCATCAGCCCTATATCAAAATCGGGGCTTTGGATCAATACCGGTTATTTCATCTTTAAGCAGCAGATATTCGATTACATGAAACCCGGCGAAGAACTGGTGGTGGAACCTTTCCAGAGGCTGATTGAAGACAATCAGCTCAATGCCTATCCTTTCGACGGGTTCTGGACAAGCATGGATACCTTTAAAGATAAACAGCTGATCGACAGTTTGTATTCCTCAGGTCAGACCCATTGGGAAGTCTGGAAAAACGGCAAATAGGAATTGCATATGCAGTCGTTAACCTTTAAAAGCAGTAGTGACCAGGGATTACAGATACTGTGCCTCGGTGCACATTGCGATGACATTGAAATCGGATGCGGTGCTTCGCTGCTGCGCCTGTTCAGAGAGCAAGAAATCGCCTCGGTTGAATGGGTTATATTTGCTTCAACACCGGAAAGGAAGGCAGAAGCACTGAAAAGTGCAGGCAGATTTCTGAAAGGTATTCCCGACAGCAGGGTTCAGATACATGACTTCCGCGACGGGTATCTTCCGGCAGCCTGGTCGCAGGTAAAAGATATTTTTGAGAAGATCAGAAAAGAGTGCTCACCAGATATTATATTTACCCACTTCAGGGAAGATATGCACCAGGATCACCGGTTGCTCAGTGAGCTCACGTGGAACACCTTCCGTAATCACCTGATCCTCGAGTATGAAATTCCCAAATATGACGGCGATCTGAAGCACCCCAATTTTTTTATTCCCGCAGATATCAAGACGGTAACCCTGAAAAAAGAGATACTGCTAAGCTGTTTTAAAAGCCAGCTTGAGAAGCACTGGTTTGATGAAGCACTGATTACATCCCTGATGAGGATACGGGGAGTGGAATCAGCTTCACCATCCGGTTATGCCGAGGCATTTCATGTAAGAAAAATGGTTCTTTAAGTCAATTGCCGGTTACAGATCATATTTTCTGTTATCTGAACGTGAACTTTTTTTTATTCTGCCCAATATTCAGAACGGACTGTACCGATGGATTTTAGTGTGATAATTCCAACATACAATGACTGGGGAAGGCTTGAGAAATGCCTCAAAAAGTTACATCCATCGGTACAGGGTTCAGTTGATTATGAAATTATCGTAGTCGATAATGCTCCAAACCACAATCCGCCCGGCTGGTTTGTTGATTTACCGCACGTACGCCTGTTGTCTGAACCCACCCCCGGATCCTATGCGGCCCGTAACCGTGGTGCATCGTTTGCCGCCGGGAAATTTCTGGCTTTTACCGACGCTGATTGCATTCCCGAAAGCAACTGGCTCGGTAATGCTTCCCGGTTTTTTAGTGAGCAGAAATGCGACATGATCGGGGGTGAGGTCAGGATTTTCCGTGAAGAGCAGGGAAGCCGCTGGGCCTACATTTACGAGAAACATGTGGCGTTCCGGCAGGCGGATAATGTTTCAAAAAACGAGTCGGTTACAGCCAATTTTTTTATACGCCGAGACGTCTTTGAACACCTTAACGGCTTTGACCAGGAAATTAAATCCGGTGGGGATTTTGAATTTTCCAAAAGGGCTGTTCAAAACGGGTACAGGCTTGCCTATGCAGAGAACGTTGTAGTACTGCATCCGGCGCGAACAACATTGGGATCTTTATTCAGAAAACAAAGGCGGTTTGCAGCCTGGGGTTATCTGAATGTAAGAAAGGCTCACGGCCACAGCGGTTTCAGGATATTGATGAGCAATTTATTACACGGCCTGCGTAGTATTGTACGCAGGAGCAGCAGACCTGAGGCGTTACGAGAGAAATGGATTGTTTTTCTGGTATCCACATCCCTCTATGTTTATAATGTATTTCTGCAATTCCTGATTATGATACATGTGATTGATCCCCATTCAATCAGGGAGTAGTACAGGTTGATAATGTGCCGGATTAGCAGCAGGGTTAAACACCGGCCACAAAACAGTTAATTTTCTGCATGATTAATGCAACATCTTCACTCAGGTCAAGCGTTAGTACCGGAATATTATGATCCTTAAAGAAGCCCGCTTTTATTTTCAGATTTTCGACATCTGCATTAATATGTGATATTAGTTCCCCTTGAGAATAGTGATCCAGTGAAAAACGGAACACGCCTTCATTTTTTCTTTTCATAACCTGATTGTAGATGACCTCAGGGGCGTGTTCGCACAATATTACCCCGGCTGGATTAAACAATACATCATTTTTAATATCCTCTGGTGAAATGGTACTGGTATCGTAATTGCCCAGGCCACCCCACAGATGGATCATTCCATCATCAAACAGAACACGATGATCGCCGGTAAGTAACCGATTAAGAATCAGATATTCGTCAATTCTTTTTATGAATGCATTGATATTTGCAGCTACCACGATCGGATTGGACTCATACCCCAGGTCATTGTACAGTATTTTGAAAGATGTGCTGAATCTTTCATAATCACTCCGGTTCACGAGTTTGTTTTTTCTTCTGTTTAGCTGAAGCACATGCCGTGCCAGACCAAGTTCCCTGTTGTTCAGAATGTTCTGTTTTAATAAATGCCGGTATAAACGTAATCGGACCGCTGTAAGTGGAAGCTCCGCATTCCCGGCAGCAAGAACATAGGCTTCTTTCACGGTAAGGTAGTTCCGCCAGTTTCTTTCGGTTCTGCAAATGCTGTTATACAGAGTGGTTTTGCCTACACCTGATGGCCCGATCAATTCGAATCGTTTCATAACATCTGTTTAATAATCATGCGCCAGGTAGGGGGTGATCAATCCCGGTTTATAGTATTCAATCGTGATTATAGACAATCTGCTCCACCCGTTTTTGGTTTTCGGTTTCAATGATGTCAATGATCGCATTTTTGTATTGTCGGTGAAATGTATTGATGGTGTGGTTCTCTCTCGCGTATTCCCATGATTTTTCTGCCATTTTCTTCAAAGAAACAGCGTCAAGATTTGAAATGTAATCGATTTTTCTTTCAATTTCGGCCACGCTGCAATCATGTAACGTGAGCCCGTAATCAGGGCCGACATCGACTCCCGATTGGACACTTACAATTGGTATTAGTCCGGCCTGCATGCATGTAATTACCCCTCCGTTACTCCCTTCGGCACAGGACGGAAATATAATCGCGGTGTTATCATGAACAATATCCCGGAATTGCTGACTGTCCACATCTACCCAGCCTTTGGTAACTATGTTTGGGGTCTTACACAGCTCGTTATAAAATTCTTTTTTGAAAGCGGGGTCCTTGTCTATGGGTCCACATACTGTGAGATTGAGGTCCGGTCGGTTTTTAAATACTTCCAGAATTAAATCCAGGCCTTTGTGAACAAAACCGTCGCTGCCAAACCACAGAAAGTTTTTTCTGCATTCCCTGTAATTTTTATCATCGGGCCAGTCATAGGTTGTATATGTTGGTACATTGGTGCGATAAATCTTTTTCCCGGCATATTTATAGGTACCCATGGTAAAATCATTACCCTTCATAGTAGCATAATCGCAGGCTTCAATTGCATAATTTTCAGTCATATATCTGAAGCTGGATATGGTTCTGCCCCGTCTGATCTGTAAATCGCAGCTGCGTTTCAAAGCGGCATGATTATTAAACAGCCAGTGAGATATATCCAGATGAACAATCTTAATGCAATCCGGATTCAGATGTTCTGATATCCCCTGAAAATTGGTACGGAGGTTAACATAGAATGTGTACTCTTTATTTGGAATATAATGGCTTCTCAGTTTACTGATCACATCAGCCTCATAGCCCAATTCCAGGAAAATTTTCGCGATTTCCTGCGATTCTTTTTCGTTGGTATGTCTGCTGGAAATTTTATCATCTTTATTCAGCAGAAAGGGTTCAAGTATCAGGCCGAGGAGTACCCGCCCGTAAGGTTTATGGGCAGGTTTTAAGTTTATGAGCTTGTGGGTATGGATATTTTTTTTCCTGATGGCGATATCATAACCGATGCTGTCGGTTACAGGTTTCAGAATTTTTTTTGTCAGGCTGTAAAAATCCATTATGTCAGAATTGTGTTTTTGGAAATCATTGATCAGGGAAAGAATATAATTCCGTTACAAGTGCAAACATTCAATGCATGTATCAAGTGGCAGATAGTATGCACAGGGCACTTCAGAAAGGTATTGATAGTTCCATCATGTACTTAAAATCTGTATATGACATCAGCTACCATCCATCGGTATAAGCAATTATACCGCCATTGTCAGTTTGAATGGCATCAATATGATGCATTCCTGACCGGTTCCAGCCATTGCCGCTGCCGTGAATAATGGTGCTATCTGAAATTCTGATCTCGGCATAATCGGTTTTGGTAAGATTGGTAATATGATATGCGGAAACTCCCAGACCATAATCGGGATAACATTCCTGAGTAAATCGGATCAGTTTGTTGTCATGTGCAACCACTCTTCCGGCGGGTCTTGCTTTCAGAGGGTCACCATCAACTAATGGACTAACCGGGTGTTCAGTCCAGGGGCCGGTAAGCTCCTCGGCGTAATAAAGTCTAAGCTGGTCATGTCTGGCGTTTTCACTGGTATCAGTCTGCATCCACCATACATTCTGATGACGAAACAGAGTGGTGTCCTTAAACTTCTTTCCGGTAAGAAGGGTATGGGTAAGTGTCCATTCAAATGGAAAATTATCGGCTTTGTACAGGCGTATGGTCTTTGTTTCACCGGTTTCCGGAATCATATAAATCTCATTTTTATACTTAAAAACAAAAGGGTAAGACAAATGGAATGGCTCTCTGAGAACTATTTTTTCATAGGTCCAGCTGTATCCATCGCCACTCGTTGCTAGCCCGATCTGACCTTTTAATTCTTTAACATTCAACACTTCAAAAAACATGTACCACTTCTCACCATGCTTTAGAACAAACGGATCAGCAATCAGTTCAGCAGTAACATCCGTAACATCGGCTGCAGTCAACACAGGATTGGTTACACGGGAGGATGGCCGGAGATCTTCGATGGACCCCCCCTCATAGATTCCAACTGCCCATTTTTGGCGGAATAATTTTCTGGCATTATGCAAACGGTATTCATTAAATAGTTTTCTTAAAATGTTCATAATATTATTTGTTGGAACAAAAAAAAGGAATGGATGCTTACCAGGCGGGTAGTCACACAAACCGGAGCAGTTCAAACAGTGAGTGCGTACGTTTTAAATTAACATAAATTTAAAATCAGCACAGGTTATCTTCCGGTAGTGATTCAGTGTATATGATATTTAATATAATCCTTAACCTGCCTTTTTATCAGACTGTACACAATCATTTTAAACTCACTGTACCCTTTGAACAGTCTGAACATTTCAACTGCGAGACGGAAATTGGTTCTCACATTGTTCCCCTTATACATGTTGTACAGATTATAATTGAACAGCGATAACGTACTGTAAAAACACATGACTCTCGTAAACTCGTCCCTGTTCTGAAGGTAGAGCTC
>JBLRWO010000083.1:0-6225 GCA_047921215.1 Cyclonatronaceae bacterium | reverse complement strand
CCTTCGCTCCTTCCTGCTTTCACAGGTTATCATCACTACTACGAGCTGATCCGCCCCGTCCCGACCGTTCGGGATCGGTTCCCTTGTTCCATTGCAAAGCCTGACCCGATGTCCCGCGATCTTAACACCGCCCCCGAGGCTTCGGGGCCAGTACCAGCTTACTCCCGCTGTACTTCGTCCCGGCGATTCAGGTACTTCCCCGGTTCTGACAGAGTCTAACGAATATCGATGCTTCATCAATCGTTCACTTGCGTTCGGCTCATTCGAGTCTTACCTGAGTACGTCTTTGCGTACCCTTTTCCCTTCTCGCTCAGCACCCGCTAACGAGCACCAGAAGGTGGTTTGAAGGCGATGGCTGACATCGCCTCCGGTATGCCAACTACCATCTTCGCAACAGCATGTAAAAGAACAATTGCCATTATTGGCAATTTTGCCTTTACTTCAAGACACACACCCAAGTTCGATTTTTTCTACCACCGGGCCGGCCGGCTGGGTAGCCGGGGGCATCGTTACCGGTGCGCTGAACCCTGCGCTGTCGGGCGGTGATTTGGGCTCGGTTGTCCAGGGCGGGGTGGTTGGCGGTATCTCCGGCCTGGCGGGTGGTTTCGGCGGGCAGGCGGCCTCCCGGTTCGGCGGGGTTGTTATCAATGGCACGCGGCTGAACAGCCCGTTTATAAACGGCGCCATTACCGGAGCGCTGGGCGGGGCCGGCGGCGGATTTGCCGGTGGTGCAACCGGTGCACTGTTAACCGGCGGGGATATCCTCCAGGGCGGGTTGCAGGGTGCCCTTACCGGCGCTGCGATTGGAGGAGGTATAGGAGCAGGTTCGGCCTCCATGCGGGCCCTCAGGAATGACATCAACCCGTTTACCGGCAGAAGAATTGGGCAGGAACGAGTAGGTGGAACATCTTTTAGAGGGCCGAATTGGGCTAAAGTTAGTGGCATAGTGAGAGATGCTACAAAAGGAAAAGGAAACTTTGGCTTGGGCTTGGGAACTTTAGATGAAGCATTAGCAGCAGGCAAGGCTTGGGTCGGAGAAGGATATACTGTTGCCAAAAATGGAAGGATTTTGATAAGTTCCGATGGTCTGAGGCAGTTTAGATTGCCATCATATAAACCCAATCTTGGAATCCAACAAGCAAATTTTGAATGGAGAATTGTACCCAGGGGCCAATGGCAGGGTAATGGACATTTGGATATTATTAAATAAAGAGTCATGAAAGCTGAAGTAAAATATTTTCATAGTCCCGACATACCTGAATTAGACACTTTTCAGCCTGAAGAGATTGATAATTTCTGTTTTCTGCTTCAAATGTTTGTTGGTGTAAAAGGAAAAGAAGGAGAAGAAAGTTTTGACATCACGGTATGCACACCCAAGTGGTTGATTAGCAATTACGGAAAGGAAAACATCATTTTCGGCAGACATTATTTAATTGTATTTGAATATAACTATAAAAAATTCATTCAGGAATTGACCCGATATGTTGAATTCCTTGAAGGCAAGGATTGGAATTCATTAGCTAAACAAATTGGTCGGATTGGTAAATGGGAGTTTGAAGATTATCAAAAATGAATGCGAAACTTTCTCTATTACTGTGCCACCACGGAAATTTATACTGGCGTTGGGAAGACCATGCATATTTCCCGCTTAAGGACAATTTAGGCAGCAGCCGCGTGATAAACCCGGCGGCGGTCTATGACTACCTCCCCTTCGGCGAGGATATGCGCATCCTCGGAGGTTTTGATACAAAGTACCGCTACACCGGGCAGGAATATGAAGAAGAAACAGATCTCTACAACTACCGCGCCCGCTTCTACGCCCAGCGTGTAGGCCTCTTCCTGGCCCCCGACCCGCAAGGGCAGTTTCATTCGCCGTACGTGGCTATGGGCAACAATCCGGTTAATTTGGTGGATCCGGATGGGGAGTTTGCGATAGCAGCTGCAAAAATGGGCCTTAAAATCTATTCAACTTTTCAAATGGTTCGTGCGGCTTATGGTGTGGTAAATGGGTTTCGTCAAGGGGGAGTTGCCGGAGGAATCCACGGAATTAGCAGATTAGGGCAGGCAATTGTTTTAAATACTGCGGTTGGCGGTATAGAAATCGGGAGCACTTCATCCTTTCAGAGCGTTGCGATAGATGGTATTCGCCGTAATGTAACGAGCGGATTGATTGCTCACCTAAATGGCGGTAATTTCTCTGATGGGATGCGTTTTAGAAATTTTGTTGATGCATCTGTTTCAGGATTGGAATCATTCTTAGATGAGAATTATCCAAATGATCCGATACTTTTTATTACGGGAGGAAGTGACGCACCGGATGAATTTGACATGGAAACTTATAAGCAGTATTTAAGAGAACAAATGAATAACAATGAATTCAATCAAAATATCAAATTTAGTCATTCGTTTTTTCGGCGAGTGGTTGCCCGTATCAATGGTGATGAGCATGCTGTTGTAAGTTTGAAGAAACCCGGTATAAGTCAAACAATGAGAAACGTAGCGGGCGAAGCCGTGCCCGGCTCGATGAAAGCAGATGTTTTTTTCCGCGATGGATTTACCAATCTGAGTTATGCAAACGTCACGCTCCATGAATTAGGCCATGCAATTTTCAAGTTTCCTGAAAACATATTGCCTCGTGGCATGCCGCCTACTTTGTTTATAATGGACAGGCCCTTTCAAATAAATTCACCGAATGTCAGATTTACCAGAAGTCAATTAAACATAATAAGAAACTCAATATGGGGAAATCCAAACTTCTGATACCGCCCTTCATTCTGATAATTTCAGTTTTCCTGATTATTTATTTTGATGTTTTCTTTTCAATGAAGAGTAAGATCTATTTCACCAATGTACATGAATCGTTTCTGGTAAATAGATTCTATGGATTAAGCGATGAGAAATTTGATTTATATATTGCAAAATTTGAGGTAATTGGAAGTGATTCAGCCGGTTATAAGCTGAATGCATACAATCACGAATTTTATGGAACCCCTCCTTTTCTAACCGTAACGGTGGATAGCGGAAGAAATGAGTACCTTTTATTGGACCAACGAGAGGGTTATAAATATATCGATTATGAACAGTATCTTATTGATGTTGATGTTTTTAATGTTTTGTTAGAGCTGATAGGAGTTACATCTGATATAAAAATCATAAACACATTTCTTTCTTATATACATTATGCCCCCAATTGGGATAAAAGTCTCAGTGAAGTTTTGCAAGAGATCGCCATAAGAAAAAACAGCGTATCCATCTATCACTACAGTGTTTGGCACGAACCACGTGGGCTTGTTGATTATTGTTTTACCATTAAAGAGAATAAATTGCTGAAGGTAAACTCTGTATATCTTGGGCTAAGAGGCGATGAACCATACCCGCTGCATGATGGCCGATGGTTCGGAAAGCCATCGCCGGAAAGGAGTGCTTTTGTATGTGAATGATATATATTCCTGAATAATTCGGATAAACAAATCTTTTAAAATTAATGAACTTATAAAACTACCGCGCCCGCTTCTACGCCCAGCGAACGGGCCTCTTCCTGGCCCCCGACCCGCAGGGGCAGTTTCATTCGCCGTATGTGGCTATGGGGAATAACCCGGTTAACTTTGTTGATCCGGATGGGGAGTTTGCGATATTAGCAGCCATTGCATACGGTGCTGCAATTGGTGCTGCCGGATCATCTGCTGTCTATACAGCTCATACATTGAGCTCCGGTAATCGATTCTCACTAAGTGGATTGGGCAGCGCTGCGTTAAACGGTGCCATTGCCGGAGGAGTTTCTGGTGGATTGGGTCATATCGGAACAAGCCTGGGCTCTTTTGGTCAGAGTATGGCTTTCAATAGTTTAAACACAGCCACAAGTTCGGTGGCCGTTTCTGTATCCCGGGGGGAGCGTGTAAGCGGTTCACTCATTGCAGGAAGTATTGCCGGGAATGAATTGCCGGTCACCCTCAGTGAGTCCCGCAGGGACGATACCCTGCAACCACGTATCCTGTCAACCAATTTGGAGTTCCTTTCGGGGTTTCGCCCCTGACGGGGCTTTTATTTTTTTCGCATTCCTCTACCCGCCAATAAATTGGCGGGCTATATCCTATAATCCCTCCGGGATTATTTTCGCAGGTTTTTAGGTTTGTGCCTTTGTGGACGAACAATTCTATAGAATTTTATTTTCTGAAATGAAGAAATAATTGTTATTTTTTGGTTCAAATACAAGGTCGTTAATACTTATTGACCTTGAAAAAGAACCATTCCAATGGGCAAGCAGATCGTACAATTTATGAAAGAACATAGTGGATACGCCACTATGAATGAATTTAAAAGAGCAGGAATTCATACCCGCAAAGTTCGCGAAGCCGTAGAAAAAGAGATTCTCATAAAAATAAAGCCAGGTCTTTATAAGCTTCGGAACTTTCAAAGAGATGAATACGAAGGGTTTGTAGATATCCATACTGCCAATGATAGTGCAATTATTTGTCTTGGATCGGCACTTGCCTATCACGAACTAACGACATTTAATCCATCAAGGATTGATGTGGCTGTTCCAAATAACACGGATAAGTTTGAACTGAACTATCCCCCAATTAATGTCTATTACTATCGGGAAAATATGTACAAGGCAGGTGTTGATGTGGTGGAAAGGGGTTACGGAAGTTTTAAGGTATACAACAAGCCTAAAACCGTTTGCGACATGTTCCGCTACAGAAATAAACTTGGTGAAGACCTGGCTCTTGAAGGACTGCAAAACTATCTGAACCAGTCGGGTTCAAACCTCAATGAACTAAGTAAATACATGAAGATCTGTAGGGTGAAGACCGTGATGGAGCCTTACGTAAAAGCGATGATAGCCGGATGACAAAGAATATAGAACAATCTGTAAAAGATCGTCTGAAAAATTTGGCGAGATCATCAGGCAGAGATTACAACTTTGTTTGTATTCAGTACATGCATGAACGGTTTCTTGCCAGGTTGGAGCAATCTGATTATAAAGAGCGTTTTATTTTGAAAGGTGCACTACTGCTTCTTGTATATGATGTATCGAGAGTCCGGCCAACAAAAGATATCGACTTTCTCGGTAACCATTTATCAAATCAAGCCGATGATATTGAAACAGCGATCAGGCAAATTGCAGAAATTGATATAGCGGATGGGGTTCAATTTCATGGAGACAAGATTGAAATTGATGAAATCACAAAGGATACTGACTATGCCGGCCTGCGTGTTCGGCTCTCCGCTTTAGTTGGAGGAGATCATCAAAGGCTTCAAATTGATATTGGCTTTGGTGATGTGATTGTTCACGGTCCGGTGGAGATGAGTTATCCTGCCATGCTGGACTTCGAACCACCCAAAGTGAATGCATATTCACTTGAGTCAGCAATTGCAGAAAAACTACAGGCGATCGTTAGCCATGGGATTTTTGGGAGCCGTATGAAAGACTTTTATGATATTTGGTTTCTTACCAAAACCAGGGAATTTGACAGGGAGCGTTTGACGGAAGCCATTGAAACGACATTCAAAAAGAGACAGACAGTGATAGGTGATATCAAACTGATTTTTGAGGATGAGTTTGTTCAGGATTCAAATAAATCCAAACAGTGGGCAGCCTTTCTAAGACGAATATCAATCGAAGAATAAGTCAGCTTCGAGTCTGTCATGGAAGATTTGAATGCCTATTTCTCGAAGGAATTGAACCTGATAAAATTCGACTAACATGGCACCGTTCACGATTGGATAAAGATGCATACAATCTCCGATAAGTGTATGCGTAGTCCCCAAGAAATTCACTTGACCCAAAAAATCCCCTGCTGCCGGCAAGGGATTTCACAGTACTTCGAATTTAAAAAGTGAGGCGCTACTTAATCAGCGTTAACTTGCGAGTCTGCACAAACCCACCGGCCTGAATGCGATAGATGTACAACCCGCTGGCAAGCCCCGCACCATCAAAGGTGACCCGGTGCGTACCGGCCGTGCGCTGTTCGTTTACCAATATCGCGACACGCTGGCCGATGGTATTGTACACCTCCAGCCGCACCGGAGAGGCCTGAGGAATCCCAAACTCGATGATGGTGGTTGGATTAAACGGATTGGGGTAGTTTTGAGAGAGGGTGAATTCGGTGGGAATCCCCGGCTCATCTTCAATGGAAGTGGCCATTTGTGTGGTGAAGGTATAGAATTCCGACCACTCTCCTGCCCCGGTATTGTTTTCTGCTCTTACACGCCAAAAGTAAC
>JBLRWO010000082.1:0-6261 GCA_047921215.1 Cyclonatronaceae bacterium | reverse complement strand
GGGGTAAGTTCCTCCCCAAGAAACTCCGCATACTTCTGGTAGAAGTCCACCAGCATCTGTTTATGGCCCACGGCCTGCTCAAGCTCGGCAATGCGCTTACGCAGCCCCTGGAGTTCGTCTTCGCGGGATTTCTTATCCATGACCATGATCACACCTTTCTTGTTATAACTGGAGTAGGTGTAAATCCAGCAGTAGATAGTCTGCCGGGTGACCATGTATTCACGGGTAGCCGCGGCAATACTGAGTTTTCCGGATTCAATTAAACCCACTATTTGTTTTTTTAAACTAGGTGAAAATTGCCGGACTTGCCGGAGGATTTTTTTTGACATTTTTTGCTCCTTTTTTATGGGAAAAAATGTCAACCTATTTTAGGCACTTACATCAGACAGACGTCCAAAGTCTGATGTCTGATGTCTTAAATCTTATGTCTAAAAAAAAGCCCCTCGTCTGAAACGAGGGGCTTTTTTTTACATCCGGTCTCTCTTGTAAAATTCTGCCGGTAAGCACGGCCCGGAGGGCACGTCTGGCCCTACAGGTCGCCGCTTTCGGTGCGGAAACGCTGCTGCTGGCCTCTCACCTGCTCTTCTACGGTGAGTACGCGCTGGTTTACACGCTCTTCGAGGGTCGGCACCAGGCGGGCGGTGAGTACTACGATCAGTTCGTATTCACTCGACTCGACTGCTTCGTAGCCGAACAGGTAGCGCAGGCCGAAGAACCAGGGGGGAAGGTCTTTCAGGATGGGGATGCCCCGGCGTGTTTCACGGTTCTGGGTTTCGAACAGGCCGGCGATCACGGTGGTTTCGCCGCTCAGCAGCAGCACTTCGGAGGCGGCCTCCTGTTTGTTGATCACCGTGTTCTGCGGATCGGGTACCGCGGTACTCCGCTCGGCGCGCAGCGTAAGGAAGATGAACGGCGTATCGCCCTTCACGATCACCTGCGGGGTCACATCCAGGATGGTACCGGTGCTGAAGAACCGGTCGATCACGTTTCCGGCAAAGTCGCGCTGCTTGATGGAGATGTCCTGGCCCACCTGCACACGGCCGGCCTTGCCCTCCATCACTTTGATTTTCGGGGTGGCGAGCACACGGCCCTTGCCCTCTTCTTCGAAGGTGCTCAGCAGGGTGTTGATGTCAACACTGCCCATACCGGGTATGATATCACCCCAGTTAACGTCGACATCAAGCACTTCCGTCGTCACGTAGCTGGCGCTCCGGTTGGTTATGGCCACTTCGGTGCCTTTGATGATCGACCAGTCGATACCGAGCTGGCGCATGTAGTTCTTGTCGCCCTCAAAGAAAGTGGCGGTGATCTCCACCTCGCGGGTTTCGAAGCTCACGTCCGCAACGGCTCCGGCTACACCCTGCGGCGCTCCTGCCGGACCGGGGCCGAACACTTCACGCTCGGTGAGCTCGTAGTGCTCCGGGAATTCCCGGATCACCATATTGTTGTAGTTGGTGATGTACTCCAGGGCCTGAAACCAGGGCATGTTGGGGATTTCGACGCCGATCGGGCCGGACTTGTTCGTCCGGTTGATGATGATCTTGTCTTTATACTGCCGTGCAAACACATTCAGTATTTGAAAGGCCTGCTGCATGGAAGTTTCGCCGTTAAACGAAACCAGTTCGTTCGGGTCTACAAATTCCCGCGGAATACGGTCCTGCGCCTGAACTACAGTAGCGGCCAGCAGCACGGTGCTGAAGGCGGTCATCCAAAAGGCTGTGGTAATACGATGTTTCATGGTTTTGGTTTTCATGATTATCTGAGATTAAGAGTTACACGGTCCCGTATTCCGCCACGGCTCAACAGAAATATGGCGGCATTATTTTCGAAATCGATCCGTTCAAGCCTGCCCAGGTACACCTGGTCCCCCACTTTGAGGTTCTTCATCTGCCCTGTCTGGTCTATCATATAGATAGAACCTGCGGTTACCGCCACAAGCCTGCTTCCATCAACCTCTGGCAGGTTGTCTTCGTTAGGCGGTACATTGTGTATGAGCGGGTAGAACGGATTGTGGCTCAGCCGGTCAAAATCCTCGGCCGTGGCCAGGGTTGCCCGGGCATTCTCGGGATTGCGGTAGTAGAAGCTTTCGGCGGTAAAGCTGAATTCCACTTCGCTGAGCGATCCCAGTTCGTTCACCGGCAGCAGCCTCAGGTTGTTCACCCGGCTGATGGGCCGGCTCTGTTCGAGCAGGCTCACAAAGTTGTAAAAGTTGCGGTAGGTGCCGCGGCCCTGAATATCGTAGCGGACCAGACCGTACTGGTTGGTGTTCACCGAATCGCGAAAGCTGAAATTCATGGAGGTAAAACTTGAGCCTGTATTGATGGTACGCAGGAAGTCGTATACCGTGGCCACATCGCTGGTGAGCAGCAGCTCTTTCGGGTAGTTTTCGAACCGGTAGGAGGCCTCCACGAAGGCGCGCTGCACCTGGTCGAAGGTACTGGCTTTGGCCTGCAGGGTGTTATACTCCTGCTGGCGCTGGGCCAGGGTGGCTTCCAGGTCCTCTATCTGCGGATCAAGCCGGTAATGGATGTAGGCGAATCCGGCAACCGTCATCAGCAGCAGTACACCGAGCAGCACCAGACTGTTTTTTGTTGAATTGTTCATAATGGGTCTGTGTTTAGAATCGGATGAAGGATAAACCGGTGGTATCGGGCAGGAACTGCTGGCGCACTTCGCTCGACATCAGCTCCATGGGCGGTATCTGTACCTCAGGCGTGAATTCGCTTTCGTCGCCCACAATGCGCGCCACCGAGATGGCGAAATTGTAGCCTTCGATCTCATCGCGGATCTCTTCCTGGTTTACACGCAGGATGGTGGCCCGGCGGAACAGGTTCGAAACCCTGGGCACCCGGTCGCGGTACAGGGTAAAGCCTTCGATCACCAGGTTATCGTCCTGCAGCGACAGGCCGGTTATCCAGGTGCTGGGGATGTTGCCGATGCCGTCGTTGAGCAGCTTCAGGGTGCGGGAATGCCGCAGGGTGCTTTCACTCAGCTCTTCGAGCAGGCCCAGGCGTTCGCTCACTTCGTTCAGCCGTGCGGTGAGCACGTCCACCACCGCGGCCACCGGGCGTGTTTCATTGATCTGAAGTTGCACCAGGTTGATATCGTTAGTAAGGCCGTTGATCTGCGACTGGCGCTCACTGATCATCTGGTTGAACATGACCGGCGCAAAACCGATCAGCAGGATCAGGGCGATGGAGTGCCAGGTGATCTTGAAGATCTGCTGGCGGGCCTTCACCCGCCGCGGCATCAGGCTGTAGCCGGGAAACGCGTCGCTGTCCAGGCCCGAGGCGAGCCAGGCCGCGCCGATCGCACTGGCGTGCGACATCAGGCCGGTAATCTGCTCATCGCTGTATTCGATCTTGTCGGGGTTCAGCTCAAAATTTTCGACCATGATCTCCACGAACTTCTCCTGGAAGAAGTTGCGGGCCTTGTTGCCCAGCGAGGCCGGGTTGGTAATGATGATGCGGTCGATGCTGGGAAGTTCACCGCGGTCGATCTCGAACAGGATTTTACTGAACAGCGTGTTCAGCAGCTTGTTTGAACGCGCCTTTTCGTTGATAACGGGCAGCACGTTGAAAATCTTGTTGCCCTTCATAAAGATGATGCGGCTGCTGGCGTTGGTGATGTGCACCAGTACGGTGAACTCATCTTCGACCAGGTCGTAGTTGTTGGCCACCATACCGACCAGAACGGCCTCATCAGGCATAATATCGTTGATCACCATCCGGCCGTTGTAGTACTTGCCGGCCGCGTCGAGGGTCTCCAGCAGGGGGATGTCGCCGTCGAAAGAGGCCACCAGCAGGGAACCGTCGTCGCGCTTCTGCCATGCGTAGTGGTCGGCGTTCAGCGGCTTGTTGTAGATGCTCATCAGCCGCTCTTCGATAATCTCGGTCTTCTGCTTGTCCTTGAGCTGGTCAAAGTCCCTGATCTCCATACTCTGGAACAGGGCGGTACCATAGGGAATACTCAGGCCGATGTTGACCCGTTTCCGGCTTACATCGCTCAAAAACTGCTCGATCATCAGCTCGTTGCTGTTGCCGGCCACTTTTTCGTCCACGATGTCGCCGGTCATGTCCCAGTTTTCGGCATGTTCCAGTTCGTTTTCAAGGTCGATCGATTCCGGTTCCTCACCCTCGCCGAGCCCGAAGATATTGCTGATATCGTCACCAACCGGCTCCTCCAGCATGTTCCGCTGCACGCTCGGACCCTTGCTTTTCAGCGGACCGGTGAGCGGGAACAGGTCGATCTTTTTCAGTTTCAGCTTTTTACTTTCGACTTCCACCACAGCCACTTTCAGCTGGGCTTCCTCGATCGATATGCCTATGTATTGTTTGTTTGCCAAGGTTATACCTCTCAGGTTAACAGTTCCTTGATGCGCTTCTTGTTATTTGAATAATTGATGGCCTCTTCCAGCGAGATGCGGCCCTCTTCGTAGTGTTTCTTGAGGTCCTGCTCGAGGGTGTGCATGCCGTAGGCGCTGCCCTCCTGCATCATCTGGTAAATTTCGCTGGTATTGTTGCTTTTGATGGCCGCCCGCACCGAGGGGGTGGTCAGCATCACCTCTTTGGCCAGCACGCGTTTGCCGTCGAGGCTGGGCACCAGTTTCTGGCTGATCACGCAGGTGAGCACATCGGCCAGGCGGGTTTTGATCCTGTCCTGTTCCAGCTCGGGTACCTCACCGATAATCCGGTCGATGGTTTCGACCGCCGACGCGGTGTGCAGCGTTGAAAATACCTTGTGGCCCGAGTCGGTGATCTCGAGGGCCGTGGTAATGGTTTCGGCATCCCGGAGCTCGCCCAGCATAATGATGTCGGGATCCTGGCGGAGGGCTTCAATGGCCCCCTGCTTGAACGAGCGTACATCCTTGCCCACCTCGCGGTGGCGAACAATACAACGGCGGGGTTCGTGCACCATCTCCACCGGCGAAGCCACGATCACCACGTGGGCATCCACCGAGCGGTTGTTCGCGTCGATGATGGCATCAAGCGTAGCCGACTTACCCGAACCGGTGATGCCGGTTACCAGGGTGAGACCGTACTTGAGGTAGCGAAGGCTGAGCGCCTTGGCCACATCGGGATGAAAATTATAGGTGCGGAAGGGGAAAATCTTCGTCTCGATCCGCCGCATGTTCAGGCCCAGGTGCTCCAGGTCGAAGTACATGTCGGCCCGGTGGCGGGTTTTCCGGCCCTCATCATCTTCGGTGGTATAGGAAAAGTCGAGGTTTTTCTTGTCGAGCAGGAATTCGCGCTGCTTGGGCGAAAGCACGTTATGGAAAAGGAAATCGGTGCTCATCACATCGTACACCGGGCTGTTTTCCAGCGGTTTTTTGTCGCCGTATACGCGGTACCACACGCGGCCGGCGCAGCCCGGGCCGCCCAGGTCAATGTCGGAGGCTTCCAGCTCTTTCATTTTGCGCACGTAGTAGTCGAGGATCTCCTTCAGCTTCAGCCGCACGCCTTCCGACTGGCTTTCCAGGATTTCCCCGATCATCTCATGGCGTTCCGCGCCGAAAATGGTGCGCGGAATCACTTCAATCAGCGGTCTGGTTATAGCTTCCAGATCATGTAATTCAGTAGCTATCATATGCGTTTAACCCGTTTTTTGCGGTGGGATAACCGTATTTATACAGAGGTTACAGCTGTACACAAAAGATTAAGAGTTCTTAATGTTTGTATATAACTCTCACAGCAGGTGTATGTTTCAAAATTATTTTAATAAATGTTAAGAACATTAGTTCCCCGGAATATTTGTAAAAATATCCGGGTGTGATTCCGGCCTGTATTCCGGACAAATCCATTACCCTGTTCACAGCGTTACTGTATTGTTATAAATAGCTTTACCATGTACCATTCTGCCCTGCAAAGCGTTCCGGGAACCACCTTAACCGCGCATAAAACTCCGTGACTGTTCCCACCCTTGAGCGTATTCCGGCGCAGCCATACACCCGCAATGTTAGCAGAACATAATATTCAGATGTTCTGCTGAATATAGATAACCGGGGTAATGGATAAAAATAAAAAAAGCCGCATATAGCGGCTTTTTTAACGGCACAACATTTTCTTCCATCACAACCTACTCAAAGTAGGAAACCAGTCTGTAGGACGTCTCAAAATCGAAGTCGGCACTGTCCACGAAACTTTTCATGTCGGCCACGGCCTGGCTGCTGAATGCCACATCGATATTCCCGCTGAACTCCACATTGACATCCGCATCTGATTTACCTCCGAACATGAGTGCGCCGGTAATGTTCATGTGGCC
>JBLRWO010000081.1:0-6362 GCA_047921215.1 Cyclonatronaceae bacterium | reverse complement strand
GTGGAGGGACTCGTGGTCCCTCCATGTATGATACCGGGATCAGGGAACATGAAGAACAACCGTCTTATGTCTCATGTCTCACGTCTCAAGTCTCGATTCTCAATACGCTCGCATCCGGAACTTTTAACCATCATCACACTATCACAATAGAACAACGGGTTTCACAGCCGCCGGAGGGTAACGGAAATTGATCCGGTGTCTTATTTTCGCTAACATTTTTTATGATTTCTTCAAAAGTCAATTTCAGAAAGTGGATCGGCGATGTTCTCGTCCAGAAGGAGATCATCACCGAAGACCAGCTTGAAAAAGCGCTGTCGATACAGCTTTCGGAGCCGGAGACGCTCAGAAGGCGCATAGGAACCATCCTGCACCAGGACCTGGGCGTTGACCGCCACCTGGTAATGAAGGAGATCGCCGAACTCTACGCCTTCCGCGAAGTGGGCGGCGAGGAGGAGCCGATAACCGACGAGCGGGTGAAGGCCATCAAAAAGCTGATGGACGAGCTGCCCGAAGAGGTGGTCGACAGCCTGATCCACCACAAGGCCATTCCCTTCCGGTCGAACGGCACCACCCTGGTTGTTGCCACGGCCGATCCGACCGATACCGACCTGGCCGATGTGATCGAAAACCTGAACTACAAACAGCTCGAAACCACCTACTGCCGCATCGAGACGATTGAGATGATCATCGACAAGGTGTACGAGCAGAAGAACGAATTCCTGGAGCTGCTCGAGGAGATCGAGTACGAACAACAGGACATTGAGGAAGAGAAGGATACCGCCGAGGAGCAGATCGACGCGGAGATCAACCAGAGCATGCTCAATTCCCTCATCGAGGGGATGCTGGTGGAGGCGGTGCGGCAGGGAGCGAGCGATGCCCACTTCATTCCCCAGGGCGGCAATAAGACCGATATTTTCTTCCGCGTGGACGGCAAGCTGCGCCTGTGGTACACCCAGAACAATGTGAAGCCGGAGTCGGTGGTGGCCGTGGTGAAAGACAAAACCCGGAACGTGGACCGCTTCGAGCGCGACTCCTCGCAGGACGGGTTCATCCAGCGCAAGGTGGATGGGCACAGCATCCGCTACCGGGTTTCCATCCTGCCCATGGTGGGTGCGGAGTTCGAGCGCAAGCTGGAGTCGGTGGTAATCCGGGTGCTCGACGACCGGAAGGTGATCACCGACCTGGGCAAGCTGGGCCTGCAGAGCAAGGCCCACTCCGATTTCAAAAAGGCGATCACCAAGCCCTCCGGCATCGTGATCGTGACCGGCCCTACCGGTTCGGGTAAGTCGACCACCCTGGTGGCCGCCCTCTACTCGGTGATCACTCCCCAGGTGAACGTGCTCACGGTAGAGGAGCCGGTGGAATACCTGATCCAGGGCGCACGGCAGCTGAAGATCAGCGACCGCATGAACTTCGAGCAGGCTCTGCGCGGGATACTGCGGCATGACCCCGACATCGTGCTTGTGGGTGAGATCAGGGACCTGCCGACGGCCGAGATCGCCATCAAGCTGGCGAACACCGGTCACCTTACCTTTTCAACGCTTCACACCAACGATGCCCCCAGTGCGGTATCGCGTCTGTACAAGATGGGCGTGGAACCCTTCCTGATCGCCAGCTCGGTGAACCTGATCATGGCCCAGCGCCTGCTGCGCTCCCTCTGCAACAACTGCAAGAAAGAGTACCGGCCGAACAAGGAACTGGCGCTGGCCATCGGCTTCACCGAAAAAGAGTTTGACGACACCACCTTCTACGAAGCCTGCGGCTGCGACAAATGCCACAACGGCTACAAGGGACGGGTGGCGATCCACGAGGCCCTCTACTTCACCAAAGAGGTGAAAGAGGCCATCTACAAGGCCGGCGACGAAATCGACGAGGACGTGATCAAGGAGATTGCCGTGAAAAACGGCATGCTTACGCTCCGGGCCTCCGGGCGGGAGCGGATCAAGTCGGGCGTGACGAGCATTGAGGAGGTCATGGCGATCACAGTGGATGATTAATTGAGATATGAGACGTGAGACATCAGACATCAGATGTGATGTAACATTTGGGCAGGGAGCTGCTTATACTTCTACAAACCGGTTTAAAAACATGGAATTATGAACGATTTTACGGATCTATTCTACCTGATCGCGGCCATTGCCATATTCGGCATGCTGCTGGTATCGGCCAACCAGTCGATGATGCGCAACAACCTGGTGACGGTGGGCAATGAGCAGGAGTACACGGCCGTTTCGCTGGCCAACGGGATCATTGAGGAGGCCAGGGCAGGGCGTTTTGATGAAAGCAACTCCTGTACGCTTACCGGATTGACCATGCCGGGTGCCCTGGGTCCGGATGGTTCTGAAGTCAATACCTATACGAACCTGGGGCGGAGCAATTTCAATGATTTTGATGACTACAACGGGCTGAGTTTTACCGAAACAACCGACAGCGGCATATTCGATATAACAGCCGAGGTGTATTACGTGACCCAGATCGATCCGTCCACCCAGCTGGGTATCAGGAGCCTGCACAAGCGGATAGATGTGACCGTGTCGGGCAATACGCTCGAAAGCAATGTGGTCCTTTCCTATGTAAAAAGCTGCCGATAATAAAAATTAACGACTGTAGATACACTATATGGAGACAACGATCAGGGAAAGCAGCTATAACGTATTTGAAGAGGTGCCGCGGCTGCTGCGGAACTTCCCGCAGGACGATCTGCGCCATTTCCTGTCGCTGGGCAGGGTTATCCATTATAAACCCTACGATGTGATCCTGACCGAGAGCGAGGAACCGGCCAATGCCGCCTACCTGATTGCGTCGGGCCGGGTGGTTGTGAGCAAAGACGGCGTGAAACTGTCGGAGCTGGCACAGGGCGACTTCATGGGCGAGGCGTTCCTGTTCACCCAGTCGGCCCGAATGGCCACCATAACAGCCGATACCGACGTGGTAGTGCTCCGGTTCGGCCGCGAGGATGTGCTCGACTACTTCAGGAAAAAGCCCGAAAAACTGTTTAAATTGTTCATCCTGAACATTATCGATATTCAGCAGCGCAAGATCGACGCGCTGAACATCAAATTCGTCGAATGCCGGCGGAAAAAAGAGACCGAAACGGGGGATACCTATGAATATTAGCCTGATAGCCAGTTATGTGATCGGAGCGGTGGTTATGCTCACGATCATCTTCTTTAACGTGCGGGTATCGGTGCACTCCGGGCAGGAGACCATGCACATCATGGCCAAAAGCAAGGTGGATGTGGTATCGCAGGTGCTCACCAACGACCTGCGGAAGATGGGGTATGGCAACAACGCCGATATTATAACAGCCACAGCCACAACCCTCAGTTTTGAGACCGATTTTAACAACGACGGCACGCTTAACGTGATCACCTGGCAGTACGATCCGGCAACGGCCATCGCCGAAACCGAAAACCCGAACGACCGGAAGCTGACCCGAACTGTGACCGGAGAAACGCCGCAGGATTTCAGCAGTCTCACAGTAACCCGGTTTGAATTCTTCTACATACTGGATGACGGAACGGAAACACAGACTCCGGGCAACCTCACCCAGATCCGCAAAGTGCGTGTGAACGTAATCTGCGAAACGGAATTTGGTTACGACGGCGTGTTCGGGGCATCGGCCTGGCAGAAGGTGATCACCCCGCTCAACCTGAACATATAACTGCACTTTCTGAAGGTCTGCCGGGCTCATTTTACTATCAATCAAAATAAGAGAGGGACGTCATTATGGGACGAGGTCTGGTCATTATCGTAACCGGCATGGTATTCATCTTCGGAATGATACAGCTGGGCATATCCAACCGGCACAATTCGGAGACCGAAATCAACATAGACTACGCGAGCTGGGTGCAGGCCCGGAACGTGGCCGCATCCGGTGCAGAAGTGGCGGTTTCACAACTCATTGCCAATAAAGCCTGGCGTCCGGTTAACGGTCTGTTTGAACTGGACCTGGCCGGTTATATGGCCGATGTGAGTGTAATCGACAATACCATCGATGCCAGTATCGGGCTGAAACAGGCCAGGGTACTGTCGGAGGCTACCATCGGCGGTCGTACCGCCCGGGTAAACGCGCTGCTGCAGGAGCGCAGCCAGCTGCCCGTGTCGGAGGGGGCCATGGCCATCTACAGTCCGGATGTGGTTTTCCTTGCGAACGGCACGGGCTTTCTCATTTCCGGTGAGGACGGCGCCGAGACTGACGACGATCAGAAATACGGTATCGCGACAGGTAACAGCCTGGTTTACGACAAGGTGATGGATGAGCTGAATAAAAATCAGGAGCTCCTGGTGAAGGGCAAGGGCGGGGAGCCCAGTGTAGCCGAGGTGCGCGACCGGAACGAGGAACTGATGGAGCTGGTGGATTGGTATTACAATATCGCCAATACCACCGACTTCGGAACGGTCTACGACGACCTTATTATTGACGGGCAGATGCAGCTCGGAACCAGGGAAAACCCGCAGATCACCTATGTGAATGACCTGATGCAGGTATCCGGTAACGGCTCGGGGGCCGGGATCCTCATAGTCGGTCCCGAAGGCAGGCTCGACATGTCGGGCGGGGGCAACAGGGATTTCCATTTCGACGGGCTGGTGATCGTGATGGGCGAAGCCAGTATTTCAGGGAATATAAAGGTGAACGGCACCATGCTGTTCGGCGGCACTCAGCCCTCAATAGAGATTTCTATAGGCGGAAGTGTGGAGGTAAAATACAGCAGCGAAGCCCTGGCCTCTCTCGACCCGTTCCTGTCGGGCAGCGGCGTACCGATAGACCTGCCGTTTGAACTGATTTCCATGTACGAATAGGAGGAGCTGCAGGGTGCAAAATGCCTGGTGCGGGTATGCTGATGCCCCGCTCGTTCACACGCACACATAACAATATCAAAAGGCCGCATTTGCGGCCTTTTTTATTTCAGGAACCCTTTGGGGGTAAGGGAGGGTGGCTGAAACGGGGTGAGGGAGCCCCTTGCCCGTGCAGCAAGCGGTCTTGCACACACGCAGGGCGGTGGATGTGTGGTGTTTGTTGGCTTAGTTGTATATAGTTTAAAATTTTATAATGTTCAGGGAACATTTATAACCGTTCGCATTATTATCAGGTATCGTTTCACACATTATTTTCTGCACATAAAATCATTTGACAGATGGGTAGAGGACTCGTATTAATATGCACCGGCATGGTGTTCATCTTCGGAATGATACAGCTGGGCATCTCCAGCCGGCACAATTCGGAGGCCGGGATCAACATAGACTACGCAAGCTGGGTACAGGCACGGAACGTGGCTGCATCGGGTGCGGAAGTGGCGGTATCACGGCTTATCCAGGACAAAGCCTGGCGGCCGGTCAACGGTTTGCTGGTGCTGGATCTGGCCGGCAACAATGCCGATGTGAGTGTGATCGACAATACCATCGACGCCACCATCGGGCTGCGCCAGGCCAGGGTGCTGTCGGAGGCGACCATCGGCGGACGTACCGCCCGGGTAAACGCGCTGCTGCAGGAGCGCAGCCGGGTGCCCAAATCGGAAGGGGCCATGGCCATCTACAGCCCGGATGTGACCTTCCGTGCCAACGGCACCGCGTTCCTGGTATCCGGTACCGACGGTAAAACCGATGATGCCGATCAGAAATACGGTATTGCAACCGGTAACAGCACCGTTTATAAAAAGGTGATGGACGAGCTCAACGCCAACCAGGAAGTGAAGGTGGAAGGGAAGGGCGGCACACCCAGTGTGGCCGAAGTTGCCAACCGGAACGACGAACTCATGGAGCTGATCAAATGGTACTACGATATCGCAAACACCACCGATCACGGAACGGTGTACGATAATCTGCATCTTACCGGCGGCGAACAGCTGGGTACCATCGAAGAACCAAAAATCACCTATGTAAACAACGATATGACCGTTAGCGGCAACTCAACAGGTGCGGGCATACTGATCGTAGGCCCCGAAGGCAGCCTCGACATGACCGGTGGTGGTAACCGGAACTTTAACTTCCACGGCCTGGTCATCGTGATGGGCGAAGCCAAGGTGCAGGGAAATATGAACATCGAAGGCACCATGCTGTTCGGTGGAACCAATCCCCTCATCGAAATCACCATCGGCGGTAACATCGAAATCCGCTACAGCAGCGCCGCCCTCGCCGGCATCGACCCTTTCCTCGAAGGCACCGGCATTCCCATCAACCTGCCCTTCGAACTCATTTCCATGTACGAATAGAAACTGACGCGTTATAACAAAGTAAAGGCCGCCACCCAGCGGCCTTTTTTATTTCCCTACCCCCCGTCATCCCGAGCAGATAATTTTGCCCGTTTCGGGCAACACTATTTGGTAGGTGACAAAAACTCACTACTATCGAGGAATATAAAA
>JBLRWO010000080.1:0-6373 GCA_047921215.1 Cyclonatronaceae bacterium | reverse complement strand
GGATGAAGTGACGTTTGTTCGAAAAATTATTCACTCCATTATTTACACCGAAAACGGCGTAAGAAATACTTAGCGGGCCTGTTTATTCGAGCGATGAGAGACGGGCTGATGGAAACGCAGCGTGTAGAAGCGCAGGGTGATTTCGAACAGCATCCCGGTTTGGCAACTCTTTTTCAAAAAAAAGAGGCACCGTTTCCACAAATGCCCCTTTTCTTCTCAATGTATTCAAACGCCTTGCTTATTTGCCGCGTCCACGTCCCTGGTTTTGAACAACATGCACCTCAAAACTTCCCGAGGCGTTGTTGCCGGACAGATCCGCAGTGTTCATGCTTATCGTGTAGGTTCTTCCGTTGCCTCCTCCGCTACGCTCGGATCGAACATACACATCCTTAGTGCCGTCAGGGTTCACTACAACATCCCAATCCGAGTTGGTATTTCCATCTCCACGGCCGTTCACAGCTTCACTGCTGGTTACGGTAACCGTTACGTCCGTTGCGCCATCCACCAGGTCCTGAGCTGAAATTCCTGTTGCCACTAACACCATTTGGTGATTTGGCGGCCACAGGTTGTTTGTAACCCGGTTATAGGATAATACCGGTGCAGCCGTGTCTTCAACAGTTACCGTTACATCATCCGAATCCGTATCGCCGTTTCCGTCATCTACCGTCAGGGTAATTGCATGTGTACCCAACCCAAGAGTTACAGTGGGGCTTACACCCGTGGCTATTTCTGTACCGCCTACGCTCCATGAGTAGGTAAGCGCATCGCCGTCGGGATCGGATGAACCGGAACCGTTAAGTGTCACAGAAGTTGTTGGGCCGGTGGCTTCAACTGTTTGATTCGGGCCGGCATCGGCAACGGGAGGGTTGTTGGTTACAATTGGAGGAGGAGGTGTTCCGCCAAATGACTCCGTTGTTTCCAGTCTGAATTTACCGCCTGCCAATCCACCGCCATCAAAAATAATGAAGATTAAAGTATGATTACCATCCAGTGATACCCCATATTCACCCGGAGTACTTACCGCACCCTGATACCCTACAAGCTGTGGTGAGTTACTATGTTCATCAGCCAGATAGATCCACGAACAGTTATCAGCAAGAAGCTGGACAACAAAATCACCATTTCCGACTACCGGCAGGTCATAACGAGTCCAATTGAAACCATCCGGACCGATATTTCCATTTTGGTCTGCAGTTTGATTACTGTCGAGGCTATTAGCGGCATTTATCCATTCAGCATCAAATGTGCCTGACTCCCACGGATGCGGGCCAACCTCGAATGCTTTATGTGGGTTTTTCCAATCGGCATTTATTCCAAAAGAATTTTCTTGAAAACATACTGATGTTTGCCACTGAGGGTCTGCAAATGCCGGAAATATCGGATCATAGGTATCTGTATTGCTATCACTAAGGAACACATTGGTATTGGTTGCTCCTTTCTCAATCGCAATCAAATCAAAAATTACGCCACTAACACCCCAGGTTAACAAGCTCATTCCATCAATATCAGAAGCGGCTGTTTCAGTGAGGCCCTGAATGTCTGACAGAGGAATAAGGTTCGTACCGGCGCTGAGGCTTATACCTTTCGAATAGACATTATTGTTACCGTCCCGAAGTCTCAAATCAATGTTTACAGAAGCGCTGTTTGGACCCAACTCAAAAAGAATTGAATCGTCCAAACTCAGTTCAAGGTTCATCTCAGACCCTGCTCCTTGATTGGGACTGGCTGTAATTTTATGCTGGGTCCCAATCTCAGTACCGTATTGGATAGAATATTCAGGGGCAGCCCGGCCGGTAATATTCCACTCTAAGGTTCCCTCATCGGAATCAACTTCTGCAAATGCCCTGCCTCCAAACTGACAGCTCCAGCTGTCGCGAGCCCTTAACTCCCGGGCGCCGCCAATTATAGTTGTGTCCTCAAACAAATCGAATACATCATTCCCGCAAGCTAAAATATTAACCGTGCCTGAACTAAAGTCATCGATGACAATGATATTCGCGGTCTGAGAATTTGAGCTTAAATTACTATTGGCAACACGTATCACATCTTCCTCTCCCGGAATAGAAGAAACCGAGTTGTCTGTGCAGGCCGTAAACGCTAAGCCTGCCAGGAGCATCAGTATAAAAAATGCTCCTATTTGTTTTGATTGTAGTAAGTACATAGTCATTCCTTGGTTTATATATCAAGCTCCCCTTCCCGTATCGTCCCAGTGGGCCAGCTCAACGTTGTTTTTTGATTAACCTAAAGCCAGAGTGTTTTCTCTGCGATCAAAAAGTCGCATTCGCTCTGTACTTTTCCCATAGGGAGAGCTCCTTATTTATATAGGTAGTGGTACCTATTACACAGGGTACGCTTACATCAGATGTGCATGTTCAACGGCAAATTTCAGAAGGGCGTGAGTGCCGCTTAAATCGAGCTTGTTACAAATATTGTTCCGGTGGTTCTGCACCGTTTTGATACTTACGTTTAATTCACTTGCAATCTCTTGATTGGTTTTCATATCGGATAATTTTTTGAGTATCGCCATTTCGGAAGGTGTAAGTGAACTCAGGCCGCTTTTATCCGAAGCGCGGGCCATTAGTTTATTGTTGCGACGAATCAGCAGGTCCGAAATGGCCGGGCTTATATACGATTTACCCTTCCATACGGCTTGTATGCATTCCACAATCTCGGAGACTGTATTCTCTTTTAAAACATATCCTTTTACCCCAATATTCATGGCGTTGTTGAACATGGAGTCGTCTTTATACATCGTCAAAAAAATAATGTCCAGGTTCAGGCCTTCATGATATACCGTCTTGGCTACTTCAAAACCGGTTATTCCGGGCATTTCAATATCGAGAACGGCAATGTCGGGTTCCTTCTCCCGGATTAACCGGAGTGCATCTATGCCATTATCTGCCTCCCAAATTGTATACTTCCCCTGTTGATCCAACACCTGTTTTAGACCATTTCGAATCAGGGAATGGTCGTCGGCAATCAATATATTTAAATGCTTACTCATCGGTACGGTTTATGGGTATGGTAATGGTTAAGGCGGTTCCGCTTTCGGTATCTGAATCGATGATCAACGCTCCTCCCAGCGATTGAACTCTCTCCTTCATCCCCAATAATCCCAGCCCGCTCACGTCATCAAGATTGGTTGTATCAAATCCTCTTCCGTCGTCTGATAAAAACGTCTTAAAGTGATTTTCAAACCTTTTAATCACGATGAGTGCTTCCGAGGCGCCGGAATGTTTGCTGATATTATTGCACCCCTCCTGAATCACCCGATAGAAATTAATCTCCTTATCTTTCGGAATCAGGTTATCGATATTCTCTATTTGGCAGCTCCACTCAATGGAGGAGGTAAGCTGTAGCTTTTCAAATAGATCTTCCAGTGCTTCCGTCAGGCCAAACTTTTCAAGATGAACAGGGCGCAAGTTGTGAGATATAGCGCGCACATCCTCAATAGAGCTCAGAGCGCTTTGCATGATTTCGTATAACTGCAGAGAGAGGGCCTTCTTATCATCCACCTGCGATCGGGCAAGCTCCGCCCGGTTTTTTATGACCAAAATTTGCTGTCCCAATCCATCGTGTAATTCAGAGGCAATGCGCCTTCTTTCGCTTTCCTGAGATTCAACAAGCTTTTCGGCATACCGCTTTTGGCGTCTGCTCTCATTTTTCAGATTCCGCACCCGAACGTAATAAACAGCCGGCCCCGAAGATAAAAACAGAGCAGCCATCAATACATAAAACCATGATGTTTGCCAAAATGGCGGGATAACGGAAATTGCGAGCGAAGCGCCTTCGTAGTTCCAGACGCCGTCACTATTTCTTGCAATAACCTGGAAGGTGTATTCTCCCGGTGGTATTCTCGAATAAATCGCTTCACGGTTGTATCCTACATCGATCCAGTCCTCATTAAGCCCCTTTATTCTGTGCTTAAATTGTATTTTTTTGGGATCACTGAAATCCAGAGCGGTATACTGTATTTGAAGATATGGTGTATTGTAGGAAAGCGACAGGCGCCCCGTGAGTGGCAGTTCCGCCTCATTTGTTCTGAGATGCTCTATGTAAACCGGGGGCACCACATCGTTACCTGCAACCTCTTTTGTAGAGACAACCGCTACACCCCCAACCGTGGGAAAATATATTTTCCCAAAAGAATCGATAAATGCACTGGGCTGAAATCCGCCATTGGTCTCAGCAAATTCCATCCCGTCAGCGGTTCCATACGCGTATGCACGAACCACATCAATTTCACCGGCAATCACCGCGTTTAAATCGGCCTTACTTACTCTTGAGATGCCCCGGTTGCTTCCCATCCAAAAATAACCCCTTTCATCTTCAATGATATGAGATACAATGTCATCAAATAAACCGTCTGCCTGGCGGATATTGGAAACCCGGTTCTGTTTTATCCTGAAAATTCCGTTTCCATAGGTTCCGATCCACAACACCCCATCTTCATCCTGATGAATATAGCGGACATACGGTTCAAAATTTTCAGCATCGGAAGAATTCGAATCCAGAAGGGAGACGGTTTCAACAGAATCATGTTTAATTCTATTTAATCCTCTGGTTGTCCCTACCCAAATAACCCCTTCTCTGTCTTCATAAACGGCCCGTGTATCGTTAAAGCTTAACCCATCTGAAACCGAAAATTTTCTAAATGAGCGGCCATCATATTTAAAAAGGCCATTCAACGTACCAATCCAGATAAATCCGTTTGAGTCTTCGGAGATGGTAAAAACCTCAACCCCGTCAAAGCCGTCCTGCTTGCTAAACGTAACTCCTAATTCCGACAATGAGCTGCTGCGGTGCAGGATCCGGGAACCAAACCACATTCGATTTTTAGAATCCTGAAAAACAGACCAGATACATTGGTTCGGTAATAGCGGGCTGATCGGCGGTTGATCAACTTTGTTTGTATCCGGATTGTAGGTATAAACACCTCCGCAATTCGTGGCAAACAGGTACTCGCCACTGTTAAGAGTCGTTAAAGAGAGCATTCTGTCATTCTTTAACCCTTCGTCGGGCCCAATCATAGAGATATGGGGAGTTCTCAGATTTAACAACCCATCCCGGTTAGTACCAACCCAATAGCTTCCGTCCCTATCTTGCAAGATGCTATTTACTTGCAGACTCGAATTTGAATATTGCAAATCGAGGGGGGTAAAATCACTGCCATTCCAGATACTTAATCCGGCAAAGCTGATCACTATAACATGCTGACCCCGGTCTACATAGAGTTTCCAGATATATCTTGATTGCAATCCGTCTGGTGTTGAGTAGTGCGTAAAACCGCCATCTTTATAATGCCATACACCGCCGGCGTTCGTTCCAACAAAATATTCGCCGGAGTTTTCCGGAAACTCCACAAAGTTGGAAATTTTCTGATCCAGTATAGTGCTGAGATCTTTAATTTCAACGACCTTATCTTCATACGTTTTAAGAATCAGATACTCTTCCGCAAACCAAATGCCTCTGTTGTCGGCCAACGCTTTTTGAACCAGAGATTCATCTCTTTCAATTTTGACAGGAATTAATTCGTCACCCTGTACCTTGTAGGGAATTCCAAGAGTCATCACCCAAATTGTGCCAAAGGCATCTTCCTTTATCATGATTGGGGAAAACACATTCGAATCGATAATAATGGGATAGGGTGTAAATTCTCCGTTTCTGAATTTATAAAACTCATTTTCGGTACTAACCCAAATATTACCCGTTGAGTCTTCAAAGAGTTGGAGTATCCGGTCGGATTGCAGCCCCCTGGTATTTGAACGGTTAAAGGTTCTGAAATCGACTCCGTTAAACCTTACCAATCCGCCAAAAGTGGCCAGCCATATATATCCGTCTTTGGTTTGGATGATGTCGTTAACGGTGCTTTGAGGCAGTCCATCATCCATTCCCCACTGCTTAATAACATAGTTTTCCATCAGCAAACTTTGCGCGAACGCAGATGGAATAGAGAAGCACAATAGAAAGAGCAGTGAGAGAGAAAACCACCTAAGCATGTTTAAAATAAGCTAATTAAATCCCATCAAAACAGGCCTGTGCAGGATGGAACTGCTTAATATATCTATTTATAGAAAACTTTTGAAAACTCTTTAGCACTCTTTGATATACTTTTATGGGAGGGTATAGGGCCGATATTGAATATACTATTCAGGTACTTATCAGTTCTTAAACGCATTGATTGTATTTGGAAAGGATCTTGCGAAACAACTAATGCATCCCGTGGAATTTAACGGTGTTTTTCTGATCTTAGGTGATTCACAGCATACACCATGACCCCTATTGCCCCCGATTCATTTACTGTCACCGCTCAGGACGGCAAATCTCTTGCCGCTTACCGGTGGCGTTCCCCGTCCCAAAATCCTGCCGGGCT
>JBLRWO010000079.1:0-6735 GCA_047921215.1 Cyclonatronaceae bacterium | reverse complement strand
ACGCTGTCGAATGACATGTATCAGGCGGGGGCACACCAGGTTGTGTGGGACGCCCGGGCCTCGGCCAGCGGGGTGTATCTGGTACGTGCTGTGATCGAGCCGCAACAGGTGATCTACAACCGCCGCCAGTTCACCCGTACTGTTACCCTGCTCAAATAATTGAAGTTCTAACCCCGGTCCACAATCATGTGGGCCGGGGTACTTTTATGGTTCGGATTTTATGCGATATATCCCGCCACTGTTGCTTGCTGCTGTAGTTCTTGTGTTTGACCCTGCGGCCTATGGCTCTTTTCATGCGCCAAAACACATGGTTTTCCTGATACTTATACCTCTTGGATACCTTGTGTTTGTTTTATATTCGATTCAGGTAAAACGAAACATAACCCTACGCCTCACCCTGATCGAGATACTGCTTGTACTGCGGTTGATATGGCTTGCCGCTACACACCCGTCTAAGCTGCCAACTGGCGGTGATTTGGGACTATTGCTGTTGGCCGGTCTGCTGTTATGTGTACTACTTGTCCGCCAGATCAATCCTCGGGTGAAAACACCAATTCTGCCCGGAACCGACCCGGGTCATGAATCTATCTTACCTATACTGATCCGCTCAATATGGATTCTCGCCCTCATTCAGGCAGGTATCGGATTATTTCAATGGTCAGCTTACGTTGATCCTGATCTGGCGGTATATAAGACCGTGCTCATAGGTACCATCGGTCCGCCTAACGGGTACGGTATTTTCCTGGCTGCCGGAGTGGTCGCGTGTATAGCGGACAACAGGTACACCCGAATCCATGCAGTAAAGTGGATCACGGTAATTGCAGCCTGTGTAATCGTTTTCGCCCTGCTCCTTAATGGCAGCCGGGGAGCCATAGCCGGATTGATTTGCGCCGGGTGCCTAACCGTTCTGTTGAATAGCAGCCGGTTTAAAAGACCGGTCCTGGTTTATGCAAGTGTTGGTATTGTGATAACTATCGGAATCGCAGTACTGTACCTCATAAACCCGGTATCGGCGGATGGCCGGTATATGATCTGGGCGATATCCTGGCCCATGTTTGCCGATTTTCCGTTCACCGGGGTTGGTCACGGCTGGTTCGAGTTTCACTATCCGGACTATCAGGCCGCCTTTTTTTCAAATCCTGCGAACATGCAATGGTCTGAAAGGGCTGCCGCCCTGCATCAGCCTCATAATGAATATTTGAACGCATTCATCGAGGGCGGACTGGTCAACGGTATCCTGTTCATAATGATCTGGGGATATTCACTTATCATGACAATCCGTGAAACGCTGAAAAAGAAAGACACGCGGGCTGGTATTTTATATTTTTGCCTTACCGGAATACTTGCAGCGGTTTTAGTGCACGCATTGGTCGATGATCCGTTCCACGTATTGCCGGTTGCTGTAATTATGTATCTGATGTTGGGGCTGATACCTGCAAGAGAATGGTTTACCGTCACATTTCATTCATCATGGAGTAAAACCGTTTTGATGTTGCCGGCCCTGTTGTGCGTGCTCGGCATGTCGGTGAAAGCAATCGATGAGTATCCCGCGTACTGGCACTGGCAAAACGGTTTAGAAAATGCCAGGTTGTATCAGTGGAACGATGCTGTTACATGGTATACCATGGCCTATGAGGCACTGCCGGAAAAATCAGAGCTGGAATTTCATATGGGGGCGGCGTACGCCATGTCGGGGAACTACAGTGAGGGCATAAACCTGATGAATAAAGCATTGAACCGGTTCAGGGACAGGAACTTATATTTGTCTCTGAGTTACGCCTATATGCAGAACGGGGAAATTGAACCTGCTATTATGTATGCTGAAAAGGCACAAGCGGCCTTCCCCGATCATCTGGCACCTCATTTATTGCTGGGAGAATTGTATTATCTGGCCGGAGATCTTGAACGCTCAAAACAGTCTCTGCTCAAATGCATTCACCGCGAAACGAGGATTCAATCCGCACGAACATTTGAGATATCCAGTGAAGCCTTGCAAAAATGGGATGAATTCTTCGGCAGCTTATAGCTTTTGATATTGTGTTTAAAATCACAGGCCATGAATGAATAAAACTTGAGCTGGTCAGCTGTTGAAAAACACGCCATTATAAAGCCGAACAAAACGGTACCACCGCCATCATTAGAAAGCCTGGCATCTGCGCCAATACCTTCTGTGGATGGTAACAACTTTACCAGCTATAAGGTATGGAGGGGCTGTCGGGTAACATCGTAACTTTTTTTACAATCATGTAAGTATTGCACTTTATTTGGCTCTATACATAAGAACTGTGGTTAAAACTCAATTCCAATACATCACACTACAATCAATCCTGAACATTACAACAGGATATACAATGAATGCCAAAGAGTTGCTATTAGGGTGCATATCATGCCAGATGGTGTGGGTATTACTCTTTTTATTTGATTCCACTACGTACGGTCAAATTCCAAACGATCTTTATAAATTACACAGCCATAAAGTCCAACCTGAACACTGGTCGTTTGGCAAACCAAAAGATATAGGTGTTGACGCCAAGGGTGATTTTTCGATTTCAATTCCGGTACTGATTATTGAAGGACGCAAAATTCAGTATCCGGTCAATTTTACCTACAATGCCGGAATAAAACCGGATCAGATGCCTTCATGGATTGGTCTGGGGTGGTCTTTTGATCCCGGCAGTATTTCAAGGGATATCCAATCCGGGCATCCGATATCCATAAATATGGGAGGTACCGGCAATTATCATGGTGTGGATGTATTTGAAAGTGGCGGGGCTGATCGGTTGCCGGATATCTTCTATTTTAACATGCCTGATTACGGGGGCTTTTCCTTTATTCAGTCGAATGAATCCGGAATTCAACCTCAAACCGTACCTGATTATCAATTCGGGGATTTTATCCCTGATCATCAGCGGCCTGTCCGGATCGAGGCGGTAACCGGTCCGGTCTGTGTATCCGTTACCTCTGCCGATTCCGTTTGTACAGGTGTTAACTATACATTAACTCCGGAAGGGTTCATACAGAAAGATGACATCCGGAAATTTCTGGTTACGACAGAAGACGGAACCCGTTATCTGTTCGGAAACCCAACATTAACGTTTGCCGATAATGTTTTTCTGGATAATGGCATACAAAAACCGCTACGGCAATTTTACGTAAATACATGGAGGATACTATGGATTTTGGGCCCGGAATACACCGGTAATCCCTGGTTAGCTCCGGCGAGTGGGGCAGCCAACTCATGGATTCGATTTGAATACGATCCGGCAGTGACCTACAAACCCAGCCGATTTGCCCATGATTCATGGAAATTCGCGTCCGAAAGCAGGTTTGGGCAAACACAATTTCTGAATAAAATTGTGACTCCGATGCAATCAGTTGATTTCGTTACTCAAAATCGTGTGGACCCCATTGATGCCTTTAATTGCCAGCCTCGTGGTGAGCCCAACGATTGCATGGTAGACAACTATAACAAGAAACTTACGCAAATTAATGCTCCAACCCGTCGTGTTGTTCTGGTTTCGGAAAATGGACCGCAGGCTTTTCCACCTTATGTGCAACCTGCGGGGCAGTCGAATGTATATGGTCGTTTGAGATTAAATGCTCTGCGTTTCTTCAACGCGAACGGAATACATGAAGAGCCGGGATATGCCTTTACCTATTACGAGAGCCCGAAATTGAGCTATAATCATCCGCAATCGGGTAATGATAATTGGCCCGCCACGCCAGAAATGAACGCTCGCGAATGCCGGGATGATTTTGGCTATTTACGCGATTTATCAGAGGTGGGTTGTTACCCTGGAAATGGTACAAGCTGGGCCTGGAGTCTCGGTAGTATCATCCATCCAACAGGAGCCAAAGACAGCGTTATTTATGAGCTGAATGTGTTGTTTGATGGAGATTTTTCAGTGAATACCGAATTCGGCACCATATCTATAAATAACAAAGTGCCTTATGTCAAAATTTTTGGTCTAGGGTCATCCGAATACGTTAATGAATTGTATGAGGTAACACCCGCTTATCCGGAGCGAATAAACCAGGGTGGTGTACGGGTCCATAAGTTTATCAGATATGACGGTAATGGTAATACCTTACTAACCGAATTTGAATACGGAATCGGGCTTTTGAACGGCGTACCTCCGGGAGAGTTTGGACGAATCTTTCCAGAAACCAGAACGGTTGTCGCCAATAATAACCGACGTGGAGATATTGGCGTCTATTACGACTGGATTCTCCGCAAGACAAAGGATTTAATAACCGGAGACAGTACCATGAATAAAACATGGTATTCATCATTGAATAATTACAGCAATACCAGCCTTGATGGTTCTGTTAGCACTCCTAACGGTGTAAATGCGATTAAACGCACGAAATCCATAGAATATATTAGCGGCTACAATTGCCTGGATTACGATAGTCAACCTTTTCCTGAGTTTATTAGCTGTAGAATGTCTACAGTGCTTCACGATGAGAATCACCAATTTTGGGGACATGTGATCAAGGAAGAATTCTATAATGGTCACTATAAAACCAATCCTGGCCAATTGAACCTGACAAAACGTACAATTTATTCGATCGGGTATAACAGAAATTTTAATGCACCGGTTATCGGAACGATCTGGAAGAATACAGGATCCTACCCTTACTTTGATTACAATGTAGTGAATACAGATTATTACTACTACTATAAACGAACAACCAATGAAACGGTTTTTGAGTATCTGCCGGAATATGATCCCGGACAGCTAACAACCATTACATCCTGGTCACATGATTCCAGAACAAACCAGATTACACAAGAGACCAGAAGTGGTACGGATGCAGGCGTATCGCAGGTCACACGCATGGAATACGCCTTCGATAAATATCCGGCCATGAAGAACGCTAATATGATTACTCAACTTGCCAGGATCGATAACCTGGCCGGGGCGCAATATGTGAGCAGTACAGTTTATACGTGGAGGACACCCCCTGGCCGCAGCTATTTTGCACCATGGCGCTTATTTAACTGGAAATCAGATCTAACATCTTCCAGCCAGCCGGTTTTTAATAATTGGTCATCCGGAACAACCCCGGCCGGATGGATCCGGTTGATAGATTTATCGGCCTACGATCTGCATGGTAATCCGACCAATATTATCGGACCCAAAGGGGATGTAATTACCATGTCATATGCCCATTATGCTACCAGACCAAATCAGATTTCCTTTCGACGAACACCTGGGTCTACATCTGGTCAAATTACATTGAATTTTTACAATTATAATGTTTTTGGGCAGCCGGGTCGCATCCGCGATGAAGCCAATACTAATACATATTACACGTACGATGTTTTCGGACGGCTAACAGGTATCAGCAATCACGCGTCCGAGCCATTGAGCACTACAGTGTACCATCCATTCCAAAACTCGTTGAATGGATGGGCATTCAGTAATACACACATACAGGATTCCCCTAACCGCATCATCACAACAATACATAATCAACTACCCGGACAAACAGAAACCACTTCAAAAAATGCGGTTTACTTCGATGGTATTGGCAATCTGATTCAATCCCAGCAACAATCGTCTCAGGGATGGTATGTTCAGCATCATGAGTATAATGCATTTGGTCTGGCAATGCACTTGTGGAACCGGTATGAAAACACCACAATGGGGACCAATCCAGCCTACTTAAACAACGCAATTGATCAAACCAAAACGTGGTATCAAAATAATCTGGGTATTGCAAGCCATGTAGATCCTAAAACGAAAACCGAGTATATCGCCGATACCGGATTAATTCCATACACTACGATATTTACTAACAACGATGGCTCGCCATCTGCATACCAGAACGAATGGAGCTGGTTTGGCTCCTCAATGAAATGCTCAGGTACCATAGACCCCGATAACAGATGGAACCGGGAATGTGTTGATGCACTGGGCAGGACAAGATTAATACAGCACGGAGTCTGGACTGCTCAAATGACAACGACAGAATTCACTTACGACGGGGCAGGCCGGCTTGTTCAGGTCAAAAACCCCAAAAACCAACTATCTAACTGGCAGTATAACTCCCGGGGGCTTGTAACAGAAAAAACGACCGTCGATGCGGGAACAGTTAAATATAAATACGACCATGCCGGGCGACTGCGCTATTGGCAGGATGCAAAGCAGGCTGGTTCTGGCCGGGTTGGTTTCCGCACCTACGATTTTCTTGGACGTCAGCTTATTGAAGGTGAGGCCCCTGCCACTTTCGGCAGCCTGGATCCCGATGCTACAACACCACCGGCATTCGAGACCCTGGCAGGGTCGCAGCACTGGCTTCTTGTGCATAAGTATGACTATAAAGCGGATGAAACAGCTGAATATCCTTACATTCAAGTGTTGGGACAATTCCCCGATCCCGGCGAGATAACCAACCTATTTGGCCGGACATCGGCTGTAGCCACCAAAAGTGGCAATATCTGGCAGGTAGAGCTATTTTCATACGATGTACATGGTCGTATCATCAAAAAATGGGTGCTCACCGAAAATGCATCCACAATCGATACCCGTTACCTCTATACTTACGACCGGCAGGGTAACATGATTACCCGTCATGATCGTATTGGCAACTCCCCTTATTACAACTTTAGTTATTACCACTGGTACGATTATGATGTGATGGGACATCTTGCAAGCGTATATTCGGGCGATGCCAGTAGCAAACCAACAATACCCGACGTGACCTACACCTATACACCGGCCGGCG
>JBLRWO010000078.1:0-6827 GCA_047921215.1 Cyclonatronaceae bacterium | reverse complement strand
CATGCTGTTGGCCAGCGTGCTCAGCAGGCGCACATCGGAATCGCTGAAGGCGTTTTCCCGGTCGATATTCTGCAGGCTCACATAGCCGATTACATGATCACCAATGGCCAGGGGTACAAAAAGGATCGATTTCGGCATCCGGGTTCCGGGCACCGCTTTCGGTACTTCGCCGGTAAGCGTGGTTATCGCCTCGCTCACATTCTCATTAAAGAACACCAGCTTTTGGGTTTTGATGATGCGCTGGCGGATTTTGTCGAGGGGACGCGGTTCGGGGTATATACGCTCGCCGTTTTCAACCAGGTAGCGGATGTGCTCAATGGCCTTATCATGGTCAAAGGTGCCGATGGTTACGACCTGGGCATCGAGCAGATCGCGGATCCGGTCGCCCACCAGGTCGTAGATGAGCTGAATGTCGATTTCGGAAACCAGGGCTTCCTGTACGCTGTTGATTACAGCAAGTTCGGCATTGCGCTGTTCAGTTTCGCTGAACAGCCGCGCATTTTCAAGGGCCACGCTCATGCTGTTGGAAAGGGTGCCAAGCAGCAGCACATCGGAATCGCTGAAGGCGTTTTCCCGGTCAATATTCTGCAGGCTCACATAGCCGAATGCCTGATCTCCGGAAACAAGCGGCATAAACAGGATGGATTTTGGCATGGCCGTGCCGGGAACGGCTTCAGGCTTCTCCCCCGTCAGCTTGCTCAATTCCTGGGTCAGATTTTCATTGATGAATATCGGTTTCTTTGAGCCGGCAATACTCTGCCGGATCTTGTCCATCGGCCGCGGATCCGGATTGATGCGCTCTTCATTTTCGACCAGGTACCGGAAGTGTTCCGTTTTCTTGTCGTGGTCGAATGTGGCAATGGTAACCACCTGTGCATCAAAAAGCTCACGGATCCGGTCGCCGATAAGTTCATAGATTCCCTGAATATCCATTTCCCTTACCAGACCCTCCTGCACGCTGTTGATGACCGCAAGCTCGGCCTCCCGCTGTTCCAGCAGCTGGGTTACTTCCTTCAGCGTCTTTTTTGAATTATCGGCAGACTTCATGATCAGGGATTGTGTAAAAATGAGTACTTCAGGTAAAAATCAGGTAAAAAAGGGATGAAATTACAGGTTGAACTGAATCTAAATGTCCGGATGTGTCCATTTACGAATTATTCCGGTAAAGATAAACGGCTTTTTCATCACGGTTTGGTGATTCCTGCCTTCATGGCTGCCGGAAGCGATACGCGGAACACCGAACCTTTCGTCAGATCAGATTCCACCTGGATGGTACCGCCATGGGCCATCACAATATCGTTGGTGATCGACAGCCCGAGGCCGGTACCCTGGGTGCCTTTTTTTGTGGTAAAAAACGGCTGCATGATTTTATCTCTGATATCATCGGGAATACCGGGCCCGTTGTCCTCAATTTCGATGGTGACCCTTCCCGACGATTTTCGGGTTCGGACCGTAAGCCTGGGATTGTAGTCTTCAGGCATGCCGTTTCCGGCCCCTGCTTCAGAAGCAACTTTTGTACGGCCGGTAATGGCAGCACTCTTGTGTTTCATGGCATCGAACGCATTCGTGCAGAGATTTAAAATAACACGGCTGAAATCCTCGGCAATAAGGGGTATTTCACCCATACCTTCATACATATCCAGTTCGATATCAACAGCGATCGGGTCCTTGCCGGCCCTCATCCCGTGGAAAGAAAGATTAGTGTATTCCCTGACCAGCTCATTGAGATCGGTTGGCTGAACATTGCCATTGCTGCCCCTGCTGTGCATCAGCATCGATTTAACAATACCATCGGCCCGGCTGCCGTGTTCGTGAATTTTGTGGATATTGATATCGATATCACCAAGCAGTTCGGAAATTATTGCGCAGCCCTCACGGATTTTATCATCGCCCTGATCGCTGCTGGCAGCAGCTTTTTTGGCACCATCAATGGTCACAAGCTGTTCAAGCGAAACCAGCTCTTCTTTTGCCTCTTCGAGCAGCTCAATGCTGAGTTCAGAAAAATTGTTTACAAAATTCAGCGGGTTTTTTATTTCGTGGGCGATTCCTGCTGTAAGCTGACCAAGGCTGGCCAGTTTTTCCTGTTGGACGAGTTGATCCTGTGCGGCCTTAAGCTCGTTGAGTGCATGGGCCAGTTCCCGGTTTTTGATATCGAGCTGGTAGAAATCCTCGTAACGTGAGTAGGCTACAGAAAAAGCATCCGCGAGGGATTGTATGGCAGCCAGTTTCTCTTGATCTAAAGCACGTTTGCATCCTGCGTAAATCACACCCTGCCTGAACGGAACAAAATGGAGGTGAAGATTGTCAGGTATTTCCTGATGGTCCATGTAGGCTTCAATCGAGTCGATAAGGCCCTGCCGCGCGAGGAACCGGTACCAGTTCATGATGTCGTCGGGGCTCCATGTTTCCCTGTAAATCATTTTCTCACGCCAGTCTGAGATGACCTTTTGAATGATGTCCATATCATGGTAAGAGAAGTCGGACGTGGCCAGGGCTTTTCCCTGAGGCGTGGAGAGGTGCATCCGCACACGTTCCAGGTTCTCATCGAATATGAATACACCGCACCGGATGAAGCTGATACCCAGCGAATTGAGTTCCTGCCAGACAAGGGGTGTAATTCGTTCAAGATCGGAGGACGTCCGCATGGTGGCAATTTCGGCCCTGAAACGGTCAATAGCCGATTTGACCTCGGCCTCTTTGAGCATTTTTTCCAGCTGCGACGTCCGCTGCGCCACCAGTTTCTCAAGTTCGCGGTTGCGTTCAAGCAGGTAGTTCAACGGAAGGGTCTCGTCCTCGCCGGACTGGTCGGGCAGCGAGGTATGGTCGTGGTGAATGAGCCAGTTACCGGGGTCATTCGCGTCTTTCTGGTAAAACTTCCAGAGGGTCGACTGGCGTATCGACGGAATGGTGCCCTCTATCCCGGCCATTTTGAAGTGCAGTTCATATTCCTGTTCGATCAGACCGAATTCACCCAGGTCGGTAAACCGCTTCCAAAGCTGTATTACGCTCATTTCATCGGGCAGACGGGCAAGTGAGTTTTCATAGTAGATCCTGACCCTGTCGAAACCGTCTTCTTTTTCGTGTATGGCGGTGCCAAAAATGGAAATTTCGGGATGGAGCAGTGTTAACAGGCTATCGAGGTTTTTATCCTGTATGTACGTAAGCAACAGGGCCTGGTTTGTTTGTATGAGTTGCTCTTTGCTTGACATGAGGTTGCTGCATGTTCAACAGAACAGGCAGTATAAATGGTCAGATTTAAGTTGAGTGATCAATCCCTGATGGTTGAATGGAAAAGGTTGATTTCTCGGTCCCGGTAGAGATTTATGTTTACTGAGTTACAAATTTTGTACTTGTGCAGAATTTCGTTAATTAACAAAAAAATATCCCTATATAAAATACAGATTGCAAACTGTTTAGATGTTCAATGTTTAATGTTCAATGTTAAAAAGCATGCTAACACCCCCATTGTTGTAACTTTTCAAATTGTGAAGCCCGAATTTTGTGGCTCAGCATGTCCAGCTTTTCAGTGCCCTCAAGCGCGGGGTTTTTTTTGCCTGATGCTGATGCATACGATTGTATAAATCGTTGATGATGTCAATGGCATCCAGGATATAAGGTCCTTTATTAAGCATCACACATTCGGCCCGCACACTCATAGCGGCGTCGGTGATTTCTGCCCTGGATCGGACTCCTTTCTTGACCAGGCGTTCCAGCACCTGAGTGGCCCATATTACGGGCACATGAGCGGCTTCGGTGAGCCAAAGAATCTCTTCCTGTATTTCCGCAAGTCGTTCAAATCCTATTTCAACAGCAAGGTCCCCCCGTGCAATCATCACTGCAAAAGGGTGCCTCCCAGCGGCACGCACGATGATATCAGGCAGATTGTGAACAGCCAGGGCCGTTTCAATCTTTGCAACAATCGGGATTCTGGACGGATTATCTACACGCAAGGCCAGAGCATTTTCCAGTGTACCAAGATCGTCAGGTGTCTGTATAAATGAGTAGCCTATTATATCGGCATGTGAGGTCACAAAATCGAGATTGAGAAGGTCGGTTTCCGATAGTGGTGATATGTTCAGTTCGGTACCCGGGAAGTTCAAACCCTTGTCTGCCGCCAGTTTTGCCCCCTTGGGACCGGTTTGTTTCACAAGGAGCACAGCTCTTTCGTCCGAAATAGTCTCAACAACCGTTCCGATCTTCCCGTCGTCAATCCAGACCTCCGCACCGCTTCGCAGTGAGTCAAGAACTTCGGGGATACTGCAAACCGCTGTAAATTGGGCCGATATTGATGGTTCTTCTTTCCGGCAGAGTACGATCCGGTCGCCGCAGAAAACCCTTTCCTTACCCTCCGGCAAAATAACGTTGAGCAGTCTTGCCTTGGGGCCGGCCAGGTCCATCATGATTCTGCAGTCGCGCCCGGTCTTGCGTGATGCATCACGTATATTTTCAACCATCTGCATCCAGACAGTTTCATTATCATGCGCACAGTTAATACGGGCCACATCCATACCCTTTCGAAGAAGATTTACGGCCAGGTCGGCATCTGATGCTGATTCTGCCGGGAGGGTAACCATGACGCGCGTTTGTGATATGTTTGATGCGGTGCCAAGAACAGCTTCACTCCGTTTTTGCAGTATACGCTCACCGCGCAGCATGGCTCTGCAGGGAGGGTGGTTATAAGTAGCCTGATCGGGATAGTCACAGATACGGGCAAGCGACGCAATGACCGAATCGAGAGCCGGAATCACCTTCGATTCCAGCCGGCCAAGCGAAGAAAGGCCCAGTGGTGATAATTCCAGCTGCAATTCTCTCAGATCGTGTTCGCGAAGCGCCAGGTAGTGTGCCAGGTTAATGCCGCTGCATAAAAATTGCCGGCGCCGGATCCACGGTCGCCAGGTCTCGAATCGTGCACGTCCGTCGCGGTCTACCCTGTTACGAAGGTGTATAAGGCGCTCAAGGAGTTCCTTTTGGTTTTCGGCCTGTTTTTTATTCCGAACCCGATCAGTGGATGCCGGCCTCATAAAATTGCCTGGTTAGTTTCTTCCCTGCTTTATGATAACGTAAAAGAGAGAAAAACCACTGTTAAGAAAATATTAAGAACGGGATCAGGAAATATGTGCCGTACAGTGTTTATGGGGTATGCCGGGCAAGCAAATCCTGAAATTCCGGCGTATCCCGTATGAACTCAAATTCGGTGAAATGCCGGAACCACGTTACCTTATTGGGCCCGGGTTGTGGGTAATCTGATAATGATCAAAGATCAATAACCGAACCGGTCATGGCAGTGTCAATTTTGTGTCATCGCCTGATAGATGAGTACCCGCAGTTTGCCGTGGATATCGGAACCTGTAGCCGGGATCAGCTGGGTAAAGAAAACGACCACAAGGCGGTCGGCCGGGCTCACCCAGTATGTGGAGTGATAGGCACCGCCCCAGCCATAATCGCCAACCGAACCGGGAGTTCCCCTTGCCCCCACATGTTCGACCACATCAAAACCAAGCCCCATGCCCACACCATCGCTGAACGGGATACCGGCGAGATGATTTGCGGTCATCAGTTCTACCGTTTTCGGGCTCAGAATACGATGCCCGTCGAGTACACCTCCGTTAAGCATCATCTGCAGAAAGCGGGCATAATCGTTTGCGGTTGAGAGCAGGCCCGCCCCTCCCGAAAAGCTTTTTCTCGGACCGTTCACATAATGGCCCTGACCAACGGATCCTCCTGGATCGGCAGCCCGGGTAATGCCGGGACCTTCGGTTGCAGAGTAGACTACAGCCAGCCGGCCGGTTTTGGCATCGGGCAGATAGAAATGGGTATCGTTCATCGACAGGGGTTCAAATATGCGGCGGGTCAGAAATTCATCGAGTGGCATGCCGCCGATCACCTCAACGAGTGCACCGAGGATGTCGGTGGCATAGCCGTATACAAAACGCTCGCCGGGATGGGCGACCTGTGGCAATGCCGCGATACGCCGTACTGTTTCGCGTATGGGTTCATCCCGGTCGGAAAAATACCAACCCTGTATGCCGGCGTCCTCCCACAGATCGGCGGCCGTGCCATAACCATATCCTATGCCCGCCGTGTGGGTAAGCAGATCACGGATGGTGATAGGCCGCCGGGCGTCTTCGATGGTGAACCCTCCCTCGCCATCGCTCACGGCAACCAATGTGGTGCTGTATTCCGGCAGGTATTTACCAACCGGATCGCCAATCAGCAGCTTTCCCTCCTCCTGCAGCATCATAACGGCAACGCTCACGATCGCCTTCGTCTGCGAAGCGATCCGGAAAATCGCATCTTTTGGCATGGGGTCTGCCGCTTCCACATCCCTGAGGCCGAACGATTCAAAATAGACCGCATTGCCATCACGGAGTACCATTGCCACCCCGCCGCTCATACGCTGCTGTTCAGCATAGCCGGTTAGAACCGCAGTGAGACGGGCCAGACGCTCAGATGAAAATCCGGCCTCTTCCGGAATTACCGGCTCGAACGACTGCGAAAAAGCAGGCAGCATTCCGGACGTGACTGCAATAACAAGTATAAAAAGGTTCCGGAGCCGGAGTGTTGCGGTTACACAACCAGTATTCATATAAAAAAATAATCAGGTGATTAGGGCAATAAAATGTACAGAAAAAAACCAAATGTTACGCCCCCCCCGTCATGGTGAGCGCCGTGCCCGGGAGGTGAGTGCCCCTCCGTCATGGTGAGCGCAACGCAGCGAAGCGGAGTGTAGTCGAACCAGATGGCCCCGTTGCAACAAGCAATTTTTTAGGGTAGTTTATCTTACAATTACCGCTATTTAAATCGGAAATCCAGCTTAAAATTGTAAA
>JBLRWO010000077.1:0-6974 GCA_047921215.1 Cyclonatronaceae bacterium | reverse complement strand
TTTGGGGGGGGGTTGGGGTGGGGATTAACTCTTCAAGGACCTCCGCTTCGCCCTTCGACTTCAGCCGTCGCTTTGCGCCGGCTTGCGCTCAGGACTTACTCCGGACTCTTGAAGGTTAATACTTGGCGAGATCCGGACCAGATTCTGGCGGCTTTGAGGGCGCGGTTCCAGCCTTTGGTGTATTCGGCAACTTTTTTGGGTTTCATTTTGGGTTCGAAGCGTTTGTCGACCTGCCACTGTTCGCTGATGTCTTTCTGGTCTTTCCAGTAGCCGACGGCGAGGCCGGCAAGGTAGGCGGCACCGAGGGCTGTGGTTTCCAGTATCTTCGGACGGACGACCGGCACCTGGAGGATGTCGGACTGGAACTGCATGAGCAGATTATTGGCTGTGGCACCGCCATCAACCCGCAATTCTTTGATTTCGATGCCCGAGTCGGCTTCCATGGCATTCAGCACATCCATGGTCTGATAGGCGATTCCTTCGAGGGCCGCCCTGGCAATGTGGCCCGATGAGGTGCCCCGTGTAATGCCGACCATGGTTCCGCGGGCGTACTGGTCCCAGTGCGGTGCCCCGAGCCCGGCAAAAGCGGGCACGAGGTAGACGCCGCCATTATCCTCAACGGATCTGGCCAGCTTTTCGATTTCGGGCGCTGTCCGGATAATGCCCAGCTCGTCGCGCAGCCACTGCACAACCGCGCCGGCTATGAAAATGCTGCCCTCGAGGGCATATACCGTTTTGCCATCCACTTTCCAGGCGATGGTGGTGAGCAGGTTGTTTTTTGAGATGATCGGTTTTTCGCCGGTGTTCATCACCATAAAACAGCCGGTGCCATAGGTATTTTTGACCATGCCCGGCTCAATACAGCGCTGACCGAACAGCGCGGCCTGCTGATCGCCGGCGATACCCGCAATTGGTACTTTAGAGGCAAAAATGGTGGTTTTTGTATGGCCGTACACCTCGCTCGACGATTTAACCTCCGGGAGAAGGCTTTTGGGGATGTTCATCAGTTCCAGGATTTCATCATCCCAACTGCCGCTGTGGATGTTGAACAACATCGTCCGGGAGGCATTGGTCACGTCCGTCACGTGAACATCCCCCTTGGTAAGGTTCCATATCAGCCAGGAATCCATGGTACCGAAGGCCAGCTCACCCTTTTCGGCCCGTTCCCGAACGCCGTCTACATTTTCGAGGATCCATCGCACTTTGGTCCCCGAAAAATAGGCATCGATAATCAGGCCGGTTTTGGAGCGGATCATTTCCGCGAGGCCCTGCTCTTTCAGTTCATCACAATATTCGGAGGTGCGCCTGTCCTGCCATACGATGGCGTTGAAGACCGGTTTGCCGGTGGCACGGTCCCAGATCAGGGTGGTTTCACGCTGGTTGGTGATCCCGATGCCTGCAATATCCTTGCCGTTAACGCCGGCCTGGGCAATCGCCTCGGCAGCCACACCGGCCTGGCTCGACCAGATTTCGTTTCCGTCGTGTTCCACCCATCCGGGTTTCGGGTAGATCTGCCTGAATTCCTTCTGGGCAAGAGACAAAATTGACCCCGCCTGATCAAAAACGATGGCTCGTGAACTGGTGGTACCCTGATCGAGTGCCAGAATATACTGATCCGACATGTGTATCCTCCAAAATAATTAATTGTATGGTTGTCTATACAAGTTGCTGGGTATAATTTGAGAAACCGGTTCCAAATTGTCAACAGGTTGATCCCTTTTTTTTGCATAAATCATACGATTTTACAAAAAAATGCTGCCGGTTGTCTTTAAACGCCAAAAAAAATATAATAAAAAGATCAGATTTTATGCCAGCGATATGAAATCCGGACTTCCCGGCCTGAAATTTCATCCAAAAAGGATGTCCGCCAACGGACATACAGCGGCACGGCGAAGGTTCCACTGCCCTGGTGTACTGATGCCGGGGCGGTGCTTCAACAGCGCTTCGGTCATTCAGCGATGGCCAGCCACGGCACGCCAACCTTACAACGCTATGATCGACCTGTAGCAGAGTATCGTTACAGCTATGATGCAGCTATGATGCAACGATATCACAATGACGGTGAGGCGCTGCGTATCAGTTATCCTGCCAGTCTTTATCGATCAGGTCGAGGGGCAGGCCATCGGGGTTGTGATCAAGCTCATAGGGAACGGTGGTGGTGGTAAAACTGATGCGGTCGCTGCGGTACGCATCCTCGGAGTACTGAAAATAGTCCCCCTCTTTTGTCTGTATGAGCCGTTTGATGAGCAGCAACGGGGTACCCAGCGGTACTTTCAGGTATTCCAGCTCCGACTGACCGGCACTGATGGCTTCGATGCGCTGCGTTGCCATGCCCAGGCGGGTCTGCGTATGCCTGTATAACAGTTCGTAGATGGAATTCTTCTCCAGATCCATGTCGAATACGGGCCTGAAATAGTGCTCATTGAACCAGGAACGTTCGATAATCAGCGGTTTATTGTCACCGTACCGGATCCGTACAATCCGGACGGCCCTGCCGCCGTGATCGAGTTGCAGCAGCTGGCGAATGTTCGGGGGGGCATCCACAACCACCTTCTCCACTATGCGGGCTGTGGGTTTGATGTTGTGGCGTTTCATCAGCTCGGTAAAACCGATCAGTTTGTCGGGATTCTGTTCAATCTTATTATAGGTAACAAATGTACCCTTACCCTGCTCACGAACAATAAACCCCTGCTGGAAGAGCAGTTTTATGGCCTCACGGATGGTTCCACGGCTCACCTTGTATTTTTCAACCAGTTCGGTATCACTCGGAAAACGGTCTTTCTCCTTGAATTGGCCGTCCCGAATCTGATCAAGAAGCTCTTCGTAAATTTGGTAATATTTGGGAACCAGGTGGCTGTGGGCATTCATTTGCTTGCATTCCTTTACTATATTTCAAACTATCCACAAATTGAAAGAAATGCAAAGCAGGATCAGTCGGCCGGTTCGAGCAGCGAAAAACAGACCACGCCCCTGATCTTCCGTTTCAGTACGCGAAACCCGGCCTGGGTAAACATCTGGTCACTTTCATCCTCCGTCCAGAAACGGATTCCGCCGATCCCGGATCCCTGTTGTAGCAGTTTTCCGTACCAGGTGCCGGCCTTGAGCAGGTGCATGATGAAAAAACGTCCCTTCTTTTTGATCACCCGGCGGCATTCATGCAGAACCCGCTGCGGCTCGGTTAGTTCGTTCAGGGTACCGCCGCTCACGATTCCATCGAAGGTGCCTGTGTAGAACGGCATCTGCCGGGCGTCGGCCCGTACCAGGTACATCCCGGTGCCATTGAGAACACCCTGCTCACGGGCTTTGACCAGCATGGGAAGTGAAAAGTCGAGTGCCACCACCGAACAGCGGGGCTCACGGGCTGCCAGGCTGCGGGCATAGAAGCCGGTGGAGGTGCCCACATCCAGAAACCACTCGTTTTCGCGGGGCTTCATCCACTCATTCAACAGAGATGCCTCATCCTCAAGGGAATAGTCCTCGCCAGACAGGATGCCGATCGAGCGTTTCCGCCACAGATTTTCGTAGGCTTCGGCCGTGAGCGACCAGTGGTTGGTGCTCTGGGCCATCGACATATCGCCGGGCGGAGTGTCAATTACCGAGATGATGTTATCGGCAATGTCAAATTCCGATCCGTCGGCCGCGCAGATGCTCCCGTTGAACGGCCGGTCGAGGCGGGAAGCCTCTTCCGGTACAGAAAGGGCGTGCTGTTCGTTGATGGGAGACTTTAGTTTTAACGAGTTTTTCATGATGAAATGTAACGAATACAGGTGGTAAAAGATTCAATGAACAGAGGAACAATTGAATAGGGAATAGGGAATGGGGAATGGGGAATGGGGAAGTGTAGGTTGGTGCACCTCCACGTCATGGTGGAGCCGGTAATATTGCCCCTTCGGGCACCACCATTTGGGAGGTGACAAGCAACTTGTCACTGGTATCGCAACTCAGCGCAGTTGAGTGTAGTCGAACCATGCGAGCAGTGCTGTGAACTGCTCAGAACGCGTTCAGTAAACTATTTGAATTCAAATTCCATTGGAGATAAGGTATCGGGCTTACAGATACTGAGTTAATCATAATGCAGGTGAACAACCGGTGGCCGGAGCAAGTCTCTTTCCGTAGCGTTTCCGATACGATCCCGTTACGAATCCCACCGGCAATCTCATTATATTTACGCAAAATTAGTACGAAAGCATTTATGAAGGAATATCTCGAAAAAATCATCATCTCGGCCCTCAGGGAGATGACCAGCCTGGAGGACCTCCCTCCTGTTATTATTGAAAACCCGCGGGTTCCTGAGCATGGCGACGCGGCCACCAATATCGCGATGGTGCTGGCGAAGCCCCTGCGTAAGCCGCCCCGGGCCATTGCGGAAGAACTTGTTAAAACCATCAAAACGGATCCGTCCAGGATTGCCGCCATCGAAATTGCCGGCCCCGGCTTTATCAACTTTCGCTTTGCCAACAACTGGCTGTATGAAGAACTCTCCGAATTGCTCGGCAATCCGGAGAACTACGGCCGGTCTGCCATAAATGCGGGCAAGCGGTTCCAGGTGGAGTTTGTGAGCGCCAATCCGACGGGCCCGCTCACCGTGGGCCATGGCCGCAATGCGGTGTTGGGCGATACGGTGGCCCGGCTGTTTGAATGGACAGGCGCTTCGGTCGATCGCGAGTACTATTTTAACAATGCCGGGCGCCAGATGCGTGTGCTAGGCGAAAGCGTTCGGTCGCGCTACCTGCAGCTGATCGGCAAAGATGCGGCACTGTCGGATGAGGGCTACCAGGGCGAGTACATCGTCGAAATCGCCCGTCAGCTGGCCGACGAGCGGGGCGACAGCCTGGCCGATACCGCAGATGTTGGCCCCTTCCAGAAAATCGCCGAGGAGCAGATCTTTGAGGACATTAAAAACACCCTCGGGCGGATGAACATCCGCATGGACACGTTCTTCAACGAGCGCGACCTGTATGAAAACGGAGACATTGACCGCGTACTCGGGCAACTTCGTGAAAAAGGCCTTGTTTACGATGAGGATGGCGCCACCTGGTTCAAAACCACCGAATTCGGCAAAGAGAAAGACACCGTTCTGGTTAAAAGCAGCGGCGAACCCACCTATCGTTTGCCGGATATTGCATATCACGCCAACAAGCTCGACCGCGGCTACGACCTGGTGATCGACATCTTCGGGGCCGACCACATCGCCACCTATCCCGACGTGCTTTCCGGTATCGAATCGCTGGGTTACGACACCAGTAAGGTAAGCGTACTGGTATACCAGTTCGTGACCATCGTCAAAGACGGCAAGCCCTACAAAATGAGCACCCGCAAAGCCAACTTCGTAACCCTCGACGAGCTGATGGATGAGGTCGGGGCCGACGTAACCCGCTTCTTCTTCCTGATGCGCTCGCCGGGCACCCACCTCGAATTCGACATCGCCCAGGCCCGCGAAGCCGGCGAAAAGAACCCGGTTTTCTACCTCCAGTACGCACATGCACGCATAAAAAGCATCATGCGCAAAGCCAACGAAGTGTATCCGCAGGAGGCGGCGCCCGAGCTTTCCCTGCTCACCCATGAAGCCGAAATCGCCGTTATCAAGCGCCTGCTCGGCTTTGGCGATGCGGTCGCGGCAGCGGCGCTGCACATGGAACCGCACCGGCTCATCACCTACCTGAACGAACTGGCCGCCGGTTTCCACCGCTTCTATCACGACTGCCGCATCATGGGCGAAGAAAAACCTCTCGCCGAAGCCCGCATCGCCCTGCTCAATGCCGTTACGCTGGTACTGGCGAACGGGTTGGGGATATTGGGGATTGAGGCGCCGGACAGTATGTGAAATTAAATCCTTGTTTTCGTCTACAATTTGGGTGAACATGTGTTTGTGAGTTAGGGAAGTACGGAACAAGCGAACAACTGAGTTTAGAAGTCCAGCCTACATCATCCCGAGTGCAGACGCGGCAAAGCCGCGGTGTAGTCGAGGGACCGTGTCTGGGCGTTTCTTCAATAAAATGTAACTGAGTTTGGTATTAAGGGTTTAATCATTTTTTGGACTCACATCCGTAAGTATACCAGCGAATCTGACTCTATTATTTATAGGTTTATCAAGTACTACACCTGCAGCGATATACCGGTGTACTTTTTAAAAAATCAGGAGAGTTGGAGATGATGATGGGGATTTCAAATAATTCTGATCTGGAAGAGCGGCTGGTTAATTTTGCAGTAGCAGTGATTGCTGAATCAGCGCAGATCACTGTTAAGCCTTTTTCGGCGCATTTAGGAAAACAGCTTGCCCGATCAGCTTCATCGGCTGCCCTGTATTACGCTGAGGCCCGATCCGCTGAATCCAGGAAAGATTTCATCCACAAAATGAAAATAACACTAAAGGAGCTCCGCGAAACACATGTGTGTCTCAGAATTATCAGTCGCGCACAACTCCACCGGAATACACAATCACTGGCCATAGTACTACGAGAAAGCGACGAGCTCATCTCCATTTTCGTTAAAAGCCTGGCCACCGTCCGTAAAAATTCCACATCCGGAGATACCAGCTAACCAACTTAATCAGACAGCACCAAAACTTCAAAACTCTATTTGGAGTTGCTACATTTTGGTAGAGACGGAGTTAGAGCATACATTACGGGGCACTAATCTAAAGGAATATAAAATGCCATTACAACCAGAAAGACGCTCATTCACACGGGAATATAAGCTTGAAGTCATTAAAAGAAGTTATGAGGATATTAAGATCAGTGATCTATCCCGGGAATTGGGGATCGGCCCATCCGTTATCCACCGGTGGCGCCAACAGTTTGCACGCGATACGAAGTCCAGTTTTCCCGGGCGAGGTGTAGAGCAGCTGTCCGATCAGGACTCTGAGTTAGCCAGCTTGCGCAAACAGGTTGCCAATTTAGAGATTGAGCGCGATATCCTAAAAAAGGCAGTCGGCATCTTTTCCAGGCCCCAATTGTAATTTACCGGTTTATGTA
>JBLRWO010000076.1:0-7057 GCA_047921215.1 Cyclonatronaceae bacterium | reverse complement strand
CTCTGGAAACCCATGCACCGGCAGCCTGTTTTCAGGGATTTCGATTACTATGGTACTGGTATTTCAGACCGTTTATTTGAGAGGGGCTTATGCCTGCCAAGCGGTACGGCCATGAGCAGGGATGTCCTCGACAGAATAATCAGTATTATTAAGGGTTCTTAAATCGGCCTTCAGGAAAAGCTTTCGGAGACTGCTCTCTCCCGTTTTCTCTCTTTGGAACTATCTAATGATGAGACAGAAGTGTTGTTCTTGTAGAATTCAATGGTTCCGGACTTACTGTGTCTCTCATTTCTGATCATTAACCCTGCTGCGATGGCCATTTTTTTGAGGTTACTGAATATGAGCAGTGTTTCAACCAATACGGCTTTGAAAATTAAACCGATTCTGTGTTTAATGCCCATATTTTTCATTTCTGATAAATGATAACTGAGTACATTAACACCCTTCAACCGGAATAAATACCCGATCATTTTCCGGTAGTGCCGGTATAGTAGTTTTTTGTATTCACGGGTGTGCTCTTCAGGATTCAGGAACCGGGAACCGTACTTGATCATAAAATCCAGATACGAGAGGCTGTAGGTATCGTAATAATGGGCGAAGGAGGATGTGGATTTTTCCAGATTAGACCTGCGTGAAAATGAGAGGACCTGATGAACGAAACCGAACTTCGACTCGGATACGATTTTGAGAAATACGGAGGTATCGGCATGTACTTCGTCTTCATTAAAAAAGCTGTGTTCACGCCTCACCAGATCTGACCTGAACAGAACGGATGATTGCGATCCGAAGTGATTATGCCGGTAAAGCAGGTAATTTCGCCCAATGTTATTGCCGCTAAATATGGACTGATCATAGGGTAACCCATCCGAGTGAACCTCATTCTCAATCAGGCGATAGGCAGAAACCAGGCCTATCCCGGAATCCATTTCAGCAACTTTGACCATTTCAGAAAGGCAGTTGGGGAAGATCCAGTCGTCGGCCAGAACCATTTTACAGTATTTACTTTCGCTGCTTATCTGCCGGAGTGAATTATTCAGATTTTGAATCTGGTTCAGAAAAACCGGGTTATTAACGACTCTGATCCTTGAATCCAGCCCGGCATAACGGGTCGCGATTTCAAACGATGCATCCGTACTGCAATTATTTACGATGGTATATTCCCAGTTGGTATAGGATTGACCAAGCACACTTTCAATACACTCTGCGAGATAGTCTTCGCCATTAAAGACGGGTGTTACGACACTAACAAGTGGTTCTTTCATGTTGGACATTGAACGTATTATCTCTCACGCAGTTAATTAAGTTAATAAAAAATACTATTCATAAAATGTTTACGGGCATTCCTGAAAATGTACGATTTCATGCAGCAGGTAATAAGTAAATGATTCATAAAGAGACGAGGCTTTAATCAGTTTTGGTGAAAAATCTGTTTATGATATCCTTCCCGATCATGCCGGCTCTGATGCACTGCCCTGGCAACGGGGCCTGATACCGGTCTTATGATGTACATTTTTCTTTTTCAGATGATATTGAAAATTTTTGATTTGTTTGATAATGCCGATGTTCCGGAATTGAGACCGAATAGAAAACCAAATTTGAGCTTCGCGATTACAAATTGCTATTCCATTCCAAACCCATAAGTTGCATTATAATCAGGAGTCCACAGAAGTAAGCAGAATACCTGTTTAATGTAATCACTTTAAATGCCGTTGGTTCCGGTACGGATGTTACTGTTTGCAATTCGTTTTGCAAGATAAATGAGCGGCCTGCCGGAAACATGCCCATTCCCCTGTTAAACCAATTCACCGGCTTACCTTTTACATCCTCCTTCCTGAATGACCATGCATCTCTGTAGTCAGCTATTATATTGATTTTAGCGCCAAATATTTTTCTAAGCTTAACAGAAAGTAATTGCAGTTTACCCGGAGGGGTCGAGATGATTACGTTCTTGACAGAGTTGGTCTTAATTATTTTGGTTGTAATGTTCATTATTCTGTTCAGTAATAAAATGTCGTATGGAGACATCTTTCTGTACACATAACTTATTACCCTGCCAATGAGTTGATATTTCTTCCTGATCTGATTAATCTGCTGCCAGACATTGTCTGCAAAGTATACGTTCACGTCAGGATTCAGGTTAAACAGTTCCATCTTTTCAGGTAGCACAGCAATTTTTCTGTCTATCGCAACTACTTGTACCTGATATCCTGATGATGCCAGATATGAAGCCAGTGTTACCGTTCGTATCATTTTCCCCACAGAATTGTGTTTGGGTGGAAAATTTCCGGTAATAATGATGACGCCCCCTCTGTTGTCCATTCTTATTTATGATTAAAATGGAAATTTCCGGTCTAATAAAACCCAAATTCCTATAGCAAACAAGCTTAGCTGTTTATATTTCATGAATTTACCGTATAATGTAACAGGTTGAACAGGATCACGGGCCCATATAAAAAACGTAATTAATCGGAATCTCAACACCTGAAGTCTGCCTATGTACCCAATAGTTGCAAGCATTATCATACCGGTTTTCAATGATGCCGTTGAACTGAAGAAAGTCTTGAATGCCCTTCACAATCAACGTCTTGTCAATGGAAGCTTTCAGGTCATTGTTGTGGATAATGGTTCTGCCGATAAACCAGGGGATATTGTAAAAGGCTATGACGGGGTAGAATATCTGATTGAAAACAGGCATTTGAACAGCCCGTATTCATGCAGGAACAGAGGGCTTGAAATTGCAAAAGGGGATGTGATCGTTCTGCTTGATGGTACCTGTATTCCGGAACCGGATTGGCTTGAACAGGGCTTGAAATGCATAAATGACAGGGGTGCCGATATCGTAAGCAGCCATGTGGAATTTGACTTCCGTGGCAGGATAACGGCCGGGAAACTGTACGATTCGAATAATCTGAGCACAGAACGTGCAATGAAAGAGAATGGAGTGGCCAAAACAGCATCACTGTTTATCAGGAAAAAAGTTTTTGACGCAGTTGGGCCTTTTCCCGAAGGGGTACGGTCTGGTGCCGATGTCCGCTGGACCAGAAAGGCTTCGGCTATGGGGTTCAGAATGGAATATTGCTATGAATCTGTTGCAAAAAAGAAGGCTCGTTTTTTCGTTGAATCAGTTAAAAAGCAATGGAGGGTTGGTAAGGGTCAGCCGGCTATCAGAAAGGAGCAGGGTAACAACCTCAATCCCTTCAGGTTGCTGGTCAGCAGCATGATACCGCCACGATGGGGAAGGGTTAAAAAACTGGCAGCTAATAAAAACGTGACAGTAGATTCCTGGCTTCTGTTCCGGCTCTATTTTGTGGCTTGGTTCATTTGGATCGTTATGGGGATGGCCAATGTTTATGGTACCTGGTTCCTAGAAGAATCAGATTCCCGGTTTTCTGATACAGGTTCAGTGTCGGAAGGTAATTTGGACAGTGTTTCTGTTAATAGGTACAGGACATCATAGCAATGATGTTGAGTGATATTTTTGTGAGGATGTGTGAAAATGGCCTCACGCTTCAATTGAAAAACGGTTCTATGCCCTCAGGGCACAACGGCCCGCACAATGATCCAGAAACCCCTGTCAGAAACACATCACACTGGCTTATTTCCTTTGTAAAAGCCCGGGAGCTGTCGGGTGATGACAGGTTCCTGAAGGCAGCGCAGTCTTGCCTGGCTTATCTGACGGGACCGGATGCCAGACCGGGAAAAGGTGCATTCTGGCACAGAAGTAATCCGAAGAAGGATTTCAGCAATGGTATTATAGGTCAGGCGTGGACACTGGAAGCTCTGATTTATGCAGGCAGAATAATGCAGGATGATACGGCCTTACGTCTTGCCGAAGATGTTTTTACACGGCATCCCTACGACCGGTCACTGCAGGCCTGGAAAATGATCGATCTTGAGGGAAATAGTACAGGGATCGACCGCACATTCAATCACCAGCTCTGGTTCGCATCGATAGGCTGCAGGCTGATGGAATACGGGAGTGGACCGGTAACAGATTTCACAATGGATTTTGTGAACAGCATACACAGAAATATCGGGATTTACCGCGACGGGGTAATCAAACACTATCCGTACGGATATGCTCAGAGCAGATCGATGAGGAGAACGATAGGCAGACAGGTTCATCACGTTAAGCAACTGATCAACCCGGACAGGAAGGCCTATTCCCATTCGGCAGGGTACCATGCCTTTAACACATACGCATTGCACACTATTCGGATTTCCTGCCCCGGTGCACCCGTTTTCAATGGCGGTATATTCGAAAAGGCGCTGGCGGTTTGTCAGCAGGATTCGTTCCGACATGCACTCGACCGGGCTTCTTTCGGATTTCCCTATAACCCTCCTGGAACTGAAATTGCGGTTTCACTGCAATCGGCCCGGCGGTTGACCGAAGCTGAAAGAAAAGAACAGATGCAGTACTGGCTCAACAGGCAGTTTGAACGGAATTTTGATTCTTCAACATTCCGCATGACCAGGAATACCCCCGATCCGCTTACCTACGAAGCAAGGATCTATGAATTGTATCAGCTCGACAGCTTTGATTTTGAGATTGATATATCCTGAGTATTCAAGAACCATCCGGCATGTTGGTTTTCTGAAAGGCTCTGTATGCCGTCGTTTGGCAGCTTAATTATTCAAAATGCGGGTTTACACCATCTCATTTTTCAGAATACCGGCCAGCCGGAGAGAAAGTGCAACGATCAGATGGGTCGGATTTTCCACTCCGCTGGTGGGAAAGACGGAGCTGCCGGTTATGAATAAATTGGGAATTCCGATCACACACAGCCTGTGATCTACTACAGCCCGGTTTGAATCGCTCGAGTACCTTGTTCCGCCAATTATATGGGATGCATCGGTGTAATTTGCCGGATTTTTCACCAATTCCGGATTCCAGGTGAATGTACAATTAAACAAGCCGGCATGCTGCTCAATCAGATGGTAAAATGATTCAATGTCATGCAGCTCCTCAGCATGCAGGTAATTGCACAAACGGGCTACTGGCAGAGCATTCCTGTCGGTTTCGCTTCCGATGTCAATCCTGTTGTGTTCCCGCGGACGTTGTTCACAGTATGTCATTACCCTATAGGTGGAATACGACCGGTTATTGACAAAACGTATAATACGAGATAAAACCGGGTCAAAAGCAGAAAGAATGGGCAGCAGTTTGCCCTGGCTGGCCAGGGTTCTGAGTAGTCCTGCCTCCTTCAGCAATAGTTTTTTTGATGAAACCTGGAATGATCGCACAGGCAACTTCATTATTCTCCGCGTTAATCTGCCGGGGATGACCATGATATTACAGTAAGCCCGGGTATGGACAGGACGGTTGCGGATGCCGGTTTTGTACATGCCGTGCAGTGTCGCTTTCATCAGGTACCGGGTGATTTCTGAGCCCCCGTTTTGTGGTACGATAGTTCCGTGCGATATCCGGGGATGGTCCATGACGTATTTGCCCACATTTCCGAAATGTGTGCCCATCCTTTTTTCAATCTGATCCCGCATGATCAGAAGCATTCTCGAATTTTCAATTCCACCCATGGCAAAAATGAAACGGCCTGCGCTGATTTTGATCCTCTCCGTACTTTGATTAACAAACATGAGTGATTTCAGGCGATCGCCGTCAAACTCCGGTTCACCAATGCAGGTGAGATGGTTAAAAAGGCGGAAGTTCCCATTACGGGTTGCCAATGATGCCAGGGAACTGAATCGTTGTGTTCGGTTGGCCCAGTAACCATATAATTCCCCGGGTTGGTGTTCATGATCATTCAGGATGGCCGGATCAATATTCAGCACCCTGAATGCTTTGTCATAGTGAGCAACGATGGAAGCCGGCAGTTCGCCCCATTCCCGGTCAAGAACCGGGTCAAAATTGAAAGGAACGACCCTGCCCGCCCAGAGGGCCGCCGAACCTCCCGTCAGCCTGGAGCGGTTACTTGTGTCGTTTCGGTAGAGAAAATTCGAGTCGGTCTGCATGGAATTCAGGTCGTTCGGCTCTTTTTCAAAACGCCTGCCACCGCTGTCGGCAATCAGGATGTCGCTACCGGCGGAAACCAGGGCCCCGGCCAGTGTCAATCCGGCCGGACCGGCCCCGATGATGCAGACATCAGTATTCAGCGTTCGGGATGACATGTGATTTGCATCCAGATGTTTCATAGGTGCCTATTTTGTGGCAATAACCTGAATGTTGGATGGCATCATGGTATCGATAACGTGATGTTCTTTTATCCTTCGGCCATCGTACTGTTTTCTGACAAACACATCAAGCATAGGGAGCGACCAGGCCAGCAATTCAATGAATGGTCTTACGAGTATGTTCATATCTGTCTGCAACAGGATCCGCTGGCAATTGATTCCCAGTGTTCTGAACGGCCCGGATGATCCAGAAATATCGAGATGGCTCCAGTTGTATTTCTCAAATAACAGTTTTGCGCCGAAATGGGTGATGTGGAAATAGTTTTCCGGACCCCTGTGCACTGAAAATACACAGCTTGCCGAGACATATGCTTTCCCGCCGGGTTTTAAGACACGGAACAGGTTTTCGATCAGATTATCAGGGTCTTTCATGTGTTCAAGCAGTCCGGAGCAGACAACCGTATCGTATGATGCATCGACGTATTCCTTGAAATACTCGAGGTAATTGTCGGTGCCATACACATCGCGGGGCATTATATCATAATCCTTGATGATGTGATCGAACTTAAACTCCGCAAAAACAATAAGCGCTTTACCCGATCCGTCGATACCTTCCGCAAATCTTTTCAGGTCGTAATAGGTGATGTTGCGGTTGATAAAAGGGCCCATGTTCCAGTATTTCTTTAGCTTTTTCTTTATATCAAGTATGGTCATGGTATTCTCCCTTCATACGGGGTTTATGTAATCAGTAGTGTTATACACCAGTTTTCAGGATGGCAGCCATCAATCTGTTCGCCCCGGTTTCCCAGGATCTTTTTTTAAGAAACATTGCAGCCGGCTGATGATCCCATGTTTTGAGAGAACCGGCTATATATGCCGGAATATCCGTTTTATTATCATCAATCACATATCCGATGCGTTCTTTCTC
>JBLRWO010000075.1:0-7184 GCA_047921215.1 Cyclonatronaceae bacterium | reverse complement strand
AGTAACAGATACTTGCGTACCGTGTTGTGGGAGACCGCCAGGGTGCGGGCAATGAATTTGATGGATTTACCCTGTCGGGTAAATCGCAGGATTTGTTTAATTTGGCTCATAGGCTTTGGTTTTGCTGCCATTGAATTCATCTAAGTGAGTAGTTAACAGGACTCACAAAGGTAGCAACCAAAGCCTTTTTTATTCTTCAGAGAAGGGGGGCAATATGCCAGTCTGGCACATACTGACCCCGGGGTCAACATCATCAGAATGGGGGGTCAGTTTGAAACAGAATAAGGGGTCAGTTTAGAGCAGAATAACCACCACATACCACAAACGAAAAATTTCAATTCAATCTTCTCACACGATGGACACTGATACCTGATATCTTTGAGTTCGTAGAATCCGGATGAAATGATATTGAAATCATCATCATACCGGGTTGAGTCCGATGAGAAAACACAGTCCTCATCGGTTGTTGTCGGGTTGATTTCACCGTAGTATTGAACGGTTGCTTCACATTCCGGACATTTGATTGGAGATTTGAGGATGTTTCCACTAAAAACATCCCGACAATTCATGCAGAATACGGGAACCTGGACATTCACGGTGAAATCCATCATACCACCACCCACATATAGTTCCTCATAGGATGTATCACAAGAATTACACGATGGCTGGATCATACTTCCCATAGTCGTTATCCAATACGATTTGTTATTAAATCGGCAATGCTATTTACCCATGATTTTACGGTTACGGAACACTTTTATTATTGCTTCGGACTGGGAGTGGACATGCAGTTTCTTGTAGATATTCCGGAAATGAAACCTTACGGTTTCTATGCTGATCTGATAATTAAATGCCAGCACTTTATAGTTCTTGCCGTCAACAAGGCCTGAAAGCAGCTCCTTTTCCCGCTGCGTGAGGTTGTATTCCTCCTCCTTGTCGTGACTAACCGGCCGTTTCCCGAAAAAATCAACCACCTTGCGGGCAATGTGCGCACTCATGGGCGATCCCCCGTGCATTGCCTCATCGATTGCTTCAAGCAGCCGGGCCGGTGGTGTTTTCTTCACCATGTAGCCGATCGCCCCGGCTTTCAGTGCCTCAAAGACCGTATGGCTTTCTTCGTACACCGTGAGTACCAGGACTGTAACGGCCGGCATTATCTCCTTTACCCTTCTGATTCCCTCAATACCGGACATTCCCGGCAAGCCGATATCCATCAGAACAATATCCACTTTTATATGCTGAATGTTGGCAAGGAGGCTTTCACAGTCACCATAATCCAGCTTGCACTGATATCCGGATGTCCCATTTATCAGCAGCTTCAGACCCTGGCGGATTGTCTGGTTGTCTTCAACGATTACGACATGGATCATATCATTACGAGTTCAAATAAATGAAAGTTTATTCCGGATTCTTCCGGTGTAGCAAATCCGGGTTCCGTTGCCGGATGCTGTGTCTATGGCAAGGTCTCCGCCGAGCAGGCCGGCCCGGTATTTCATGTTGTCGATACCATTGCCAAAAACCGATGATTGCGAAAAACCCAGGCCATTGTCCTCCAGAAGGATGACCAATTTACGGTCATGGAAGCGTGCCGTGAGTGAAATTTCAGTACACTGGCTGTGCCGGATGGCGTTATGGATGGCTTCCTTGAAGATGAGATAGAGATTTTGCCTGTAATCCATGGCTATATGCAGCTTCTTCAACTCCATATCCGAATGGATGGTCAGCGTCATATTATACTGCGACAGCAGATCGAGATACTGGTCCTGCAGCCTGAGCATCAGATCGTGGACCGTGTCCCGCTTGGGATTGACCAGCCATATCGTGTCGCTCATGCTGTCAATAACACTTCGGGATTTCTCGCTGATGATGTTCAGATTCCTGCGCACCTCTCCGGCAAGTTGCGGATTGGTGTGTGCAATGACTTCTGACGTTATGGCGATCTCGGTCAGGCTCGATCCGATGTTGTCATGCAGATCGGCGGAGATCTTGTACCGGAGACGCTCAAGCATGAGCAGGCTGCGCATCCTGGCGCGGACAATATACACCAGCGCAGCAGCCACCATTAAAACAAACGGAATCAGAAACCATAATGTAAGCCAAAATGGATGCTTTATAGTGAATTGCAGCGGTTCATCGAAATAAAGCCAGTTACCTTCACCAGCAGATGCCCGTATCATAAAGGTGTAATCGCCCGGCCGCAATCCGGAATAGGTGACATAGCGTCGATTCCCGCCGCTGAACCAGCTTTCGTCAGAACCTTCGAGCATATACTCATAGGAATATTTTTCCGGGGCAAAATAGTCCAGCACGGCAAATTCAAATGAGATGATGTTCTGCTTGTAGTCAAATACAAGCGACCTGTTTTCTTTCAGGTTTTGCAGAATCTGATAATGATTTTTAGTGGAATAGACCGATTCACTGTTAACAAGCAGATCTGTTAGAACAAGCTTTCTGTGTTCCGGAATATGTTCGAGGTCGGGCGGGGAAATAATATTGAATCCCCTGATCCCGCCAAACAGCAATCGCCCGTCACGGGTGCGTGCACCGGCTCCCCAGTAGAACTGATTGCTTTGCAAACCATCATTCCTGAAGTAATTTCGGAAACTTTGTGATGCCGGATCGAACCGGGACAACCCGTTATTCGTGCTCAGCCAGATCATACCCTCATCGTCGGCCGTCACGGCATAGACATGGTTGTTGCTGAGGCCATCCCTTTCCCTGTAGGACATCGGGGGCGTTTCCGGGTCATCCATATCCAGCATTTTCAGGCCGTCGCCGTACGTGGCAATCCAGAGCTTGTGGCCGCCAGCAGCAAGCAGGCCGGTAATTCTCATATCCCCTAAACGATTCTGCCTGACCACCTCAAACAGATGCGTTTCCTCATCAAACGCCATGCGAAACAGGCCACCCCACGTACCGATCCACAAACGGCCGTGATGATCTTCCACAATGGCATTTGACTGGATACGGTTTTCCGGTCGCATTCCGGCCGCCGACTCGCTGTGGATATAGTGTTCGAAATGCCCCGTTTCTGCCACATACCTGTTCAGACCGTTCTCCGTCCCAACCCAGATCCACCCCCGCGAGTCCAGGAAAATACTGTGGACGATATTGTCACTCAACGACTGTGGCTCGGCCCGGAGTTTGCTGTACCTGCGAACATTTTCAAGACGATCCGGGGGGATGGTTACCGGCCGTCGAAATACGGTTAGGCCACTCCCATATGTTCCTGCCCATATATACCCGTTTTTATCTTCCTGGATGGCGGTGATGGTATTACCACTAATGGATTCACTGTCGTAAGGAGAGTGCCTGTAGATATGAAACAGACCTTGCGATTGCTCAAACAGGTTAAGACCGCCGCCGTCCGTGCCCACCCAAATGTTACCGGCCGAGTCTTCATGAAATGACCGTATCCGGTTTTCACTTACACTGAACGGGTCTCGTGAGTCATAGTAATAATGCTCAACACGCTGATTGGGATTGTGGATATAGAGTCCGCTGCCGGCGGTCCCTATCCATATCAACCCGTTGAGGTCTTCATATAAATAACGCACACTGGAGAATGACAACTGCTCTGAAAAATTGGAAATACGCGGGATACCATCAGCAGATACAAATTCCGTATCAATGCGTAACAAGCTATTCTCACCTCCGGCCCAGACCATGCCGTCCCGGTCGACAATCAGGGTATTGACATGCGGTTCGGGCAGTACCCCACCCGGATGTGAATCCGGGAATAGTGAAAACATCCTATCCTCCCGGATGGAATAAAACGTTATGCCCCCCGAGGTTGCAATCCACAGATTCCCCTCCTTATCGCCAACAATATCATTAATGTCATTTGATGCGATCTGATCAGTTCGCTGTCCGGTCCTGGCGTAAAACCGCTGGAAAGTGCCCTCATTGGGATCGTAGCGATTCAAACCACCCAGTGTTCCCACCCACATGCGACCATGGGTATCCTGATGGATACTGCGTATACGGTTGCTGCTGACCGTATTTGGGTCATCGGGTTCCGACTGAAACCACTGCCCTGAACCAGTTTGCGGGTCATGGCGGTATATCCCCTGGTTCCGGGTCCCGATCCAGATAAGGCCCTCTGAATCTTTTGTGATTGAGGATATATGGACCTGATTCTGCCGGAACAACTCATCCCCCAGCTGGATGAAAGACTCGTTTTTACGGTCCCGGATGGAAACGCCGCCATTATCTGTGCCGATATATATTAGTGAATCGCCGTGTTCAAGAAGTGTTGTAACAAAGCTGTCTGAAACCGAATTCTCATCGGGAATATAGCGGAAGACCAAAAAACCATACCCGTTATACCGGTTGAGCCCATCCTCCGTACCGATCCACATGAGCCCCTGCCCGTCCTGCAGAATGGTGGTCACGTTGTTGTTGGATATCCCCTCATTGATCATCAGGTGTTTGAGGTGCAAGCCTTCTTTCTGCCCAATAGCGTGAGATGCCATAACTGGCAGGAGTAATGCTGCGAATAAGATGACTTTGGAATACATTCCGCTTTGAGGAAGACAGAATTTTAAAATGGCAAAACGCAAATAATTTTGACACACCATTTTTAATGCACCTGACTGAAAGTAATCAAGAAAATACTATTTACCGCACAATACCTGCAGTCACGGTTGTTTCCCATCTTAATGATCGGTTATGAATACTAAAGGCCCCCTTCCATTATTATGCAAGGGGGGCCTGTTTTCCAAGTGAACATTGAACTAAATCCGACCGCCCACAACATCGGAGGTATGATCAAACTACATTCAGCCATTGACATGCATTATCATGTGGCCATATAAAACTACTTTAAGAGCAGCATTTTTTGTGTTTTTGTCATAGTTCCCGTTTGCAGCCGGTACAGGTAAACGCCACTCGCCAGACCCGATGCGTCGAACTGAATCTGATGATGGCCCACCGATCGCGGTTCATTGACAAGAGTGGCCACTTTCTGCCCCATCAGATTGAACACCTCGAGCCGAACAACCGATGCTTGCGGCAGGCTGAAGGAGATGATTGTAGTCGGGTTGAACGGATTGGGGTAGTTTTGGTGGAGTATGACCTGGTCAGGCAATTCGGGATGTTCCCGTTTTATGGATGTCGGGTCCTTGTCCAGTTCATAAAGGGCAAAATATCGCATTTCCACAGGTACGGACAGATTTTGGCCTGTATACTGGACAAGCGTGTCTGAGGGGAGCACCTCGGCAACGAATTTGGACATGCCGAAGTTATACGCAGCGATATGCAACCGCTCAACCCCTTCCAGCCCCGGGGAATCTCTGGGGATCAGCATTTCAAAGAATCCGTGTGACTGCTGATGGGCAAATTCACCACCCGGGGGCATGTTGCCATGTCCGCCGAGCTGCCGCACCCAACTCGATCCTGTCCACACATAGTACTGCGGAGAAGATCCCGACCATCCACCCAGTTCATTATGATAGCCGAAGATGGCTATTTCCGGCCGGTGTTCAGCAACGGTGGTGAGTGATGCACCCCATGGATTCGTAGCTCCACCAGAGTTCGGTACATTATCGGTGTCAATATAGATGCCGAAGTGCATTCTCTCATCAACCGCGTTGGTTCGCAGGCCCAGATAGAGATTATGCTCATCCATATGTACAAAGAGAGAATCGATCATGTATTGGGTGTGCAGCTGAGTGGTATTGGTTGCCACTGCAACCGGAGCGACATCCAGCTCAAACCAGTCGGCAGGATCCCCGTCTACGATAATCGGGTATTCAACAACAGTTGTTGTATCGGGGGCATTGTACCAGTAGAACTGCGTAAGCAAGGTTGTTTCGGTGGATGTGTTCTCTTCAGTGAATCGGATCAGGGCATCGTTTGGAAGCACGGCCGAGACGCCGGCTCCGCTGGCGCTTCCTACGGTAAACAGCTTCACATGGAAATGTTCAACACCGTCGAAGCCTGGCGCATCACGTGGAATAGCAATCTCAAAGAAACGGTTTTCGTTGTCGATGGCGAAAATACCGCCTTCAGGCAGGCGCGCCATGCCCCCGGTTCCCGTAATCCACTGTTCATTGTCAACATCCCAGTGGTAGTAGCTCGGGCTATTGCTGCTCCATGTACCGTTGCTGTTGTGATAGGCATAAATCTGCACTTCCGGCAGATGCTGTACTTCTGCGGCCACAGCCTTGCCCCAACGGTCTGTTGTACCTCCGGAACCCTTTTCGTTGTCAGTGTCAATGTAGAGTCCGTATGATACCCCTTTATCCGTTGCCGGGGCATCAAATCCGAAGTAGTAGTAGGCGTCATCATGTGTTACGAAGAGGCGCTCGAGCTTCAGGTTGGGCTCGGTCATAAGTCCTTCCTCATCAATTACCGGCTCCACCATGTGAATGATCCAGTCGATATCGCGTCCATCCACCTGGAAATTCTCGTAAACATCGGCAATAGTACCGTCAATCCGCATCATCTCAACCCTTACATGCTTGCCGTTAACGTACACTTTGAGGAAGTGATTGGATTTTTCAACATACGCCGACCACGGGTTGCTGTTCGGAGTGAAATCTTTCAGGTGGATTCCCAGGCCGCCACTTATAAAGCTGGGCCGCCCGTTCACAATACTACGCTCGTAGAAGTGATTGTGTCCACCAAAGGTTGCTGTAACATTATATTCATCGAATAGTGGCTCCAGGCGCTGGCGAACCAGCATGTTGGGACCATGATATCCAAGGCTTGCATATCCGCCATAGTGCAGCCACACGAATACATGATCAATTTCATTACGATCAATTCCATTCAGTTCCTCAACCAGCCAGTTGTACTGGGCGCTACCTTCGGAGTAATCGCTGAAATAAACATCAAGTCCGATGAACCAGGAATTATTGTACCGAAAACTGTACCAGTGACCCTCGTTATCGGGATCCGGATCATTGTTGGAGGGTACTGCAAACAGTTTTTTGTATATCGGCCCATCATATTCGTGATTGCCAAAGACCGGCATGATCGGAACATGGGGCGAAAGCTCCTCAAAGGTTTCAAGGAATGTAAACCATTCGTTTGTTTTACGTCCGTCTACGACCAGGTCACCGCCATGAATCATGAAAGCCGGATTCTGTTCTGCAATACGGCTTACAACATCAAAAATGGTCTGTACTTCAGGAGTAATGATATCCATTTGATTGTCGGCCCCCATCACAAACATGAAC
>JBLRWO010000074.1:0-7760 GCA_047921215.1 Cyclonatronaceae bacterium | reverse complement strand
CATCCTGAAGATCAACTTTGTAATGGGGATTGAGCGTCATTTCACTGGCACCAACCCTGCGCTGCCACTGATGCAGCATTCTTCTCATTTGAACGGCCAGATCCGGATATTCCCTGGCCAGGTCGTTGGTCTCACCAATGTCTTCGCGCAGGTTGTACAGGTTTACCTGGTCAGGCTGTCCCCATTTGGATTCCTCATACCACTCAATCAGTTTATAATCGCCCATCCGGATTGCACCGCCCGGTTTATAGCCGAGGTGATGGTAATGCGGATAGTGCCAGTAAAGGGCTTCCCGGTCTAGTGTTTCCCTTTCACTCTTCAGAATCGGCAAAATGCTTATGCCGTCAATATCCGGATCAGTCACCCGAAAGCCCAGCATGTCTGCCAGTGTGGGCAGGAAATCATCTGAAATGACCGGTTGGTTACTGGAACTGCCCGGACTTATCACACCGGGCCAACGAATGCAAAGTGGCACCCGGATACCGCCTTCAAATACCATGGCTTTGCCTCCCCTTAAGGGATGCTGCGACTGTAACAGTTCGAGACCGCCATTATCCGAGAAAAAGACCACAATGGTGTTTTCCGTAAGGCCATTCTCATCAAGCGAATCCAGAATTCGACCAATGCCGGAATCCATTCTTTCTATCATGGCACCCATAATCGGGTTATTGATATCCAGATCGGATCCCGGCTTTTCTTCATACTTCCTGATCAGTGCGGCTTCCTCGAGTAGTGGGCGGTGAGGCACATGATGCGACACATACAAAAAGAAGGGCTGGTCTTTGTATTCCTCGATAAACTGTAGTGAATGCCTGGTTATCGACTCAACATGGTGTGAATCATCTTCATAGACCTCGCCCAGCTGCGGGCGCGAATTTTGCAGTACAACATCAAAACCACGGTGTTCGGGATCCCAAAAGCGGGCAGGTTCATCATATCTTCGGTCGGGGCTCAGGTGCCATTTTCCGATATGTCCTGTTGCGTACCCCTGCTCATTAAGGTATTCGGGAATGGTTTTTTCGCTTACCGGCAGATAGTTCTGTATAGGCGGAGCAATAAGCGGCTTGTGGGGGAACAGTCCACCCGGGATGTAATCGGTTAGATGCAGGCGGGCCGGGTTTTTACCGGTCATGATGCTGGCCCGGGCCGGAGAGCAAAGCGGCGACGCCGAGTATGCATCGGTGAAGTGAAACCCTTCATGCGCAATGCGATCAATATTGGGTGTTTCATAAAAAGTGGAACCCATGTAACCGGTCTGGTTCCAGCCCTGATCATCGCTGAGAATAAACACAATATTGGGTTTTTTCTTTGCGACAGGGCCCGAACAGGCTGTTAACAGAGGCGAAAATGAACTCATACTCATCAGTCCGGCAGCACCTATTCCCATCTTCCTGAGAAAATCCTTGCGCGAAACGTTACCTGTGCCGGCATTCCCGGTTGGTTTCGTATTTTCATTTTCCATGGCTGTTTTTTTAGTGTTCATAATCAATCCTGTCCGTTCTTCAATTTCTGTGCTGATGTGTGAAACCGCACGATTGACGTACCACCAGTTTTGTTTTCAGCACAATTTTGCGGGGTTTGAGGTCCGGTTGTTCGAGGCGTTCGAAGAGCATTTTAGCCGCCTGGCGTCCCATTTCATATCCGGGCTGAAAAACCGCAGTAAGCGGGGGATTCAGTGAAATAGACCACGGCATATCATCAAAACCGACAATTGCAATCTCATGTGGAATTTTTATACCCCTGGAGTGGATCGTTTCAAGGGCACCCAGTGTGATCACATTATTCCCTGTAAACAGAGCGGTTGGCGGGGTAGGCATATTCAGAAATTCAGTTGCCAGTTTCTTCCCGCTTTCGTGTCTTGAGTCTCCAAATTTTATCAATGATTCTTCTATCGGCACTTTATGTTCAGTGAGAGCTCGTATATATCCATCCCGTCTGCTACGGCTTGTTGGGATGGAATACAAACCACCGGCAAATCCAATTCTGCTGTGCCCCAGGTCTATCAGGTGTTTGACCGCTGTGTAGGCACCTTCCTCATTGTCTACTATAACCAGATCCACGTCGACCTCGCTCAGGCCCCTGTCCACACACACGATGGGAAAATCATCCTCAACCAGTGATGTAACCAGTTTATCCCCTTCATGGTAAGGCGCCACGATCAGCCCATCCACTGATTCAGATTTCAATCGTTTCAGGTAGGTTTTTTCCCTGTTATAGTCCTGGTCAAAATTACAGATATAAATGGCATAGTCTTTTTGCAGGGTATGCTCTTCAATTCCCCTGACTACATCCACATAAAACGGGTTCTGAATATCCGGGATGAGTGCCCCTAGCAGTTTCCGGTCACCCTCGCGTGCACGCAGGCGCCTTGCTACACGGTTCGGGGTGTAGTGCAGCTCAGCAATAGCCCTCTCCACGCGCTGTTTAACATCAGGACTTACATACTTCATCTTGTTCATTACACGAGAAACTGAAGCGGTAGAAACCCCTGCCCTGTATGCTACATCCTGTAAAGAATATTTTTTTGCCATTACTCTGTAATCGATTACAATAAATTCAAAATTTTAAAATTTTGGTGCGGAAACTGTCACAGGTGCATGCTGAAGCTCTCGCTTTTTCATTTCCGGTATTTTAAATGTTGTCTAATCTGACATCCTGTTTGTTTATGCATTTATCACTCAGTTCGATTGCCGTATTGCCAGGTTGTGAAAATCACCCGCCGAGATGGCAACAAACCCACTACCTTCGGGTTTATCACGTGTCTGACCGGCGTTACTGCGGTCCCAGCCCCAGGCCGAGATCGTGCCATTACCATGCAGGGCAAGACTATGTGTATAGCCGGCAGATACGGCGATGAAACCATCATTCTGTGGGGCATCGCTTACTTCTTTCCGCAAATCCCAGCCCCAGGCGACTACTTTTCCATCCGTCGTGAGCGCAAGGCTGTGACGGGCACCGGCTTCAATGGCCTTATAATGGTCATTAAGGGGTGTATTTTCCACGGATCCCGTCATATCGAGGCCCCAGGCCACAATGGATCCGTCGCCTTTAAGCGCCAGGTTATGATTAAGACCAGCTGATATACCAGTAAATCCTTTACCGGGAGGCAGATCTGTGATCTGTTTCAGGGTTATGTTTCCCTGCAGTTCTTTACCCCAGGTCACAATGTCACCGTCTTTATCAAGGGCAACCGCGTGATTAAAGCCGGCTGCGATATCAATGAACTGACCCTTGGGTATGGTATTGCCCGACAGATGATACTCGATCCAGCCCCAAGCGACAATCGTACCATCTGACCGCAGTGCCAGACTGAAATCATGACCGGCAGATATGGCAATAAAATCGTTCCCGGCTGGTGTGTTGCTCACCTGTCCTCCGCTGTCACGTCCCCAGCTAGCAAGGCTGCCATTGCTTCGAAGTGCAAGACTATGCCTGTTGCCCGCGCTTACAGCAACAAAATCGCTACCCTCAGGAATATTGCTCACTTGGCCGTCATCATCCAGACCCCAGGCAACGATATGGCCTGCAGGAAGTTCTGTAAGTGCGGTTTTCACTATCTGTGCATGGGTCAGTGCCTGACCGGTTACAGCGATAGTGATAAGTAGCTGAAGTATGATCTTCTGAAGCATTATATACTCTGCAAACAATGTACGTATGAATGACCCTGAATAACCCCGGTAGAATTTATCAGGGCGTGCTATGAATCAGGCCGACCCGAAAGTATCCGGGTCAACCTGATCTTCAACAACATATCGGGTGAACATCTCTGTGCATCCGATAAAACTGACCCGCTTTGCATCACGATTTTCATCATGCATGCCTGTAGCCAGAATTACCGGATCAATTGCTGGTATCCGCTATTTAACCAGTACCATTTTACGTGTCATAACCTGACCGCCTGAAGTGAGGCGATACAGATAGACGCCGCTTGACAAGGCCCTTGCGTCGAAACGGGTTTCATACCGTCCGGCAACCTTGACTTCATCTACCAGGGATGCCACCTGCTGGCCAAGAACATTAAACACGTCAAGCCTGACCTGCCCATCATGTGGTATCTGATAGGTTATTGATGTTGCCGGGTTGAACGGGTTTGGATAATTCTCGCTCAGGTAGAAGACATACGGATTTTCCGTGTGCTCGATCGATGTACTGACCAGTCCGCTTGTATTGACATCTACATACCAGGCCGGGAAATTGCGGTCTGCATTCGATGGGATAACATTTTCGAGCCAGTCGGCAAAAACGGGACTATTGGGTGCACGCAGCTGTGTGTTTTCGTAGCGGAACACTCTCATCAACTCTGCTTCAGAAAAACGGAGCGGGATTTCACCCTCAAGGTTTTCATTGCCAGACAGGTCCACGCTGTTCAGAGCGTAGAAACCTCCCAGAAAACCGATGTCGGCAAAACCGGCTGGCAACTCACCGCTCAGCTGATTATCTGACAGGTTCAGTGCCGTAAGCAGGCTGAGGTTGCCGATGGTCGACGGTATGGAGCCTGTAAGGTTGTTGCCCGACAGGTCGATAGAGTTCATCAGCGGGAAATCACCGATGGATAAGGGTATTTCACCTGTCATGCCGAGACCCGCCATTCCAAGATTATTCAGGCTCAGGTTCAGGTTGCTCAGGCCGGCAGGTATTTCACTGATGCTCAGACCGGTATGTGAAACGTTCAGTGTTGAAAGCGGCAGATTTAACAGGCCGGCGGGCAGTGATCCGGTCAGATTGGGGTTTTGCGACAGGTTCAGGGACTGCAGCCCTGTGTTGTTCAGTAATTCATTGGGAATCTCTCCGGTGAGACCTACATTACTCATCTGAATCGCTGTAGCACCCCAGTTGCCGATAAATGTCGGGATATTGCCGACCTGCATTTGGGTATTGCGGTAATACGCAGCTGCTTCCTCGCCAAAGCGGTCGTACCTGTCGTTCCAGGTATCGGCCATGTTCAGCACAAAACCCGCCCCGCTGTATAGCTGAAACTGTGCGGGTATGCCACCAGTAACTTCAGGGCAATGATGTATCTGGACCTGGTTTGCAACATTCGCGTAACTGGCCGGTATATCACCTGAAAACGAGCAGTAGAAAAAGTAAATTCTGTTCATGTTCATATTACCGATCCAATCGGGCAGTCCGCCATCCCAGTGTGGTCCATGAATATGAAGTTCCTGCAGCGTGGTTACACCACTCAGATCGGGAAACTCACCACCAATGGCATTCTCAAGATCCCACGACTGTTCGCCGATCGTTAGTTCAACCATGGCAAACATGGATGTACCAAGAAACTCGGGTACTGTACCGGTACGATTGGTGTTGTCGATCCTGAGTTCCTCATTTCTTTCGCCCCAGTTCTCGATGAAAGGCCAAACCGGACCCGGGTTCAATGGATTCCCGTTTACATGGAATTGCTCCATCCGTGCTATATGGCCCAAATCCGGAATATCTCCGGTGAGCAGGTTTCCCTGCAAGCGCAAACGGCGGAGATTGGTAAGCTGTGTAATGGACGATGGAAATGATCCTGAAATAAACTGATCACTGATTTCAATTCGTTGCAGTTGAGGCATATCGGCAAAAATCTGATCCGGTATCTCGCCAAAGTGTTTTGCCGCCTGCAGCCGCAATCTCTGAATACCTGTTTTGGCAAGTGATTCCCAGGGAATTTCTCCAGACATATTTGTGTCCTGAGTACGGATTTCGAAAATCCGTACAAGATTTTCAATCTCCATCGGCCATTCACCGAACAGGGCAGGGTCACCTCTCAATTCAATATCAGCCAGATATTCAAGATCTCCGATTTCCGGCGGGATGGAACCGGGCTGTGTCATATTATTGGACAGTACAATTCGTGTTACCCTCCATTCAGGTTCCTGCTCACTGCCCACATTTTGCGTGGTGATACCATTCCAGGTATCCACCCTGTCAACAAGCCACCCACCATTGTTGATCCAGTGATCTCCGCTCATGGATTGGTAGAAGGCTACCAATGCCAGTGAATCTGATTCAGGAACAAAAAATTCCTGAGCCGTAACATTCTGTATTCCTGAAAGTGATAGGATCAAAACCAGGCCAAGTACTTTTGTACATAGTCGGTCACATAACCCTCTCCACGGACATTTATTCATTGTATTCTTGGTTTTCATGTTTTACTCCTGCTTGTGTATGGTGACGTAGTAACTACTTGAATTTTCTTTGATAGTCGAACATGAAAGCTCATCCGTTTGAGCCATTCAGTATATTTTTATATGCAGTGATCCATTTCAGTTTTCAGTATGTGAACTTTATACCTGCAGACACCTTTACGCCGTTTCTGCGGATTGAATCATAGGCATAGGCATCCGGTGAATCCCCGTACAATGCAAGATCATCAGTCAATAGGTTCTGCACATTGGCCCAGAACCGGAACCTGTCGGAAACCCTGAATCCAAAATTAACGGAGAGATCCATCCATCCATCCTCGTACAGGTCAAGGTATACCGGATTGATTTGATTTATTTCAGGCGCCCACTGCAGTTCAGTTGCTTTCTTATACAATGACGGGGCTGACCAGTGCCAGGCAACCTGCACGGAAGTCCGATTCTGTGAATACATCAATGCGGCATTTACCACATGCGGACTTTGATATTGCAGATAAAAATCACCCGGGTTTCGTTTGTCACTTTTATCAGAATAAGACCAGGTATAGTTGGTATTAAAGCTAAAATACCGGAACAATCCGGGCATGAAGCTGAGGTGTTGCTGCCATGAAACAGTGACACCCATCAGCTCAATGTTCGTATCGATATTCTGATAGGATCTTTCATTAACATCTAACCCGCCATCTTGATCGGGCTGCAGAAACGGGAATTCCGTTTCATTTACGATCTGCTCGGTAAGCATGACGAAATTTGTCATCCGTTTAAAAAACAGGCCAAGCGATACGTATCCGTGCCCATTAATGAAGTGATCTATTCCAAGGTCAATATTATCCGATAATACCGGTTTAAGATCCGGATTTCCTTTAAAACGGAGTGTATCGGCCGGTATGATAAGCTCGAATGGTGTCAGTACATCATGGCCCTGTCGCTCAAGAGACTTTGTAAATGCAAGTCTGATGTTGGTATGATCTGAAGGTGAGTAGGCAATCCGGGCATACGGAAACAGATCGAGGTATTCGACAGAGCTGGTGGCATCTACAGACGACTCAAAAAAGCGAAATTGGTTAAACAGTACATTTCTGCCCGTATAATCAGCACGGGTGAGTTCTGCGCGCACTCCGCCGGCAACATCCATGGGGCCAATGTTTGCGATTGCCATGAAATATCCGCCCAGAATCATTTCATCGGTCTCATAATTCCGTATCAGCGACCTGCGGAACATATCGTCTTCCGACAGGCGCATGTCGGGGCGGCTGGTATCCACATAGCGGGCCGCCAGATCTGTATTGATCATATCAGGGAAATAATACCGGCCATACACATCAAAGCTGCTCCTGGGCAGTTTTTGAAAACGGATCAGATTAAACCGCCGCAACGTACTCAGGGTGGCTTCTTCATAGCGCCGTTCCGATTGGGTATACAATAAGCTAGATCCGAATTTTATCTTCACCAGACCCAGCGGCACATCCATACCTGCACGAGCCGAGTATCGGTTTTCGAATTGCTCATTCCTCACTCGTTCAACCCCGTCGAAGTTCATTGCCCTCTGATCAACTGAACCATCACCCATCAGCGGGATATTTGTGATGGTTAACCCGGGCCTCAACCGGTTTTCCATATCCGCGGAAAAAT
>JBLRWO010000073.1:0-7880 GCA_047921215.1 Cyclonatronaceae bacterium | reverse complement strand
GATTGTTTCGCTTGGTCGAGTACACCGCGATACAGCCGGAACGAATCACAGCCTTGATCTTTTGGTTACTTTTGTATCAAGACAAAAGTAACGGGATTACTGATTGAAGCTCAAAATCATGGTCAACAGCTCCTATTCAGCTAATTGCTGCAGATCTCTCTTGTACTTTTGAGCGTTCCCCGATTCAAAAGCCGTCGGGACAGGCGGCAGTACCCAAAACCGCCTGCACAAATCAAAGGCCGGATTGTTCATCAGCCTGAAATAGGTTTTTATTGATCTATCCCACTACCCACAGTAAACAGAATAGAGCCAGTTTTTTTACGCTGCCATATAAAATAAAGTACAGAAACAGCCAATTGCCGTATTATTTGATGAGGGTGAGTTGCCGAGTCAAAACAGATTGGGACGTCTGAAGCCGGTATATATATACTCCGCTGGCAAGGTTCGAGGCATTAAACTCCACCTGGTGGGTACCCGGCTGCATAGGTTCATTTAGAAGTGTAGCAACCCTGCGCCCAAGAACGTCAAATACTTCAAGGCGCACATCACTGTTAACCGGCAGCTGAAACCCGATCATTGTTACCGGGTTAAACGGGTTGGGATAGTTTTGGTCTAGAGAAACCGTTTGCGGTAAAATCTTATCATCCGCCCCCGAAGATGTTACAATCCCTTGCCGGATGATCAGTGAAAATTTTTGAATTCCAGAAGTACCTGCAAGGTTAAAAGCCGGTTCTGTATTCATTTCCTTCATTTTTATGTTGCTTTCAGAAACTACCAGATCAACCGCAACATCTTCATCGCGCAGATTCCAGGTATCACCCGTTTGTTCATCTTTTAAAAGAACGGTCCAATCAGCCGGTATATCATCCAAATCTGCAGAAATAGTACCACTCAAAGAGTTCGTTGTTTCCAGATAGAGTGGAATTGTGATTTCATTTTCAAATTCCAGCGGATAAAATCCGCGGAGAAATTTACCCTGGCCTTTTTTAAAAAAGAGGGCCGAATATGACGCTGAAAGTGGCGTCAGGTAGTAGGCATCCCGGTTATTGATCTGTTCTGATCCTTCATTATCAAAGAAGAATGAATTACCGGTTACACCCCGGTTACCGGAAAAAGTGAGTGTAAATTTTCCGGGAAAAGCGGCCCGCTTAAAAAAATCAGATCCGGAGGTTGCCGCATTTTTGGTGAATTCGAATTGCTGAGCTTCAGCCTCGGTTTTTGCCCAAAAACCCTGGAACGGGGAAATCACCGCCTCAATATCCGATGAGGATAAAACTTCGTATTTACCCCAGGAAGTTTGCCCTTCCTCATCCCCGCACGGCTCAGAAGCACAGGCATTCGCATTCCAGACATATAAATTGGAATTTATATTCTCATTTAAAAGCAGATCGAGTTCGCTTACCGAAAGCGACTCGTTAAAGGGATTTCCGAACAAATTCCAGCCGCCATCTTCTGCTCCATCATTTGTTGTGTAACTCAGCAGCCTGCCAAAGTCGGCGGGCTCTTCTCCGGATATAGAAATTGTACGCTCAAGGTTACCTGTTACCGGCTCGGTATTATCATCGTTTTCAAAAATATACACCAACACCCCCTGCCCCGGTTCTAACAAGGTATCAATAGACGGCGGGGGTGAAAAACTGGCGGTACTCTCGTCGTAGAAAAAAACATTGGAGGCAATATTTTCACCTTCAAAATCAGCACCGGGAAATCCCTGTGTAAAAATAGTTGCAAGCAGTTCGGAGAGTGTTACTGATTGTACAGGAGACGACAACATCCTCCATCCTTCGCGTCCGGTAATGGTCAGTTCTGCATTTGTTTCGATAAAATTTGTAATCAGAATATTATCAATATTAAACCTTTTTCCATTCCCGCCCGATACCGATCGCATTCTGATGCGTCCTATTCCTTTATGATTAATTTCCGATTCAAAAGCTGTTAATTCATTTACACCCTCCAGGTCGATAACAGGTCCGGTTTGTGTCCAGTTTTCTCCCTGATCTACACTGTATTCTACTACAAAAGCCGGGGCAACACCGCTTCTGTCGCCACTGAAATCGGATCGTGAATAGTAAAAACTTACGGTACCCAGCCCCATGCTTTTATCCCCTTCCATGCGTATCAAGGCCGGTTCATCGGATTCATGACGAAGCCGTGCTGATCTTTCTTCAATTTTCATATCTCCGTCGAGAGAACCAATCAGTGCATTGCTCATCGTCCAGCTGATTCCGTTTAAATCTACAGTACCTTCAGCAAATGATCCCTTCGAGCCACTTGAAAAAGCCGCGAAATCAGCAAAATATTCTCCCTCAACAACCTGTGGTTCAAATTCGAAATTCTCAAAAAATATGCGCCTTACCAAAGTCGTATCAATTACAAACGGATTTGGTTTATCGGATTGGACATCTGCGATCTGAAAAGTTCGTTCAACCTCAAGCGCATCTACCTTGTCGTGGTTGTGAAATTCCCGTAAAGCCTCGAATTGAGCCTGGAAAAAGGTGGGGTCTGCCGCTTCTGCCTGGGCCCTGTACATCGTGTAAAAATAGAATACAGCCCGTGCGAGATTACCTTTTGTAGCATCCATAGGCTCGAACCGGGAGCTGCCCATTGCCTTGCTCCACTCCGATGTGTCGCCGGAGGGAAGGGTTGTCTGGCTGCCATTCTCGCCCCACCAGGTTGTTACATCATTATCATCAACAAAGCCAAAAGGCGAATTTCCCCTTGAACTGTTCACATCGCCACGAACGGGCATCAGGTGATGAAGGTCGCGGCGGGCATTTCCCGAACCAGCCCCCTTCGACTGTGGATAAACATGCTCTGTATTCCAATTCGGAACGTGTGCATTTGCAATGGTACGGGGATTCGGATCACCAAATGGAATTTCAATCGTATCACCGGTATATACACAAATATTAATTCCGTCTTCATTATATATCTCTGAAAACATCAAATCCCTGGCATCATCATAACTTAAAACTGTTGATGGTTTATAATGAACTACAAGACTGTCGAGCAGTTCATTGCCTGTTAATCCTTCGAACAGAATTTCCTGATGAACAGATTGACCCCATACCGATAACGGCAGGAATATGAGCAGAGCAAACAGATTTTTTTTCAAGAATTACCTTTTCTTTAAACCATACGATTCACCCTGAAGTGAATGGCAGAGCAATTACAAATAGGGGGGAGATGATCGATAGGTTGCCTTATCGCAACTTATCTGCCTTATTTTATAGGCTAAAACCCAAAATCATTTTTTTCTAAAATACATAAGAAGGGGCAAATAATGTAATTTTTGGGTCAGATATCCAATTGCATACCCGGCAGCCAGGCCAATTACCAATAAAATGATCAACGTGAAGTCCAGCTGTTTTTTCTATTTTGATGCAAATTTAAACAACACCCGCTGCAAACGAATGCGGCCCGTGCACACAGCAGGAGCAGGAAATTTCTTTTCTTTCCTATATCATCTGTCGTGCACGGAACTTCAGGATAGTAAATCATGAGCGACGGAAACGAATCAAATCCATCAGTCAAAACACGGCGACGCCTGTTCTACCGGGTTGGGCTTGCCCTGCTTTTTTTGGCGATCTATCTGCTGCTCATTCGTCCCTTTCGGGTAGGTGTCAATCAATATATCGTGCAACCCGTCGTACAACCGGACCAGACAGTGACCGAGCTAATGCCCGATGTTCGCGCTACCGGCATTATTATCGACCTCCCCGATGACCCCGATACCGGCTTCACACTCTATACGGTGTTTGGTTCTTTTTTTCTTTTCGGGCTGATCGGTTTCGCACTTCTTGGCGCTTCCGTAAAGGTCTACCTTATCCTTACGCTGTGGCACTTTGTACTCTTCTGGCCGGTTTTGCTATCGGTTCGGCTGGCCCTTCACACGCATGCCGACTGGCTCACCGCAGCGATGTTTTTTCAAAATATTATGATGCACTGGGCCACCATTCTCGCCATCCCACTGCTGCTCCTTTATCAAAAAGGAGCGTTTTCAGGCAATAAACGGGGTTAATGTCTTTTTTTTCGATCAGCCCTTGACTTTTCGTTTATTTACTACTTAATTAGTAAAGAAACCAAAATTAGATTAACCCTGCTGAAATGAGAAAATCACTAACACCCGTCGGTGAAACTGAAATGGAGGTCCTGAATCACGTTTGGGATCTTGGAGAAGCATCGGTAAATGATGTACTGGATCGAATTTTAAAAGATCGCGAGGTGGCCTATACCACTATTATGACGGTCATGAAAAATCTGACCGATAAGAACTATCTCAAATACAAAAAAAATGGTAACAAATACATCTATTCGGCTGCTGTAAACCCTGATGACGTACGATTCAACCTGGTTGACGGAATTGTGGAAAAGGTGTTTCGGGGATCGCCCAAGGAGCTGATGATGGCGCTTTCTGATCATGAAAAACTCTCTGATAAAGAGAGAGAAGAGCTGCGATCAATGATTGACAAAATGGACAACTGATATGGAGACACTACTTATAGATCTATCCGCTATTGGCAAAACCGTGCTGCAAAGCATCTGGGTGCCGGTGGCTGTGTGGACCCTCCTGGCCGGTATCGCCACACTGGTGCTGCGATGGCTGGACGGGATACACGCGGCCTATCACTATCAGGCGCGTCTGGCGCTGATTCTTTCCCTCCCCGCCGGCACGCTTTTTTATCTGCTACTTGGGCCACTTACTACACTCATTGCCGGGGCTGAAACAACCACTTCTCTGCTGGTTTTGTCGCTCCCGGTAATCGCCGATACCGGTGCCGGTGCCGTTCCGGGTGCAGTGGAAACAACGGTTCTGCATCCATCCGAATGGATCGCGGCCGGGGTCGCCTTTCTCTTCCTGGCCGGCCTGATTCTGCTCAGTGGCCGGTTTATTTGGAAACTATACCAACTGGCATCCATCACCCGATACGCTGAAATTCGGCCTTTTCAGGAGCTCGATGTTCTGGATGAGGATAGCCGTGAGCTTTTGCAGCGGTCCCGCTTTCCGGTACAGATTGGATTTGTACAGGCACCGGTAGTACCGGTCACCTTCGGGTCGTTTCGCCCGTTGATTGTACTCCCTTCGGAACTACAGAAAAGTCCGGAGAAGTGTAATTTGGCCATCCGCCACGAAGCCACCCACATTCTGCATCACGATTATCTCAGTCATTTATTGGCTGAAGCGGTTCGTGTGCTTTATTGGTTCCACCCGCTGGTTCATCTGCTCAAAAAAGAGTTGGTCGAGTACCGCGAACTGCGTTGCGATATGAGTGTGCTGGGCTCCGGGAACGTCTCTCGAAAAGCCTATGCATCACTGTTGCTCGATCTGATGCCTCTCTCCGGCAACCGACCCGGCCTACGCGTATCGATGGCCAATCAACCCTCCACTCTTAAAAAACGTATTCAAATGATCTCAAAATTGAAACCTTCAAATGCTTTTCCCGCGGTGTCTGCATCGTGGCTGCTTGGCAGTATGCTATTGGCCATGACCCTTGCTATGGCCTGTACCGATATGCACTCCGGCAATTACATTGATGAAGAAGAGCTGAATATCATGACCTCTATCGACTACGAAAGCAAACGTGGTTTTCACGAGATCATCATATTCGCCAATAACGAAGAGCAGCTCGATCGGCATGACGATAATTTGCGGCAGCTGAGAATGCTGCAACCCGAGCACGTTCGATCCATTGAGGTTCTTCGTGGCAATGAGGCAGCTGAGCTGTATGGAGACCGCGCAGCCGGCGGCGCAATTCGCATTACCACCAAACTGGAACCCGACTCCTACAACCGGACGGTATCGGTGCTTGGCCTTGAAACACAGGACTTTACTGTGGAACGCCCCAATATGGACGATGTATTTGTGGTAACTGAACAGATGCCGGAAATTATTGGCGGAATCGAATCCATCATGCAAAGCATTCGGTACCCCGAAATGGCCCGCCGAGCCGGTATTGAAGGCCGCGTCATTGTGCAGTTTATTGTAGATGAAGAAGGAAATGCGATCTATCCACAGGTTGTGCGCGGTATTGGCGGTGGAGCCGATGAAGAAGCGCTTCGGGTAATCAGCCAGGCCAAGTTTCGCCCCGGTTACCAGCGCGGACGCCCCGTGAAAGTGCAATTTTCAATACCGGTGGTATTCCGCTTGCAGAATCAGGAGAATTCAACTCAGTAGCTAAACATCAACATTCAAAATCTTGAGGGCGGGGTGCGAAGCATCCCGCCTTTTTTTTGGCATTACCGCACCGCCATTTTTTTTATTTATAGCCGAACTTTTTTTGTAACCTTTGTTTTTCTGTTGCGTAGCATTACAACGCGTGTATCTAAATCAAAAACGGAGTTTACTATGCCGGCTAAATTGCGCAAATCCCGAACCGACAAAATGATTGCCGGAGTTTGTGGCGGAATCGCCGATCATCTGGGGTGGGACTCGACCATCGTTCGGATCATCTTTGTGCTCATTACCCTCTCCTCATTTGGCACCATGGTTCTGCTCTATTTCATTCTTGCGCTTATTATGCCTGATTAACAGGCGCTCGCAACGTTTTTCTATTTGGATTGTTTCCAACCAGTGTTCATATTGGCGGAAACGTGAGCAACCCAGAGACTATGAAAATTGCTGTAATCGGGGAAAAAACCCGTGCCAGAGCGTGGGAGAAGCACCTGAGAACAATTTCTTCTGTATCGGAAGTTGTTATTACTTCTTCGATTCACTCAACCGAGGCACCGGTTTGCATTCTGATTAATGATTCTGCCGAAAAATTGAGCCTGCTTACCGAATGCGTGAAGCGTGGTTATCACACCTATTTGGTCTCTCACCTTCCTGACAATCTGGATGAGATTGAGTCTGCCTACCATGCAGCAGAAGAAGCGAAAGTACACGTACAACTTTCGCATTGGCCTACCCACTCGTCCATGATCAAAGAGGTGCAAAAACAGATAGAGCGTCCCGCATCCATCGTTATATCCAAAGAACTTTCATTGCAAAACTACAGCAATGACAGTCGCTCCTTCAGTCAGCAATGGCTGGACGAACTCGCGCTGATATTAAAACTGCACAACAGCTCCGTGCAACATATAATGGCTCGCCCCATTGAGTTTGACGGGCGTTGGTGGGGACTGTCGGTCACGCTTCGTTTCGATCACGGGGGATTGGGCACTCTCTACTTTTCAACGTTTAGTGAAGAAGATCGTCACAGACGGCTGTTTAGTACCGGGCAGATCTCCATCGATACCGATGTGTTGAAACAACGAGCCAGAATTCTTAAGCCGCAAGCCACAGGGGGGCTCTCCATCACACAAAAATCGTTCGATCCGTCCGATACAGCGCGCCTTTCGGTTATTCACTTCATCCGGTCTGTTCAGATGAACACAAGGCCCGACTTTTCTCTCTATGACGCGCTCCAAACAGCGAAAACGGCTCAGAAAATTCACGCCTCGCTGCATACATTTTAAGTGTAAAAACCGAGTGCTTCACCACTGCTTTTTTATCTGCAGAGCGCGGGACAGTGCAACTACGATTTTTTCATCATTTTGAAAAGCGATTTCAGCTTCCCTCTGCTCATCACACCATCGATAAAGTTAAACTGACCGGCTGATAATTTCTCACCACCGTCGATGGTAACCGTCTCTCCCGTGATATAAGGAGCCATATCGCTCATCAGAAATGCAGCGAGGTTTGCCAGCTCGTCGTGATTACCATAACGTCCGGCCGGAATTTTTTCGAGGTATTTCTGTTCGAACTTTTTGGTTGGAAATAACCGTGTCCAGGCTCCCTCGGTCGGGAATGGGCCCGGGGCGATCGCATTAACGCGAATACCGTAGGTTCCCCATTCAAACGCCAGCGAGCGGGTCATGGCCAGCACACCCGCTTTAGAACA
>JBLRWO010000072.1:0-8064 GCA_047921215.1 Cyclonatronaceae bacterium | reverse complement strand
CTCATCCGGTCCGTCAATGGGTTCAAAACGGAACCAGCGCCGGTTTGCAACTGCGAAGGAAGCTGGAACCTGTTTTCCATAGCTGATAATTCTGGCATGGATTTCGTCATCTGCCTGAACACTCATACCGTACCCTGAAATAGTAAAGTTCTTATCCTCCACAATTATCTGTCCCCTGTTATCCACAAGATCGAAAAAGGATTCAAAGATCAGACTTCCGAACATATTTGTGTAAAGGCGCGCATTAGTGGTAACGACAAGCCTTGCTGTATCATAAAAACCAAAAGGAACAGGAATGTAGTTATCGCCGATTAGTTTCAGTTCAGGTGATCCATTGACCAGTGTTACTTCAGATGACCTCAGATCAATCGTTCTGGGATTATCACCGAGGGCTTCCACAATTCCTTTCCATATACCGCGGTTAACAATATTTCCGTAGAGCTCCAGCTCGATCAGCTGAGTATTATCATACACATTATCAGTGGATGCAATGGTTCCGTTGTTTTCCGTTAAGCCAAGTACGCCGACAAAAAACTGATCATTTGCAAAGATGTGCGAAATCTGTCCGTTATTGAGCAGATTGAGGTAAACTGCAAGCCTTGCGTTATCAAGACCGCGCAATTCTCCGCCTTCTTCCACTATGAGCCTTCCTGCCCTGCGCTGCTCATTACCAGAGAGCGTTACAATGGTGCCTGTGCTGATCATCACCGTATCGTTCCGGGCAGGAACGCGTCCGGCATCCCATGTTGCCGGTTCATCCCACACACCGCCGGAGCCTGTACTGCGTATGAGGGCCGGTTCGGGCTCATCACCTGCAAGAGTTATCGTTTCCAAGAACAGGAGATCAGGGTCTGTATGAGGTACAATCGCCCCCTCCAGCAACTGATCCGGGGATAGCTTCTGCGCCGATGTATAAACCGGTACACAAAGTGTAAATACAGTAATAAGATACAGGCAGATTACTGCCGGTGCGGTACGGTTTAAGGCTCTCATAAATATTGTGGTTATTAGGGCTGGTTTTACAAAATTCCGGAAATCTGCTGTCGTTTCAGATAAAGATCATTATCGACAAATCCTTCTCTAACAGCTCACGAATGGTGAAAATATTGATGAGAGATTATTAACCACTCTCAATCCCTGCCGAAAGGTATCGTAATGCCCAGCCAGGGTATACCGATTAAACCACCGGCCTCTTCTGTCGGCCGGATCAACCCGAAATCGACAGCAAGCTGTTCCGGTGCATAGCGGATACCGAACGACAATAAACCATAGGTTTCATGATCGGCTGAAAAGAAATAATTTTCGGTGAGCAAATAGGTTCTCCTGGCTACACGCAGCATCCCGCTGATGTTCACAAAGGGCGTATTCGACCAGTTGCTGCCGGCATAACCGTAGCCCAGCCCTACCGACAGGTTTTTGTCGCTGCTGCCAATGGTTGCCACACCGTATGCAAATCCCAGCCCGCCCGAATCTTCACCTATCAGGCCTCCGAACAGGCCACCGGCAGCCAGATAGAGATTATCAGCTTTGATCGGAATGGACACTTTTGGCATGAACCAGACCGGCGTTGTTGTTGAACCAAACAAAAAAAGCGGGATGATCCCGACACCAAGAGAAATATTATCGGTAACACCTGCATTTACATTGTTAAAAAATATCCAGGTGTTCTGATAGTACCAGTGGCCCTGTTTCAGTCCCCGGGCATTTGTCGCAAAAAAGTAGCGAGTTGACTGAGGGTTTTCGAACCAATACTTACCGTCTACCATCCGTCGGGTACCGATATTTTTGATACTTCTGATGTTTACCCGCTCAATGGTGATTTCGCCAAGTTCCTGTGTACTCAGCACTACAGAATCCTCATTGTGTGAAACGATGATGCCCATGAACACATTTCCCTGCAGGGTTTCGATACGGTAGTGTTCGCCGGTGGTCTGGGCCACTGCACTACCAGGCAGCAGCATGAGGGCCATTAACTGAAAAAATATACCTGAAAAGCCAATTAAAACGGTGTATTTCATAATATATACCTGATCTTATTATCCGATTAAGAGCCCGGGCGTTCATCATTATACATTAACCGCAACATTACTCAATAATTTGATGATATGTAATCGGTTGCAGCACGAATGAGCATATATATTTTTAAAAGCAGCAGTTGTACCGCACAATTCAGCCTGCATGTCTGGTAACAGGTCAATAACTGCCGAAGAACCTGTTTTTGGAATAGTCACACAAGATGCATTATCATATCTCTGTTTATCATTTCCGGATTAACCCTGCTCCTTTACCCACAATTTTTCACTGTAAATGACCTTTATCGAAGGCCTGTCTTACAACTGGTTTCTGCTCTACTATTTCAGCCTGTCGCTGCTGATCCTGATACTGGGTTTTACATGGCTCGTCAAACCGGGCTCTTTTTCCGATTATTTGCTCATAAGCGCACGCCAGGAAAAACGGCCCGTAGCGCTTGTTACCATGCTGCGCTATTTCGCCCTTTTCACTCTTCTCTCCCTGTTTTTCTCTTTTTTCCCGTTCTCATGGATAGAGCTGATTTTCACAATCTGGTGTTTCGGTATTGTCTATCTCGGCGGATCGTACCTGCTGCGCTGGGAGGTGATTCGCGACATCATTATTGAAAAGAAATCAGAAATAAACCGGGTTATCCGCAGACTGGGTGCCACTATGCTGGCAGTGAGCGTGCTTATCTTTATGTTGTGCCTGTATCATATCGACCGTGGGATGTAACCACGGGCAGGCAGGTATCAGAACGGCATTGAAGATATCAGATCGGCGGACAGGTATCAGAACGGCAAACAAGATTTCAGAACGCCACAAACATTTACCGCGAGCAGCAGGCTATCATGATGAAGATTGAAAAATCGGGATGGCAGGGTTTCAGGCTGCCGGAATCGGGTGTTGCGCTCGACACGGCCGGGCGGCACGGTGATCATGTGTTCATCTCCCACGCCCATGCCGACCATGTACCCCGCGACCGGAAGATCAGTGTATTCTGCAGTGCCGCCACCGCCGAACTGATGCGTGTACGCGGATTTACCGGTGAGGCAACCATCCTCGAATTCCTTAAACCGCTTGAACTGCCCCTCTGCCGGGTTACGCTCTATCCGGCGGGTCACATCCTCGGATCCGCAATGATTTTTGTTGAAACGGATGAGGGCAGCCTTCTCTATACCGGAGATTTCCGCACGCCCCCGTCGCCGACCACCGAAGGGTTCGAATCGCCAAAACAGGCCGATTACCTCATAACCGAAGCCACTTTTGGCCTGCCCGTCTACCGCTGGAAATCACACGACGAACTTTTCGGGGAGATACGAAATTTTGCTACTGAAACCCTGGCCGCTGATGAAACCCCGGTATTTCTTGCCTACAATCTCGGAAAGGCGCAAGAGGTGATGCATGCACTGGCCCCGGCCGTTGACCGAATCATGATTCACGGAGCGGGATACGGTCTATGCCAGGTCTATACCAGATTCGGCTACGACCTGGGCCATTATGAAGCCTATAACAGGGAAACCCTCGCCGGCAGCGTGCTCATCACACCGGGATCATCGGCGGATTCGGCCATACTAAACAACATCCGCCGGAAAAAGATCGCTTATTGCTCAGGCTGGGCCAGTAACGACGCGAGGCGCGTGCAGCTCAACACCGACGCCATGATCCCGATCAGTGACCATGCCGATTTTTTTGAACTGATCGCTTTCTGCAAACGGCTGCAGCCCCGTCATGTGTTCATCACCCATACCCCGAATCCGGATGTGGTTATACGCTACCTGTCGAAGGAGGGCATCAGTTCATCCGGGATTTCATCGGAGGGTAAGGCGGATGAGTGATCCATATACCACATGGCCTACCACATGGCCGCAACACGTTGAGCCGGAACCGGCAAAATCTGATATCTCTGCCACCTTCCTTCAGTTTTGCCGGACGGTGGAAAAGGTTTTTCACACCCGCAGCACCGTTGCGAAAATCGACATGTTTGCAGCATACCTGCGTGAGCTGCCTGAAAGCGCCGATGTGGATCTGGCCTGCCGGTTTGCCGGAGAGGGGGCGTTCCCTTCTATATCGGGCCGAAGGGCATCGGTCGGGCACCGTACCGTCGGGGTATGTGCGGCTGACTTCTGTGGCGTCGACTACGACCTCGTTTTCAAGCCCTGCCGTACAGCAACCGGCAGCTCATCGGAGACCATCGAAAGGCTGATGGCAAACCTCGATGAAGTACGAGAGAAACAGCGTCCCGCCCTGCTAACGTTACGCCAGATTCAGTCAGAATTTGAACGCCTGGAAACAGCCCGCAGCCGTGAAGCCAAACAGGAACTGCTGCAGGATATCTGGATCCGCTTGTCGCCGCAGGAGGTCAAATATTTTATACGCATCCTGGGGCAGGGTTCGCTGCGGATCGGTTTTGAGGCACGAAGTATCACAACGGCGGTGGCATCAGCGTTCGGGGCCGATCCCGAACAGGTGCGCTATGTGCACATGATCACCGGCAGCCTGGGTCGTACCGCAGCCCTGGCCCGCGAGGGCCGGCTTGGCGAGGCAGGTTTCCGGCTTTTCCATCCCCTGTCGTTCATGCTGGCTACGCCGGCCGAAAGCGGCAGCATCGAAAACCTGCCCGACTATATCGCGGAAGAAAAGTTCGATGGCATGCGCTGTCAGGTGCATATTGAGGGCGACAGTGCGGGGCTCTATTCCCGCGACCTGAACGACATCAGCGGCTCATTTCCTGAAGTGATCAGGTTTTTCACCGGTAGAAAGATGCCCGCCACGGTGCTTGACGGCGAGCTGTGCGTATTCCGCGACAACACTATACAGCCTTTTCAGCATCTGCAAAAACGGATGGGCCTGAAGAAACCATCCAAAAAGGTGCTTGATACCTACCCTGTCATCTTCATCGCCTACGATGTGATGTATACCGGAGGCCGGCCCGTTTTTGAACATCCGCTGGAAGAACGCCGGCGCCTGCTTACCGGCCTTAGCTCGGAGTACGATATCAACATCACCCGGCAGTACAACATCAGGGATGCTGCAGAAGTAGACAGATTGTTCGAACAGGCACTGGCACGTGGCAACGAGGGGCTAATGCTCAAGCGCAGGGGGAGCCCGTACGAATACGGACAACGAAAAAAATCGTGGCTCAAGATCAAAAAACCGGGCGGCTCCATCGATACTGTTATCATGTACGCCACGGCGGGCAGCGGCAGGCGGGGTGGCACCTATTCCGACTTCACCCTGGGTGTCTCCGTCAGGGAGGATGAGCGCTACGAGGAGGAGTTCATTCCCATCGGCAAGGCCTACGGCGGCTACACCAACGATGAGTTGAAGCGGCTAAATGATGCGATCAAACCGCTTATCGCCGACAAATTCGGGCCCACCCTTTCGCTGCTGCCCGGTATCGTGGTCGAAGTGGAGTTTGATACCATACAGCTGAACAAGCGTACCAAAGCCGGGTACACGCTACGTCTGCCCCGCTTCAGGGCGATCCGCTGGGACCTGAGTCCTGCCGATGCCGATACCCTGAAAGATGTGGAGGAGCTTTATGAAAAGCTGGTCAATGCCGGAAGGCTTGCCCAGAGCGGCGACGAGTCGTTTGGGATCGCCAGCCCGGCGGCGGGGGAGATAGGGAGTATTGAGTATTGAGACAACGTCATGCTGAAGAGCGCAGCGGAACGGAGTGGAGCGAAGTCGAAGCACGTGGCCCCGTGGGTCACGGGGCCGGAAGGTGCTATAGGGTACGATTTATACCGGAGTTCCATTATTCTCGCGGGATTGCATCCCACGACGTACTTCAACTTCAGCCGTCGCTTTGCGCCGGCCTGCGCTCAGCATGACGTTTGAACTTATCACCGGTAGCATGTTTGGGGCATTTATAAGACGATTCCCAGCATCCACTGCTGTCTGTCTTCATAAATCACAGGGTATTCACCCCCGGAGTACCGTATAAAAATATGGTTCAGGTAACGCGAATTGCCGCTCAGTTCGTAGCCAAGGTCAGCGTGGTAGTAGATACCTGATCTTTCGGTCACTCCGGCCGCCTCTCCGGAAAGGCCGCTCCGAATGTAGTAGTTTACTCCGGCTGCCAGCCTCAGATTGTTGAACCACTCTGGTGTTGAAGCATACACCGAGCGGAATGTCCAGATCGCTCCCAGATCGGTCTGACGGTAGGCATCCCTGTCGATGCCGGCCGCATCATAACGCTCCGACATTACCGGTGCCATCCAGGCATAGCCGGCCGTCAGATCGGGTACCAGAAGCCACCATCCCTCGTAACGCCCCAGGGCACGGTAATGCAGCACGGCTGCCAGTCCGGTAATCCCCTCCTCCAGCCGCTGGTCGGTTTCGGCCATAGCCTGAACACCGGCAAACAGATAACCGAGATCGAACTTCTGAAGCTCCCGTCCGGGATTCTGCATGTCGAACGGGCGCTGCAACGACAGCGATACCCGCCATCCGAAATCTGCCACTCCGCGGCCAAGCGGCTCCATGTTGGCCTGGTGCCGGGTGGCTGCCGCCCCGTTCAGCCTCACCTCATACCACAGTTCCGAGGGGAACGTCAGTGAGGTATGCAGCCGTGGCTCGGGCAGCAGATCAAACCCCCACCTGAGTCCCACAGCTGCCTTGCCATCATCGCTGCGAACAAGCGCGGGTGCCAGCATGTAATCCACTTTCTGGGCATGAGCCGGTGGATACGTAATAATGACACAAAGAATGGCAAGGAGGATGGGTCCGGTTATTTTATGCATTTTCATTACAAACATGGATATGTGGTTGGCTGTGTACCTGGATTCGTCTTGGATTCGTGCTTGAATTCGTGGAATCGTTGATTCATGTATTCGTGGATTCGATGATGGATGCAGAGTACTGGACAATTTGAAATTTGAATTATGGCCGGGGAACAGGTGCCTGATATCAACTTACATCAGGTGAAAAGCGGTAGATGGTGTCGAGCGTGGATCCGATAGCGGCCAGGTTCTTCGTCTCATCGCCGAGCATACTGCTGATCTGTTCCATGGCCGTTTGCTGCGTATGGCCGTCTTCATACCTCATCCCGCTGCCTTCGCACAGTGAGATGAGCTGAAGGGCCACATTCCGCCGGTCGTTGCGGAAAACCTTCGCACTCACCTGTTCCCGGTTCCACCAGGTGAACTGCCGCATCAGCAGGTCGCCGGCATCAGAAAAATTCAGCTCTTTCTGGGGCCTGGTCATGTACCGTGTAAAAAAGCTGTACGTGAGCATGTGCAGATGATTGTTGGGCGACCATCCCTGATTTTTTCGGCTTACAGACCACGATGTTTCTGATGCCTTTATCAGCCATTCGGCCGGTTGTTCACCTACCGACGGCCGGGTATCCAGATGGCTGACCAGATTGCGGATGTTTCCTCCCATTTTATTATTTCCGTTCACAGGGAGACCGAGGAATTCGGCGGGGGCAGTCTCATATATGAGTTTTAATTCATTGTTCGTCAACCGGTTCTCGAACCAGTTGATGTAGAGCGAATCGGGCAGATTCAGCCTTAGCAGCCATCCATCGGTGCCGAAAATAACCCGCCTCTTCAATTTTTCGTCTTTCAGCACCTTTCTGAGCCAGGCCAGATAGTTTTTCTCGTGCTGCTCATGCAGCATCTGGTCGGTGTGGTATGAGATATCCATGTAGACCTGATCATGCAGGGCGATAAGCTCCTGGATCGTGTGGGTCCAGTCACCTTTTCCCGGCCCGTTTTTCTTCATCACACCCTGGTCGGTACCGCCGGCATGGGCGAAGCAGACCCTCAGCCCGGGGCGCTCTTTCAGGATGTCCCTCCAGTGTTCAGGATTGCAGAATTCAACCGATTCTGCGCTCTCATGGAAGCCGCCCTGATTGCAGTGCAGCAGGATCGGGAGGTCTTTTTCAAGACAATAATCAAACACCCGTTTCATCCTGGATGTGGTTACGGATACACCGAGCGACGGGTAGAGCTTGATCCCCGCGAATCCGAACTCCTCGATACCCCGGCGCATAAGCTCAAAGTAATCGTCGCGGCGGGTATTCACTGCCACAAACGGGATGAT
>JBLRWO010000071.1:0-8573 GCA_047921215.1 Cyclonatronaceae bacterium | reverse complement strand
GGGCGTCCGGAGGACGCAGATATCGTCGTCGTCAACACCTGTGCCGTCCGGGAGAAGTCCGAGGAGAAGCTCTATTCCTACCTCGGCCGTTTGGCCTCTCTCAAGAAAAAAAAGGGCGTCCTCATCGGCGTGGCCGGGTGCGTGGCCGGGTGCGGGGCCGGGTGCGGGGGCGCCGGCGCCGGGGAACATGTTGAAATTGTGGAAGCGCAGGGTGAGGCGTTTCAGCTCGTCCTGCAGGTGGGTTACCTGGTTGCCGGCGGCGTCGAGCTTGCCGGATATGTGGGTCACGCTTTTCGACAGCGAATCGGTGTTCAGGTTTTCGAACTGCTCCAGGCCGCCCGACAGTGTTTCGAGGGTGGTCGAGAACTGATCGAGCGAGCCCGAGAAACGGTGCAGGTTGGCCGCGAACTGCTGCGTTTCGGCCAGGATGCTGCGCGTGCGCTCCATGTCGTCGATGAGCAGGGAGCTCAGCTCGGTTACGCGGCTGTCGATCTCGGTGGTCAGTTTCTGCTCAAGCATCTTCTGGATGTTGTCGGGCAGCTTGAACTCCACGTTCACCCCGCCGTCTCCGGCACCGCCGGCCCCTTCGGGTACGGCCATGTTCCTGAGCTTCATCACATCCTTCTTGTCGGGGGTCACCTCGTAGTAGCCGTCGCCCTTCAGGAAACCCATCATGATGAACACGATCGCCTCGCCGATAAAACCGATCGGCATCAGGATCTGGAACAGCAGTTCCCCCTGGGCCGGTGTGAGCAGGCCCCAGAGCGGCGGATTCCAGATCTTCATCAGGATGCCCAGAATGGCCATCGCCCCGAAGAAACCGATGAAAAACTGCTCCCACTTGAATTTGCGGTACTGGTAATAGATCGGGAGATCGTCGGGTCTGTATTTGTCAGCTAAATTGATGTTCGACATGGCTATCTATGTTTGGATGAAGGGCCGCATCCGGCCCGTATCACAGCAAATGGAGGGTTATTTACGGGTCAATTCCCGGAACTGGTGCCTGAACCCTGACCGGATTCGGGAGCAGGATCGGAACCTGAACCCGGATCATAATTGTTGCCGGCATCCGGTTTATTGCCGGTATCCGGATCGTTATCGGTGCCGGCGTCGGTTTTAATTCCCACACTGAAACTCCTCACGTTTCCTGTGCCGGAAGCTGTATCGTTCATGTTACCCGATTCGAGGTATTGGAAATCGATATTCCGGGCGAGCCTGAACCCGTTCATGGGCGTTCCGAGGTTTTTGTCCTGGAAGTTCCTGATGCCCACGCCCAGGAAGAACCCGGTCGCGTTCCAGGAGCCGCCGCGCACCACCTTGCGGGGCTCGCTCTCGTTCACGTAGGCCGGTGATACAAAGCTGGAGCTGCCCGCCTGCTCGAGCACGCTGTAGGTGGGGAAGTAGGAATCCTGCACCCACTCGGTCACGTTTCCGGCCATCTGGTACAGCCCGAAATCGTTGGGATGGTAGCTGTCGACCGGCGCCATCAGGGCGTAGCCGTCGCGGTCGTACACGCCGCGTTCCTGCATGAAATTGGCGCGGTAGCGGCCCGAGGCGTCCTGCAGGTCGAGGCCGTCCCAGGGGTACACGCGGCCCGACTCGCCGCTGCGGGCGGCATATTCCCACTCCGACTCGGTGGGCAGCCGCTTGCCGGCCCAGGCGGCGAACAGCGTGGCCTGGTACCAGTTCACGCATACTACGGGGAAGTTGCTGTAGCGCTCGTCATAGAAATAGATGCGCCATGGCACCACGCTGTTCAGGCCCATCTCCTGCCAGCGTGTGCTGTCGGGCACGAGGTATCCGGGGCCGTTCAGATCGGGGAAGTTCACCACCTCCGCGCGCTGCGCATCGGTCAGGTTCAGTCCGGCCAGGGTAAGCAGCTCCTGCCACGACAGCTGCCTGCCGGTGTCGAGCGTGTCGAGCACGGCGTCGCTGCGGTCCATTCCGCTGATGCCCATCGCCTTCAGGAACACGCGGTATTCGCGGTTGCTCACCTGGTATTTGTCCATCATGAAGGGGTTGATGGTTACGCGCTTGCGGCCCTGGGGCTGTATCTGCAGTTCATCCACCGAATTGTTGCCCATCACATAGCTGCCGCCGGGCAGCATCACCATATCGGTGGTGTAGGCCGATGATCCCAGCCGAACCGTTCGTGGCTGCGCTTTGGCGGCCAGGGCGTTGTACCGTACGCCGGGCGCGTTGGCCGGGATGATGCGGCCGTTCATGGCCTCCTGCAGGGCGAGAATGTCTTCATCGGTCTGCACGTAGTCGGCCAGCTGCCGTATGGCCATATCCCGGCTGCCGGGGTTGCCGATGCTGCCGCGGCTGCCCACGGGGATTTTAATGCCCAGGCTGAACCCGGTAATGCTGTTCATCTCCACACGGGTGCGTGAGGCGTCGCTGGTGTTGTCGAAATAGTTGCTCAGCAGCCCGTGGAAGCGGTACTGCAGGTACCAGTCGAACCCGCCGATCACGGTGCCGAAGCGGAAACCGGTGTCGAAGGCGGGCAGGAACGATTTCACGGCATCCGCCTCGCCGGCCGACCGGGTTTCCGGTACTTTCTTCAGGGAGTAGCCGCGGCTGAGCCCGCTCCGGCTCACGGGCGAGGATACGCGGTTGCCGTCGGCATCCACAAAGCCGTCGGTTTTCGGGTCCTGGTAGTAGAGGGCCAGGTTCAGGAAGGGCTCGAAGGTCGTGTTGTCGTTCAGGTGCAGCTTTATGCCCAGACCGGCGTAGGGACCGATGGCGGTGTTGTAGAAGTTCACCGGTATCAGGTTGCCTGAAATCTGCGCGGGATCAACCGGCAGGCCGCTGGCGTACGTGGCCGATTTGAAATGGAGATAATCGAGGCCGAAATGGATGTTCACCGCGTTCCGGTGGTGGCGCAGCCAGGTGGTCGGTTTCACGAAGCCCAGCGAAAACTGGTAGCCGCCGGTGGGCAGGAACAGCCCCGGTACGGGCGCCCCGCTGCCGGGATCAAAATCGCCGTAGAATGCATTGATGCCGGACGAAAAGGTCATATCCAGACCATTAAAAAAGCCTCCCGACGATCTCTGGGCCATCAGGCCGGGTGAAAGGGATGCGATCAGCAGGCCGGCGGCCACAAGTGATTTCGTGACAAAAGACGGGAATAACCTTCGATTAAAGCGCATTGGTAGTAATTAATAGCAGTTTGGAAAAATAATGTAAACAGGCATAGCACCCTTCACATTAATGGATAGTTTTAACCCTTGTATGTTTCACCTGATCCTGAAAAAAATCAGCAAATTTTAATATAAGGGATATCGAACAGGGAATGAAGAAGCAAAATCGAACGCCCTGTACCGGGGCCAACGTTTTTTAATTCCGCACAAAGGGAATCAGAGATGCGGATAAATCAGGGCAGGGAACAACCGGGCGGTACAGCATCCTGCAGCAATGTTTATGGTACCGTTTATCCTCAACCTCAACCTCAACCTCAACCTCAACCTCAACCTTAGCTGCTCCTCGCTCTCTTAATCAGAATATTCCCCATAGCCATGAAAAAATACCGGATATCCGTACGCAGCGGCTGCTTTTTGTACGCCAGCAGGTATCGGCGTTCCGACTCCACGATCTCGTCGAAGGTTTTCGGCAGGTCGGCGTAGAAAGGCGGAACCAGGCCGGGACGGGTGCTGATGCGGAGCCGCTGCACCTCTTCGGGGTAGAGATGGAAGTAGTGCTGGCTCAGTGGGCGTACGCCTACGGGTTTCATCTCCCCTTTCAGCAGGTTCCAGATCATGGGCAGTTCGTCGATCCACAGTTTCCGCAGCACGCGTCCCCAGCTGGTTATCCGGAAGTCGTTCTCAAGCTTGCCGCCCTCCTTCAGGTTGTTGTTCAGGTACACGTACTCCTGGATGTATTCCGAAAAGGGGTGCATGGTGCGCAGTTTGTACACGTTGATCAGCTTGCCGTGCATGCCCACACGGCGCAGTTTCACCAGCATGCCGAAGGTGGGTTTGTCGCCAACCCGTGGCAGCTGCTCCTTGCGGGCCGCGATCCAGGTGTAGCCGTCGATCTCCTTGTGGTCCATAATCGCGAAGCCGCAGCTGATCAGCCGGCCCAGCGTCTCCGACAGAGTGAGCGCACGGTTATGGCCTTTGGTCGCCCAGAAATAGAGCCGGCGTATAAAGGGGAATTTGGGCATCACGCGGTGGAACATAAAATCGACAAAGATGAATAGCCAGTTCAGCGGCCACGGGAAGCGGTTCATGATGTGGCTGATGCGCTGGTTTTTGGTCTCCACCCGGGTGATGTAAAAGCCGTTTTTGGGCAGTTTTGCGTTTACGGTCTGCAGGAACGGGCTGATATGGCGTACATCATTGATTCGCTTCAGGTTGATGATGCAGGAACAGGAACCATCCTCCAGCAGCTCCAGGTTCAGTTGCGTGGCGGTGGCAAGCACCTTCACCACCTCGTCATCGGGCTGCAGATGCAGGTTTCGCCAGATGAACGCGTCCAGTTTTTCTCCGAATGTGAGCAGGCTTCTTCGCTGCCTTACTACTTTCACATCGTCATATAACACTCCGGTGTGCAGATCAACCATATACTTATGAGACTTGTAAAAAGAACCCTTTTAACGTGCCCGGCCTGTTGCCCCGTCAATGTACTGCTTTACTACAAGATTAAAAAATCTTAATTCTAAAATTAAGTTAAGGGAATATATACATCCAAGTTAACGGAGAGCAAAAAGTTCCGCGAATATTAAAAAAGTCTAATTTATTATGCCGCAAACTCTGCCCGTGAAATAGTCGCACTTTACGGATTTTTCCCTTCCGTTGCCATTAAACCGGAACAGTGGCACGAACATCCTCCCAAACCACTTCACAATTCAATTGTTCACTTGCTCCGTAGTTGGCAAACATTTGAAAACACTATGGCAATCTCCTTATTTATTTCTGGATCCAAGTCAAATATGTCAAGTATTTTGCGCAATATACTTGACATATTGCCACACTTTCTTATCTTTACTCTCGTTAAAAAATAACCTCTCAGGCAATGAAGGTAGCAGAGAAAATAGGAAGTAAGATCAACAGGATGCAGGAAGGTACAACCTTCAAGTATCAGCAACTTGGTATTAATCAGTCAGAGTACAGTGCTGCTGCAAAAGCCATTGAGCGTTTGATCAAAAAGGGGATCATAAAAAGAGTATCTACCGGAGTATTCTACAAACCAAAACAATCTGCATTTGGAGAACTGAGACCAAGAGAAGAAGAATTACTGAAACCATACCTGTTTGAGGATGGAAAGCGCATTGCATACATCACCGGAGGCTCATTGTACAACCGCATGGGGTTAACTACTCAGATTCCCAAAACCATTAAAGTAGCCAGCAAAGTTAAACGGGTAACGACCAAAATTGGGAAAACACAAGTAAAGCCAGCCAAAAGCTATGTAGACGTAACAAATGAGAATTACTACCTGCTTGAAATATTGGATGCACTCAAAGACTTTAAGACCATTCCAGACCTTGATAAGAAATCGGCCATCACATTGTTAAAGAACAGAATCAGCAACCTCACAGAAAATGATCTCTCAAAGTTGGTCAGGTACGCATTAAAATATCCACCAAGAGCTACCGCATTGTTAGGTGCCATACTTGAATTATCTGACAACAAGAACAGCTTTAAGGGTTTGAAAGCTAATCTAAACCCCCTTACCTCTTATAAAATCGGGATTAAAGAAGAAATATTGCCAACCGCACCAAAATGGAACATTAACTGAAATGAAATTACACAGCAACCAGGAACTGCTACAGGATGCTATCCTTGCCACATCGGAATATCTGGAGATGAGGGAGATTTACGTGGAGAAGGATTATTGGGTAACTGTTGCTTTGTATGAAATATTCCATTCCGAAATGGCCAGACAGTCTGTTTTCAAGGGAGGGACAGCACTTTCAAAATGTCACAAACTGATAGAACGATTTTCGGAAGATATTGATATGGTGGTGCTCCGAAATGAAGGAGAAAATGATAATCAGATGAAGAAGAAGATCCGGGAAATCAGTAACGTGGTTGAGAAGGTTATCCCGGCAATAGAGATCGAGGGGTTAACCAACAAGATGGGTAACATTAGGAAAACAGTTCACCAATACGATAAGATGTTTGAGGGAGATTTTGGTCAGGTAAGAGAGTACGTAGTGGTTGAAGCCACTTGGTTAGGGAATTTTGAACCTTTCTCTGGAATGCAGGTCAGTTCCTACATCTATGAAATGATGAAAGCCAATGAACAGGACGAACTGATCGAAAAGTACAAAATGGCTCCATTTACCATTCAGGTACTGAGTAAGCTGAGAACATTCTGTGAGAAAATCATGAGTTTAGTCAGATTTTCCAGGTCAAAAGAACCAATAACTGATTTGAGGAACTAAATCCGTCATGTACACGACATTCACCAGATGCTTAAAGATGAAGAGGTACAACAGTTCTTTAGTAGCACTGAGTTTGATGAAATGTTACATAAAGTCGGACAGGATGATATGATCGGTTACAAAAACAATAATGAATGGATACCCGAACACCCCTCCTCCGCTTTGATCTTTGAAAAACCAACAGAGACATGGGAACAACTCAGCACAGAATACAATGGCAATTTCAAAGATTTGGTAACGGGTGAATTACCTCATGAAAAAGTACTCATTGAGACCCTAAGTACGATAGCTGACAGGCTCAGAAAGATAGATTGGAAAATAAAATAACAATTGCCTGCAACATGTATAGTTCATACCCTTCGAGATCCGCACCTTACACAAAACGATCCCTGACTCAAAACATACTAACCCATCCAACCTGGATAAACCCGGACAATTTCCGCCAATTTTTCAAAGCCGGTCCGCAATCAGAATACTAGTTGCCACAATCGTTACTACCGGTGCCACCACCCTCACATAGTCCATGAACGCCGGGCGGCGCCGCACCTGCATGGCAATGATTTCGTCGTTGCTCAGCCGGTAATCGCGCATGCCCTCCGGCAGCGGCTCGTTGTAGCGGTAGCGGAACGTGCGGAATTCCTCGCGGCCGGTTTCGCCGTTCAGTCGGCTCACGCTCACCTCGATGCGCAGCTTGCTCCAGTCGATGGTGGTCTCGCCCGTTATAAACCGGGCCGGACCGCGGCTGTAGCTGATCAGCTCGGGCAGCCGCGTGCCCCTGGGCACCAGGTAGCGTCCGGGGTTGTTCACATCGCCCCACACGTTCACCGTATCGGCCAGCTGACCGGGCTCGGCAATACGGATAATGCCGTCGGCCAGGCGGAATTGCTGGCTGATGGGCATGCGATCGGTGGTTTGGGCACTGACGGATACACAGAGGAGAAGGAGAGGAAAGAGGAACAGGAGGGAACGGAGCATGAGGTTGAGGTTGAGGTTGAGGTTGAGGTTGAGGCTGAGGTTGAGGTTGAGGTTGAGGTTGAGGTTGAGAGGAGTTGGCCGTCAGTAAGAGGTACAAGTTTTCTGGAAGAGCGATTCTGTGCCGGCTTTAAGCCGGCACATCTCAACCTTAACCTCAACCTCAACCCTTTGCCGTATACTCGTAATACCTCTTATACGCGTGCTTATAATAATTATCGGTGTAGTAGTAGCCGGACGATTTTTTGTGATCGTAGCCCAGCAATACGGTTCCGACCACATTGGCGCGGATATTTCTCAGGTTTTCGAGGGACTGGGCCAGTTCAGACTGGCTGGTTTCGTTGAACCGGACCACCACCACCACGGCATCGGAAAGCTGTATGAGAGGGGCGCCGTCGGTGATGATACCGTACGGGGCCGAATCGATGATGATGTGGTCGAATTCATCCTGCAGCTCCAGGATGAGGGCCTTCAGTTTCTGGCTGCGGCTCAGGGCGGCCGGGTTGGGCGGGCGCTTGCCGGTGGTGAGGGCGAACACGTTGGGGATCACGGTGGGTCGTATGGACTGGCCTTTCGTGGTTTCGTCGAACAGCAGCTCGGTAATGCCCGGGCTTTCGTTCAGGCCCAGCACCCTGTGGACCCGGTTGCGGCGGAAGTCGCAGTCGATGAGCAGCACCCTCTTGCCCGCCTCGGCCATGGCCACCGCCAGGTTGGTGGATACAGTGCTTTTGCCCTCGCCCTTGTTGGCGCTGGTAATAAGGATGGTGTTCAGGGGATTGTCGGGCTCGGCGTAGATCAGGTTGCTCTGCAGGCGGCGGATGCTTTCGGCCACCGGGCTGATCGGATCAAGCAGCATAAGCAGACTGGTTGAGATGTCTGCCCCGCGGACGGAGTAGTACTCCTTACCCTTGAACTCCTGGTCGATGATCGGCTTCATATCGGGCACCACGGCAAGCACGGAGGGGCCGGCCTTCTTCAGTTTCTCCACACTGTTGATCTCGGAGGACGATATCTCCCGGATGAAGATATAGCCAAGTGCCAGGGATGTGCCCAGCACCAGGCCGATCAGCCAGACCAGCGGCTTGCGGGGGCGCACGGGGCGTACCGGTTCCACCGCATTGTCGACCACCCGTCCCAGGCCGGTCTGGGTCTGTTCCCAAAGGGCCATTTCGGAGCTCTGCCGGGCGATGGCCATGTAGAGCTGCTCGTT
>JBLRWO010000070.1:0-9718 GCA_047921215.1 Cyclonatronaceae bacterium | reverse complement strand
TAATATTATACCCGCTCTCATCCTTTTTTTACTTTTCCCGCAACATACAGCCACCGCCCAGAGCGCCGGTCATCCTGTTACCATTAACATTACGGTAGCTGACGATCTTAAAGAGTCGCTCGAAAGTAAAGGGCGCCTGTTCGTTTTTCTGAACCGGAATCTTGCGATAGAGCCCATGGACCAGCTCTGGCCCTTCCCGGGCAGAATGAGCCACATCTTTGCGATGAACAGGTCCGGTTTCAGTCCGGAAGGGAGCATTACAATCGATCCGGATGCCGGGCGACATCTGGATGGGTGATATGGATCAGTTTTACCTGAACCCCGCAACACGTGCCTTCAACGCGTTCCTCGAAAACTCGGAACAACCGGTATCGGATGCGGAAGTCATCTTCACCCCGATGGCCGGACACTGCGACCGGTTTTCACACACAACCGTATTAAAGCAGATTCAGGAAAGGCTGGACGGGATGGGGTACTGACCGGTTTTGCTACACCACCTTAAACGCCTCATCCCCTTTCAGCGCCAGCACGAATTCCGTCATCAGTCCTGCCACGCACTCCACATCCTCCAGGGAGACCAGTTCGGCCGGCGAGTGCATGTACCTGAGCGGTGTTGAGATGAGCGCGCTGGGGATGCCGCTGCGGCTGTGGAAGATGCTGTCGGTGTCGGTACCCGTTCGCAGGCTGGTGGCCTCGTGCTGCACCGCGATGCTCCGGGCCCCGGCCACATCCTCAAGCATGCGCACGATGGCCGGATGCGCCGCGCCCCCGTGCTGGATCACCGCGCCTTTGCCCAGCTTCACCAGGCCGTGTTCGCGGTGGTTAATGCCGGGTGTATCGGTGGCATGGGTAACGTCGGTAACGATTGCCGCGTCGGGCCGCAGACGGTAGCTCATCATCCGCGCGCCGAACCCGCCCACCTCCTCCTGCACGGAGTTGAGGGCGATCACGTTTACTTTCAGCTTCGCCCGGGCTTTGCGCAGCCGCTCGAACGCCTGGGCAATGATGAACCCGCCGATGCGGTTGTCAATGGCCCGGCCGGTGACCAGCTCGTCGCTAAGGTACTCGAAATCGCCGGCATAGGTGATGGGATCGCCGATCTGCACCAGGGTGAGGGCCTCCTCGCGGCTGCTCACGCCGATGTCCACATACAGGTCTTTCCATGAGGGCTGCTTGTTGCTGTCGCGGTCCTGCAGGTGGATGGCCGTGTTGCCCACCACCCCGCTCACCACGCCCTGCCGTGTATGGATGCTCACCCGCTTGGCCCGCGCAATGGTGGGATCGGATCCGCCCAGGCGGTTGATGGCCACGAAACCCGAATCGTCGATGTGCTGCACCACCATGCCGATCTCGTCGCAGTGGGCCTCGAGCAGGATGGTCTTCGTCGCGCCCTTCACCTCCAGGCGGGCGGCCGCCGAACCGTAGGCATCCACAATTATCTCGTCGGCCATGGGCGCGAGGTGGTCGATCCATACTTTCTGCCCCGCCGACTCGAATCCGACCGGACTGGGGGTGATGAGGAGCTTCTCAAGAAACTGGCGGTGTTTGGCGGTCATGTTGATGTTGAGGTTGAGGTTAAGGGTGAGAGGGGAATGTTGCCTGAGCGGACGGACGAGTTCGCCGGGATGAACATACCAACTTTTTTGAAAGGATTTTGGGCAATACGCAGCCTTTCGAGTTGTTTAATTAATTTGACTCAAAATGGCTGCGAATTCTTTGGGTGTGTAAACTGGCAGCTTACTTTGCTTAAAATCCTTTTTATTTCTGCTGATGATGCCATCAAGGTTGCTTGTAACCGCAGACTGATACAAAACCGAATCCTCGTAATCGGAAAAGCCGTTGCGAAGTGCATCAAAAAGTACCTGTTTATTTACAATGGATACATTAAACAAAGTGAGAAGAGATTCTATGTGTTTGATGGCTGTTTGTGCAGATAATTCTTTTCGCAGCAAATATGCGATGGTTGTTACAGTTGTACTGCAAACCCATCCTTCGGTTTTTCCCTCTTCAATACCGGCCATACAGGCAACTGAATACCGGTGATGGGGAACTCTTTCGATCAACACATCCAAAATCACGTTGGTATCGAACAGGATCTTCATAAGAGGTACTTATCCTCAATGTGTTTTTTGTAGTCGTCCTTATCCACATTTTTCTTCAAAATACCGGAAAGTGAAGCCGTTTTGGGAGGAAGTTTTTCTGGCTTATCCTCTTCTTTTTTTATTTGAAGTGCTTTAAAATAATCCGATACCATTTGTGAAACCGATGTTCCATGTATCCGGGCCTGCTTCTTAGCTTCCTTTATCAGTGATTTTTCAACGCGAAGAGTTAGTTTATCTTTCATAAATGAGACGTATAGATTAAAAGTTAATATACGTCATACAGTAAATTGGTGCAATTCTACCTGCAGCTTGCTATGAACACGCTCACCTGCTCCACGATATACCAGGCCAGCACTGTTCCATAGTTCGAATAGCGGATCTCCTCGCCTGGTGGTAAGATGCGCGCCGGCATCCTTTCGGCCAGGTACTGTTCCAGCGGAGGCTGTTCGGTGAAAGAGAAGAGACCATCGAAGATGTTCTCGAATCCCGCGCTGTGGCTCAACAGGTGTCTCAGGGTGATGGCGCTCGCACCGGCTCCGCGTCAGGGATTGTGGGATAAGTATGGCGGACAAAGCAGGGTTATCACGCTGCGTAAGCAGACGCTGTTAGATCATTCATTTTCAAATGATAACTCATTTTTCAATTGCTCGAGATCCAGGATTATTTCGTCAATCTTACCAATCTGCCGGATTTTTTTCTTTCTGGAAAAGTAGTGCCCGGCAACAAAAAACAAGGTGGTACCGCCGTAGGCTGATAAAGTGATTAACCAGTCAGCATTGCTGAAAATATCTGCATAATAGAAGTAAAAACAGAGTAACAGCAAAACCATGTAGATCGGAATAAATTTCTGAATCATGAACTTTCTGATTCTTAATTTTTTGATGCTGTTAACAACATACTCCCTGGTGCCTGTGAAAGAATCTTCATATTTATAATGAACTCCCGCCCAGAGGCCCGCAAGAGTTGTTAAAAGCAGAACCCCCATACTTACCAGGCTCGCGTAGAAATACATGGTGCGACCGGGGTTATTTGTCCAAACCCAGGCCATAACAATAAAAACGATTGCAAATGAGACGGAAACAAACAGATTGGAAAAAATCAGCTTTTTTTGTTCGGAGATCATTTTTCTGTTCACAGACTCCCTGACAGACTCCAGATCAATAGTTTCATCACTTTTCTGAGTCTTCCACTGTTCTTTAAGAGATTCAAATTGATTCATAATGGTTCTCCATCAGTTTTAATAGTCGCCCTTTCACGCGCTTTATCCGTACCCCGATAAGATTTGTGCTACAGTCCAGAATTTCAGCGATCTCCTTGTATGAAAGATCCTCCAGTACAAGTGTTATCAATAATTTATCAGAATCACTAAGCATTTGAATACAGGAGTGCATTACATGTAACGTCTGTTCTTTTTCCAGGTCTTCGCTTTTTTGTGAGTTGTCTTCAATTTCAATTACCGGCAGAGCCTGTTCACGATTTTTTTCGGCTTTTTTAGTGAATTTGATCGCTGTGTTTAATGCGATACGATAGATGTACGTGCTCCAGGCTGCCTCGTGCCTGAACCGGTCTATGGACTTCCAGATTTCCAGTAATATTTCCTGGTAGAGATCCGGAATATCTGATTTGGACGTCAAGTACGACCGGCAAATCCGATAAATCCGATCCTCATTCTTTGCGATCAGCTCCTCAAACAACCGGTCTTTACAGGCTTTTTTCATCATTCTGTTACATGTGCTTCCTGAAGGAAATCGTACATCATGCGGTGCATCTGGTCCGGTTTATCAAACATGATGAAATGTTTTGCACCTTCAGCCACTTCAAACCTCAGATTCGGAACAGTTTGATATTGTGCCATATACGTCTGCCTCATGTTATCAAGCGTATATTCCGGAAATTGAGGATTTTCCTGGTAAGCACCTATTACCAGTACAGGAACTGATATATTAGAAATGGATTCTCTCAGGTCCATTCCCATCATTTCCGTTGCTGAATACGCTTCCGTTTTGAGATCCGATGCCATTGCCCATTTTGTAAGCTGCTCCCATCGGGTGGAATCATTGGTCATACCACGTGCCACCATCATTCTCATAGATTGGATTTGCTCCTGCTCGTACCCTGAAAATGAGTTCATGTATTGCAATGCATCTTCATCGCTTAAACCGGGTTCATCATCCGGATTGAATGCAGCGGCTAAGAAGGGAAGCGCGTCCAGTACAATGATCTGATTCAACTCAGGGATATTTCCTGATGCGATCCACAGGCTGAGAAATCCTCCCAGACTGTGACCTGCCAGGGTAACACTTTCCATTTTCCGATCCTGAATATATCGAACGATATCCTTCTTCCATGATTCAAGATAGGGAGCCTCCTCCTGAGCCGGTATTCCTGCATACCCGGGTAATGTTAAAACATGACATTCATATTGATCCGAAAAATAGGCGATCGTTTCATCCCAAACATCTCCGCCACTGATTAAGCCCGGAATAAAAATAATCGGATCTCCCTGCCCGGTAACCTCAGCCTGAAAACCAAAGTGAGCCTGGGTCTGAGCCTGGGTCTGAGCCTGGGCCTGGGCCTGGGCCTGGGCCTGGGTCTGAGCCTGGGCCTGGGCCTGACTCATCGATACTGCCAAAAATGTAATCAACTGGATTAATATATATCGCGTAAAAAGACGATAAATCTGATATGAAAAGGTTTTTTTAGTCATCATTACAGAGATTTTATTAAAGGTTCACTCTGTTAGTCCTGATTTTTTGAATTTATTACACCCTCTGTTCAATATTTTTTCAAAATATCCCAAAAACAGACCTGTGAGGTCATCAAAGGCGAACTCGACTTCCAGGCAGATGGAAACTGTGCCGGTTAACCACCTTTGCCGTGCCAGGAATACAGTCCGGCATGGTGGTGATACCGGCCGGCAGACAAAATTCCGGGTTTCGGTTATTCTTTTGTAATATACCTGTCGGATACACCATCATTTACCAAACGATCCGGATCTGCCCGGTACATCTGCATGTCTCATAAACGAACCACCCCGCTGCAAAAAAGCTCCATTGAGAAGCATCACTGCTCAGTTGATGTGCGCCTGGAAAAGCTTGGTATGGTTTCATTTTTCAGAAGTCTTGACCCAGAATCTTTACTGGAGCTCAATAAGAAATTCAGCTCCTCGCACTACTCATCCGGTGACACAGTTTACACGGAGGGGGAAATGGCTGCGCTGCTCAGAGTTGTGGTCTACGGAGCCGTCAAGCTGATCCGCCGAGCCGAAGATGGAAAAGAGATCCTTCTGGATATGCTCAAACCCGGTGAGTATTTCGGCAGCCTCAGTGATTTCGGTCATCACACCTATACGGAAACAGCCACTGCCCAAAGCGATGCCTGCATCCTGTCGATCGGGAACAGAGAAATCCGTTCCATGCTGAATTCCCATCCAACGGTTGCCGTAGATCTTCTTGATTTAACATCACAAAAGCTGACATCTGCCCGGGAACAAATTCATCATCTAACCACCCTGACAGTCGAAAAGCGGATTGCTCAGATCCTGAAAAAATTGTGCGAAAAGTTTGGCGAGCATACCAGCGAGGGCATGCTGTTGCAGTTACCGCTCTCACGCAAAGACCTGGCCGACATGGCGGGAACCTCTGCCGAAACCGCCAGCCGGATCATGAGCCGGTTTCATCAGCAGGGAATCATCACATCGGGCCGCCAGTGGGTTGCCATTACAGATATGGCTGGCCTGTCTGATGTTCTGTCGGGCTGAATTGGGCTTATCGCACTATTCAGGTCCTGCCGGGTAATACCGAATCTTTCCTTCAATTCGGGTTCTGCCGGGTAAAACCTTCTGTAACGGGTAATACTTATCGATAAAAGTGCACTTTAATGATGCAGATCATTTTAGTGCTGCTTGTTCTCCCCTACCTTGAGTTAAAATCAACGATAACGAATGGAGAACACCATGTATTCAACAACATTAAAATCAGCAATACTCATTGCCGTACTACTGTTATCGGGTCTGATGCTGCCTAAAACCGCCGAAGCCCACTGCGACAGTATGGACGGCCCTGTGGTGCTGGCCGCACAGGATGCCCTCAAAACCGGAAATATAAACCTGGTTCTGATCTGGGTGAACGAGGAGCAGGAAGATGAAATCAGAACATCCTTTCAGAAAACACTCGAAGTGCGGGATGTAAACGAAAATGTGAGAGAGCTGGCTGATACGTACTTCTTTGAGACCCTGGTGCGGTTGCACCGAGAATCGGAAGGCGCGCCCTATACCGGACTGAAACCAGCAGGCACCGATTTTGGTCCCGTAATACCAGCCGGTGACCATGCCCTCGAAACCGGATCACTCAGGGAATTGCGTGACCTGATCGTACGAGAATTTGAAGCCGGTCTGCACGCCTATTTCGATGGTATGATGGAGGCCAAAAATTTTGACCCCAGTGATATTGAAGCCGGCCGGGAGTTCGTCCACAAGTATGTGGCGTTCATGCACTACGCAGAACCTGTTTACAACGCCGTAAAAGCGGATGTAACTGCAAAAAATGCCCATCAGCATTGATCAGCTATTCACTCCCCATGCCGTGCACAGCACTGCATGGGGGTGCACGAAGGGGCAAAATTACAAGCTCAGCATGACGTTTGGAGCCACTTCCCCATTCCCTTTTCCCCATTCTCTATTCCCTATTCCCTATTCCATATTCTATTGTTCATCTGTTTACTTCTTCACTCCAGCCACGTATTGTACACCGCGAGCACCGCAAAATAGAGCGCCGATGCATAGGCGCTCACCACCATCCACAACGGCCGCTCCGGATAGCTGTACACCAGCAGTACCATCGTGGCCATCAGCACCACAAACACGATTAGTGTCGGTACCCTGAACCGCGCATTCCGGCTCGGATAGGCAACCTTTACCGGAACAAAGTGCAGCACCGCAAACAACAGCGTAAGCAGGATGTAGGCCGCCGCGCCAAAATCGGTGACGAAGAGGTAGTAGAACATCACCAGGTTCCACAGCACAGGGAAACCGACGAAATAGTGATCCTCCGAGATCATCCCCTGCCGGCCGTAGTACAGCGCCGAAACAAGCAGGATCATAACCGTGAGCGCCCAGCGCCAGGCTCCGGGCACCAGGGCGGCCTCATAAAACATGACCGCCGGGATGAACGCGTAGGTCACGAAATCGATCACATTGTCGATTATCTTGCCATCCACACGGGGCAGCACCTCCTTCACCCTTACCAGCCGCGCAAACGTGCCGTCGACCCCGTCAATCACCAGCGCCGCGATCAGCCAGAACATCGCGGTGCGCCAGTCGTGCTCCACCACCGCCAACAGCGCCATAAACCCCGCCGCCAGCCCCAGCGAGGTAAACACATGCACCCCCCACGCCAGCATTTTCTGCACGAGTGTCGGTGTCAGCACCGGCGATGCCGCCGAAAATTCCGCCGGAGGTGCCGCCGGCGATACAGCCGGATGTTCATCCATAGGTTCCATACACATCCCTCTTGGGTTTCCGTGGAAATATAAAGAGAACGAACCATTCCTCCGCCAGTTACGTGCCTGAGCAGTGCACGGCACTGCTCGCATGGTTCGACTTCATTCGTCGCAAAGCGCCGAATTGCGCTCACCATGACGAGGGGTGCACCAGAGTCCACTTCCAAATTCCATATTCCATATTCTATTGTTCTACTGTTCCGACAGGCATATCACTATCAAAATTATCAGATTTCCTCTATTATCACATCTGTGAGCCACATCAAATCCACCTTCGGTCCAACCTTGGCGCTGATCGCCCTTCTGCTGATCACCGGGGGCTACCTGTACCTGTTTACCGATTACGACGTGAAGTGGCCCGGGTTCTTCGCCATGCTCGTGTTCTATGCGCTCATTTTCTATTTCGGGGCCTATGCCGCCAACCTGCGCAGGACCGACGACGTGAACGGTGTGCTCCTGGCCGGACGCCAGCTCCCGCTGTTCATTGCCGTATTTACCATGAGCGCCACATGGATCGGCGGTGGCTTCATCAACGGAACCGCCGAGTACGCCTATGACCCGGATTTCGGCCTCATCTGGGTGCAGGCGCCCTGGGGCTACGCGCTTAGCCTGATGGTGGGCGGACTCTTTTTCGCCCGCAAGATGAGAAATTACGGCTTCAAAACGATGCTCGATCCCCTGGCCCAGCGTTTCGGCAAGCGGATGGCCGCGGTGCTGTTCGTCCCCGCCCTGAGCGGCGAAATCTTCTGGACAGCCGCCATCCTGACCGCCCTCGGCACCACGTTCGGGGTCGTGCTGGGGCTGGAGCTGCAACCTGCCATCATCATCTCGGCCCTTATCGCCATCGCCTATACCGCCCTCGGCGGACTCTGGGCCGTTGCACTCACCGACATCGTTCAGCTGATTCTGCTGGTCATCGGCCTGGTGCTTGTTCTGCCCTTCGCAGCCGGACACGCCGGCCATGCCGGCAGCTTCAGCGCTACCTGGGACGCCTACACCCTGAAATTCGGGGCATCCGCCACCCTGCTGCCCTCCCGCGAAGCCCTCGGCGACTACTACTGGATGTGGTGGGACTACGCCCTGCTGCTCATCTTCGGCGGGGTGGCCTGGCAGGTCTACTTCCAGCGGGTACTCGCGGCCAAAACGGCGGATATCGCGGTACGCCTGTCCATATTTGCGGGCATCATCTGCCTGCTGGTCTCCATCCCCGCTGCCATGATCGGGATCATCGGGAGCGTGACAGACTGGGCCGCACTGGGCCTGCCCGAACCCGACTCACCGGCAAGCATCCTGCCCCACGTGATGCGCTACCTCACCCCCGGCCTCGTCGGAACCATCGGTCTCGGGGCTATCGCCGCAGCGGTGATGTCGTCGGTGGATTCATCCATACTTTCGGCCGCCTCTATGAGCGGATGGAATGTGTACCGGCCCCTGTTCCGGCCCGATATCAGCTCCGAAAACCTCGCGAAGGTGATCCGCCGCTGCATCTGGATCATCGGCATCGCCGCCACCATCATCTCCCTGAACATCACCAGCGTGTACAAACTCTGGTTCCTCTGTAGCGATTTTGTGTACTGCCTGCTGTTCCCCGCCCTGGTCTGCGCCCTGTTCGACCCGAAGGCCAACACATGGGGCGCCGCGGCCGGATTCGCGGTGGCCGCCATCCTGCGCTTCGGCGGCGGCGACGAAACCCTCGGCCTGCCAACATTCATCCCCTACCCGATGATCTCCGGCGACGAGGTGCTCTTCCCTTTCCGCACGTTCGCCATGGTCTCCGGCCTTATGACAATACTGATTGTATCACGGCTTACGCAAAAGATCGATCCGGCCGTTGAACTGGTGGAGGAACAGTAGAACAGGGGAACAGAGGAACAATAGAATATGGAATAGGGAATAGGGAAGTGAAATCCCGCCCGTCTCCCTGAGAAAGTAATTTCGCCCCTGTAATTGTGCCATATGGCACTAACGCAGGGGCGATAATACCGGTTGCCGGTGACGAGTCTGTCACCATCCAAATAGTGTTGCCCGCAACCGGGCATTATTACCGGCTACCGATGACAAGTTGATTGTCACCTCCAGAATAGTGTTGCCCCGTTTAGGGCAAAATTAGGGGCTAC
>JBLRWO010000069.1:0-9853 GCA_047921215.1 Cyclonatronaceae bacterium | reverse complement strand
GGCGGTACTTTATGACCTTGAGATATGAGTAGCTGCCGTGTAACTGGTCCACGTACGGCTAAAAACATAGCACGTTTTATCTTATCTTTTCTTTGAATCATCCCACTGCCCCATACAATCGTTTTTTTTGTAGCTATGTGAAGAATACTTCCGATTGCGAAGTATATTTTTTTGTCAGGTTTATACCATTTTGAATTGATAGGATTTTCATGGAAAACATTTTTACCGGAGATTTTTTCAACAATATATTTAGAAAGAATATCTCCAAAATTTTCTTTTTCATGACCATGAAGTATTGGCATAGAGTACCAAAAGAGGGGAATTTCACCGGAAAATTTTTTAGTAATCATTTAAATTTATCAGTAGTCGGTATTACATCTTTCTCGAAGATTTCAATAAACAAATATTACATGATTTTTAAGATTACAAATATCATATCTTTTATTACGTTATTGAATTAAATAATTTGCCTCAAAATATATAACCTCGTAACATAATGAGGCGGCAATTGATGCGTATAACGTTTCAAATCTTTTTCAAAAAACAGGCGAGCTTCCACAGGCCAGTCATTTAAATCCCCTGCCAGTTCAGCTACCGTTTGTGGTTTTTTGGCAAATACCAGGTTCTGTCCCTCATCAATTACTTTTTTGTGCCCTGTCAGGTAAAGTAACATCGTTTTTACGGATGCCGGTATCCATTTTTTAATCCTCGACAAAATCGGTTTTTCATCCGTATTCTGAACTTCCCTATCGAATGGTATTAATTTCAGCTCGTCTGTATGCAGCCACTCCCGCTCCAGGTCAAACAGGAATTTCCTGCGGATATTCAGACTCCGGTCAACCGACAACCAGAACCTGATCAGCCGGATATCAAGCAACGGAATCCTCGTGTCATAGCCTAAGTATTCGTACAACCGGTTGCTGTTTACGATAAATTTGGCCTCGTCTTCCTGCCAGAAGAAATGCAGGTGAAACTGTTCAGGATCAACTCCTGCATGCCGGTAGATTTCCGAAACTGCCGGCCACAGGGCCTCCAAACGGCGGTGTTCATACTCACCCGCGCGGATACTGTTCCGGAATACCAGGTCCAGGGCCCCTTCCTCCGTCGTGCACCCGAAATCCTCTTCGGTGAGGTCATTGCCGGCCAGGTAGTCCAGCCCGTGGCCGGGCGTGAAGATATCCCCCACTTTCAGGATGTTTCTCCGTTTCAGTTCCCTTACCGGCAACAGGTCCGATATCAGCGGATTGGAAATGCCCCGGAAACCGTATTCCAGGTAACGGTCAAATTCACCCGATTGCTGCACCTCTTGCCATTTATCCTCGGTATATTCCATGAAGTGCCATTCATAGCCGAGTGCAGCGGCGACCTGCCGGCTGATCTTAGCCTGCAGGGTATCTTTCACTCCATAGGTATAACACAGTACATTCCGGAATCCCAGTTTATAGAGGTAGTTCACGACAATACGGGAATCGTGCCCGCCGCTGAGCGGAACTACAATCCGGCTGGCATCAGGGACTGTTTCGAGAATATCACTGAATATGGCTGTAAGAATCCTGTCGAGTTCCTGTCCGGCCGTTTCCCTGGGTGTTTCTGCAGTAATGGACGGAGGATCATCGGATTGGTATGAAAATGATCGAACTGCTTTTTTTTCGCTCTTGCCAAATACGATGATCTCCGACGATTGTAATGCATACACACCGTCCCAGATGGTACGGTCTCCGAGCACATATCCCATGGCCAGAAACTGGGTTAGCTGGTCTGCACCTACATTCTGCCGCCAATGCTGCTCAGGGGTTTCGGCTATTTCGATGGCATCGCCGGAATGCCTGTAAAAAACAGGCCAGGTCCGGATGATATCGGATTTGATAACACACAGTGCGTTGCCTGTATACACCAGTGTGAGATGGGCAAACTCGTCGCGGGCCAGGTACTCAGTAATCTCGTCAGCGCTGCTGAACGCTGCCAGTCTGCGCAATAGTCCGGTGTAGACTGACGGGTACCTGCTAATCTGATGGGTCCCCCGGCTGCACCTTAAGATCAATCGATGCCCGTTTTCTTCAGCATCGAACCAGTTCTCACCGTGATGAAATACAACGTTCAACTGTTCAACTCTTCCGTCGTTCCGGGAATGTTCATTTAAGTACCAGTTTTCTTATCGTATACAAACCCGTTAAAAAATGAGCTTCGGTCTGATAGGGATAGCGTTTCAGATCATTTTCAAACAGCGGTCGCAGGTTCGCCGGCCATTTATCAGCCGGCCCGATCAGTTCACCGACAGAGCCTGCCCGCAGGGCAAATATCATGTTCAATCCCTCATCCAGAATATGTTTTCGCCGCAGTATCCGGACCAGTATTGTCACAAGGAATGCCGGAATCATTTTTTTGTATGCCCCGGTTCTTTGCCTTTTTCGAATAATATCATCGAAGAATGGAATCCGGATTATCTCATCCGCCAAAAGGGATTCCTTTTCCATATCGAAAAAAAACTTCCTTGACATCTTCAGTTCAGGATCGACCGACAGCCAGAAGCGGATGAGCCTGATATCCCAGAATGGAATGCGGGTCTCATATCCGAAGTATTCATATACCCTGAAACTGTTGGCAATGAATTTCGCCTGCCGCTCCTGCCAGTTGAAATAGTCCTGAAACTGATCCGGCGGCACATCTGCCCGGTCATACACGGTTGATACCCGCTCACCAAGGCTTTTAGATTCTAAACTTCCATGAATGGTTTTTTCTGAAAACTTATGCACTACACGCCGCACTGCACGTTCCTTGTCCGTACACTCAAAATCTACGGGCTTGATGTGACTGCCCACGATAAAATCAAGGGCATGGCCCGGAATGAACACATCGCCGGTTTGCAGTATCTGCTTTTGCTTCATCTCATATACTGCCAGAAAATCCTGTATATGCGGGGTGGAAGTTCCCCGGAATGCGAAATCGAGATAACGGTCCAGTTCCCTGTTCAGGTTCAGTTGTTCCCACTTCGCCTCGGTATATTCTATGAATATCCACTCATAGCCGAGCGCAGTTGCTACTCTTCTGCTCAGGGAAGCCTGCAGATTACCGGGGGTCCCGTATGTATAGCACAACACATTCCGGTACCCGAGCCGGTAGAGGTAATTGACCAGAAGCCGGGAATCATGTCCCCCGCTAAGCGGTATTACGATCCTGCCATGTTCAGGTATACTGTCAATTATTTCCTGCATAACCGATTGGAAAAGACGGTCAAAGCTTTTTCCGGCTTCCGTGAATGAGGCCGGGTCGGACCATACAGGGGGATTGTCACAGGCGTATGAAAAAAATCTGCTGTTTGTACGTTCTTCACCATTAAACAACAGCATCTCCCCGGCCTGCAACGATTTGATTCCGTCATACACGGTGTTATCTCCGAATACCATCCCGGTACCGGCCATTTGCAACAATGCTTCTGATCCCGCAGCCTCATCTGTGTCGTACACCAAATGGTCGGATACGGAAATGCTGTCCCCATTCCTCGAATATAAAACCGGGTAGGTTCGGATAATGTCTGATTTCAACAGGCAAACCCGACCGTGTATATAGATGAGGGTAAGGTGTGCGTACTCATCTCTTCCGAGTAAGGCCATCATGGCTTCAGGAACCATCCGGTGTACCAGATCATCCAGGAGATTCCGGAAGGTGACTTTGCCACTTTCCTTCAAATGCTCACCACGGTTGCTGAGCACATAGAGGTAATGCTCTCCCGATTTCAGGGTAAGCCAGTTCGATGTAAGATGTACCGAATAATTCAAGTTCTTATTCCCGGATAGCGCCAGTATTGCAAGTTGTGTCCCTGACAAAAAGTACCATAAGAATTAATCCGTTTTGCGAATTGTCAGGGCCGATACATCAATCATGGAATGTTTTATCGTATACCGGACAATCAGCTGCCGGTTTTCCCTTTCCCTGTTCTATTATATCATTAATCCCGTTTATAACTGACTCCTCTGCCTGTATAACAAAATAGTAAATCCGTTTTCCTGTTAACTTTATCCTCCGATTAATCCGGTTCAGCCTTCCGGCCGGGTTGTGAGAACATAGAGGGCGGCTGTCAACCGGTGCCACAGATACATTAACGGATTACAGCGGTGACGCAACATGGCAGGCAGATACCGGATAGTACCGGCAAATGCTTTAGGAACCGCAATCCATCCGTTAATACGGGCATCCAGCCCGCCCGTCACCCTGTTCTTCCGGGCATCGTAGGGCGGAATCCGTTTTGCAGTACTCACGTAGGGATGTTCAACAATGTAAATAGGAAAAAACCGGACTTTCAGTCCTGCCTTAATACAATCATGGATAAATATCTGCTCGTCGGCACCGATCAGCCTGGGGTTACCGGCACCAAACCGGGTATCAAAGCGGATTCCGCACTCTTTAACCCGTTTCAGTCTGACAACAAGCTGCACCGTCCCCGTCGATTCTGACCGCAACAGATCATACTCTTCTTCAGGGAACTCCTTGTATTCCGGCTGCCCGTCCGGAGTCCTTATTTTGAACTTGGCCACATCCACATCAGGGTACTGGTTCATTGTTTTCCGGATGGTATCGAAATCCTCCGGCAGGTAGGTCACATCGTCATCCGAAAAAATGCCGATATCACCAGAGGCCAGATCAAGGGCATTATTCCTTGACCGGGTAACCCCGGAACCGGGGATGTGTGAAACGATCACATCGTCCCGCAACAGATCAGCGGGTACACGCTTCTTATCTGCATCCCGGTACTGCTGCGATACGATATAAACAACATCCTCTCTGGGCGGAAGCAGAACATTCGTCACCAGATCGATCCGGTCGTCGATGGTGGAAATGAGGACATTTATTTACAGAACCGGCTTATTCAACAAGTGCCATTCTCCTGAATTCACGGTTGTTTTTAACAAGTTCATCGTACCTTCCCATATCGGTTATCTGTCCGTTCTTCATCATGAAGAGCACATCACAGTTTTCCACCGTGGTTAGTCGGTGGGCGATCATGATAATCGTCCGCTCACCCTTAAGGCTGTCAATCGCCTCGGTAATCTGTTTTTCGGTGATATTATCAAGGGCAGAGGTAGCCTCGTCCATGACCAGTACTTCCGGCTCATGATAGAGGGCCCGGGCTATGCCCACGCGCTGCCGCTGGCCGCCTGAAAGCCTTGTGCCGTCTTCGCCAATAACGGTATCAAGCCCGTCAGGCAGGCTTTTGACCAGTTCACTGAGCTGGGCCAGTTCAACCGCCTTATTGATTTTCGCATCATCAATTTCATTTTCAGGCAGACCGAATGCGATATTCCTGCGCAGGGTGTTATCGGCCAGATAGATGAACTGGGGTATATACCCGATATTCCGCTGCCAGGCCGAAATACTGTCGTGAATGTTGATGCCATCCACCATAATTTTGCCCTGGTCCGGTTCCAGTAAACCGAGAAGCAGATCCACAATGGTTGTTTTGCCGGCACCGGACGGACCCACAAACGCCACCGCTTTGCCCCTGGGTATGCTAATTGAAATATGACGCAGGGCCTGCTCACTGCTCTCGGGATAGCTGTAGGACACATCCCGTAATTCAATCTGTCCGAAAAAAGGAACCGGCCTTTTTTCTTCCGGTCTTCCTTGAAAATCCGGCTGAATTTTTCCATCAGCTTCAGATCGTCATATACAGGGTTTACTGCGGCAAGGCCATAGCCCAGTGTGGTGAGCGTGGATGTCAGGGTCTGTATAGCCGGCATCAGCCTTACCGTCGCAATACCAAACAGGGTTAATACAGGTATAATCGAAATGATGGGTCGGCCCTGAAGCACCATAATGACGGCAACCAGCATCATGCCTGCCACCGCAATGGCTTCAATTACCGGTTTCGGAATGTGTTTGATGAAGTTGGTTGTGGCCTGCAGTTTCGATGACCAGAGGGCAGTTATCCTGAACGTCTGAATGAAGTCCTCTTCCCGGTTCAGCACCCTGGCCTCTTTCAGACCGCCCAGACCTTCGTCCACGGCTTTGATCATTTCCTTACGGTAAACCTGTTCCCGTATGCCGTACTCCTTTACCTTTTTCTGAGTGATGTACAGAAAGAGGCCGGTTGCGCCTCCAAGTACCACGAATACAACTAATGTTATAATCGGTTCGACCAGTAGCAGGAAAATAGTTACCGAGGTCACCATGATCACCTCTTTGGCCAGCTCCATAGAGGGGTTCAGTACCTGGTTGATCAGGATGTTCACCTCTGAAGTGATGTTTCTGAGCAGTTCGGAAGTATTGCGGCCCAGATGAAAGGTATAGGGGGCACGCATATAGGAAGTCATTAACCGGTCGCTGATGGTATACCGCCGGTTGTAGATGAACCGCGTTTTGATGTAATGAAAAAAGAGCATATAAGCCCCCTTTATGATAAAAATACCCACCAGCAGCAACGCCCCGGCTACGAGTAAATCCTCTGCGTTGTCAATACCGGCCAGGGTCAGCAGGCCGGCGACGGGTTTATAGTCCATTACCAGCGAGGGGTCCGCAACAATGGATATAAAAACCGGGATCATGCCAATGCCTGCCACCTCCAGAAACGATGCTAACAGCATCATGAAAAAGAGAATGAGAATTTTAATACGCTCCTTACGGCTGAACAGCGCGTAAAGTTTCCGGTATTCTATGGGGATATTTTTTTTAAGCATTACTTGTGTGGTCTTCGCGATAATACGAAATCTGAAACTGATGAAATAGTGTGTATTGAATTAATGTACCGGAAAATTGATACGTAAGATATGTGAAAGGTAAATCGGATAACCTGACTCGTTTTTCTTACTGAATATATTGAAGTTAACTTGTTACACCCGGCACTATAATCTTATTGCTGCATTTTTTTGTCTATTGCCACTTTTATTAACAGATTCCGGTTTACCATCGTAATTTGCAATCAGGATTCTGACAATCCGCTCAGCGGTCCTTCCGTCCCACAATTCGGGTATGCCTCCCTTTTTCCAGTGCCCGTCAAACAGGCGCTGCATGTGAGCCGGCACATTTGCCGGATCGGTTCCCACCAGTTCGTTGGTGCCCATCGTAATCGTCTCCGGGCGTTCGGTATTGTCCCGCAGGGTCATACAGGGCACCTGCATTACCGTGGTCTCTTCGGTGATGCCGCCGGAATCGGTGATCACGGCTTTGGCGTGTTTTACCAGGTAGTTGAATTCAAGGTATCCCATCGGTTCGGCAAGGTGCAAATTGGGGGCCTGAATGCCGAGATGGTCGAGGATTTTCCGGGTTCTTGGGTGTACCGGAAACACCAGGGGCACTCCCCTGCTGTTGTCGATGATCGCGTTCAGCAGATCGCGCAGCTTTTGCTCCTCATCCACGTTGGCCGGCCGGTGCAGGGTCATCACAATGTAGTTTTTTTCCTGAAGCCCGATACTGTCCCACAGGGCCGGGCGCCTGAACCGGGGCATCTGCTTGAGCAGGGTGTCGATCATGGTGTTGCCCACAAAATGGATCTGTTCTTCCGGTATGCCGGCATGCCTCAGGTTTTCGTTGGCCACCTCCGAGGTGGTAAAGAAGTGATCGGTGATCGCGTCGGTAACCATGCGGTTGATCTCTTCGGGCATGGTAAGGTCACGTGAGCGGATACCCGCCTCCACATGCACCACATCCACAAGCATCTTTTTGGCCACGATGGAACAGGCCATGGTGGAGGTAACGTCACCCACAACCAGACAGACATCCGGTTTCCGTTCGGTGAGCACCTTTTCGTAACGGACCATGATGCCGGCGGTCTGCTCGGCCTGGGTGCCGGACCCGACCTCCAGGTTGATGTGCGGTTCGGGTATCCCGAGCTGTTCGAAGAAATCGCCGCTCATCTTTTTGTCGTAGTGCTGACCGGTATGGATAAGGCGGTATTCGATGTCAGCGCCCTGCTCCGCCGCCTGTTCAATCTGCTCGATGATCGGCGCAATCTTCATAAAATTGGGACGCGCGCCGGCTATGATGTCAATCAGCATGTGGGATAGGTGGTTTTTCTGAAAGTTTTGCCCGGCTTCACCGGTTTTTCCGGTGATTTGAACGTCATTTTGCCTCAATCTGCGTTTTTGATCGGTTTGCCGTCTTTTCCTGTTTCCTGTCATTGCCCGGGCAGCCGGAAAAGGTCGGGATAAGATCCCCCAGATAGTGGCGGATCTGGTTATGGTTGCCGGCAGTGGCCGCATCCATCAGCTCCCTGAAGTAATAGTTTATGGTGGCAGGATCCACCTCCGTTTTGCGGGCGATAAATATTTTGTCGTGCCGGGAGGAGGTGGTTCCCTCCTCGGCCGTGAGCAGTTCTTCAAACAGTTTCTCACCGGGACGGATACCGGTGACCTCAATTTTGATATCGTGGCCGGGTTCGAATCCGGACAGCCGGATCAGGTCTTCGGCCAGATCGACAATGCGGACCGGTTCGCCCATGTCGAGCACATACACATCCCCGTTTCTGCCCAGTTCGGCGGCCTGCAGCACCAGCTGTGAGGCCTCCGGGATGGTCATGAAGTAGCGGGTCATGTCTTCGTGGGTTACCGTTACAGGCCCTCCCCTTTTGATCTGTTCGTTGAACATGGGGATCACGCTCCCGCGGCTGCCGAGCACGTTTCCGAACCGCACGGAGACAAAAATCTGTCCGTTTTTCACTTTTTGGGCCGCCTCGCTTACCATCAGTTCCGCTGTCCGTTTCGACGCTCCCATGATGGAGGTTGGGTTCACGGCCTTGTCGGAGGAGATGTTCACAAACCGTTCCACCCCGTATTCAAGGGCCAAATTGGCCAGGTTGCGGGTTCCGCCCACATTGTTCAGGATGGCCTGGTCCGGGTTGGCTTCCATCAGCGGTACGTGCTTGTGGGCCGCGGCATGGAAAATCACATTCGGGCGGTGGGATTCAAACACATGGCGGAGTGAAACTTCATCCCGCACATCGGTAATGATCGAAACATACCGGATATCGCTGTGGGTGCGGAGCATCTCGTTCTGAATATGAAAAATGCTGTTTTCACCGCGGCCAAGCAGCAGTATCGTATCAGGATCGAACCGCGATATCTGGCGGACGATTTCCGATCCGATCGATCCGCCCGCGCCGGTAACCAGGATGGTACGTCCTTCGAGGTATCCGGCAATGCGGTCGAACTGCAGTTCGACGGGATCACGGCGCAGAAGGTCTTCCAGGTCCACATCCCGGATCTGGGAGATGGTAATATCACCGGCGATCAGGCTGTTGATACCGGGGAGCGTTTTATGTGCCACGCCTTCCTGGTTGCACACTTCCACGATACCCCGGATCACCTCTCCCCTGGCTGTTGGCATGGAGATAAGTACCAGGTCAATATCATATTCAAAGATGGCGGTTTCAAGGTCGGCAATGGTGCCGGCAACCGGAAGCCCCACAATACTCACATTCTGCTTGCCCGGATCATCATCCAGGAAAACCACCGGGAACAGGCCTTCGCCCGGGTTCCGGAACATCTCCTTGACCAGTGCCGTGCCGCTTTTTCCGGCCCCTATCACCAGTACCCGCTTCATGCCGCTGTCCTGGCTGGTAAGGCCGAGGATATCGTTCTCGTAGGTGACCCGCCGCATGAGCCGGATGGAACTGAGCAGCAGCAGCGCAATGATACCCTCCAGGAGCGGGATGCTGAGCGGCATCATAATAAAGGGGCGAAGGAACCAGGAGGTGATGAACATGAACACGATCACCGAACCGGCCACTTTCATCAGCACGAACAGATCGGCCAGGCTGGCCGTACGCCAGCTCTGCATGTGAAGCCGGAAAAAATAGATGCTCATCATCTTGACCGGAATGCCGACAAAACTGTAGATAAGTATGGCATCGGTATAATTAAAC
>JBLRWO010000068.1:0-10881 GCA_047921215.1 Cyclonatronaceae bacterium | reverse complement strand
GGACTTGACCTGCAGCGAATTGTATGCATTTTCAGTGCTTCTTCTGTCACGAAACATCCCTGTTAACATGCCCTTTTCAGCTGCTCTGTTCTCAGCGTTTCGATTATCTCTGTTCTCCATGCTTTGAACAGTTCTATTCTCATTATTTTGAACAGATCTGTTATCCCCGCTTTGAATAGTTCTATTCTCATCATTTTGAAGCTTTGTATTCTCTTCTTCATGAGTTTGTCTATTCTTATCACTTCGAATACCTCTGTTCTCATCGTTTTGATCATCTTTATAGTTCATAATGGTCCTGTTTATATGTTTAAGGGTTATTTTTTGATTTTTGCAGAGAACGTTTATTAACTGCACATGCCAAGAAGCAGCCAGATTGCAACAAAAACGATGATGGTACCAAAACAGCCGCCGCCCAGTTTCATAGCTCCATATCCTGCAAGTGCACCTTTAAAAAGTTTATTCATGATGTTCCCTTTTATTCATCTGTTCTATGATTGCTGTGAAGCGGCTTTTTTGTCTGCGTAACTCTCTTTTTGATTTTCATAGCCGGGCATTTCATCCGTTACCTTACTCTTCTTATCAGACATGATGGTTAGTTATCTCTCAACAAAACTGCGGTACAGCTTTATTCTGGTGTGCTACACAGCGCCTCTTATCAATGTGGTCTGCTTTTGACTGGCATCTCTTTTATCGGTGGCCCTATTTCCTGGTTAGCATCATCAGGGTGAGGCTGTCTCTTGTCCGGATTTTCATCCTTATCCTTTTTTGAGGGTCTTTCAGAAAACATTTCCTAATTGGTTAATTTCAACTTTTTCATATGTTTGAATCGATTATTTTCTGAAAAAACATCACATAACAAATCTGTCCAATTGAGAGGTGAATAGCATTACAGATCGCCCAAAGATGTTTACATGCTTTACAGTTTTCTGAGTAGGCTACTCCCTGATGGGGGTTTTCCGGGCTGATGATGGGCAAGTGCCAGCAGTAATAATGTGATGATAGTTATCCCTGCATCCTGCATCCGGCATCCGGCATCCGGCATCCGGTTTCCGGTTTCCGGTTTCCGTCAGGGTGCCTTTTTTTGCAGGCGACAAAGATGTTTACGGCAACGCGGCCCACATGGCAGGTGCCTCAAACCGAACCTTCCGGGTACAGCGATGGAAAGTAGTAGCCGAGCACTTTGGCGGGGATGTTAAAACGCAGCGGACTCCGGTGGCTGTCGGATTTCACCAGTTCCTCCTGCTCGAGCTGGCGGGTCAGGTCTCTGGCTGTTCGTTCGGCGAGACCGGATATTCTCATTACTTCGCCGCGGGCAATTTGTCCCCTCATCATAACTTCGGCCAGCACATAGCGGGCTTCATGCCTTAAGGGATCTTCATCCGGAATAAGATGTTCCGACCTCAGATTTGCGTAACCCAGTATGCGTTCCCTGAGCTTTTCGAGTTCCAGCAACTCCCGCATAAACGAGATCTGATCGATGGCCACCTCGAAGTAGAACGTGCAGAAACGATTCAATCCTTCTTCCGTCAGGTTCCCTCTACCGTCAAAATCGCCCTTCCGCCCGGCATCTGCCCCGGCAAGATACTGCCTGTATTCATCAGAACGGCGGGCCAGGCCTCTTGAGATCGTCCACAGACCCATCGATTCCAGTTTTATTTTTCTCATCAGGGCGTAACTGAACAAGCGGGTCACCCTGCCATTTCCATCCAGAAAAGGATGGATCCAGGCCAGTCTGTGGTGGCTTGCCGCTACGGCTATCAGTCTCCGATGGCCTGCAAGGTGCTCCGTTGCATACGCGTTTTCAAACCTGTTCATGAATAATGGCAATGTGTCTGCCTTCGGGGGAATATGATTACCAATGGTAACAAGCCGATCTCTCAGGGCCCCGGGCTGCATGCGAATCGAATCCCCCGATACGGGATCGGGAATCATCAGAAAGCTTTCCGGAACCCGCCGGTAAAACTCATAATGGATGCTGCAGATGAAGTCCTTTGAACAGACGTTAAGGTCCGGATTTTGCGCAAGCATGCGGTCAATCTCATCCTGCACTTCAATATGCGCCAGGTTAAGCAATTGCAGACGCTTCCGGTTCTCATCCTTACTGAATTCCTGCTTCACCGCCCGTTCAATATCTGCCGGAGTGGTGTGCTCACCTTCGATTCGATTCGAATAGTAACTGTTGATGTGGCGAAGCAGACGTGTAATCTCATTTCGCGTAACCGGGTGCAGCAGTCCCTCCAGCGAAGCCGATTTCCGGTATACCTCCATGGCAAGGTCAACGAGCTCCGGAGATTCGCCGGGAGACATGGGTTCCATTTGGCCTGGGTGATCAAACATGGCAGTTTAGTTACAAAAATATTGCCGGTTAGTTTGCCGGTTATTTAAACTACTTAAGTGACTGTATATAAATATTATATATGTTTATTATTTAATAAACAAGTATATTTTTTTGCCGGTTAATTTGCCGGTTAATTTGCCGGTTTAATGGCTGGATAAAAACCATCCTAAACCATAGTCCCGCCCATTACCGGATAATCTCCTCGCACAACCCGGTTTCGATTAAGTCATCAGTGATCACCATATCACATTATTTTGACCTGTTGCGCTTTTTACTTAAGATGGAGCAGATAATATTTTGCGTACACATTTTCCTCATCCGGCAATCCAGAAATGATGAACATAAAAAGCCCGCGGCCTTATTTGCTCTGCCTGGTCATCATTCCCGTCTTACTCATCATCCCGCAAATGATGAACGCCCAGCCGGCATTCATTTTAGACAGTAACGGGATTACGATCCGGTGCCCCGATGCCCTGCCGGGCGAAACCGGAACGGTTAACGACGTGGTATACGAAGCCGTTAACCGTGACTCACTGGATCAGCGCATCGCCGATGGTGCGGATTTATCGCGGCTCTGCACCACCCCTGTTACCGACATGAGTTTGTTGTTTGCCGGTTCCGGTATGGAAGCCTCAACCGTCGGCTACGACATCACAAGCTGGGACGTGAGCAATGTTACCAGTATGTCGGGGATGTTCTATTATGCCACCGAATTCAATCAGCCCATCGGCCACTGGGACGTGAGCAATGTTACTGATATGAGCAGCATGTTTTCGCAAGCCATCGACTTTAATCAGCATATCGGTGACTGGGATGTGAGCAAGGTTACCGATATGAGCAGCATGTTTTTGAGAGATTCTACCTTCAACCAGCCCCTCGGCGGCTGGGATGTCAGTAATGTTAAAAACATGGCGTCCATGTTCTGGTATGCTGCAACATTTAACCAGCCTATCGGTAACTGGAATGTCAGCAATGTTACCACCATGCAATACACCTTCCACGGTGCCACACATTTTAATCAGGAAATAGGAAATTGGGATGTGAGCAATGTGACGAATATGGAAGGGATGTTTATGGCGGATTCTGCCTTCAACCAGCCGCTGGCGGGGTGGGATGTGAGCAAGGTTACGACTATGCGATCCATGTTCCAGTCTGCGCTCTCTTTTAATCAACCCATTGGTGACTGGGACGTCAACAACGTGGCCAGCATGAACCGGATGTTCGCCTACACATCTGAATTCAATCAACCCATCGGTGACTGGGATGTGAGCAAGGTTACCGATATGCATTCCATGTTCCGGCTGGCAGCATCTTTCAATCAGGATATCAGCCGCTGGTGTGTGACAGGTATATCATCTGAGCCGCCCTTTTTCTCAAATTCATCGCCACTGCTCAGATTGTACAAGCCGGTATGGGGTACATGTCCGGGTGCGACGGGTACTGAACGATATCCGGAAACCGTCAGTGACTATTCACTTCTGCAGAATTACCCCAATCCGTTCAATCCGTCGACGCGCATCCGGTTCGGCATACCGGATGCCTCTGCCGTGAGCCTTGACATCTTCAGTATGGATGGCCGCCGTATGGCCACCGTCTTTCAGGAAATCCTTCCGGCCGGCAGCCACGAGATCGAAATCAACGCCAACGGGTGGGCAAGCGGCATCTACATGTACCGGTTAATGGCGGGCGATGTGGTGCTCACCCGGAAAATGATGATGGTGAAATAGGCTGGTCCCCCGCCTCCCACGACTTCGACTTCACCTCGATCAGGTCGATCCGGTTGCCGTTCTTCACCAGGATGTCGACCAGCGCACAGGTCTGCCCGTGCTGGATGGCCGCCTCACAGGTGATCACCCGGTCGCGGGCCAGCAGCTCACGGGTGCGTTCTACGGAGGCCGTTTTATTGGCGGAATACGGGATCTCCACCCCGCCCGGGTAGTGGAGTCTGGCCAGCTCGCCCACCAGGAGACCGCCCTCGGCCAGGGTGCGCAGAAAATCGTTGTCGTCAACGGCCGAAGCGTATTCATCGTGCAGGGCGTAGTACAGCTTCGTCGGGCAGTCGAGGGCGTGAGTGAACCGGGATTTGGTGAGAAGTGCGGGCATGGGGTAAAAATTGCCCAAAATACAGTCAAATTGGAATGTAATCACATTGTAATTATATTTGTACTATCGTTTGTTAAATTGAACAGAATAATGAAAACAAAACTCATTCGTATTGGCAATTCCCAGGGTGTTCGCATCCCGAAGCCACTTATAGAACAGAGTGGCCTTTCAGATGAAATCGAAATGATTCTCAGAGATAACGAGATTATTCTTCGGTCAGCTGGTGAAAACCGAAAAAGATGGGAACAGTCCTTTAAAGATATGGCCGAACAAGGCGATGATGATCTGCTCGACCGTGAGCAGGTTGAGCATCCCTCTGAATGGGATGAAACCGGGTGGACATGGTAGCCAGTCAGAATGTGGAGCGCTTTGATGTATTCCTGGTTTCACTGGATCCAACAAAAGGTTCAGAAATCAAAAAAACACGTCCCTGCCTCATTATCTCCCCAGATGAAATGAACCGGCACATTCGTACGGTTATTATCGCTCCACTCACCTCGACCATCAAAAACTATCCTACCCGGGTCACCACCACGTTTGATGGAAAGAAAGGTCAGGTTGTATTGGATCAAATCCGTACTATCGATAAACAGAGACTGATAAAAAAACTTGGCACCATCAGCCCGGCAGACAGCGAAAACGTGTTAAACACGCTGCTGGAAATGTTTGCCCGGTAGGTTAGCCACATATCAAACAGAGCAATTCATACTTCTATTACAGAAAGAAAAAGCCAATCCGTTAACATCTATTTTAAGTAACGGGGTGAACCGGGATTTGGTGAGAAGTACCTGAACTCGTTCAGCTTATTCTCAATATTGAGAACAAACAGGTTATTGAGAACTTGATTTCCGTCCTGAATTCGAAAAATCAGGACTTCTGGAAGGATCTGAGTCCACAACAAAAAAATGAAATCCGGTTAGGTATTCAACAACTTGATGCAGGGCAAAGAATACGTCTGGAAGATTTCACCAGCAACGTCTCTTAGCGTGTTAAACGTCTTTCTATTCCCTCACACTGCCTGTTCCGTACCTATTTGTGCGGCAGAATTTCTATAAAAAATGATTCAATATCATTAATAATTTCAGCGAACGAAGTGTTCGCATCTATACCTGTTCGCCTGATAAATGCCAGCCATTGTTGTTGCCGGGCAACATTTTTCAATCTGTCTTTTATGGATTGATTCTGATGTTCGTTCATTCAGCTATGATTGCCTTAACGTAGGGTGTCATTATTGTACGAACACTGCAAATACTCATATAATGCCGGAGTTCGTTCAGATTGGCATCAGATTTCGACAGATACCCTTTCAGACCTTCCAGAGCCAGGTCATCGCCCAGTTTATTCCGGTACCGGAACATATCACAAACCGTTTTCGGCTTGTTATACACACTGAAACGGCCATATCCCCTATCTACCATTTCAATTCCCGCATCATAGACCGACTTTCGAAAATAAAAGACCTCTATCGGCGGCTCAGTGAGTTGAAACCTGTCTGTATTGTTCGGTACAGCAACCGTTACTTTAGGTGGATTATTGGTTGTCAGGTCATGATATGCCAGTGCGGATGTCAGGCAAATTACGGCTTTCGGATTTGCCATATGTATGTCCACAAAACTCTCATACTTATCCCTGACATAAGAACGCAGCTTATACAGGCCGGGTTTGATTTTCGCGATCGTTTCGTCTTCGAGGGCCTCACGAATTTTTCTCGTATGGAAACCGGCAGTTTTCAGTTCCGACATAGTGGCATATCCATGTCGGCTTAGAATGTATTTTTTGATTGATTCTGACATAACGCTGGTCTTAATTCAAGGTCATTATTGTATATTGACCTTGTATACGAACCATAATACGGAAGATTTATCGTGATTTCAATACATATTTACCTGCTCCTCAGTTTCCCAGGCCAAATGCGTACTATCGGTAAACGACAATCGGGCAAAAATAGCCAGCTGCCCAACAAGGTATCCGTTTAGTGAGGCATTAATAGTCACCCTTTCCGGGAATGCAGTGCCTCACGCCGCCCCGCGGATTGGGCGTATCGCCGTGATAGCGCGGAATCACATGGCAGTGAAAATGCATCACCGTCTGTCCCGCCGCCTCACCACCGGGGCCTGAACGCAACGCCGAATCCGGAAATAATGGCCCGATAGTCTTTCCGAACTCCGGTGTCGAACGATACTCCGGCCGATTGTATTCCGGCCTCCGTGAACAGCGCCCACCTCCTGTACACATTGTACCGGAGAGCGGCACGCAGGTCCACGCCGAAGCCGCTGCCGGTTCCGTCTGCCGTTGTGTAGCTGTCAACAACCGGCGTCAGTACGAACACCCCAAACATGCCCTTCAGGTCGAGCGCGGCCCTGGCATTGAAGTGATGAGAATACATCGGGCCGATCGTAAAGCCTGCAACCTGCCACCAGTCATCTCCGCCGCCATCACGGGTAAAGTATTCGCTGTACGAGAATGCCGCAGCCACGCCGAACCGGTGTCCGAAACGATATCCGAGATTGAGCAGTGTGCTGGTATAGCCCGGCCTGGCCAGACCGGCCCGGGCGTTGCCTGCCGATGCATCGGCGAAATTTCCAAATGGCGCGGATGGACCAATACCCAAACCAACGAATCCGTGCCGCCCGTCGCTAACGTCCTGCGCGACCGCCGGCTCAGCCGCAAGCAGAACGATCACAACTAAAGCAAAGCTCCCGGCCCATGGCATTTTCATGTGAGAAGCTCCCTGCTGTTGGTGTATCGGTAACAATGCAACAGGAAATGGCGCCAGGAAGTGTTGTCCCGCCGCCTTTCACAAATTACTCATAACCGTGCTCTGGTACAATATGGCGCTGTATTCCCGTCGTATAATCTACCGGATTAAATGCTCCTGATTAACCCTGATATTATTCCTGACAGACCGCCTGCGAATACAACCTGACTTTAACCCGTTCGATTTTCACAGGGGTAAGACAGAAAACCCGATCCGTTACGGATATCCAATTCTGACGATACATGCCTGACCGACCTCCACCAACCCAATGCCTCTCATGACCACCATTAGCAGCCATCCGGATACCCGGATCCTGAAATCGCTGCTGGTGCGCGATGGCCTTACGTTTGCAGGGAGCTGGACATGAATAAGGCCCGGTACGGTAGCCATTTCTGTCGGCAGATACTCATGCAGAATAACATACAGTTACTTAGTGGATCGGTATACCTGTGCTGAAAAATTTCCCTGTTGTTATTAAATTGGTGGAAGTCCGGTCTCACAACGATCATCTGTAGGGTGAGAAGAACCCATTAATAGTGCTCGTGTAATTCGATAAAATATTTTCCATACGAAGATAATTTGCATTTATAAAAGAGTTATCCACCAACAAGAAATCAAACATCAATGGAAACACTACTCGCCCTTTTGATTCTTATTATCATTACTGGTGCTTTATTAGGTGGAAACAGCCTTGGTGAGACAGTTAGAAAAGGATGTGGATGTCTCATAGCTATCGTAGTCATAACAATAGTAATAGCTATGCTTATCCTTTCACAGACAGACTCGGAAACGATGCCTGAAAATCAGGAATTAATTTCAAACGTTGATTAATCGGCCCATTTCATTGTTACAGAAAATTGCGCGACTTACATCAAACCAAATATTGAATCTGACGAGTCAGGAAATCTTGAAATTGGTACAGACCCAAAATCAGCTCTGAGTCCGGAAGCATGACCCACGAAGTTCATGAAGGTTCCGGGAGTCGGAACAGCCGATTCGTCGCCGTTATATCTTCGTTATTTCATTACGTATTAATTTTGTACATTTAAAAGTACGTTTAAAGAAATCTCTTACCCTTATGGCAACAGCACGAATTGAAATAGACCAGGATATACAACCGCTTTCAGAATTCCGCAAACATGCTGCGGATTTCATAGACCGCATCAAAAAACAAAAACGATCCATTGTTTTGACACAGCACGGTAAAAGTGCGGCTGTTTTGATGGATGTATCTGAGTATCAGCGTCTGGTCGACAAAATCGACTTGATGGAAGAGATGATTGAAGCGGAACGCCAAATTGCACGAGGTGAAATCGTTTCCCATGAAGAAGCCAAAAAACGGATTAAAGAAAACCTGGCCAGGTGGAAATAGTCTGGACCAATCAGGCATTGCGCAAGCTAAACACGTTTGTCGACTACATCGCCCGGGATGATCTTGTCACTGCCGAAAAGTGGGCATTAAAGCTGATTGAGAAAACCGACCAGCTTATTGAACAACCGGAATCAGGCCGGATTGTGCCCGAATTTAATGAACCGAATTTACGTGAACTGATAGTCGGAAATTACCGGGTTATATACCGGATACGTAAAGAAGAGGCTACGATCTATATTCAAACTATTTGGCATGTCCGGCAAGCCCCTCCTCAGTCCAGTGTGGGATTGCGATAACAGGTTCGTTTTCGGGCAAATCAGCAGAACATTCCCCGATCATCCTTGACTTTAACCCGTTCGAATTTCACAGTGGTCAAAATACAAAAAACCGATCCATTACCGGATATCCAACCGTGACGATGCATGTCTAAGCTACCGCACCATCGCAATGCCATGGGCATACAGCTACCCTTTGTTTTTAGTGCCTGCCGGTGGCTATTTCGGTAATCATTGTGCCACCCATTTCGGAGGATACTGTGCCAGTTGTTTCGGGAGTCATTGTGCCAGTTTGACCGGTTAGACTCTCGTTATAGCGCTTCGCGATTCTTCCGAATCGGGAGTCATTGTGCCACTTTCCATAATGATGCGTAGCCTTGCCCTAAAAAATTATGGCCGGGCAAAGAATCGACATTATGGAACTACGACAACTTATTCAGCTTAAAAGCAAAGGTATGAGCAACCGTAAGGTTGCCCGGGAATTGGGAATATCCCGTAATACCGTTAATGCCTACATACAGACATTCCAGGACCATCAGCTTGATTATAAGCAGCTTGCCCGGCTTAGCGAGACGGAGCTGGCCGAGCTTTTTCCGCAAGGGAATTACAAGCATACTGATCGCTACGAGCAATTGGCGGGTTGTTTTGCGCAGTTCGAAAAACAATTGACCCAAACTGGTTGTACCTTGCAAACCCTGTGGGCGGAGTACCTGCAGAAATATCCCGGTGGGTACCGCTACACTCAGTTTGTTCACTATTACCGGGCGTGGAGCCGTAAAACCAGACCCAGCGGGATCTTGCACCACACCGCCGGAGCCAAACTGTTCATAGATTTTGCCGGTAAAAAGCTTTCCTATGTGGACCGGGATACCGGTGAGCAGATCCCCGTGGAGGTATTTGTAGCGATTCTGCCGGCGAGCCAGTACACCTATGTTCGGGCGGTACACACTCAAAAACGGGCCGATCTGGTCTGCTGTATCAATGATTGTATGGCATGGTTGGGTGGGGTTCCCCAGGCCATTGTAAGTGATAACATGAAAACGGCCGTGGCCAAAGGGCACAAATACGCCCCGATCATCAACAAGACGCTCAAAGACCTGGCCCTTCATTATGACTGTGTTGTTGACCCTACCCGTCCGTATCGTCCACAGGACAAGGCACTGGTGGAAGGGGCTGTGGGACTGGTCTATCAACGCATCTATTACCGGCTGAGCAAACACACCTTCTTCAGCCTTGATGAGTTGAACGCAGCCATCACGGAGCTGTTGGTCGAATACAACGAGTACCGCTTCCAAAACCGCGAGACCACCCGGCGCGGTCAGTTTGTCGATCTGGAAATGCAGACCCTGCAACCCTTGCCCCCGGGCCGGTATGAGATGCGTGAATACAAACGGGCCAAAGTCCAAAAAATAAGCCATATCTATGTGGGTGCGGACAGCAATTACTACAGTGTTCCGCATCGGTATATCGGCCATCAGGTGGAAGTACAGATGACCAGCACCCTTGTTGAGGTCTTTTACAACAGCGAGCGCATCGCCGGGCACCGGCGAAGCTATAAACGCGGCCGGTACACCACCATACCCGCACACATGCCCTCGACCCACCAGGTATACAATGAGTGGAATCCCAACTGGTTTGCCAAACGGGCCGCACAAATTGGTCCGTGCACCCAAAGCTATATCGTCCGGCTTATCGATCAATATGCCTATCCGGAAATCGGTTACAAGCAATCTCAGGGCATTCTCAGCTTTGCAAAGTCCTACGGGCCGGACCGCCTTGAGCGGGCCTGCAAACGTGCAGGCTCCTATCATAAGGCGGCCTACCGAACCATTGAGAATATTTTGAAAAACAATCTTGACCAGATCGAACTCCCTGAGGAGGACCCGCCCAATCCCATTCCCGAGCACACAAACATCCGTGGGGCAGCTACTTACAAATAATCATCCCTTACTACGCTATCATGAATACACACAACACCATTGAAAAAATGCGGGCCATGCGCATGAAAACCATGGCCGAAATCTATCACCGCTCG
>JBLRWO010000067.1:0-11016 GCA_047921215.1 Cyclonatronaceae bacterium | reverse complement strand
TTGAGCGTTGTGTCATTTTTTGCTAAAAAAAGGACCACTTTTAATTCAGAGCTAAACCGAAAGTTTGCTTTTATAGTGCCTGCACACAACGAGGAGAAAATTATTTCAAAAACGATTTATAGCCTGTCTGGCCTTATTTACCCGAAGAAAAATTATGATGTTTTTGTCATAGCAGATAATTGTACAGATCTGACAGCCCACATAGCCAGGACCCTGGGAACCACGGTTTTGGAACGCACAAATCCCGACCAAAAAGGGAAAGGGTATGCATTAAGGTGGGCTTTTGATCAGGTATTGGCGCATGAAAACGGGTATGATGCCGTCATCGTTGTGGATGCGGACAGCCTGGTGTCGGGTAATTTTCTGGAAGTGATGAACGATTATCTTGACCGAGGCAGCCGGGTCATTCAATGCAGTGATCTGGTGTTGCCTGAACCCGGTAACTGGAGTGTGGAAGCTACACGCATCGGGTTTCTTTTATATAATTATGTGAAACCTCTCGGGCGGAAAGCCCTCGGCTTGAATATGGGGCTAAGAGGGAACGGAATGTGTTTCAGCGCCGATGTTCTGAAAGAAAATCCGTGGCAGGCGTGGTCGTTGACTGAAGATGTTGAGTATGGGCTCGTACTGTTATTGAAAGAGGTAAGAATCGATTTTGCCCCCGAAGCTGAAGTTTTTGCACAGATGCCGATAGAAGCTTCAAATGCGGAAACACAGCGTTCAAGATGGGAGATTGGAAGGTTTCAAATTATCAGATCCTATACCCCAAAGTTTATCTACAAAGCCATAAGTAAAAGGTCTTGGGCTCATTTTGATGTATTTATTGAGCTGATTACTCCGCCATTTGTGAATGTGATGTTTATGACAACGGTAATCTTTGGCGCGGGACTAATTCTTTGGTTATTGGCGCTTTTACCTGCCATACACGTATTGATGTGGGGACTCTTACTAATTACAGGAATCTTTTATTTGTTTATTGGCCTGTATGTAGGTGGAGCCGATAAAGCGCTTTACAAGTCCCTGCTTAGACTGCCGTTGTATATTTTCTGGAAACTTAAAGTGTATATAACTGCATTAAAAAGGGGAAATGAAAAAAAATGGATAAGAACTGAGCGAGATTCTACATAAGCAAGATTGGGGAAGGTAACAGCCTGATCTTTTTTTGACTTTAGTGTCGAATAATTCACAGAAAGTCTGCCATTTCATGATAAGAGAGAACACAAACTATACGTACAGGAGAAATCGTGAATCGAGCTTACGGTTGGAATAGTGGGATTTAAAATGACACGCCCCGATTTTTTACGCGCAAACATACGGTTATTGATTTTGTCTGCCCTGCTCATAATGACTGGCTGCAAACAGTCTTCGGGAAATTTTTTTATTGCCGTGAATCAGATAGGCTACGAAAAAGACAGCCTCAAGCAAGCCTTCCTGGTTAATGCAGAAGCCGACAGCTTTGAGCTGGTACGAGCGCATGATTCAAAAGTGGTTTTTTCCGGCCCAATAAAAACAGCCGGCGATACAGATGCTGTTTCCGGCGATAAAATATCGGTAATCGATTTCTCTGATTACCGTTCTGAGGGTGAATATAAAATCAAGACCCTTGCACCTGAACCAATGGTGTCAAACAAGTTCAATATCAGTAAAGATGTATATGTTGAAGCTTTAAAAATCATGAGCAAAAGCTTTTATTATCATCGGTGCGGAACTCAGGTTGGCGGTGAATCTGACTGGAGCTATGAAATTTGCCATTTGGATGATGCCCCTTTCTTTGATGATCCCGAAAGCTCAAAAGATGTTACCGGAGGCTGGCACGATGCAGGCGACTACAACAAGTTTACGGTTAATACAGCTTTGAGTGCCGGACTGCTGCTATATACGTATGAATCAAATCCCGATAATTTTTGGGACAACCAGCTGGGGATTCCGGAATCGGGTAACGGAATCCCCGACCTGCTCGACGAGATAAGCTGGGCATTAGAGTGGCTGTTGAAAATGCAGCGCGACGACGGGGCTGTGTATCATAAAGTGTCTCAGAAAAAGTGGATCGGAGAATATTTACCGCATACTGACCCCTCCATACGTTACATTTTTGATGTTAGCAGCGCTGCTGCCGCATCATTTACTGCTGCTGTGGCAATCGGGTCGCGGCATTTAAGAAGCTATAAGCCGGATTTTTCACAAGAGCTGCAAGCTGCTGCAGAACGTGCTTGGCACTGGCTGGAGCAAAACCCGGAAAATTTCCCGGCCGGTGGTTTCAAAAATCCTGAAGGTGTTACGGGCGGCCAGTATGGTGATCCATCGGATCTGGATGAACGCCTCTGGGCAGCCATGGAGTTATACAAGCTGACAAACAATGACCGATATCTTACATTTTATATTGAACATTACAGAGCTCTTTACCAAACCGGTATTCCGCCCATAAGCTGGCGGGATGCAAACAGCCTGGCAATGCGTGCTTTTCTGAGGTCGGAAACAAACGGGAAATATCTTAAAGAAAAAGATGCTGTACGGGAAGCAACAATCCGGCATGCAAACAGCCTGTTAGAGGTTCACAATCAAAATGCTTACAAAAATTTATTGCGTTCGGACCAGTATTATTGGGGCTCTAACAGTGTAGGCCTTGCTTTCGCTGCCGACCTGATGCAGGCATATGATATTACCGGCCAAGCCCACTATAAAAATGCTACACTCGATCAGCTTCACTTCATTGTAGGCCGAAATCCCTTTAATCTTTCACAGGTAACCGGTGTGGGCTCTGCACCGGTACAGCATCCATACCATCAGCTTTCTGAGATGGATAATTCTGACGATCCCATACCCGGCATGCTGGTTGGAGGCCCCAATAACCATCTGCTGTTAAACAATGAAGTGATATCACCTTATCCCGTAAAAAATTATAAGGATGAGTTTAAGAACTACCTGGTGAATGAACCGGCCATTAATTTTACGGCCATTCTTATTTATGTGACCGGCGCCATTTCGGCACCAAAAGAAAACAACTAAGAATGGTAACACTTCGAAAAACAGAAACTACTGATCTTCTTTCAGCGCTTTATTCATGGCATCATAGTAAACCGTTCCCATGATAGCATACCCTATTTCATTCAAATGCACACCATCATTTGAAAGGTGTTTGGACGGATCTAAAGCGGCTTCCATGTCAGCCAGGATGATGTGCATGCCATTCGCCTTGCGGTCTTTAATGATAGAGCGCAGTTTGTCATTATATAGCTGTACCATAACAGCCCGATCTTTGACCGACATGCCCGAATTCCCCACATTCTTTGACGAAACGGGTGGAATTGTAGCGGCAAGAATATACGTTCCCGGCTCGGATGAATTAACAATATGGTCTACAAGAGCACCCCAGCGGGCAGCAATGTCTGAGGCAGTTTCGTTAAAATACCAGGCTATATCATTGGTACCTACCATCAGAGCAACATATTGAGGGCGGTGTGTCTGCATCAGAGTTGCCGTTTTGTTCATAATGTCTTCGATCTTCATGCCACCAACCCCCTCATGATTTGCGTCAGGAATAGAACTTTTCTGATATTGATCGCCCACAAACTTTAGATTATGGCCATCATCACTCAACAAATTCCAAAGTTTTACTCTTGAGCGGCTGTCATTGGTCATACTGTCACCCAATGGCATGATAACCAGCACTTCACCCGATGATGAAGCGGGTTCCGAATGGTTTCCAATTTGATACATTAACTCAGATTCAAGGGTTGCATTATCGCTGTTAGTAATAAAGGCCTGAATCCTAAATAATCCTGATAGTTCCTCGGTTTGATGGATTTCGAAGAGACCATCCCCTAAAGATGTAATCGCGATTTGATCGTCCTCACTGGAAAACTCTGAATTTACAATTGGAGCTTCGCTATAAAAGTAATTCAAAATGTGAAATTCCATGATTTGACCTTCAATTCCTTTCAAGGTGTCGGCAATTTGAACAATCTGGATAAGTGATTCCTCAATGGATGGTTCAATTGGCGCATCACTTGGCCGGCTGCAACTTATCAAAAGAAGGCACACAGAAAGGCAGTACATAAGAATATATTGAATCATGATAGGGCTGCTTTTGAGGAAGGATGAGGGGAACTTGTGTTACCAGCTCGTCCAGAATTAGTTCCAAAAGCTACATTTACATATCTACATAGAATAAGCCGCTTGGCGAAGTACCGAATTATGTACGGGATGGTATTGCAAAGGGTTTTCCGTGTAAGAAGTTTTCCCTCAGCCCGAGCTAAAAAATCAATCAATGTTGATTTTTGACTGCCGGCAGACACAAAAAATTCTCATGATGCTGAATGAAGTTTCAAGCTGTTAATACAGGCGGCCATTTTTTTTAACTGATACTGATTAATGAATTGGTGAATTGGCAGTTCGAGTAATCGCATCTGCAGTTGTTCTGTTTCCGGAAATCCATCCATTCCAAAAGGCGCTTCAGTCCAGCCGATATAACAGGTAATTCCATGATTGAGTAATTGTTTCTGGATGTAGCTCCTGGAATCTGGAGGAGTTAAAATGGGTAAGCTAAAAGGCACATATCCGTCTATTAACTGGAAAGTTTGTTGAATTGAAGTGTCTTCGGTAGATGAATTTCGCGACTCTGTTTTGAGAGTAGATAATCGTTCTAACCCTATTGGGGAAAATGATTCAAGGTCATGAATATGATTCCACAAGTAGCAGAGATTCTCTCTTCGTTTCCTCGTTATGTTCTCTAAATTTACTTTTGGGTAGTACCAGTTCAATAACCGGTCCATTCGTTTTACCGTTACAGTTTGCTCCTCGTCAAAATCGATATAACCGGTTTCCGGCAGATTGTTTTTTTGAAATACATTCTTGCCACGGGTAAGGTAGTTTAAATAATATTTAACCCTTGAACCCAGTAAATGATAACCGGTGAATAAGCTGCTTACTTTTGTAGTTTTAGATGGCCGAAAATGCCAGGGCTTTTTATTCAACATCAAAAAACCACCACAATGAAACTGAAGCATTTTCCGGGTGCTAAAAATTGTGAAGTCGCCGGTTGTTCCGAGTGTTTTGCCATTCAAGTGACTATTCAACGTGTGAGAGCAATCTTCCATCAAAAAAACATCCAATTCTTCTGTCAGCTTTTTCAGTGAAGCCAAATCTACCGGTATTCCAAAAAAATGCACCGCAAAAACCATTTGAGTCTGATCATCAATCAGGCCCCGAATCTCATCGATGGAAAAATCGAGCTGCGTGGTTACATCATAAAATTTAGCTTCATAACCCGCTGCCATAACAAACCGATAGAGTTTTCCCGGTATGTATGACGGCATAATAATATTCGGAGTTGTTTTTGGACGATTCTCCTGAACCCATTTCATGGTATCATAAAAAGCGTGACCTGCATTTCCATAATTGATCGGCTTTGTTTTGAATTTTTTTAAAAACGACTTCATCATAACTCTCTTTATTTAAACGATATTCAGTTTGCTGGCCAAACGCGAAGAAAGGAACAGGGAATAATGATACCATCCCACTATGGATGAGTGGTTTTTTGTGACAATATCTTTTCTAACAAGCTCATTAGCATATCTTTTTTTCAGAGATTGTGTTGTATCTACCATCTTCTTAAGCAGAATTTGGCGAACAGATTCAGATGATATTTCAATAGTTATATTCTGATTAATTTTAGTGGCCAATCGCTGTTTGTAAACCTCGTCTCCACGCAGAAAATCGAATGTTAAACCTGATTGAACAGAATCCTTTATAATGATTGTATTCAAAATCTTGCCTGGGCCTATATGAATAAGTGGGGAAGACAAATCCATGGCTCCGTGCTGCAAGTACATTTGGTTGTTATAAATCATTACAATTGCTATAGAAACAGCGCTTTCTGCTCCAGTTTCTTCTGCCGGTAAAAGGGCATACACTCTGATGGATGCTTTATGTAATAATTTTTCGCAAGTTTCCAGGAAGAATTTTTTCATGCTATTTTGTGAAAATGTACCTGGCAATCCCTCTCTGTTCCATTGATCCTGATGTAGTTGAATAAATTGCTTCAGGTAGTATTCAAAATCAATATTGTCATCGATTACCACTACCCGGAAAACATTCTCACCGGTGTTTTCAGTTTTTCTGATGCTTTTTCGAACATTTTTCCTTTCGTTACCCGAAAGTTTCTTTAAGTAACCATCCCACCCTTTTTGTTCAGGTTCAATGCGTGTTGTTATTGATGCTTTTTTAATGTTCACCTTAAAGCCAAGTGAAGCAAAATCATTTTCCAATAGCTCAAGAGTTGAGCTTAACTCCGGAATTTCTTCAAGAATCATCGCATCAAAAAGTACTTCTTTTTTTATATGAGCCATCAGGTGTTCATAAAAAGAAGTTTCATACCCTTTCTGAATTACAAATTGCAGGTAATCTGAGTATGCCTTGGAACCAAGCAGCACCCCATCTTTGGTCTTTCCGATTCCGGAGCCAATCATGCGAAGAATTGTGTACGTTTTCAGGCCGAATAATGTATACTCGTCAATGAATAGAGGAGCAATACCTACAATGTTGTCATCATCATATAAAACAAAAATTTGAAGCTTTCCATAAAAGCCAAAATGTTTCCACCATGATCTGTTCCATTCATAAGTTTGAAAAACATGTGAATTTGTGTACTCGCAGAGTAAATTCCACTCTGTTTTCAATTCGTCAAACTCTGTTTCTGATTGAATAACCCTATGCTTTATCGTAGATGGCTTTTTTGTAGGTTCAGGTTTAGCTTTAGCATCATTTTTAAGTGATATGCATTCTAACTTATTTTCACTATTCATAACAATAAACTGATAGACCCCTCTGATTTTTAGTTAACAGACTTTTGAGTTGAAAAAGCAATCAGACATATTTTTTCAATGTCGTTTTATAAATAATTCGATGAATCGTTTCCGTCGCCGTTTTCACCGATCTGTAACCCTCAAAGGGTTAAATAGCTGTTCGCGAGTATCAAACCATGCTTATTCTCGAAAAGAGATGCATTCCGTTTGATCTGCACAAGTGAGAGACTACCTCCGTAATGCCCTTTATACAAATGATGTGCCAAAGGCGATTATAATGATCAATCAATTAAAGAAGTGGCTCTATAAGTAATGTGGGTATGATTTTGAGGGAGGCATCATTTTCAGTTGAAAATAGGTACCCAAACAATATTACACGAAATGAGGGGTGTGTGAATAAAGTTCACACTTTTATTTAAAGGAGGTTTAACCACCGTTGATTCTCCGAAAGTTGATGCTTTTGTATGGGCATGCAACGTATCTCCATTCCCATCTCCATGAGGCGAACCGAAAACAAGGTGCAAAAAAAGAGATCTCAATTTGAATAATACACCCAGCAACAAAGTTTGTGATGCAGACCCGGGTACACTTGGTCGAATAAAAGATGGAAAGAAGCCCATCGCAATAGGGAATCATTGAATATTGATTGATGTAAGGTGAATGGAGAAACCGTTGATGATGCTTATCTGATTTATAATCGTACTCAGGTTTCTTCTTTCCTGACTCCCGAAGACATACGGACCTCCGGCTAATGATTTATTTGGGAGAGAGAGAATAACGGCACTCTATTTGCAATGAAAAATGTAGAGGTAGTTATATCTGAACCATTGATCCGGAGCAATCCTTGAATTACAAGAGATACCTGTCTAAAATCTCCTCACGTTTCCGAAAATATTCTATTTGGGAGCATGTAGCAGGATTTTGGTTTTCGCATAAATTTGATCACAATGGATACATTATAGTAACCGGCAGATGGCCTATGCCAAAAGTTATACATAAGGGTGGAAAGCTGATAGCCGGAAACTGCCAATTCTATTCCGGAGTGCGTTTAGAAATAGGCCCCAAGGCAATTCTGTCGATTGGAAACGGCAGCTATTTGAATAGAAATACGCTTATTGTATGTGAAGATCGCGTGGAGATAGGGAAAAATTGTAAAATAGCATGGGATGTAATCATCATGGATAGTGACCTCCACCCAATAAACGATACGTCGCCGATCATTAACAAACCGGTGCGTATTGAGGATGGCGTTTGGATTGGGTGCAGGTCAATTATTTTGAAAGGAGTTACGATCGGGGAAGGCGCAGTGATTGCAGCCGGATCTGTGGTTACAAAAAACATTCCTCCAAGAACGGTTTATGGTGGGTCCCCGGCAAAGCTCATTGCCGAACTGAATGGCCCCGAACCACTACATGCATAACAGGCCGTTCAGTATAAATCTTACTCATTTTCTCCTGTACTTCTGGGAAAGAACGTTACAGACAATTGATTTATAGATGGAGTTTGGGTAAGAAAAGTAGCCGTAAGAGCTTTAAATGGGGTTTTTATTCTGTTGGCACGTCAATTGCATAGTTGATTACATGGACGTCATCATAGATTGATTTTGTCCAGTGATCAACAGTGTAAATCAGAAAACAGAAGTCATGTATACTCAATTAGAGAGTGGAACCTATCCGGTTCTTGGGGTAAATATTTCAACCTGCTCCAAGCAGGCTTTTTTTGAGTCGGTAAATGAGCGATTACAGGTTAGTGAGGAGGGGCTGCCCCCTCTCTTTGTGGTTACCGTAAATCCGGAGATCGCCATTCAATCCATAACCGACAATACGTTCAGGAATATTTTACAGTCTTCCAGTATCAATACGGCCGACGGTATTGGTATCAGCTGGGCTGTAAAACACCTTTATGACAAATCGGTGGAACGGATTACCGGGTCAGATTCGCTTGAAAAGATATGTGCTGCATGTGTAAAGCTTGACCAATCTGTTTTCTTATACGGTGCCGCGCCGGGTGTTGCAGAAAAAGCTGCAGGTGTACTTGTTGCCAGAAACCCGGGATTATTGATTGAGGGGTTCTATTCCCCTTATTCACCGGGCATGAATCTTGAAAACCTACCCATAACTACCCAAATTGAATTGCAACATGCCTCGGTAGTGTTTGTTGCGCTCGGGGCGCCATCTCAAGAGAAATGGATTTTTGAAAACATGGGTAAACTCAAACAATGCAGGTTGATTATCGGGATCGGGGGGAGTTTTGATTTTATTGCGGGAACACAAAAGCGCGCTCCTCTTCTGTTTAGGAAATCGGGTCTGGAATGGATGTACCGATTGGTTAAAGAACCGAGCCGTTGGCGCAGAATGCTGCGGCTGCCCTTATTTGCCATCAATGTACTGCTTTTGAAAGCGAGCAATACCACCGTCCAAAAACCCAACTATAAAAACCTGCCTAAAGAAGAGGTCGCATGAAAGTACTGGTTACGGGTGCGGCGGGGTTTATTGGATATCATGTCTGCAAACGGCTCATCGATGAACAGCTGGAAGTGGTTGGGTTAGATAACCTGAATGACTATTACAGCGTAAATTTAAAATATGCACGGCTCGATCAATTAGGTATAAAAAAGAGCGGGATAGATTCCCTGAAATCGCTAAATCAGAGCCAGAAATTTGATCAATTTTCTTTCATTAAGAGCGACCTTCGCGATGAAGCCGGAATCATGCGCCTGTTTGATACACAGAAATTTGATGTGGTGATAAACCTGGCCGCCCAAGCGGGAGTCAGATACAGCCTGGATAATCCCCGTGCCTATACCTCATCAAATATTGAGGGGTTCTTGAATATTCTTGAAGGCTGCCGGCAGAATCCGGTTCAGCACCTCATTTTTGCTTCTTCCAGTTCTGTGTATGGATTAAATGAGAAAATGCCCTTTGAAATTGAACACCGAACCGATCAGCCGGTAAGCTTGTATGCGGCCACAAAGAAGGCCAACGAACTTATGGCGCATACCTATGCCCATCTTTATGACATTCCCTGCACCGGGCTGCGCTTTTTTACAGTTTATGGCGCAATGGGAAGGCCGGACATGGCGTATTTCAAGTTTGCGAATCTTATTTCGCAGGGTAAACCGATTGACGTGTACAATAAAGGCAATATGGGGCGCGATTTTACCTACATAGATGACATCGTAGAAAGCCTGTTTCGGTTAATTCCCTTACCATTGCAATCCGTAAAAACCATTCCATATCAATTATTTAATATTGGGAATGGAGCACCCGTTTCGCTTTTGGATTTTATCAACATACTGGAAAAACTGCTGGGCAAAACAGCCTTCAAAAATATGTTACCGATGCAACCCGGGGATGTTGAACAAACCTGGGCAGATAGTGATCAACTATACAATTACATCAACTATAAGCCTTGCGTTAATCTGGAACAGGGATTAGCTATTTTTGTACAATGGTATAAAAATTATTACGGTTTGGGTAATGTAGTTCGAGAACCCATATTCCAGGATATCAACACACAGTAACTCGCGCTGCAGAAGGTTTTCTAAAATACGCGATTTCAACAAGCTTATAATGATTTTTCTGACATGATAACAATGAACGACTGTGAATTATATAAAATATTTTGAGGTTCATGTAAGTGCAATTAATTTAATTCCATTACCTTTAATTAAGGTAGTAGATAAGAGAAACTACATATCAATTGATAGAGAGAAGACAAACTGGGGAACAGGTTTAGAGCACCTGTTTCCCTTTTTGTTATGTAGCCTTACATGTAAGGCTACGCTATACAGGCAAATCTGTGGCCACCCTGTTTTGAATGTATCGTGTTATAGAAAAGAATGAATATCTTGCAGATATCACAGGTCTTCCAGGTTTTTTAACCGTTTCTCTTTCAACGATTTAAAATAGGTAGGCGTGAGCCCCGTAATTTTTTTGAACTGGTTGGAGAGGTGGGCCACGCTGCTGTAGTTCAATTTATAGGCAATTTCGGTCAGGTTAAGCTCATCATACAGTAGCAACTCTTTCGCCCTCTCAACTTTGTGCATGATGATATACTGCTGGATGGTAACTCCCTTCACTTCGGTAAAAACATTCGACAGGTAGGTGTAGTCGTACCCCAGTCTCTCACTGATGTAATTTGAATCATTCATCTTTGGAGCTTCATCCGAGTAGTGAACCATCTCAATTATCACTCCCTTTATTTTTTCAAC
>JBLRWO010000066.1:0-11381 GCA_047921215.1 Cyclonatronaceae bacterium | reverse complement strand
GCTTTGCCTTTGGCCTTCTGATTTCCTTTTCGGTCCAGCAGCACAATCTCCTGATTGGTTTTGATCGTGCCCTGCTCTAACCGGCCAATGGCAATACGGCCCACGTAATCATTCCAGTCCACACTACTCACCAACATTTTAAAGGAGGCGTCGGGTATCTGTTCCGGCGCCGGAATATGATCGATAATCAGATCGAACAGCGGTGTAAGATCTTTTCCCTCGTCGTCCAGGTTTTCTTTTGCAATTCCCTCCAGGCCAATTGCATAAAGTACCGGAAAATCGAGCTGCTCATCATCTGCATCGAGCGACACAAACAGGTCAAAAATCATATTCAACACCTCATCGGGCCGCGCATCCTTTCGGTCGATTTTATTGATCAGCACAATGGGACGATAACCCAGCGCGAGCGATTTACGGAGTACAAACTTGGTTTGCGGCAATGGGCCCTCAGCGGCATCTACCAAAAGAATGACCCCGTTTACCATTTTGAGGATGCGCTCCACTTCGCCGCCGAAATCGGCATGGCCCGGAGTATCTACGATGTTGATTTTGGTGTCGTTCCAGAGCACAGCCGTGTTTTTAGAGCTGATGGTAATCCCCTTCTCTTTCTCAAGATCGCCGGAATCCATCACCCGCTCGTCTACCTGTTGGTTCTCTCTAAATGTTCCGCTCTGCCGAAGCATTTGGTCCACAAGCGTGGTTTTACCGTGGTCAACGTGAGCGATAATGGCGATGTTTCGAATGTCTTGTATCATAAAAATTAAATCTTTCCGCCTGCCCTGACGAATAATAATGGAGTTAAATTAGATTGCGCTACAGTTCATCGGTCGTTGAGCGTTACTTCACTTTTGATCGAAAACTGGATAGCCTTAAATATACGGTCTTTTAAGGAGAGTTCTGAGTGTTATATCTGAGTGGCCTTATCTCTTTCTGTTGAAGGTTGTGACAGCTGAGTGATTTGATCGATAAATGATAACAGCGAAACAGGCTGTAACCATTACACTACATTACAATAGATTCAAACATCTTTTTTTTGCATATTAACAAAGAAGTTAAACAGGCTTAAGCATCAAGCACTACTCTTTTGACATGGCTTTTTTCCACACTGCAATCTCAACCATCATATAACCAGACAAAATCTAATTGCACAGCCGGGAAGAACCGGTTTCACCGCCCGTTGATTGCGGTCGAGCAATTTGGATCTTTACTGCTTTTTTTTCCTACATGATCTGCCCGCCAACAGATCAGCAATACACTTTTTGTATATGTGAGGCTTTGCTAACTCTTATTGCCCATCGTTCAATCAATCTCGACATATGTTGTTGAAGCCAGCACTTTTTAAGTTTCTACTTTTAATCTTGTTTATGCCTGTACGGGCATTTGGGGCTGGTGGCGGAAGCGAAGATCAAATCTCTGCAAACAACGGGGTAACCATACCAAGCACAGCCGTTTCAGAAGTTACTGTGCGTTCATCCTCGATCAAAAAAGAGTACGTTTTTGAAAGTTGGACAACCCACAGCGGTTTGCCTGTCAATCATATCAACGATTTGTACCAGTCGCCAGACGGTTATATCTGGTTGGCTACCTTTTCTGGTCTTATTCGGTTTGATGGCGTTCGTTTTCTGGAGTTCAACTCCGGTAGCAGCGATCATTTTCTTTCCAACAGAATCCTGCTCATTCAGGGAGGCGCGAATAATTCGTTCTGGATTACAACGGAGCACGGAGATCTTATTTTAGCTGATAACGGCACGTTCCGCTCATTCGACGAGCTCTCGGGTACGAACTCTCACGTAGTCTTACATGACCAGATAACCAACTCTTCCTTTATTGGCTCGAACAATGGTCTTTATCAGTTCAACGGTGAAAACCTCAAGCCTACTCGCGGTGATCTTTTTGAAGGGGTTTCCATTGCAAACATTCTGCGCAGTTCAACAGATGAACTGTGGATTTTTACCAGTACCGGAAAAGCGTTTCGATTTAAAGACGGCGATCTCAATAGCGATCCGGTAGTTATAGCGACCCCCCGGCAAGATTCCGCCATTATCGAAGATGAACATGGCCGTATTTGGCTTGGCAGGCAACACCTGGGATACATCGAAAACGACCTGTTTACGAAAATCGATATCCCCGAGGAGTATATGGATATCCGAAATCCACTTGAACCTATAATTTTCAGCTTCAGGCAGGTTCCACAAAGCAGCATACTGTTGGTATCTACCCAGCTTGGGCTCATGCAAATCGATGAGAGTTTCGGACTTGAGCATATAGATCTCACACAACCGAACTCTTACTCACCCATTGCGGCCCTTCAAGGAAATACTATTTCGGTTTGCCCCGATGGCAGTGTTTGGTCGTTTAGTGAAACCCGGGCGTATAAAAATGGTGATTTTGAATTCGAAACGCATCATCCCATAAATTCAATTCTGTGTGATCTCGAGCAAAACATATGGTTCGGTACAGACCGGCAAGGATTGCTACGCTATAGGCAGTCGCTGTTTGATAACATCACCTTCGAGTATTCAACCAATAATTTCTATGGCGTTTTTGCTGATTCTTACGACGGTTTGTGGATAGGCAGAATGTATGGCGAACTTAGCCGTATTGACAGCGAGGGCCAAATTGAGCGATACCAAACCCCAACCGGCTGGGCTTCAAACGCAGTGTTCGAAGAGCTGTCTGATGGCTCTTTTATAACCGGCAACCAGCACTGCAGGCCAGAGCACCGAACTCAAAATGGCGGGTGCAGTTTATTCGAATACATCGAGGCTCTGGAGCAAAAACGAATCCGGGCTCTTTTTCAAGATAGTAAACAGACTGTTTGGACAGGCACACAGAACGCAATCTTTCAGCTTCGACAGGATGAAAGCGGCACACTTCAAAAAACCGGGGAAATAAACGTACGCCTTGTTCGATTCTTTCTGGAAAGCATCGACAATAGCATCTGGTTTGCCACCAACGGCAACGGTGTCGGGCACTATCGCGACGGAATTATAGAGTTTCACAATCTTTCAACAGGCTTATCCAGCAATAATATTCGCTCCCTTTACGAGGATGATGACGGTTACATTTGGGTAGTTACGGAAGACCGGGGGCTAAACCGGATACATCCGGAAAGTGGGGATGTTGTTGTCATGCGGAAAAAGGATGGGCTTTATGAAGACGCGTTGCACTTCATGATACCCGATAACTTCGGCCGCATTTGGTTCAGCAGCAATCGCGGAGTCTTCTGGACAACATTTGATGAACTCCGGAGTTTTGCCAGCGGTCAGAGCCAACGTATTTCTTCCTTAGCTTATACCGAGCGCGATGGCATGTTAATTCGCGAGGCTAACGGTGGCTTCCAAAATTCAGGTTTGAGAACAGCAGACGGCCGGATCTGGTTTCCAACTCAAAACGGGGTTCTGGTCATCGATCCACGGGTGGTAAATACAAGCCACTTTTTGCCTCCGGTTCTGGTTGAAACAGCAACCTCTTCGGGTGCTTCTCTATTCGATGAGGCGGGGAACATTACTATTGCTCCAAATCAGCGCAGCTTCACTATTGGTTTTAATTGCCCTGTATTCATGGCTCCGGAGAGGGTCCACTTCAAGTATAAGCTGGAAGGATTTGATAGCGACTGGGTCAGTGCCGGAAACCGGCGGGAAGCGAACTATACAAATATACCTGCAGGCAAATACACATTCCGAGTAACTGCTTTTATAGATAATGAGCAAAACATTACTCAAGAAACCACCAAAGCCATTGTTATCGATCCGTTTTTTTATGAAACAGTCTGGTTTCCAATGGGTATTGTTTTCCTGATTATTTTATTTCTTGCAGGCGGTTATCAGCTGCGATTAAGACATTTGCTGCGCAGAGAAAAAATACTCGAAAAGCTGGTAAACAAACGGACAGAAGACCTGCGGGCAGAAAAACGGAAAACAGAAGAGCAGGCCGCACAGCTGAAAATTATTTCGAGGGAAAAGAGCCGGTTCTTTGCCAACATCAGCCATGAATTCAGAACACCGCTTACATTGATTATCTCTCCTCTTACCGATTTGCGTGATGGCCGGTTCGGGCTCATCTCTGCCGAGGCGAAAAAACAGGCTGATATCAGTTTACGCAATGCGCAGAGGCTTTTACGGCTCGTTGGGCAAATGATGGACCTGGCACGGCTTGAAGAGAAGAAATTTGAAATTAATCTGAAGGCCGGAAATATCTGCAACTATCTGAGAGCCATATCGGAACCTTTTAAAGGTACGGCCCTTAAGAAAGACATTCAGTTCCATATTCAAATTCCTGACGAACCTGTCTACGTTCATTACGATCCGGGCCATTTCGATAAAATTATTGCCAACCTACTGTCGAACGCGTTCAAGTTTACGCCGGACTCTGGAACAATCACACTTAGCGTTACCAAAACTGAACAGCACGTAGAAGTAGTTGTTAGTGATTCCGGGCCGGGTATAGAACCGAAACATTTACCAAGACTCTTCGACCGCTTTTACCAGGTTGAAAAATCAGAACTGCAGCCGGGGAGTGGTATCGGTTTGTCGCTGGCTAAACAGATCACTGAGCTTCATCACGGAAACATTGAAGTCGAAAGTACCCTGAACAAGGGGAGTACATTCACTGTCAGGCTGCCGGTTTTGGAGAGAAAGCTTAACGGCAAAAATACAGCTGATTTAGGCACCAGTGTGGGTGACAATCATCGGTATGACTATCTGAATAATGATCATAACGGACAGCATGAACTTCTTGATACGGACGAATGTGAGGATCCCCAAACTTTTCAAAAATCAATTCTTGTCGTGGACGATCATGCCGACATCAGGGCATACCTTAAGCGACATCTTGAAGCGCATTATTCTGTAGTAGAAGCAACATCGGGAAATGAAGCGATCTCAATTCTCAACACACAATTACCCGACCTCATACTCTCCGATGTAATGATGCCCGACGGCGATGGTTTTGAACTGCTAAAAGCGATCAGGGAGAATACAGAGTACAGCTTTTTACCCGTACTATTGCTCACTGCACGTGCTGAAGCAGAAGACAAACTTAAAGGGCTTGGAATTGGAGCCAACGACTATATAAATAAACCCTTCGATATACGTGAAGTTCTGTCACGTATCAACAATCTATTTGATCAGCAGAAGCGTTTACTGAACCACTTTTCCACCAATGGCAAAGAAATAAAGATTCATCACGATTCGATTGATGTACAGTCATCTGATCAGTTGTTTTTGGGAGATGTAAAAAATGCCATTCAGCAAGAACTTTCCAATGAGAATTTTTCAGTTGAGCAACTGGCTGAAATGGTTAATCAGAGCCGTTCGAATCTGCACCGGCGCCTTACCAAAGCTACGGGCGAAACCCCAAGCTCGCTGATCCGAAGAGTGAGGCTGGAACTGGGAGCGCAGTTGTTAAAACAAAATGCCGGTACGGTTAGCGAAATCGCTTATTCAACCGGGTTTAAAAGTGTTTCTCACTTCTCCAGAGTGTTTACCGAGCATTTCGGCCAATCTCCAAGCACGTATCAGACTGAAGCGTTTCAGAATAGGTAAAGCTCTCACTTCTTCTGTTCAACACCCGCTCATCTTTAAGAACCCTGAGCTGATCCGGCTACGTGTATAGCTCTGCAGATAAAAGGTGCCAAAGATGCACTTCAAAGGAGACAAATCACCTCTGAGTTTGGACATTCATACAACAAATTGCGACATCCAGATAAAATAAAGCACATTTTATTGAATACATTTGGCTCATAAATGTGACTTGATTCAAGAACGACAAATAAACAACAAGTAAATTGTAGGGGTAAAATGATGAATTCACGAATTAATAAAGGCTTCCAAATGCCTGTCTGGAACAGATTGCCTGTTAAGTACATAATCACCTCCGTCCTGTTGGGACTCTTCATTTATTCATGTAACGATGTTCAAAGTCCGTTAAATGAACCGTTAACCGCAGACATTTCAGCTTTCCAGGAAGCTTCTGTTTTGGGTGTAAACGAATCGGATCCGGTTGAAATCCAGAACTTTACAATTACCTTTAATGGTAAAGAGTTTGACCAAGAAGCCAATACAACAACCTTCTCATACACTGTAAGCCGTGGTGGCGACGCCTCAGGGTTTAATTTTATGTTATTTGAAGTACCATCCTGTGCCGACTTGTCCGGCTATACGCCACTTAACGGCAGTTCTCTTACAGACGAAGGAATAATGTGGACATCTTCAATCGGCGCAAACAGCAGCCGTGATTACAGCATCACTTATGCCGGGGAAGTAGTGACTGGCATGACTGATGTGACCATCCAGAGCTCAGGCACCAATACCACGAGTACGAAAGCTGTAGCCGGACCGTGCAAAGGAACTTACTCCATCTCAGGTTTTGTATATGTAGATGAAAATGGAAATAGCACAAGAAATTCCGGCGAAGGTGGCATCGGGAATGTTACGGTAAGTCTTTTTGACGGAGATGATCAACAACTTGGGTCCGCAAAAACGTTGGGTGACGGATCTTACTCTTTTACCGTTTTTGCAGGCAATAATGACAGAAATTTCAGCCTCAGTGTTCCGACAGAAACACCCGGTGATATGACTGATTTTAACGAGGTGTTATTTAATACCTACACCTCGCTGCAAGGTGCAAACGGCACTTCGGTAGTAGTGAGTGGCAGCGATGTATCCGGAGTTAATTTTGGATTTGAACCGGACACGCAGGGAATTATTGAAAAGTTTGAAAATCCTGATGCTGAGGGGGGAATTGCCCTGCTTACCGAAGACCCAGAGTTTTGGAGAGATGAGCTTTTCTTCTCAACCAGAGGTCGCAAAACGGTTTACTCTCAACAGGAGTTACTCGCATTTCTTATTGAAATTGAGAATCTGGATTTGACATTCGTTTTTGATTTCGGAACGGATAAAATTACAGCTGCCATAGACATTCTTGCTACAAACAGAAAAAGTACCGAGCTGGACATTCTGCTTTCCGAACTACTTTCCGCAAAACTGAATGTGGTGAGCGGCGGGGGTGCACAAGGTGGTCCTGATTTTAATGCAGATGAGTTTAACCTATTGATTCTGAAAACAGGGGCTGCAGCTGCCCTGGCAGGTTCCGACAACAATACTATCCAGCTCTCAACCCAAAACTTATCGATATCTTCGCCATTAGAAGCATCGAGTACGAGTAGCGATTCGGGCACACTCACTTTGTTGTCTTCCTTCAACAGGTCTGGCACCGGTGGGGGCGGTATAGGTACAAACTGAGCAAGACGTTTAGAACATAGACCCATGCAATTTCTATGAGACAGTTTCTGTTTTGTGTAACTATACTATTTCTTGCTAACACGAGTATAATGGAAGGCCAAGTCCTTCCATTTACTCATTATACCCCTGAGAATGAACTAAACCCCCTCCCCTCTGCCGAAGTTACAAACGTATATCAGGACAGCCGGGGATTTATGTGGTTTGCCATCTACTCCTCCGGTATTGCGATGTATGACGGTGTTACGTTAACCCGGTTCGGAGAAAACGACGGATTAGCGGGACTCTATGTCTGGGAGATGCAGGAAGATCTTGAGGGCAGGCTTTGGGTCAGTTCAAACGCAGGAGTTGTTGTATCTGAACGGCCGCTTCACAACTACAGTGTAAACGAGAACATCAGATTTACAAATGTAGTCGGCGATACTCCGCTTATTAATGTGTCTGTTAATCACAATAAACTTGCTGTAGACACGAAAGGACGTATCTGGATCGGTACTAATAATCTTGGAATTGTAAGGTACGATTTTCATTCAGAATCAGAGCTTGTGGCAGATACTCTGCAATCTTCATCAAACCTGGGCGTCAGGGCACTTGCCTCAAGAAGTGACGGAAGTGTATGGGTATCTTACTTGGGCGGCACCCTATTGAAATATGAAGATGACAGAGTTACGCAGGAATTTACCACCGGATCGCCAATCAACATAAATACACTTTATGAGAGCCCGGATGGCACATTGTGGGGCGGTGAACAGGGTGGCAGTATCTGGAGGCTTATTGAACATGAAGGAGAAGAGCCGGAGTTCGACTTCGTCAACTCTACAGCCACAAGCAACATACCCGGAATCAAAACTGCATCAGACGGTACTCTGTGGGTAGCCAGCGAAGGCTCCGGACTGCAAAATATAGATCCCGTTACCGGAAGCGTAATTGCCACCTATACACGTGCCAACGGTTTGCTGGCTGAGGTGGTTTATGATCTGTTTCAAGACCGAGAGGATAATATCTGGATTGCGCAATCGGGTGGCGTCTCGAAACTTCGGTACAACTACAAAGCCTTTATGAACCTCTCGGCAACCTCCTTTACCGGCGAGCAGCCGCTTCTTCCATCTCCGTCTGTAAATACTGTGCTCTCATCTACTGAAGACAAAACACCCTGTGAAATCTGGGCCGGAACCTCGGAGGGCGGGGTTGCCTGTATCAGCCAGGACTATACATCCACATACATACAAATTGACGATGGACTGACCGGTAACTGGGTGAATGGCCTTGCGTACGACAATGACGGACGAGTGTGGTTCGGTACGTCAAGAGGATTGAACAGTATATCTTTCACAGACTTTAGCCTGCCTGAAGACGCTTCACATAGTAATGAAATTACTATTTTCGGTGAAGATGCCGTGCTCTCAACGTATCCGGCAAACAGTGTTCTGGCCGCGGATAAGCTGCAAATGAACGTATCAGCTGGCGGTAGCCAAACGATCGAAAGTATCTGGTTACCAGCCTTCCAGGCGGTGTACGTTGTCGTAAATGGCCGTCTTTTTACCCTCGACATGTCGCACGGACTTCCGCCTGCAATTTTTCATTCTGCTGCCTTTGATAGGCATGGCTATTTGTGGGTCGGAACCCGAGATCGGGGAATCTATCGGAGCAAAGGCCCGATTACATTCGAATTCCTTCGATCTCTGGACGGCACGGTTGAATCTGATCAACCTGACTTGTTTGAACCTTGGTGGGATGTAGACAATGGCGCACCTTCCAATCAAATCGAGAAAATGAAGTGGCTGAACGGGAGTATGTGGATAGGCACTCCAGCTGGCCTGGCCATACTGGACGACGGGAATTACTCGGATGTTACGATGATTACAACCGATAACGGACTGCGCGCCAATAATGTAACAAGTTTTGATTATTCATCCGTTACCGAAACAGTCTGGGTGGGAACCAATCAGGGCCTTGCTGAAATTGATCCGCAATCGCTCGAAGTTTTAAACACAGTAACCCGAACCGAGGGCCTCATCGACAACGAAGTCTGGTTTTATGGATCTGTGCACCTGGATGATAACGGCACTGTGTTTTTTGGTACAGCAAGAGGCGTTTCGATTTATTCACCTCAAAAAGATCAGGTCAATAAAACTGCACCAATTCTTAGATTAACAAGCTTTACTGCTTCTGATATTACGGGAGAGCGCAATGAATTTACCCTTGAATATGCCGCTCTCAGTTTTGGTAATGAGCGTCAGGTTCGTTATCAAACCCGCTTAATTGGATTTAATGATGAGTGGTCGCCCTGGAAAACAGATACACGGGTAAACTTTACGAACCTTGGGGCATACTTTCTGCCGAAAACGTACCGACTTGAAGTTATGGCCCAAAACGAAAGTGGCATAACAACAGCCGCCCCAATGGTTTTTGAATTTCCGGTGAATCCTCCCCCACTTTTCAGATGGTGGGCGTTTCTGATTTATCTGATTATTTTAGGGATGAGTGTATTTGTTGTTGATCGATTTCAAAGGGAACGGCTCATCAGAAAAGAACGTGAAACAGCCAACCTTCGGGAGGCAGAATTGAAAGCTGAGGCAGCCCAGGCACAGGCAAAAACGCTTCAGGCCGAAAACGACCTGAAAGCCGCTGAACTTGAAAAAGCCCGGGAGCTCGAAAAAGCCTATCACGAATTACAATCCGCTCAAACCCGGCTCATTCAGGCAGAGAAAATGGCCTCGCTGGGGAGGCTATCTACCGGAATTGCTCACGAAATCAAAAACCCACTCAATTTCATCAACAACTTCTCGGAGGTTTCGAAAGAGCTGGTTGAAGAGCTCAGCACCGCGATTGAACATGAGGACCATGAAGAGATTGAATACATCCTGAAGAATCTGACCTTTAATACCGATAAGATCAACCAGCATGGAAAACGGGCCGATGCAATCGTAAAGTCGATGATGCAGCATTCCCGCGGAGGAAAAGGAAACTTTGAAGAGGTCGATTTAAATCAGTTAATAAAAGAGTTTTCCGATCTGGCGTATCACGGTAAAAAATCCCAAATCCACGAATTAAATGTAAAGCTGAATGTTGATCTGAACCCTGACGTAGGCCGGGTGGATATCATTCCACAGAAAGTGGGCCAGGTATTGCAGAATATCGTAGAAAACGCGATCGATTCCCTATGGGAGCATGCTCAAAGTCAGAACGGAGAGTTTACACCGGAAATTTTAATCACATGCGAACGCGCAAACGGGTTTGCCGATATCAAAATATCTGACAACGGCCCCGGCATACCTGAACATATAAAAGAAAGAATATTTGAGCCCTTTTTCACAACAAAACCAACCGGACAGGGGACCGGACTTGGGCTCAGCCTCAGTTACGATTTCATCACCCAAATTCACAGTGGCAAACTGGAACTTGCCGAACCAGAACTGGGCGGCGCTACCTTTCTGATCAGTCTTCCGGCGAATTCTGGCTCACAACCCTAAAAGATTTTTTAAAATTCATCAATTAGGACATTTTATCAACATCTTGCGACACAGGTATAATGGTTTTTCAGTTCACAAGATTACATTGGTTTACAAAGGACAAGTAATGCTTATCGGGAATCGCCAATGCCAGATAAACGACCCCAAAAAAATTATGCTCAGCTGAATGAGGAAGACCTGCTGCCTTCCGACTATGTACAGCTGGAAGCTGATCTGGCTTCCGATCCGGTGGCTAAAGGAGTGATGAGCCATGATTCATCAAAGAAATCTATTCTGATTTATTGCAAATCACACAAGTTGTTGCAGGAAATTGCTTCAGAACTACGCAACAACCTGGAAACCGAAGTTGAAATTCTTACCACTACCGATAAAGGGGTAGCGAAGAAACTCCTAAAAAGCGGGGATATTGACCTTCTCCTGCATGGTCCGGCCATCGATCAAAAAAATTCTTCTTCTGGTGATCTAACGGCTGTCACCAACTTTGCAACCGGTTCTGCCCTCATCCTTACCCACAGCCGAAATCCCGAAATGGAGGCATGGATGAAGAACAAAAACCATTCCCGGCTGCTTACCCAGGCCGTTATCAGGCTGAATGAACAGGCTGCTGTTTAATACAGGTCAGGGTTGTACCCTGCAGCTGTTTTTTACGATGAAGAAAGAGACACAG
>JBLRWO010000065.1:0-12548 GCA_047921215.1 Cyclonatronaceae bacterium | reverse complement strand
AAAGGTACCGATGACGATGCCAAGCGTGAATACCGCCAGTTGTGGGATTACTTTGTGTCCCGTTTCAGCACCCTGCCGAAAGATAACTTCGACGCGCTTGCCATATCACTGCTGTCACTTCTGAAAACATGTACCTGGTGTATTCCAAGCTCCACGATGGAACAGCCGGATGTATCCTTGTTTGATCATCTGAAAACAACGGCCGCAATAGCTGTCTGCCTTCATGACTCACAGAAAAAGTTCGGCGATTTACCCTCGCATATCGATGGATTGAAAGAGGAAAAGGCGAAGCGATTTACACTGATAGGCGGTGATTTCTCAGGTATACAAAAGTTTATATATCAGATCAGTTCAAGATCCGCGGCAAAAACACTTAAAGGGCGGTCTTTCTATCTCCAGCTAATTTTGGATGTTGTCCTGGAAGAGCTAAAGGTGGTTTACGAAGTACAGGATGCCCATATACTGTTCGCCTCAGGGGGCCGGTTCTATATGCTTGTTCCAAATGATGAGGATAAGTGGGAAAAGGTTCATGAAAGAGCAGATGCAGTTAATAAAAAGCTTCTTGATCAGTTTGGTGGAGGTCTGTATCTGTCGACTGGTAAAATTGACTTTGAGGCATCCGTGCTGATGCTCGAAGATGGGTATCCAAGCCTTGTTGAGAAGGTGCAGAAGGAAATTGAAATCGAGAAATCGAGACGTTTTTCAAGACTTATAACCAGTGAGGATGGTTTCTTTGAGCCGGATGATCTGAAGGGACTTACTTCCGATGATGTATGCAAAGTTACAGGCCTTGATCTCTATCCGGATGAGTCGGATGTTCCTGCTGAAAAAAGAAACAGGGCTCCGAAAGATGCCCTTGGCGATTTACAGGGGGAAGGTTCACTCAGTAAGGTGGCGTATGAACAGATCAGGCTTGGCCGCAGGCTCAGAAATGCGCGCTGGCTCGTTCGTTACAGCCGCAAGGGTGAAAAAAACGATCGTGAGTTTGAACCGCTGGGTATGGGGTATGCCTACCAATTTTTCGACCGGGAAGAATTGCAGAAAGATGATCTCAGGGGAGCTGACCGGGTAACTTCTATTAACGAAACTGAACATTTTCTTGACGGCAACAGGGGAATTGGTACTGTCGGGTGTCAGTTTCAATTTTATGGTGCGGCGTGGACACCCAGGGATAATTTCGGCGATGTGCTGGAGTTTACCGATATCGCTGAAGACGGGCAGATTAACGCCCTGGGAATATTGCGTATGGATGCAGATAATCTTGGCGATGCTTTTAAGAACGGATTTATCAGGAAGAAAGGTGGCAGTGAGGAAAGTATTGCCAGCATATCACGCATTACCACACTCAGTTCACATATTGACTGGTTTTTCAGCGCCTATTTAAATCACATCCTGACGGAAGGTTTCAGCCCTGAAGGCGAAGAACTTGCCTTACCACCTGATATGGCTGCTAAGGAACATGCCTATGGCAGGCATTTATATCCGGTTTATGCAGGCGGTGATGATGTTTTTATTATAACCCGGTGGGATCTTGCCCCGGTTCTTGCCAGGACGATTCGTGGGGAATTTCTAAGATTTACGAACAATAATCCGCGTTTGACCATCTCGGCAGGAATATCGGTTATTCAGCCTAAAGCCCCTATCCACAAAGGAGCAGCAGATGCCGGCCGGGCTGAGAACAGTGCAAAATCACTTGCCCCTACTGGCGGAAAAGATGCCATTTGCTGGCTCGGGCAGCCGCTTGGTTGGGAAGACTTCGAACTGGCCGCGGACATGGTCAGGGGTTTTAAAGATTTGGTACTTCGGATGGAAAACAGGGCTGTTGTTGGCCTCTTGCGGGATACTTCAAGTGATTTCCTCTTTCTGAAGCATCAGTTTGAAGAGGGCAAATCGCTACAGGATCCTCTATATGGCAGGTGGCGCTGGAGGGCTGCCTATCAGCTTGCCCGCATGCAGAAACAGTATAAACAGGTACAGGAGCTCGAAAAGGATGGAATTGGTGGTGAGGTGTTTCTCACAGGAACGTTTAAAAACAAAAAGCTGACCAGACCGGATACGGCAGAGCTGATTGAGATACTGCCCCTGGTAACACGCTGGCTTACCCTCTTAACAAGAACAACCAGGAAAAACTGATATGTCACAATACGGACAAACAAGACGCCCGAATCATGGCGGCGGATATAGCAACCGGGATGAAATATCCCTGGGCTCAAAAGACCGCGAAAACATCAGCTCAATAATAATGGATGGGTTCCGCAAATCAGGTATGGACCTCACTGAACAGATCGGATTAAATATCAAAGATGTAACAAGTTCGCAGATCAGGATTGCGTACGGTGAAGTTACACGCCTTAAAATGAAGGAGGACGTGCCCATTGGCGAAGTGCTTTTGCTAAAGCCTAAACTGGCTTATGCTGCCGGCAGGGCTACTTCTCATAAGGACAAGTACAAGTATCTTCGCGATGTAATCAGCCATGCTGTAGATGTAACATGTGATGAATCCATCGACAAAGATGAACAAAATAAGCGTTTTAAAAACCTGGCGGCTTTTTTTGAAGCCATACTCGCCTACCATAAAGCATCCGGAGGTAAATAATCATGGCCAAGAAACTCACAAAAAAAATCTTTTTCTCAGGTACCGCAGCCTTAACAAGCGGGCTCCATATTGGCGGGTCCAATCTTAGTATGGCAATAGGCGGTGCTGATGCTGTAATCGTGAGAAACCCCGTAAACAATCAGCCTTACATTCCCGGCAGCTCACTTAAAGGCAAGATGCGAAGCCTGACCGAAAAGCTGCTTGGTGCATATGAAAAAGGCAAAATGGGGGCTGTTGAATGGGTTCCTTACACTGGTACCAAAGATGGCGATACCCAGATGAAAGAGATCAGACAGGTAATTGTTGATCTTTATGGAAGGATAGCCTCTGGGGATAATGAAAATATACCTTCACGAATTATCGTCCGGGATGCTGAAATGCATCTGGATAGTGTAAATGAGTTAAGGGACTCAGAATATACGGACATGCCTTTTTCTGAGGTAAAAACCGAAGTGGTAATCGACCGGGTTACATCGGCGGCAATGCCACGCCAGCTTGAACGGGTACCTGCTGGAACAAAATTCAACATTTCGATTGTTTTGAATGTATTTGAGGATGATAACGAGCAGAAACTGGTTGATTATGTTAAAGTAGGCCTCCGGCTCGTCGAAGACGATTTTCTGGGTGGTAAAGGATCAAGGGGATCCGGGCAGGTCAGTTTTGACTGGGATAATTTCCGGATTACTTACAAGGATCTGGAGTCATACGAAAAGGATGAAGCTGCAAAACCTTATAAATAATTCTGATGCTATCCATTACATTAAAACCGCTGGGGGCTTTCCACCTTCAGACAGGTGGGCTTGATCATGAAAGAGTGGATGCGTATCCAAGGTCCGATACACTTTCGGCCGCGATAATGCATCACTGGGCTGCACAGTACGGATCAATACCAGGTTTGCCGGATTTGCCCCCATTCAGGATCAGCTCAGTCTATCCATTACTCCGAGCTGAAAGTGACCAGGCAGGAATAAGGCTCTTCCCGAAGCCGCAGCATATAACTTTTGATCTGTTTAAAAAATGGGTGGGTGAGGACGCATTCAGTCATAAAGAGTTCAAAAAAATTAAATGGATGGATGAATCTCTTTTCATGTCTGCACTCGCTGATCCGGATTCGCTGGAAAAAAACTGCCCGAAAAATCCGGATGATGGCTGCCTGGCTTGCAGTGGGTCGGTGTGGTTGCATAATAATTATTCTGGAATACCGGTAGAATTTGACCTCCAAAATGAACAGGAACTGACCAGGGTTGTACTTGATCGTGTAACACAGTCCTCAACCCCGTACCATTTTGTGAACACTCATTTTCCAGAGGATACAGGTCTTCATTTTCTTGCTGATGTCCAAAAAGAACACTTCGGCAGATTCATGACGCTACTGAGATTATTGGGCGACGAGGGTATTGGAGCTGACCGCACTGTCGGCCTCGGTCATTTCAGGGTTACCGGTCATGAAGAATGGCAACCACCCAATCAAGGTGGTGCCAAAGGATGGTTGAACCTGGGACTGTTCAATCCTGCCGGTTCAGACATGAATATGATTGACTGGCCGAATTCCAGGTATGAACTTATCAGCCGCGGAGGCTGGGTATCGGGACTGGCACTAAGGCGGCGGTCGGTTCGTATGATTGCCGAGGGCGCCGTGCTGAAATCGGAGACTGCCCCTGAAGGCCGGCTTGTCAATGTTCTGGACAGTAACCAGCCCGATATGTTGGAACGGCACAGGGATTATCTGATAAATACCGCCGGATTGGATCATCCGGTATACCGCGATGGCAGAACAATTATGCTTCCACTCAACCGGATTTTATCATGAGCAATACCACTATTATCGAGAAAATGACCGGGCGCAAGTCAGAACTTGATACGAGAACTTTCAGGATTGAGATCCTGACCCCGGTTCATGTGGGATCCGGGCGTGAGTTTACAAAAGACCTCGACTTTTCGGTGTCAACTGATCATACCCTGCTTTTCAATATGGATTCCCTTTTCCGCAGATTCAAGGATGAATCCGGTTTTATGCAGGCGATTGAGCGCGGGGATATTACCGGGTATCTTGACCGGCAGGCCGAGGGTCAGGATACTTTCTACAAAGAAAAACTTCCCGGTGCAGCCGAAGGTAATAATGTTAGGGAATTCATGACCCTGGGTAACGGCAAGCCAACCATTCCCGGCAGCAGCCTGAAAGGAGCGATCAGAACGGCTCTTTTCTCGCACTTCTTTGCAAAATCCGGTATCACGCTTAGCGAGTACAAGAGCCTTCTTGGCAAAAACCCAAAATGGGCAGCCGGCAGGATTGAACAAAAGGTGCTTACCGGGAAACTTCCCGAAAAGCGTGGGAAACCGGATTTTGGCAAAGCACCCAACTATGATATCGGTCGGGCCATCAGAGCAGGTGATGCTGAATTTTCCCGGGAAGATCTTGAAGTATTGAACATCAGGGTTATGAACCTCGGATCGGGGAATGGCAATTCATACGGGTATGGCTGGAAAGAACTTTCAGGCAGAAAGAGATCCCACCTCAGCTATGAAGAAAGCACACCTGTACCCGTTATTGTGACCGGACCCGGATGTGTCAGTTCAGAATTCCGGATATCGATCGATTCAGCCGTTTTCGGTCATATCGGCTGGCCGGAGCAAAATCAATTTACTTGGGAACAGTTTGCAGAGGTAATGAACAGCCACGCCCGGAAAATAGCCGGTTACGAGTATGAGTTTTTAACAGGTGTAGCCTCTCGTGATGATGACACAAAAGAAATGGCTGAAATCCTGAAAGAAGATATCATTTCAAAGATTGGTGAAGGAGATAACCTGAGCTGGGTACAGCAGGTAGGATGGGGAACCGGGTGGCACTCAAAAACCGGACTGCACATAACGGATGTGGATTTAATGGATGATATTAGGGCAATATACAGACTTGGAAGAAAGGAACACCCCGTTTTTCCGAAATCAAGAAAAGTCGCGCCCGAGCTGGATATCGACGAAAATGAGCATTTCCCTGCTTATTTCATGGGTTGGATTAAAGTTGAGGAAATCCGGGATCAGAACTAATGACGCTCATGTCAGAACGAATAGCCCTTTCCTTTGTCGGTGCTAATGAGTATCAGCCTGCCAGCTATGAAATTGGCGGAACCTTGTATCAATCGCGGTATGTTCAGTGCGCGATCAGGGATAACTTTAAACCCGACCGGCATCTTTTGCTGCTTACCACAAAGGCCCATAATGTTAATGCGCAGGGATTAATATCAGAAGGCTATTCTGAAGATGATTTTATCCGGATTCCGGATGGCAAGTCAGAGACGGAACTGTGGGAATTATTCACTTTAATCGCCGGTGCGGTACCTGAAAATTGTGAACTGATTCTCGATGTAACCCATGGATTCAGGACACAGCCCATGCTGGCACTGGCGGTATCGGTTTTTCTGGGATTTTATAAAAACGTGCATGTAAAGCACATTCTTTACGGTGCCTGGGATGCAAGAAATACGGAGACAGGTATTACACCGGTATTCGATCTGATCCCTTTTCTGGATGTTATAGACTGGACGTTCGCCCTTCGCAGGTTTTCTGAAAAAGGAGATGCTGCAGATCTGAGCGAAATATTGCGAACCCTGCACCACCGAAGTTACCGGGAGAATGCAGATTATAAATCACGCGGTCTTGCAGGCCTCGGTACGCAGCTTGAAAATCTGATGAATGCATTGGCTGTAGTACGGCCCCGGGAAGCACTTCAGGCATCGGCAGCAGCTCAGAAAAAACTTCCTGACGCACATAATGATCTGAAAAATATTATCCAGACAAAGCCACTGGCCCTCATGCTTGAAGAACTTGAAAAAGCGGTGTCAGCTTTTGCACCGGCTGGCGGGCAAAACCTTTTTTCGGAGGAGGGCATCCGTTCGCAGGTCAACATGCTAAGGCACTATCTGGAAGTCGGCCAGTTCCAGCAGGCCCTTACGCTGGCTACCGAGTTATTAATAAGCATTGCCTGTATCAGGATGAAGCTGGATCCACTCAGCCGAGATGACAGGGAAAATGTCAGCTACCGTCTTCAAGGCATTTACAGAAAAGATGATGTTGGAATAACAGAATCCTGGGAGGAAAAACTGGCCGAGATTACAGGTCGGGCCTCATTGTTTCGTAACGATATAAATCATGCCGGAATGAGGAAAGCTCCAAAACCTGCTAAATCTATTGTTGATAATACCAGGGATATTGTATCGCGAACAGAAGAATTTGTAGGACGTATGTACCAGGCAGAAAATGAACGCAGCACCAACTATTGAAACAGGCTCAATCGATACGAAGAAATGCTTCTGAATATATCCAATCATCCGTACTCCGAATGGAGCAGTGATCAAAAAAAGGCCGCAGCAAGTGAATTTGGAAGTGTTCAGGATTTGCCACATCCGGTGATAGCACCTGAGGCTGATGCTATAACCGTTTTATCCAAAGCCAACGAATTATTTAAAGAAATAGATGTTGTCGGGCCGGATGCCGTTCACATTATGGGCGAACATACATTCTGCCACGTTCTCATAAATTTATTGCAACAAGCGGGGTACCGGTGTCTGGCAAGTACGACCAGGCGGTCGGTGGAGAAGCTTGATAACAGTGAAATAAGACGGGTTTTTGAGTTTGTCCGGTTCCGGGACTACCCGCATGCGAACAGTACTATTAACCGGACAAACATGAGCGGGGAGCCGGGATGAAGGAAAATCACGATGCTGTAACCCTCATTGCCACCATTGGTACCACACCGGCAGTACTTACCGAGGCCATCTATGCCCTTTATACCGGATATAAACAGAAAATTGCCACAATTATCATCCTTACCACGCAGGCGGGGAAAATGAAACTGGATGAGGAGCTATTTGATGCAGGTAACGGTGCGCTGGGAAGGTTGTACAGAGCACTGAACCTTGGCATGGATGAGTACCCTCAGATAAAGACAATCATTCCCGAGTTTGAAGGAAGAAAGCTGGCCGATATCCGAAACAAGGCTGAAGATGAAGTGTTTGCTTCGGCTCTACTCGGGATTCTCAGGAATTGCACTCAGGATACTGAGATACCGGTTTACGGACTGCTCTCGGGCGGACGAAAAACGATGAGTGCGCACATGCATTCGGCATTCCAGCTTATGGCCAGGCCAAAAGACAAACTGATTCACGTGCTGGTGCAACCACGTTATGAAATTCCCGGGTTCTATTTTCCGGAAGCCCAAAATGAGGATAAGGCTACCGGTGATGCAGCAGAAACCCTGCCTGCCGTAATCGAAGTCGTGGAGAGTCCCTTCATACCACTCAGGAATCTTGTTAAACCACCGCTTGATTTTAATAAGCCCTTTTCCGAACTGGTTGAAACCGCTCACAAACGGCTGGCTGGCAACCAGTATCCTGTCAGATCGCTGTTTATCGATCTGGATAAAAGGGTAATTTACTTGAACGATTATGAAAAACCGGTAAGTATTCCCCCCAGGCCGTTGTCGTTGCTTTCTTTCTTCGCATATCTGAATGCTGAAAACGATACCATTTATCCACTTAGTTACAGGAATCTTGTTTCTGATAACAGGATGCTTGAAATACTGAAACTTTTTTACGCCCGCATTACACGAAATGATATGGAACAGGATGCCTGGTTTGGCCGGGGTAAGAGCGGTATGCCGATACAGAACGATACCAACCTCTTTGCACGATCAAGAAACGAACTGGTTAAAAAACTGCACGAAGGTTTAAAAAAAGCGGGTTATGAGGATGTTAGTGGTTCCGAGGTTTTTTTCAATGACCGGGTAGCAAACAAAGACAATGCGGCAGTCTCTAATAAACTAATGATACCTGGAGCTGTAATTACATTCAATGACGAGCATTTTCTCAGGGATATCAACTCTGTATACACAAACTTCGGCCAGGAAGGGTAGCATTGCCGTAATCTGACGTAACGTTACCAGTCAGGTAATGGAGCGGTTATAGTCAGATTTTTGGATCAGTCAATGAAACTGAAACCAAAAATTTGGCACAGCCATGCAACCTACTACAAACCTTACAACGCATGCAGCCCGCAGATGTGATCAGCGTGGAATTAACAGAGCTGATATTAACATCGTTCTGCAGTTCGGAGTCCTGATCCACCGACAGGGCCTCTGTTTCTATGTTCTCCGGAACAAGGATATTCCGGCAACTGTGAATGCCCACCGGCGCGGCCGGATCAAAAACCTGGTTGTTGTAACACCAATCGATGATCCGGATACAATTATCACTGTATACCGTAATGCCGATGCAGTTAAGCATATCAAACGCAAACCTGCCAATCTGTTATGTTGAAACCATGGTACATAGCTCCCTCACTGCTTGTGGAAGGGTTATACTGCAACAGGCGGCTTTGGCTTAAAGCTCACAATATTGAAATATTTGAAGATAATCAGTACCTGACGGCTTGCCGGACACTAAAGCAGCACATATCCGGCCTTACCATTGACGACAGTGACTGGCTTTATGAAGCACGCCTCCCATCGGGTACGCGTATTGATGCCTGGTTACCGGAGGAGTGTCTTGGGGTGGAATTTAAAAGCGGCACTCCTCATCCTACTCATTTGTATCAGGTTTGGGCCATAAGGCAAGAATTGAGCAGGTTGGGTGTAAATGAATGCGAAATGCAACTCTGGTACAAAATGAAGTTCAGCGCCGATGCCACTGCCCTTGCAAAATCTTTTGATCTGGAGTACGGGCAAATTGATGACGACATATTTGCAATCTGCACCGAAAGTGAAGATCCCGACTTTCTCATCAGGCTGGAACGCGGGGCATCCATATTAATTGATCAGGTAGAGCTGGATACACCACCTAAAGCGAAAGAACCTGCAGACAAGACATGTATGCAGTGTGCATACAGCGAATGGTGTTACTGTTAAAAATAACATTTCAAAAACCATGAAAATACCCGTTTATCTGTTTCAACCCGCCATTTTAAAACGCCAGGATAACACTATAGGAATTATTCCTTATGGAAATCATGAAGGAAAAGATACACCCGGCGAAGAACTTGCCAAAGAGCTTTCGAATGAATGGCCACTTGCCGAGGAAGATGCCTGGTGGAATGGCAATCCGGTTTTTTTGCCTGTTGAGCGTATTGACAGCATACATGCATACAGTTCAATGCGTATCAATACCGCTTTACTAAACTTTTTGGCAGAGAAGCATATCCCGCTGCATACATACAATTACTATGGCTCCTATACAGGTACCTATTGGCCGAGGGAGCCGATTCCAAATGGTAAAATTCAGCAGAATCAGTTCATTCACTATGCTGATCCGGTACGGCGTCTTTGCATAGCGAGAGAAATTCTGAGGGGGGCTTTCCATAATATGAAAAGCGGTATTGCGAGAGAGCAAAGACGGACAGGTGAATTCACTGATCTGCTTGAAGGGTGGAAAACCTATGAAAAAATGCTTACCGAGGCTGCATCTATTGATACTTTACTTGGCGTGGAGGGCAGTATTCGCCGGATATATTATGAATACCTTGATCAGCGACTTACCGGTGATTTCAGCATGGGTAACAGGGTATATGATCCTCCAAATAACCCGGTCAATGCACTCATATCGTACATGAACAGTATGCTATATGCTGCAATCATAAGTGAACTGTACAGAACACAGCTGAATCCGCTAGTCGGATATCTGCACCAACCTGGCAGGCAGCGCTTTCCTTTGGCATGGGATCTTGCCGAAATTTTCCGGCCTTTTGTTGTTGAGGGACTCATATTAACCCTGATCAACAAAAAACAGATAACGGCAACAGACTTTGAGGAATCAATGAATGGGTGTCTTTTGAACAGGGATGGAAGGATCAAAATAATCAGGGCATTTGATCACCGGCTCAAGTCAACCCTCAGGCACAGGGAACTGAACCGCTCTGTAAGCTATCGCAGGTTAATCCGTCTTGAAGGATATAAACTGGTAAAACATCTGCTGGGAGACAAAGAATATGTATCATTCAGGATATGGTGGTGAAGACATGTATGTGGTTGTAACCTATGATGTACATCGAAAACGCTGTGCAAAGGTGATGAAATATCTAAGGCAGTGGCTTGAGCACCGGCAGAGATCAGTATTTGCAGGATTTCTTACCGAATCGCAGGTCAGGATTATGTACGATGGGCTGTCGGATCTTATTAATGTGAAATACGACAGTGTGATTGTATTTCAATCTAACCGGGCAAATCAGGTTAGTGAATGGACAACCATAGCGGCAAGGGAGAACAGGAATAAAGGGGTGACCTATCATTTGCGCCACGACCCTGGCGAAATTAAATCCAGGCAAAAAAAGGCCGGTAAGAAAAAGAAGTTCAGATTTACCAAAAGAAAATCGGTTTGAAAAATATAAGTAAACAAGTTATTAACGGGGGAAAATGTGAACAGTTCACATCAGCATACACCACACAGCAACATTCTGTAATAAAAAAAATTGAGACGTTTCTGCATTCAGAAGACCTCAATATTTTTCTACTGAAAGGGTATGCAGGAACGGGTAAAACCTTTTTGCTGGGTGGTGTGGTAAAAATGTTCATGAATTCGGGTTGGACCGTACGGTTACTTGCCCCAACAGGCAGGGCTGCAAGGATATTAGGGTTAAAAACCGGCGAGGAAGCTAACACCATACATAAAGTTATTTACACGCAATCAAATGTGTTATGTAACGAAAATGATCCCGGCGTAACTTCTTTCAGCCTTAGTTCAAATACAGATCCACTAACAACTCTGTATATTGTAGATGAGGCATCCATGGTATCCGACCGAACAAGTTTCGTGGATACCCTGAAATTTGGAAGTGGTCGACTGCTTAAAGATTTGATCAGCTATGTTGAACCGGCACGCACAGGTCGAAAAATTATTTTTTGCGGAGATCCCGCTCAGTTGCCGCCAGTTAATATGGATGTAAGCCCTGCACTCTCATCTGCATGGCTCAAACGATTGTACAGAGTTAATACCGGGTCTTCCGTGCTCACAGAAGTGCAGAGGCAGCAAAAAGATAATCCTATTGTTAAGTATGCAGCTCGGCTAAGATACAGGCCTGACAACAGCTGTAATAAAAGGGTTTCTTCATCGGTAATTCCAGATGACAGAACTATCTTTTTCCCCACTTATGATAATGCCATGAAGAAATATGCACATGAAATTACTCAACACGACATTCCGCGCACCATTTGGATATGCCACTCGAACAGGGGTGCAGAGTCTGTGAATCTGGAAATCAGAAGTTATCTGAGTTATTACAGAAAAAACCTGAATCCTGGTGAGATTCTCATGATCAGGCGTAATTCATACTATTATAACACATGGTTGCTCAATGGTGATCTGGCAAGGGTTCGTGATATATCTGACCGGTCAGAGGCGGTTGATGTTGTATATAACTTCAGGGATGAAAAAAATCTGGTAATAAAACTTGTTTTTCGGGATGCGATCATCAGTCCGTTACATGAATCTGATGTCAGGTTAAGAGTTAAAATTCTGGAAAATGGGTTAATCAAAAATGCGGCAAGCCTCCAAAAAATCCAGGCCGCGTTGCATGTTTACGCCATGAAAAGATACAAGTCTGAAAAACCACCGGTTAACTTTGATATGTACCGGAAGGGGGATGTATATTTCAATTCGTTACATGTTGGTTACGGTTATGCCATTACATGTCATAAAGCACAGGGCGGTGAGTGGGAACAGGTTATTGCAGACATGAAACACTCCCTGGGGCCGTTGAGCAATGGTTTCAGACGCTGGGCCTATACAGCTGTGACAAGAGCATCCGGACGTTTGTTAGTATTAAATCCAGTTAAGCAGGCCGATTTTCTCGTAGATCATACCAGATTCGATCCATTGAGATTCAGAATAGACGACACCCATTCAGAAGTCGTCAGCACAATACAGAGTACAGTATGTGATCACCTGAAATTGCCGAAGCCGGTAAATGG
>JBLRWO010000064.1:0-12553 GCA_047921215.1 Cyclonatronaceae bacterium | reverse complement strand
CTACACCTGAAGATGGATTTGATGGCCAGGAAAGATAGGCTACCATGTAAGTTGAATTAGGCTAAAAAATTGCTTGTGGCAACGGGGCCGAGTGTGCCAAGGGCACGATTTATCCAGTAGTTCCTTTATTTTCGCGGGATCTCATCCCACGACGTCCTTCGACTTCGGCCTCCGGCCTGCGCTCAGCATGATGTTTCGATTCCTGGATATACGGGCTGGTTGACTACAGCGTCAGAGATGGATGCGGTACGATGCGGCAGGAAACACCCTATATCGTTTTGTCCGGATCAAACGGCCGTGTTAATCCGTATCGCTTTCGGAAGCGACCCACTGCACGGCCTGTTTGATCAGTTCATTGCCGGTGGATATATCGAGCTTGATTTTGATACGGGTTCGATAGGATTCTACCGTTTTGATTGAGACGTGCATTCTTTCGGCGATTTCACGGGTGGTTGACCCGTTTCCGATCAGTTCAAATACTTCAAGTTCGCGGTCGCTCAGAATTTCGAGCGGGGAACTGCGGCCGACCTGTCCCCCCGACATCATACCCATGAGCAGCTTGTTGTTGATCTCTTCGCTCAGGTAGATCTGCCCCTTCAGAATGCGGCGGATCGCGTTTACGATCACATCCCCGGCTTCCATTTTCATAAGATAACCCCGGGCGCCCGCCTTGATGGCCCTTTCCGCGTACATATCCTCATCGTGACGTGATACAACGAGCATAAGCAGGTCCGGGTTTAGCGCTTTCAGGTGCTTGATGAGCTCAATGCCGTTCATCCCCGGCAGCGATATGTCGACAACCACGATATCCGGCTTTTTGACGGGTATATCCGATATGGCTTCCTCCGCACTTTCGGCCTGGCCACAAACCTCGAAATCCATTTCCAGATCGAGGGTCATGGCAATGCCTTTGCGCATTAGTGGATGGTCGTCTACCAGATAGATTTTAGTCATACGTCTGATTTACAGTTTTTTCCTCTTTGCCGGCTGTTTCCGGGATCGTATAGGTGCCGGTCGCACCCGAGAGGGTACACGTTACAACAACACCGCGTTTAAAGTTATTGCTTATTTCCATATTTGCCCCAATCAATCTTGCCCGGTAGTTCATAATTTTCATCCCGATCCCCTCGGCTTCGTTCCAGCCCGGTTCAAGCCCGATACCGTTATCGACGATACGCAGGCGCATGTGATCTTTTGAACCCACCAGCGTGATGCGCACTGTATCGGCTTTGCCGTGCTTTACTGCATTGCTGATGGCTTCCTGGGTAATGCGGTAGAGGTGTTCAACGGTAACACTGTCTTCGAATACCGGCGGATTGTGCTCGCGGTACAGGCAGCGAATGCCGAAAATCCGTTCAGCATTTTTAACCAGCCGGCGGATGGAATTCGGTAATCCCATTTCATCAAACTGAACGGGAACCAGGCCCCTCGACAATCCGCGGGCGTACTGATCGGCCTCGCGTATCAGACCCGTAATTTCCTTTGCCTGTTCAGATGCATCCATGTGTACATCCTCCAGCTTCTTTGCCAGGTTCTGGCTCATCAGCCCTATGCCGGTGAGCATCTGGCCCAGGCCATCATGCAGGTCCTGCCCGATGCTTCTGCGCTCGTAATCGCTGATGCGCATTATCTCAAGCTCAAGCCGGCGCTCCTCGGAAATATCCCGGACGATACCAGTGTACATTGTTGCATTGTCGAGCTGAACCTGGCTGACCGCAAGGTAGAGGGGGAATATTTCTCCGTTTTTCCGCAGACCTTTGACCTCACGGCCCTTTCCTATGATGTGCCGTTCGCCGGTTTCATGATGGCGCTTAAGGTATCCATCGTGCTCGCTGTGATAGGGTTCAGGCATGAGCATATTTACATTTTTTCCCACCACTTCATTGTAGCTGTACCCGAACAGTTCCTCCGCCGCCTTATTGTATGATTCGATGCGTCCCGTCCGGTCGATGGTGATGATGCCATCAACCGTGGTATCGAGGATGGCCCGTGACCGGCTTTCACTGATCTTCAGGGCTGTTTCATAGGCATTGCGGCGCATTGTACTCGACAGCAGCGACGCTGCAGTTTCCAGAAAATTATATTCGTGATTTGTAAATTCATTTTTTCTTTTGCTATATACAGCCAGTATACCAAACGTGCCTTCCTGGACGAAAATCGGGAATGCCGCACCCGACGTTATGACGGGATTACCCGGAAATACAGGATGTTCGTACTGCCCGTTCTTTGAATAATCGGGAATTATCACAGGCTTGCCGGTTGCCAGTACTTTATTCAGTTTATCATCATAGGGCCAGTAACAAACCTCGCCCTCCGTATACATGCAAATACTGGTTCCATCGCAGGAGTGCAGCAGCAACCGGGGTTTGTCTTCCACCTTCTCGAGGATCAGGCAATAATCTGCATTCACTACCTTCCTGATACGATGGGCTATCTCGGGAAAGCGGTCAAGTGGCTGCGAATCGATGATGGAGTTCTGGGCCAGTTCGGCAAGAACCCCCTGGTATGCCACCCTCTCTTCCAGTTCTTTTTGGGCTGCTCGGCGTTTTCGGTATTCATGGATCATTTTCTCCGAGTAGGATACCCTGATATTGAGCCTGACGAGATCCTTCAGCGACTCAAGGATAAAATCGTCCAGACCCACATCCATTAGCCGGTTCAGAAGGTCCGTTTCCTCCGGTTTGGCTACAGCAAGTATGGCCACATCCGCTCCCCCCTCCGAATCACGGATCATTTTGCAGAAACGGTGCGTCCGTTCATTCAGGCACACCAATACCACCATATCGGGGTTTACCGAATTATAGAGCTTGTATGCTTCTTTGTAATCTGCAGCTTTTATGATGTCGTGGCCCCGCATTTCAAGTATGGGAATCAGATTATCCCTGAACTGATCCTTGCAGCCGGCGAGAAGTGTTTTTATCATGGTTATATTGTTCAGAAGCTATATTCCGGTTTCTGAGCTGTACGGGCAATGTACGAATAGTGTATGGTACGAATAAAAGTGAATTCTGCGGATAGTGAATTATGAACTATCCGGTATTTGTGCATGCACAAGTTACTACAACGTGTTAATCAGACGGTTATTTACATCCAATAAACATCCAGACCGGATTTTTCAGATACAAAAAAAGCTGCTGATTCACTGAGAACCAGCAGCTTATTAATTCTATTTACGTTCGGCAGGTTGAACTGTAAGCAGCACCCCTGCCCGTACGTTTATTCAGATCAGAAGCTGATTACGGCTTCGATCATCAGACCATTGAATTCACCATCTTCGAAGATGCTGCCAGGGTTGAAACCATCGTAGGTCTGGGTTACATATTCAACTTTGGCAAGTACGTTGCGGGTCATGAACCAGCCACCGCCGATGTTAATACGGCTGATGTCTACGCTTTCGCCAGCGTTGGTATCGCCGGTAACGAGGTTGTAACGTCCGCCAAGGTAAACTTTTTCTTCAGCACCGAACCGGTAGATCAGTTCAGCACCATACTGGTTGAATGTTCTTGTATCGGTTTCTGCACCGGTTTTACCAGAAGAATTTTCAAAGATACCAAAGAACTCAAGACCTTGGAATTTCACGAAGGGGTTGACCATGATGGCAGTCATTTCGCCACCTACACCACCGGCACTAAAACCAGGATTAAAACGGCCAGTTGTAAACGCTGCAGTATTGTTCGACAATACGTGGTAGTAACGTGAACCGGCGCGGTCGCCAGAGTAAAGCGTAACACTGTTTGTCTGTGATGTCGTATAAAGGGAGCCTGTTAACCTGATTCTAAGGTCTTCATTGATTTGGCTGTCGTATCCCAGTTTGGCAAGCCACGAGGGGCGGGTTCCTACGGCAGGATCAACAACACTCTGATTTAATTTGCCGTTTGTTGCACCGATCATGGCCAGAAAACCGTTACTTTGATAATAGACTTCGGCACCGACTTCGGTAGTAAATGAGTCCATTATATAATTGCCAACAAACGGATTTAATATGGCCTGACCATTATCGCTTCTTCTGAAGTGAGCATCACCGTAGTTATTCTGCATGTGTCCCACTTTGATGGTCACTTTATCCATCACATCAGAAAGCAGGCCTTCGCTGATAAAATCCAGGCGGTCTACCTGCATATAACCACCCTTAACCCATGCCTCAGAATGGTGACGTGAAGAGAGGTATGTTCTGAGGTGCATACGTAAACCATCGGCGAGCTGAACATCGATATCAAGGTTAGACGTGGCCAGGTTGAAATTCGGGCCAATGCTGAGTTTTTCAGCTCCACTGTTTTCATGGCTGAGACCCTGGAACTGCAGAGTATTGGCACCACCGATTTTAACACGCAGACCTTCAAATTTTACGTCTGTAGTTTTGGGTGTTTCGAAAACATTCAGCCCGGTCTGATCCTGAGCTCTGAAGTATTGAAGCTTCGGATTAAACTGGGCACTGGCTGTTGCTGCAACCGAGAGCAATAGTACCAGGACTAATACGCTTTTGAATAAATTTTTCATGGTATAATAGATTTATGTGTGATAAAGGTTAACTATGTGTGGTAATGCTTTCCCGAATAATCTGCCGGTTAGTATAACAGGTCTGTAAACCGATTACATACGGGTGCTACCCCATTCTGCTCGTAGTGTAAACCCCTACACTCCTGTAAAAACACCTATTCCATACAGGTTCATCCCACAATCATGGTTAACTATAATCTAATAAGGATATTTTAACCTTTAAAAGAAATGTGACACTAAACTAAAACAGTCTGATTGATAAGGTAAATGCCCGTTTCCGGCAGGAATTTTTCACATTCGGGGCATCCAGGGTCTTTCATTAATCGATCAACCGGGTTCATTTATCAAACCACAAAGCATTGAAATCTCCATGCCCCAGTTCTCTGGTCCGGGTGTTTCGAGGATCATGGGCAGCCCGTCGAATCGATTGTCGTTCATAATGTTGTGGAATGCCTGCATGCCGATCGTTCCCTTCCCTATCGGTGCATGCCTATCGACCCGGCTGCCGAACTCCGTTTTTGCATCATTCAAGTGCAGTCCCTTCAGGTAATTTATGCCAATCACATCCTCAAATTCGGCCATGGTTTTTGAATACGCCTTTGGTGTGCGAATGTCGTATCCTGCCGCGTGAATATGACAGGTATCAATACAGACCCCAACCCGTAATTTGTCATCAACCAGATCAATAATGCCTGCAAGGTGCTCAAAACGCCAGCCCAGGTTGGTTCCCTGACCAGCCGTAGTCTCCAGTACGGTCGTAACCCCGGTCGTACCGGCAAGTGCCATGTTTACCGATTCCGCGATTCGTTTCAGGCAATCATCTTCCGGGATTTTGCCAAGGTGGGCCCCCGGATGAAAATTGAGCAACGCAAGACCCAGCTGTTCGCAACGCTGCATCTCGTCGATGAAAGCCTCACGCGACTTTCTGAGGCCCTCCGGTTCAGGATGTCCCGGATTGATGAGATAGCTGTCGTGCGGTAAAATATGACCGGCACTGAATCCAAGCGTTTGAATCTGTCCGCGGAACGATTCAATTTCCACATCAGAAAGCGGCCTGGCTTTCCACTGGCGCTGGTTTTTGGTGAACATCCCGAAGGCCGTTGCACCGATCGATTTAGCATTTACCGGTGCGTTAAAAACTCCCCCGGCTATGCTTACATGTGCTCCTACGTATTTCATCCGGCTAAAATAGGTATGAAAGCTGAACCCGGAAAACCTTCATGCAGTAAACAGAAAACCAAATCAGACCATTTAAAGCTCAGACAACAGGCCGACAGGGAAAGCATATCAATAAATTTCAGGTTTTTGACATTTGAACTTAAGAAACCGGTACGTCCCCAAAGCGTCTCCCCTGATGAATAGTCATCTATATAGAGACACGAAGAAGAGTTTCCTTACAAACAATGAAGCGATTTCTAAAAATGCAGATAACGGGCAGCCTCATTCTGATTCGGTCCTGAATGATTACTCATTGCAAACCGTACAATACCCTGCTGAATTCCCCGTAATCCGCCGGAATGACAACCGTCTTCTTGGGCCGGCCAAGGGCGTTCCTTAGTGTTTCCGGTATTTCAACCACACCCGGCAGAATTTCCTCCATCACTTCGATGAATTTCGCCGGATGGGCCGTCGATAATACGATTCCGGGTTCCTTGCCCCCCTCCTCGTTACGGTACTGTTCCAGGGCCAGCCATCCGACTGCGGTATGAGGATCCATGATGTAGCCTTTGTCATGGTATGCCGTTTTGATCGCGCTGCGGGTTTCCTCATCGGAGTAGTCGGCCCCGAATATGATGCGGCGCATGGACCCGGCATCGGGCAGCAGTTCGGCCATCCTTGCAAAGTTGCTGGGATCACCCACATCCATGGCGTTGGAGATGGTCTGTACGGAGGGACGGGCCCGGTATTCACCGGTTTCCAGGTATTCCGGCACCGTCCGGTTCCGGTTGGTCGCGGCGATGAATCGTTTTACCGGCAGGCCCAGTTCCCGCACGATGAGCCCTGCTGTAAGGTTCCCGAAATTGCCGCTGGGCACCACAAATACAGGTGGTGCACTTCCCTGCGGCAGTTGCAGCCAGGCACGGACATAATAGATCATCTGGGGCAGCAGGCGGGCAATGTTAATCGAGTTGGCAGAAGTGAGCCTGAGCGCGCGGTTCAGGTCAGCGTCGGTGAATGCCTGCTTGACCAGACGCTGGCAGTCGTCAAATGAACCCTGGACCTCAATGGCCATAATATTACCGCCGAGCGTGGCAAACTGGCGCTCCTGCAAAGGGCTCACCCTTCCCGAAGGATACAGGATCACCGCCCTGATGCCGTCCACGCCATGAAAACCGTCAGCCACGGCCGCACCTGTATCGCCGCTGGTAGCAGTGAGAACAGTAAGCGGGGTACCGGAGCCACGGTTCAGCCGGGCCAGCATCCGCGCCATTGTGCGGGCGCCAAAATCCTTGAAAGCCAGTGTTGGGCCATGAAACAGCTCCAGGATATATCTGTTATCACCCATTCCGACCAGGGGAGCGTCAAAATTGACCGCATCCCGGATGATATTATGCAGATCGCGCTCCGGAATATCGTCACCAAGCAGATGGCGGAACAGGACCTCACCGATACGCCAGCAGGGCTCGTCCCGAAGTGCATCCAGCCAGCCTGCCGGCATGGGATGCAGGTACTCGGGCATGTAGAGTCCGCCACCGGGAGCCAGACCACGCATTACGGCCTCATCCAGTGTATGGCGGATGTCCCTGTTATGGGTGCTGTAGAATTTCAACCGTTCACCCCTCCTCGATAATGCGCGGGCCATTATTATTGACGGGCGAAACAAACACATCCCCTTCGATGCCGGTCTTTTTAAGGGATTCGAGCATGGCATCGCCAACATTACGGGCATCACTCAGCGATGTACTGAGGGCGAAAATGGACGGACCGGAGCCTGAAATGCTGCAGCCCAGGGCACCGGCATGAATAGCGGCTTTCTTCACATCGTCGTACCCGGGTATGAGCAGCGACCTGACCGGCTCAAAGATAATGTCGTTCAGCGATCGGCTGATGAGGGGGTAATTACCGGTAATCAAACCGGTTACCAGTCCGGCAAAGTTACTCCACTGAACAATGGCATCCTGTAGCCTGACCGACTGGCGCAGTATTTTTCTTGAATCTTCGGTCCTGACCTCGATATGAGGATGCAATACCGTGCAGTGCAGCCCTTCGGGATGGGGCACTTCGATCACATCAAGCGGATCATAGCTGCGGATGAGCCGGAAACCGCCCAGCAACGACGGTGCGACATTGTCGGCATGAGCAGCACCACAGGCTACCTTTTCGCCCAGCAGGGCGAAGGGAAGCAGATCTGCATAGGGCAACGGATTGTCGAGCAGCAGGTTAGCCCCGAATACCGCTCCTACCGTACTGGCCGAACTCGAACCAAGTCCGCTGCCAAGGGGCATCTTCTTGTGTACCTCGATATCGAATCCGCAGGTCTCGCCGGTATGCTTCAGAAGGGCTATCACCGACACGCCGGCGGTATTTTTACCGGCATCTGTCGGCAACCGGCCATCATCGCCTGTAATGCGGGTGATGCTGACCCCCGGCATGTCCTTCCTTGTCAGTTTAATAACATCGCCCGGCTCGTTGAGGGCGAAACCGAGTGAATCGAAGCCGCAGGCCACGTTGGCCACAGTGGCCGGTGCGAATATGGTAATACTTTTACAGTTCAAATAAATCCTTAATCACTTGCATATAAAATAGCCCGTTTTGTGTATTGCCATCAAGAAATTACACCCGGGCTAACAGCACTTAAATTCCGCAACCCTGAAGAAAGCCAGGCACAACCATTCAGTCTACCAGGCGGCTGCTGTTCAGCGGTTTACAAGTTACCCTCCGGAACAATGATTCAAAACAGCAAATGTTAATCTGCATGGTATTGAGAAGCCGTCAGCAGGCAAGTACAGGCCGCCATGTAATCCCCGATGTGTGAACTGAGCTGAAATCATTACATTATATGTATTCCGGATATATATACCGGGAAAAGCAACCGCAATGAATAGAATAACCAGACCAGGCAGCAACGCTTACAACAGATTGCGTTATGGATCAAACCTATGATGTAGCCATGAACCTGCTGATGGCACTGGCCATCGGTTTTCTGGTTGGTATTGAACGGGGATGGAGTGAGCGGGATGAAGAAGAAGGAGACCGCACGGCCGGAATCCGGACCTTCAGCATTATCGGGCTTTTGGGCGGGATATCCTCGATGCTGGCCGGGAATCTGACACTTTGGTTGTTACCGGCAGCTTTTATTGCCGTCTCTGCCATGATTATTGTAGCCCACATTCTGGATGTTCAGGAAGACCAGGACGTGGGAACAACCACCGCTTTTACCATGATGCTGACCTTCATCCTTTCGGCGTGGGCAGTTCAGGGAAACCCGTTACTAGCCCTGAGCACCACCGTAATAGTGGTTACGCTGCTCGGTTACAAACCCGCCCTGCACACATTGCTCAGAAATATGGAGGAGCGGGAAATTTACGCGTTCATCAAATTGCTGGTCATGTTCGCATGCCAGATCGCAGGCGGGTTCTGGATGTGGAAAAGGGGATCGGGAAACCAGCAGGTTACCGAGAAAAAAATTGATCTGAAGAATCCTTTCCAGCTCGGCATGGCCATCAAGTTCGGCATATTGCTCGCCATAATCCTGCTGCTATCCGAAGCAGTTAAAGAGTGGTTCGGCGAGGCCGGTATCTATACCCTGGCCATTGTTTCCGGACTTACCGACGTGGATTCCATAACGCTTTCGCTCTCCAGAATGGCCCTTGATGATCTTGGCGCCGGTACGGCATCGATCGGTATCATACTGGCTGCCGCATCAAATACGCTGGTGAAAGGAATTATCTTCACATTTTTCGTGGGATTAAAAGAGAGTTTCTGGCTGATCTTGCTTATACTTTCAGCCATCATTCCCGGACTGCTTGTTGCGGGGTTTCTCTATCTGTAAGACTCCTGGTGTGTTGCCGGGGTATTTTCAATAAACCTATTTTTTTAAGTACCAATGACGGTTTTCAAATTCGGCGGATCATCGGTCGCCTCACCCGAGCGCATTTTGCGCATCGCTGAACTGATAAAAGATGATGCGAACAGCGGGGCTTGCCGGGCAGTAATTTTTTCTGCCTTTCAGGGGGTAACCGATCAGCTGATCCTGATGGCACAGGAGGCATCAACCCCCGATGAGCACTATCTGAAACGGCTCAGGGAGCTCGAACAGCGCCATCTGGATGCGATAAGGGCACTGATCCCCCCATCGGGACAGAGTCCGGTGATGGGCGGCGTCAAAATGATGCTTAACGACCTGGAAGATGTGCTGCAGGGCATATTCCTGATCCGTGAACTGTCGGACCGAACGCTCGATTTCATCATGAGTTTCGGGGAGCGCCTTTCGAACTTCATTATCAGTCATGCATTCCGGCATCTCGGCATTCCCAACGATTTCCTGGATACACAGCAGGTGATCCGCACTGACGGCCGGTTCGGGTCGGCCAATGTGGATTTTGACATCACAAATGAGAATCTTCGCCTGCACTTCAGCACGCACACCGATCTGCAGGTGGTTACCGGTTTTACAGGTGCCACCTCCAGGAAAGAGACCACCACATTGGGACGTGGCGGGTCTGATTACACCGCTGCCATACTGGGTGCAGCCCTCGCAGTCGACGAAATTGTGATATGGACCGACGTGGACGGCATGCTGACTGCCGATCCGCGAAAAGTGCAGCGGGCCTTTTCGCAGCCCGAGGTCTCCTATGAGGAGGCCATGGAAATGTCGCATTTCGGGGCCAAGGTAATCTATCCGCCAACCCTGCAGCCGGCGATGGAAAAAAAGATCCCGATACGGGTCAGGAATACGCTGAAGCCCGGTTTTGCAGGTACCATACTGAGTGCGATCAGCTCCGGCAGCCCGTATGCCATAAAGGGAATCAGTTCCATTTCCAGTATTTCCCTGTTGCGGGTTCAGGGTGCAGGCATGGTGGGGATGGTCGGTGTGGCCCACCGCATATTCGGTGCACTGGCCCGTGGCGGCATCAACATCATACTGATTACGCAGGCCTCATCGGAGCACTCGGTCTGTTTCGCGGTTCGTCCGGAGCAGGCCATCCTGGCCAGGGAGCTGCTCGAGGCCGAGCTGGCGATGGAACTTCACAGTGGGAAAGTCGCCGAAATTATTGTCGAAAACGACCTGAGCGTGCTTGCCGTAGTGGGCGAGAACATGCGGCAGACACCCGGCATTGCCGGAAAGGTATTCCAGGCGCTTGGCAGTAACGGCATCAACATATCGGCCATAGCCCAGGGATCGTCGGAGCTGAACATTTCGGCAGTGCTTAAAAGCAGCGATGAGCAGAAAGCACTGAACGCCATACACGACGCATTTTTCTTCAGCAAGCGAAAACCCCTCCACCTCTACATAGTTGGTACCGGACTGATCGGCATGGAACTGCTCAGGCAGATTCATGAACGCAGTGAAGTTATACTCAAACATAAGGGAATTTCCCTGCAGGTACATGGTATCGCCAACAGCCGGACGATGTTGTTCGACCGGAACGGCATAAACACCGGCAATTGGGAATATCTGCTTGATGAACGGGGCGGGCCCATGCAGCTGGATATTTTTATAAAGACCATATCCGATATCAATCTTCCGAACAGTGTATTTATCGACTGTACCGCCAGTGAAAAAACAGGCGAAGTGTACGATCAGCTGATCAGGGCGGGCGTTTCGGTGGTAACGGCCAACAAAAAGGCAAATTCCGGGGATTATGCACACTACAGCCGGCTTAAGGAGCTTGCTGCAGATCACCAGGTGACCTATGCCTATGGGACCAATGTGGGAGCAGGACTGCCGGCGGTCGAAACGGTTCGCAGAATGGTGGAAAGTGGTGATGAACTGCAATCTGTAGAAGGCGTACTTTCAGGAACCCTGAGCTATCTTTTCAACTCATATACCGGAGAGACCGCATTCAGCGAGCTCGTAAAAAATGCACGTCTGCAGGGCTATACCGAGCCAGATCCCCGCGACGACCTGAACGGGATGGACGCAGCCCGGAAAATACTGATCCTTGCTCGTGAAGCCGGAGAGCAGGCCGGGCCAGATGTTGTGCAGACAGGTAACCTGTTGCCCGAAACATATTATGCCATTAACTCAGTGGATGAATTTCTGGAAAAGTTGCCGGAACTGGATGCACATTTTGAAAATCTTCGGGAAAAAGCCGAAAAAGCGGGCAAAGTACTCCGCTACATGGCCCGCTACAACAAAAGCGGCGGAATCAGTACCGGCCTTGAGGAGGTCGATGCAGGACATCCCGCGACCGGGCTCAAGGGAAGCGACAACATCCTGTTACTGCACTCAAATGAGTACAATGATCGCCCGCTCGTAATCATGGGCCCCGGCGCGGGTGCAGGAGTAACAGCAAACGGGATTTTGAAAGATGTGTTGACGATATAATTAATTGGCAACCCGGGATTGTGCTGTTAAGGTGCTTCGAATCAGGGAACAAGGGAACATTTGAACGGCGAAGTGATTGGGGAGGATGTCACAGGTAGACCCGTGGAGTGTAGTCCAAGCAGGTGAGCAATGCCGTACACTCACCATGCTGCCGGGTAAAAATCGGGGTTTGCAGCTAAAATTTCTGATGATATAGCACATCTTATTATAGTCAGTAATCAACTGAGCAAGATTGTTTTGATAAAATCAAACTTTGGCTGTAAGGAATTGAGAAAAATTGACTCTATAGAATTATCACTATAACTATTTAATCAAGGAGGCAACAATGGTAGCAATATTTTTATCAGTAATTTTAGGAATCAGTACATTGTCTTTAAATGATTTACACACCTCAACTGATCCGATTATAGTTGAGTCAAAAACCCAAATCAATCCTGCTGATGATATTTCGTCATTCGTGGTGACTGGCTATAACGTAAATTTTATTGCCTATACATTTCTAATGGATTGGGGTTGGTGCGGACATGGAGGACCCGGTACCAGAGCCTGTAGTGTTGGTATTGG
>JBLRWO010000063.1:0-13202 GCA_047921215.1 Cyclonatronaceae bacterium | reverse complement strand
GCCCATAAGTGTCGTACTTGTCATGTGTGGTATAGTTAATAAACCGATAAACCATGCCATCGTACTCTACAGAATAGAGATAAAATTTGAGCTGGGTTCCATCCTCAGTCTGTCCGGTGGCTTCGGCCTGGTATGCACGGAGGCCCCTGCTGGTCAGGCTTGATTTTGCGGCTGTGGTGATCCCCTCCTGGTTTAAAAATTCATTGACTGAGGCCTCTGCACCTGACGACTCACTGTCCAGCGTCATAATTGAAACGGCGTTCTGGTCGTTATTAACAACAGCTACGAGCGATCGTTGATTAATGACCTGCCAGCCGCCAGGGATTGAGAATTGAAATTTCATTTCCGGATGGTAAAACATACCATCTCTTGTAAACCCTTCCCGTGGATTATCCCCATAGATCATATTACTCAGCATGGCCATATATTGATCGGTATTCACCACTGTCTGCTCATAACCTTTTGCCCTCCACTCTTCAGCCAGTTCAGGTATAGATGTGGCTCTTTCGGCGGGGTTGGGGTGAGTGGATTGCCAGTTTGGGAGACTTTGCCCTGATTGGGCAGACATTCGTTCAAGGGATACAAAAAATTGTGCTCCTTCAGCAGCTTGATAACGCTGCATAGAGGCATATTCTACCCCAAGGCGATCCGATTCCCGCTCGTTCTCTCTGCTGTAGCTCAAAAATAACATTTCTGCTGCCATACTGCCTAAACCAAGAATTTCACCTCCGGGAATTCCAAGAAATTGTTGACCGGCGATGGCTCCAGCAACGAGCGCAACCTGACCCAATTGTTGCTCAAATGCGCGTTGAGAGGCGTGGCGCGCTGCCACATGACCAATTTCGTGCCCCAGCACCACAGCGAGCTGGGCTTCGTTGTCAAGGTGTGATAACAGCCCCCTGGTTACATAGATGTACCCGCCGGGTAGAGCAAATGCATTCACGACCGGGCTGTCTAAAACACGAAAATAAAACTCTGTATCCTTATATCTTGAATGTGCATCCTCTCTTTGCATATGGCTTACAGCCAGCATCTGCTGTCCAATATTGTCAACATACTTTTGGAGAACCGCGTTATTATATAGTCCATAATGCTGCTGAATTTGCTGATCAGCATCTTTGCCTATCTCCATTTCCTGTTCCCAGCTATAGCCGTATGCCCGCTTGTCGCCGGTTATGGCACTTTGCTGAATGCTGCATGCAGAAGCCAACAGGCCTGCGAATAATACCAGAATTACATTTTTATGAAATGATTTCATCGCCGTATACTCCCGCCTCAAAATTTATAAGGATTGCTGAGCTGTTATAATTCGAATCATGTAAAAGCAGCCCGGGTGAGATTTATTTAGCTCGATAAATAACCATACCCACCACAAGTACAGCTACAGATACCAAAATCGGCACATAATCGCCTGTGCTCACAGCAACATCTGCTCCAAGTATTGAAAAAGATTCAGAGTCTTGCAGGTACTGGTATCCGAAGAATATGATTCCAATGATCCCGGCTACACTGAGAATACCACCTATTGTTTTATTCATAATTTTGAATTTTTTTCTGTTTATTTACCCCGGCAAATGGCACCGATTTCCATGCTCAGTTGTGTACTATCAAAGTGAGAATATGGATGCTTTTATGTATTATGAGTATGGTTTAAAGTGTTATATATTTTACAGGTGCTTGATGGATGACATGCCGCAACGGCGGGAACAGTCGGCACTTTACGCTTCAATGATTTTCAGCTTAAAAGTGGAGGCTTAAAAAAACCCAACTGCAATAAATCAGCTTCATGAGGTGAACGCGGCGTGTCAGAAAGGCGTGTCGATCACGCAACAGCGATAAGAGTGTGAACCATTTTAGCTTTGGTGCCCATTAACCGGCGCAAACCCGTTTGTAGCCGCAGACAGGCCCATGCTCTCCCGGATAAAAATCGGATCAGAAAGCGGGCAGGTTAATGAAAACGTTGTTCCGGAGCCTTTTTTGCTCTTCACTTCAATATGTCCCGCGTCATCTGAAACCATCTCCCGAACATGCTTTAGGCCGATACCGAAACTCTCTTCCCCGTTGGTTCCTGCCGATCTTGATACCGGTTTACCATCGTTAAATGCGGACACCTGATCCGGCGACAGCCCTTTCCCGGTATCTGTAACAGTGATATACAAAAGGCTGTGATGTCCTTCTGTAATCAACGTGCTGTACACATCAACAGAGCCCCCTGCAGTAGTGAATTTGATGGCGTTTGCAACTAAATTACCGACCACCTGTATCAGGTTCGAAAAAAAGCCGGGGAAGAGCCGTATCTCCTTATCGATATGAGTTCTCAGCGACAGTGAAATATCCTTGTTTTTTGCCATCGGCGAGTATAAGCGGTTAATCTCCATCATCGCCGAAGATAGTAATTCATCGATATACAGGTGTTTTTCTGATTTTTTTTGAGCACCTGCGGTCTCTACCGTGGCATTTATCAGATTTAAAATGGATTGAGCTGATTCCCTGATAACATTCAACTCACTGGCATCTACAACCAGCTTATCTTCCTTTTTAAAGAGAAGTATGTCAATCATTCCGGTAATACCGCCAAGGGGGCTCCGGAGATCGTGATTCAGATTTTTTATACTTTTTTCCAACTGATCCGACTTCAAGGAAACCAGGGCGTATTTCTTTTTAATTTCTTCTTTTTCCTTTTTCAGGCGGGCAATATCCTGTAACAATCCTTTTTGATCAGATTTCCGGAGCCGACCATTTTTACGTTCTTTCATGATTCTCGATTTATCTATCGATGTTTCGGATAAGGTCAAAATATTAAATGGCAACCGGCTGGCTATTACAATAAATGATATCCGGTATTATATATTTTACAGGTTTGTATTAAGGCGCCGGGTTTGAATTTTTAAAAGAGAGAGGGTATTTCAGAGTTTTTCTGTACGCTCGTACGAAACCGCTATCCGGATTGCCATCAGGGCTTTTGCAAAACGAACCCTCTGATTCATTTTTTGAATAAAAAGCATCATTCAGGGTCATAAAACAGATGGAAAATTTCGCTTCGCTTTCAAAAAATGAGCGCACGGGGATGCGAGACGATCTTTTTAGCATGGTACACAGTCTTCTACCAGTCGTCAGGCAGTGATTCCGGCACCTGTGGTTCAATCCGGACCCTCACAATTTGAATAGACTAAACCCACCATGCCTTGAACGTACAGGGGTTAAGTGACGGGCTAAAGTCCTATTCCAAGATGACATCTGAGTCGTCATCACCATCCTTGCTTTTGTGGCGCTCAAGGCATGAACCACCCTGTGCAATAAGCGGCAACGATATATACAACTCTTTACCCGTTTGCTGTAACAACTACCGGGAATTTTATGGTCAAGTTGAAGGCGTCACAATTAACTCATACGAACACTTTAAATCAAAATTCATGAAAACAGATAATCAGCTTTTTAAGAGTATCAGCCTTACCGCTCTGTTGTTCGGCGGTTTTGCTGCCGCCGGTTTTGCGCAGGATACAAACAAAATCGTGGACCCTGAGACAAAAGCACCCGTTATTCTAACCACTGCCCCCGGCGGCGGCGAGATGAATGTTGGCCTTAGTAGTGTTATTGAAATCACATTTAGTAGTGATATGGACGAAACAAGCCTCAATGGAACGACATTACTGTTACAGGCAACCTTTGCAACTGCAACGCCTGGAAATCAGAGAGACGTGATGCTGAATGACCAAATAAGAGACAGGGCAGCGATCAGAGGTTCCGAAAACAGCCGGCATGCTGCTACAGGTGCTGTAAATGGAACCATCAGTTATTCTGATAAAGTTGCCCGGTTCACGCCTAACGGCGAATTACAAGAAGGCACTCTGTACACTTTTACCGTAACCAATGGTGTAAAAGATTCGGAGAATATTGCTCTTGAAACCAGTCAATCCTGGAGTTTTACAACCTCAGGGACGCCGAATTCGGCCAACCTAAATATGCCAAATAACAGATTTGGAATGGAGAGAAGCGAATCCAACCGCCGCACTACAGATGCATCGCAAAAAGATAAGGCAACGATGATTGATCTCGGTAAAGCCGGCCATTTTGTAATTCTTGCAAAAACAACGATTAATAATGAATCTAAATCCAGGATTACGGGTCACACCGGAGAAGGTTCTGTGACAGATGAATCAAAAATAGATAAGCCAAAAAATGAGAATGCTTCTACTGATGCCAAACGGAAGAGTACGTCCAATCGGGCTTTAGTATTGCAATCGAGCCAAAGCGACACAACCTCTCCTGATGTCGATGACGCTATTGAAGATATGATGGCTGCATACAGTGACGCATCCATGCAGAGTGGAAATAACGTAACAACCCACAAGAATGAACATTTTAAGAGTAACAAATTAACCCCCGGGGTACATGAATGGAGTAATTCCCTTCATTTAGAATCGGATGTTACTCTATCGGGCAGTGCAGATGATGTGTGGCTTTTTAAGATACGTAACGATCTAACTATGGATGAGGATATTGTGATCACTTTAACGGATGGAGCCACTGCAGACAATGTGTTTTGGTACGTAGAAGGCGAAGTAACCATTGGTAAGAATGCACAATTTGAAGGCATTATCCTGTCCATGGATGAGATTACGCTTGAGAAAGGTGCCAAACTGAACGGAAGGATGTTTAGTCAAGCGGCAATTTCTCTTGATGAGAATACCGTAACTGAACCGAAAAGTAAACCAATTCAAACTTCATCAATCAAAAGATGATGTGTACATAAGAGTACAACCCATAAAACCTTAAAAAGGGCATGTGATAGTGCCCTTTTTTTGTTTTGCAGGGTGTGTAATCTAAACTCTGTCTTTTTGTTTTTGTATTCCTGTAAGCGGGAAACACACAATAACACAGCCCCTCTTTTTTCAATTACCATAAACAGGATCTGGCTACCCTTGTTCAACCCGTTTCGGGCTGTTTACTGATCTGCACGTCTTCATTCGCCGGGTTACACCCGGCGTTTTTTACTGTTGCTGTATACTCATCTCTACAGAACGTTCTTTATACTTATGATTAACTTTTCCTGCCGGTTTAGTCCGTTTTCTTTTTTCCTGCTTCTGCAACAATTTCAGCAGGCCGGTTATCTCTTCAATTTGTTCCACAGAGAGCATGACAAGCGTGCCGGGCAGTGCATTTTCCATCGCAAACAGCAGGGCCTGTTTTTCATTTGGAATACAAACTACGGGCGGATTAAAGCAGGAGCTTTCAATACCCCGTTTCACGATGGCTGTAGTTTCTCCGACAGCTTTCCCCCTCAAATCGGTATCTTCGCGGATAATAATTTTGCAAAAAAGTTCCGCTGAAAGCCGGCCGAGCTCAAGGCTGTCTTCTTCTCTTCGATCGCCGAGGCCGCATATAATGCCCGTATTGTAAGCGTAAGATGAGTTATCAATAAATTCTTTGATCGCTACCAGGCCCGCCGGGTTGTGGCAATAGTCCACCAAAACATCGTAGTTTTCAAATTGAAACAGGTTCATCCTGCCGGGTGTAAGCTCCGGTGAAGGCATAAAGCTTGTCAGCGATCTGCGAATCACTTCAGGAGATATCTTTTGTGTATAAGCCACCGCAACAGCCGCCAGAATATTCTCGATCATAAACCCCGCCCGGCCGCCAAAGGTAAGTGGTATGTTTTCAATATTCTCGATGATGTATGTATTTGGGCCGTCCCAGATGGTAATTGTTTTGTCAGTCAAAACTACACATAAGCCACCGGCTTTACGGTGTTTGATCAACCGGGTATTGTCGCCTTTCGTGGAGAAGAGTGCCGTTGTACATTGCACATTTTTCCGCATCGCATACACTCTGTCGTCGTCGGCATTGAGGATGGCATAACCTCCGGGATGTACACTTTCCGGTACCACTGATTTCACGTGTGCCATCTGATCGAGAGTATGGATTCCTTTCAATCCAAGGTGGTCGGCCGCTACATTGGTAACAACAGCAGCATCACACCGGTCAAATCCGAGCCCGGCCCGGAGGATTCCCCCTCTTGCGCACTCAAGTACGGCGGTGTCCACGGTAGGATCTTTCAGGACCAGCTGAGCACTTTTTGGCCCTCCGCAGTCTCCTTTCATAAGCATCACATCGTTCACATAAATCCCATCCGTTGTGGTGTATCCCACCCGGCGCCCCGCCTCTTTCATGATATGCGAAATTAGCCGTGTTGTGGTTGTTTTCCCATTGGTGCCTGTTACAGCAATGATGGGAATCCGGTTGCTACTGCCCTCCGGGAACAGCATATCCATCACGGGTGAGGCTACATTCCGGGGCGCTCCCTTTGAAGGGGAAAGATGCATTCGAAACCCCGGTGCCGCATTCACTTCCAGTACAACTCCTCCCGTTTCTGCAAGGGGCCTCTCTAACGTTTGGGCCATCAGGTCGATACCACAAATATCGAATCCTGTGATTTTACTCACTCTTTCGGCCGCTTTTACCACATCCGGGTGCACATGGTCGGTCACATCTTCTGCCGTTCCTCCTTTGCTGAGGTTTGCCGCATAATCTAAATACAATATTTCCTTCGCCTTCGGAACGGAATTGAGAGTATAGTTTTTTTGGGATAAAATGAATGTTGCAGCAGGTCCTGCTTTTATCTTTGTAAGAATATTTTCGTGGCCATTTCCACGTTTTGGATCCCCGTTTACTTCATCAATTAAGTGCTGAACAGACGACTTTCCGTCACCAACCACATGGGCCGGCGTCCGTTTGGCAGCAGCGGCTAATTTTCCATCAACCATCAGAAGGCGATAATCGAAGCCGGGGATGTGTCTCTCAACGATCACCCGTTCACAAATCGTTAATGCATAATGGAAGGCTTTCTCAGCTTGCCCGAACGTGGTAATATTTGTCGTCACTCCGCGTCCCTGGTTTCCATTTACCGGTTTAATGACCAGGGGAAAGCCCAGGGACTCAATTGAATATTTCAGCTCATCTAATGATTCAATAGCATCCCCTTCGGCAACCGGCACCATCATACTCTTTAGGAGATCCCGGCAGAGCTCTTTATTATCCGCTATTCCAACGGCAGAATAGCTGGTTGTTGAGGTAATGGTTGCGGCAATTCGTTTCTGATTACAGCCATATCCGAGTTGCCAGGAAGAGTTGTCTTCCAGTTTAATAACGGGTATATCACGAGAAGCTGCCTCCCTGAGAATGGATGCCGTACTGGGGCCGGGGGTGTTATCAAAATTCTCCATCCTGATCTCTTCTACATGCCGGCCTATATCCGTTTCGATGCCATCAACCAGGTTCTGTGCTATTAAAACAGCTTTTTCTGCGGTGAGCCGCCCCGACTCTTCATCGGCACAGTCAAACGCGATATAGTAGTGGCCTATTACACCGGTTCCACGGGTTCTCCCAAAACCCGCTTCAATGCCGGCCATCACCTGCAGCTCTATTGCGATATGCTCTATCACATGGCCAATCCATGTCCCATCGTGTACCCGGGTAAAAAAGCCTCCGGGCTCATCTTCCGAGCAGTAATGTTCGTAAAGGCCCGGGATAAGTGCCGTGATGCGGTCATAAAATCCTTCAATTTCATTTGTGGGGCGATATTCCAGGTCACCGATATCCAGCTCTAAGACTACAAGCGGGTGTCTTTTTACAGACCATTGATTAGGACCAGACATAACATGTAGATTCAGAATGTTCATCAGAGTTTTGTATTGGGTTTTAGAAATTTGAATAGTAGAATACTTAATCTATTCATGTGCTCATTGTGAAAGGTTACATGAATCAGACGGACTATTACATATACCCTACCACCCCTTATACCGGAAACAGGCTTCACATTAAAACGGGGGGCAATTGTCAAATTCATCGGCTGAATTGCTCTGACGACGAGAAATTTTCTACTGAAAAGTTAGTTACATTCAGCTTCTATCGTGATGCGTCAACCAAAAAATGGCGGCCACCCGATACTTTAAATGTGACATGAGAATCGTTTCGATCGCATGATGTATATCCCACTTTCATGAAAACACCAAAAGGTACCCTCATTGCCATTGGCGGGAATGAGCAAAAAAAGTTTAAAAAAACAGAAGAGGGTTTTCAGTCTCATTTCGGGGAAGGGTTTATCCTGCAAGATATCATTAATAATTCCAGAACTGCCGAACCCCGAATCGAGGTGATTACCAGCGCTTCAGAAATACCTGAAATTGTCGGGGAAAATTATAAAGAGTCCTTTTCGAGACTCGGAGTGAATAATGTCGGCATTTTAGACATCCGTGATCGGAGTGAAGCAGACAAATCCTCCACCCTGGATCGTATCGGCTGCTCGGATATCATCCTGTTCTCAGGGGGGGACCAGAGCAAGATCAGCCGGATTATAAAAGATACGCTGGCACACCAATTGATTTGCGAACGCTACCAGAACGAAAAATTTACCATAGCGGGTACCAGCGCAGGGGCGGTTGTAATGTCTGAGAAAATGATTTCAGGAGGGCGAAATGGTACCATTATCAGAAAAAATGATCTTAAAATGGGGGAGGGACTTGGCTTAATAAATGAGGTTATTTTTGATAGCCATTTTATCAAAAGACATCGGTTTGGCAGGCTTGCGGAGGCGGTGGCCCTGCACCCCGATAAACTGGGAGTGGGTTTGGGCGAGGATACCGGCGTTATTATCAGAGAAGGAAATATTTTAGAAATTATTGGATCGGGAATCGTTGTAATCTTTGACAGCTGCAACCTGAATTACAGCCAATATGATAAATTGAAGGACAAGATACCGATCTCCCTCGCCAACCTGACGGTACACATCCTCACTACAAAGGACAGCTATACTATACGGGAGAAAGTTGCCACGGTTCACTATGATTCAAGGCATCATATTGAGGAAATCAACGAACCCGGGTAACCGCCACCCTCGTCGGCTTGCAGGATAGCTCTGTTGCCCGTTTATCCTGTTTGATGTGTGAATGATACAATATTATAATGGCGAGGTATAACATTCCTAAACATCAACAAATCTACCTTGTTACAAGAGGATAATTTTAGATAACTACTTCTTTAGATCCATGAGTGAGAATATTTCAAACTCAGAGGCTATCAAAATATTCCCCAAAAAGCACTGTGATTGTTGAAGGCTATACCGATTCTTTTGGAGGCGATGCCTCGAATTTATAACCATCGCAAGACCGCTCAGATGCCGTTACAAACTATCTACATGCACATGCCGAAAACAGCCGCAGAATCAAGTCAATGGGTTATGGCGAGAACACTCCTATAGCCAGCAATGAAACGAAAGAAGGACGCAATGAGCACTCAAATTAAAGAAAACTATACATACATTAATGGCCACAAGATTGCGTTCAGGGAGCAGGGCACAGGTAGTCCTGTATTCCTGATTCATGGCATTCCAACCAATAGCCTCATGTGGCGGAATATCATCCCAATACTTGGAAAGACCCATCGGGTCATCGCACCAGACTTGCTCAATTATGGCCTATCTGCAAAACCGAAAACCGCAGATGTATCCATCAACGCCCAAAGCCATATACTCGTACAGTTGATGGATGCTTTGGGAACGCCACAGGCCGATATCGTGGCACATGATATTGGAGGAGGTGTTGCTCAGTTGATCGCTGTCAATCATCCGGAGAAAATACGAAAGCTTGTGTTGATGGATAGTGTCTGTTTCGAATCATGGCCTATACCTGAGTTTGAACCGTTACAGAAACCGGAGGCTGAATCACAAATGAGTCTGTCTGACTTTATCAGTATGATGCGGGACTTTATGCCCAATGGTGTGCATAATAAAAGCATCATGACCGATGAACTTATTAAGCTTTATCTCGCGCCGTGGTCAACTGAAGAGGGTAAGCGGGCATTTTTCCGCAATCTCAGGCGGTTGAATAGCGAATATACCCAGGCCGTTGCCGACGAACTCAGGTATCTTCCACATCAATCACTCATATTGTGGGGTGATAAAGATCCCTTCCAAAAACCGGAATATGCCCAGAAGTTAGTCAACGCGATTCCGAACGCAGAACTTATCTGGATCAAGGACGCAGGCCATTGGCTGATCGATGAAAAACCGGATGAAATTGGCGATTACCTCAATCAATTTCTGGGTTGAGATACCAACTGCGTTGAACAAACTAACACTGTGCCTTGGCTGTTATACCATCAAAAAATCCGGGTAATCTGTTGAGCTCTGTTTTTCATTCCCCTGTACATCCCTTTGGTATTAAACGGCATGCAGATGTTTCCTGAAGAATCAATCGCGATCAAACCGCCTTCACCGCCTACACTTTTCATTTTTTCATAAATCACCATATTTGCGGCCTGTTCAAGGGTTTTACCGCCATACTCCATTCTGCAAGCAACGTCATGGGCAACCACACCGCGTATAAAGTGCTCTCCATGGCCCGTACAGGATACCGCGCAGGTTTTGTTGTTTGCGTAGGTTCCCGCTCCGATTAGAGGGCTGTCGCCTACCCGGCCCCACGCCTTGTTTGTCATTCCGCCTGTTGATGTTGCAGCGGCTACATTCCCCTCAACATCCACGGCAACCGCTCCTACGGTGCCAAATTTTGCTCCTTCCCCGGAGTGGTCCAGTTTCATTTCCCCCTCTCCCTTGATCTGCTGCCATTGATCGTACCGGAGCTGAGTATAGAAATAAGAGTCCAACTCAAATTTGAAATCATTTTGGCGTGCATATTCGATCGCTTCCTCTCCCGCAATCATAACAAAGGGGGTATGTTGCAGAACATCATACGCCACTAAAACCGGGTTTTTTACTCCGCTCAGGCCTGCCACAGCCCCCGCTTCAACTGTTTTCCCATCCATGATGGCCGCATCCATCTCATGCTCACCTTTTGCGGTAAATACCGATCCTTTACCCGCATTAAAGAGGTGGCAATCTTCCAGGGCCATTACCGCTTTACACACACATTTCGCGGCAGAATACCCCTCTGTTAACATTTTAAACCCCTCATCCAATGCATTATTCAGAGCTTCCAAATATTGTTTTTTTAACTCACGATTGGTGCCATCGAAAGTGATTGTTCCTGAACCACCATGGATCGCTAATGCAGGTATTTTCATCTGTTTATATCATTTGATTCATTCGTAGCATGTACTGTTCAAACCTGAGTTCAATGAATAACATGTTTTCCGTAATGCAGTAAAGTTCTCTCCTTGCGAAGAAGGGCTCATTTTTTGAATCCGCCAGCTGGCGGAAATGTAAAAGTGGTTGAAACGGGGATTATGAGCTGGTTTAAATTCAAAGCCTTAAGACAACCACGCCCGAAAATTTGACCACCTTTTTTATCGAACTCAGATTTCAAAGTATTTATGATCTTGCTTCTGAAATGTAGTTTTTCGGCTTCGTGTTCATTTCATGATCAGGGAACGCATCAGGATCGATGAAACGAAGGCTTAGAAAATGCACGGCTGCTTGAGCTTTTGGAGCCATTTTGCAATACCGCATCCTTTTTAACAATAGGATGGAAACCGTTCTTTTGGTTTAAATACTTATCTGGAATAGGGAATGTCAGTAAAAATGTTGTTTCCGAGCCATTTTCATTCTCCATAAAAATACGCCCTTTTTCCTTTGAAACTATTTGCATGACGTGATGAAGCCTGGCAGCAAAGCAAGGTTGCTCCTCGGCCACAGTCGGCTTTGGTGTAATTTTACCCTGACTTAATGCCGATACCAGGTCATGAGGGATGCTTCTTCCGAAATATGTAATAGCCATATTCAATATGTTTTGCCCTTCATCGGTATCGAGCGTAAAAACTACCTCAACGGATCCGTTGGATGGAGTAAATTTAAATGCATTGGCCACTAAATTTCCGGTGATCTGAATCAGGTTAATGAAAAAACCGGGCGGGAAATGTATCTCTTTATCAATTTGATTTTTCAGAAAAAGGGACGTGCCTATACCCTGTGCTGTTGGAAGATATATGCGCTCAATGACCCTGATAATAGTAGATAGCTTTCTATCGATTTGCATACTTTCCCCCCACCTTTTTTGAGTGCCATGAATCACCCGACGAGATCAGAAAATTAGAATTGGAATTTTGCACTTCGCAATTGGTTCTTTTCACCAGATCCATTGATTCACTCTTTTTACGTTTATTCATTTCGTTAATCGAATTGCTTGTTACGGAAATTATAAAACAAACCCCCTCTTTTTGCCTCTTTCAATTGTCCTTAAAGTATGATTTAGAAACCGGTTAATTATTATAAAAGCTATCGGCAACTTTATATATATCACAGATTTTACCGGGTCAGCCATTTTCCTGATACAGAACTCTTGACAGGTAAAAATATGTGAGAATACTGCACAGGTAAGCTCTCAGGGTGTATTATCGAGCCAGTTTGAAGCGCCGCAATTCTCCTTTAGATCGCTCTGCTTCCGCTGCGTTCCCCAATCCGGATGCTTGATCAAGCACAGGAAACCGCTGCCGAGCACCCGTCAAATATGCAATGGAAATTTACATCTGTATAACATCAAATCAGACTTAAACACTCATCTTGAAGATGTTCAAATTACCTCAAAGCTGTACTGCATGAACGAGCATGTACGCTGAATGATTTAAAAATCGGCCTGATTGAGAGAAAAGAAGTCAAATCAACAAATAATTAAAAAACCCAAACAGAAATGAAATACTCAATAGGAATACTCACAACCGCCACACTAATTGCAGTTTCTGGGCTGGTGGGTTGTAATAGCCCGTCTGACAAGATGGATCGGGCAGAAACTTCGGTAATCGAAGCAAACCAGGACCTGGAAATCGCTAAAAAAGAAGTGGAAGCAGAACTGCGGATATACAGGGCAAAAAATGCAGATCGAATCGTTGATAATAACCGAACGATCAGCGATATAAAGAAAAAAATAGAGGCCGAACCTGATAAAGAGAAGAAAGCCCGGCTTGAAAAAAAGCTTGCCGAATATGAAGAAACCAACCGCGAACTTAAGCGGGAAATGGACAATTTTAAAGCTTCCGGAAGAGAAAACTGGGACAACTTTAAAGACAGTTTCACAAATAAAATGGACGACCTTGGCGACTCTTTGAAGGATTTCTTTTCACCAAGCGCCACTAATTAATCAAACAATATCTTTCACCTTATAAATATCGAATATCATGGGAAGTCTATTATATATCGTAGCAGTAATTCTGATAATCGGCTGGCTAGTTGGGTTTATAGGTTACAGCGCCGGGGG
>JBLRWO010000062.1:0-13668 GCA_047921215.1 Cyclonatronaceae bacterium | reverse complement strand
TTTACCATGCGCTGGCTTTAGTGAGTGGGACATCAGATTTCAGACATGAGATTTCAGACATCAGACATGAGACTCTGAATCGCAATACGTAATGTAATTACACTTTTATGAACCCACCCGCGCGCAGTGCTCAGGCACTGCGCATGTCCTTCGACTTCAGCTTTCGCTTCGCAAAAGCTTGCGCCCTTCGACTCCGCTCACCTGCGCTCAGGCCATACTCTGGATGACTTGGCATTATCACTTCGCGGTTCTAATGTTCTAATGTTCTTTTGTTCAATAGCCTGCTACCCCCTTACGCTTCCCTGACCCGCAACATGTTACCCATTCATGACACTCTCTTCCTCAAAAATTTGTACCTTTACCGCAAATAAAAAAACAGACCATTTGATCATTTAGAACATGAAAGATATTGCAGGAAAAACATTCAGAATTGTTATCATCGGCAGCGGTCCGGCTGGGCTTACCGCCGCTCTGTACGCCGCACGGGCCGATCTGAAGCCCCTGGTGCTGGAAGGGCCCGAACCCGGCGGACAGCTCACCACAACCACCGATGTGGAGAACTTCCCGGGCTATCCCGAGGGCGTGATGGGACCTAAAATGATGGAGGATTTCCGTGAGCAGGCCACGCGATTTGGAGCCGACTGCCGCTACGGAATGGTCACATCCATCGACTTCGACAAACGTCCGTACAAACTGACCATCGATGAAGAGACCGACATCCATGCGGAGGCCATCATCGTGGCGACCGGCGCGGCAGCCAAGTGGCTGGGTATTCCCAGTGAGCAGCGCATGCGCGGTCGCGGCGTCACGGCCTGTGCAACCTGCGACGGGGCTTTCTTCCGAGAGCAGCACGTGATCGTGATCGGCGGCGGCGACTCCGCCATGGAAGAGGCAACTTTCCTCACCAAATTTGCCAGCAAAGTGACGATTGTTCACCGGCGGGATGAATTCCGGGCATCCAAAATCATGCAGGACCGTGCCCTTAACCATCCCAAAATCGATGTGATCTGGGATTCGACCATCGAGGAGGTCCTCGGTGAACAGGTGGTGCAGGGGGTCAAGCTCCGCAATGTGAAGACAGGTGAATTTACCACCCTCGAAGATGTAACCGGCGTTTTTCTGGCCATTGGCCACAAGCCGAACACCGACCTGTTCAAGGGTGTACTCGATATGGACGAAAGCGGTTATATCATTACCAAGCCCCGGAGCACCCATACCAACATGGAAGGTATCTTCGCCTGCGGCGACGCCCAGGACGCCATCTATCGCCAGGCGGTAACAGCAGCCGGAAGCGGGTGTATGGCCGCACTGGATGCAGAACGCTGGCTTGAAAATCAGGAAGATCACGTTGAAACCGGTACCGCGGCTGCCGGTCAGTAACCTGATCTGCATCCCGGAGAATATCTGAAGCCGGAACGCCCTGATCATCAGACATTACAGAAACTGCCTAACTGTAAGCAACAAGCTGTATGAGTGACCAGAACAATGAATTCAGGCCCCTCCATTACGACCGGCCATCACCGGACGAAATGGTGGGCAGGGCCCGGGACTTTTACGAAATGATGCGCACACGCCGCTCGGTCAGAATGTTTTCCGAAGAAGATATTCCCGATGAGGTTATCGATTACATCATCCGGGCGGCCGGCACATCCCCTTCCGGGGCAAACAAACAGCCCTGGCATTTTTGCGTGGTGCGTGATCCCGAAGTGAAGAAAAAAATTCGCGAGGGGGCTGAAGCCGAAGAGAAGCAGAATTACAGCGAACGCTTCAGCGATGAAATGCTGGGTGATATCGAACACCTCGGCACCAATCCTGTGAAAGAATTTCTCGAGACGGCCCCGGTGCTGATTGTTGTGTTCAAAGAGAGCTACCGTGTAGTGGATGGATACAAGCGGAAAAACTACTATGTGAACGAATCAGTGGGACTTGCCTCGGGGCTTTTACTTGCCGCCATCCACAATGTGGGACTTGTAACAGTAACCCATACCCCCAGCCCGATGAAATTCCTCACTCAGATACTGGTCCGGCCACAGAATGAGGTCCCTATCCTGCTGATGCCGGTGGGATACCCGGCAGATGACGCCGTGGTGCCCGATATAGGACGCAAACCGCTGAATGAGATCATGACCCGGTACTGACCACAGGTATCAGCAGCCATATTCGGATCAAAACATGGGAAATGAAGAAGATTGTCTCCTTTCTGGGGCCCATTCCATAAATTCCAGAAACTCCACAAATTCCAGAATTTTCTGAATTACCTGTTTTACCTGTTTTACTTGTTTTACCAGTTTTACCAGTTTTACCAGTTTTACCAGTTTTACCAGTTTTACCAGTAAGGTAATTTATGACCATGGTGCTGAACCACTAACCATTGCAACCGGGGATTCAGGGCTTATCACACCGTATCCGACACTTTTTTACGTAAATATACAGATGCATCGACAGGGTGATTTTCCCTATCATCAGCGAAACTTGCCTATGGCTCTATCGTATTGACGTGCTTTCACTTAAAAATCAATCGGGAAAACTATGAAACGTGTTCTGAAGGTATCTGGTATAGTACTTGTGTTCCTTGTTCTGCTGATAACCCTGTTACTGGCGTATGTGTATACCGCATCTACCGGCAGGATGAACACCGACTATAACATCGAAGTGGCTACATTAAATGTGCCCACCGACTCACTCAGCATTGCCAGGGGAAAATATCTGTTCACCACACGGGGATGTGAGGACTGCCACGGTGAAAACCTGGGTGGTAAAGTGTTTGCCGAAGATCCCGGCATCGGATATTTCTACGGTACGAACCTTACCAGCGGTGTCCAGGGCATTGGAACCACCTACAGTAATGAAGACATCGACCGGGTGATCCGTCATGCCGTGAAAAAAGACGGCAAACCGGTTCGCTTTATGCCCTCCATGGACTGGGCCCATTTCAGCGATTCCGACATCGCAGAGCTCATCGCCTATATCCGTTCTGTACCCCCTGTCAATTCTGATTTCCCTCCCATTAAAGTCGGTCCCCTCGGTCGCGCGCTGTTCCTGGCCGGTGAATTTCCGCTGCTCCACGCAGAACTGATTGATCACACTATGGAGCGGCCTCAAATCATTGTGGAAGAGGTTTCCATTGAGTACGGATCTTACATCACCGCCACCTGCATGGGCTGTCACGGACAATCGCTTACCGGCGGACCTATTCCCGGTACACCGCCCGATTGGCCGTCGGCATCCAACATCACGCCCGATCCGGTCAACGGCATAGGAACCTGGTCTGAAGAGGATTTTTTCAGGGCCATGCGTGAGGGGAAGCGTCCCGACGGTTCAGACATCAGCCCCATCATGCCGTGGATGTACACCCGCGAGATGAATGACACCGAGATCAGCGCCATCTGGACCTATCTCAGGTCACTTGATGTTGTGACCACTACCGAGCTCATCCTGGACTGACAGAGTTAGGTCACAAACCGGATCTATTCTGCCCTCAGCCCGGTATGTTTCGCGATGAATGCCCAGCGGTCGGCTGCCTCTTCGATGATCATTGCCGTAGGGCGTCCCGCTCCGTGACCGGCGCGGGTTTCAATGCGTATGAGAACCGGGTTTTTGCCGGCATGATGTTCCTGCAGGGCCGCGGCAAACTTGTGGGAGTGGGCGGGTACCACGCGATCGTCGCGCTCGGCGGTGGTGATGAGCGTTGCGGGGTATTCGGTTCCCGGCTCCAGGTTGTGCAGCGGCGAGTAGGCGTACAGGTATTCGAAATCTTCCGGATTGTCGCTTCGGCCGTAATCACTTGCCCAGGCCCAGCCGATCGTAAACAGGTGGTAGCGGAGCATATCGAGCACACCCACGGCCGGCATGGCAACTGCGAACAGGTCGGGGCGCTGTACCATGGCTGCGGCAACCAGCAGGCCGCCGTTTGATCCGCCGCCGATCGCCAGTTTCGAAGAGGAGGTGTATCCCTCATCAATCAGGAATTCGGCCGCGGCAATGAAATCATCGAACACATTCTGCTTGTTCTCTTTGGTACCGGCCTGGTGCCACTCGCGGCCGTATTCCCCGCCTCCCCTCAGGTTGGCAACGGCGTAGATACCGCCCATCTCCATCCAGACCAGGTTGCTCACGCTGAAGCCGGGTGTCATGCTCACATTAAACCCACCGTAACCGTACAGATACGTCGGATTGTTTCCGTTCATCTCCAGGCCCTTTTTATATGTGATGAACATCGGAACCGTAGTGCCGTCTTTGCTCTCATAAAAAACCTGTTCCGTCATATATTCATCCGGATTGAAATCGACCCCGGATTCCCGGAAGACCACATACTCATGGGTGGTGAAGTCGTACCGGAATATCGTTGTTGGATAGGTATAGCTGGTAAAAGAGAAAAAGGCTTCGGTATCGTCCCTCTCGCCGCTGAAACCGCTCACCGATCCGATTCCGGGCAGTTCAAGCTCCCTGTCAAGGTTACCGTCCTTGCCGTAAATGCGTACCTCAGAACGGGCATCCACCAGGTAGGAGGCCACAAACTGATTGTTCACTACCGAAATACCGGTGAGTACGAACTCCTGCTCCGGAATAACGGTCTTCCAGTTGCTCTTCGCCGGATTGCGGAGATCGATCGAAATCACCCGGTTTCTCGGTGCATCCAGATCGGTCTGGAAGTAGAACACCGGCCCGTCGTTAGTGATGTAGTTGTATCGCGCTTCAAACGTGTCGATCAGTTTCACAACCGGTCTGCCGGCACGTGATATATCCTGATAGTACAGCTGATTGCGGGGCGCTGTACTCTCCGAAACCGAGATGACCAGGTAGTTCCCGTCATGGCTTACCATACCGCCGAACATCCAGTTCGGCTGGTCAGGACGCTCGTATATCAGGATGTCTTCCGACTGATCGGTTCCCAGCCTGTGATAGTAGAGTTTCACATTTGTATTCTCGGCCGTCAGTTCCTCACCGGGGGCCGGTTCAGGATACCGGCTGTAGTAAAAGCCCTGCTCATCGTGTGTCCATGAAGCACCGGAAAACTTGACCCACTTAATATGGTCGTCGAGGTCTTCGCCCGTTCCTATGTCGCGGACAAAGAACTCCCGCCAGTCGGACCCTCCGTCCGATTTGCCGTACATGAGATAGCGTGCATTCTTTGAGATGGAGGTAGTTGCCAGCGCTACGGTACCATCATCGGAGAAGCTGTTCGGGTCGAGCAGGACCCTGGGCTCATCATCCAGGCTCTCTATCGTGTAAAGTACGCTCTGATTCTGCAGCCCGTCGTTGTAGCTGTAAAAATAGTGACCGCCCCGCTTCGCAGGCGTACTGTAGCGGGGATAATCCCACAGGGTGGTCAGTCTCGATTCAATCCGGTCGCGGCCTGGCAGCGATTTCAGGTAGGGGAAGGTAACATCGTTCTGGGCCCGAACCCAGGCTTTGGTATCTTCGGCATTCGGGTCTTCCAGCCAGCGGTAGGGATCGGCAACCTCGGTCCCGTGGTAGTCATCCACAACATCCAGTTTTTTGCTTTCTGGATATTCAAACGTTTCGGACACGCAGGCCGTAAAAAATACAGCCATCATAAAAAGGAATGAGCGTTTCATTATTGTCAGTTAGTTGGTTCAGTCAGTACATCCATACCGTTGCACAGAAATTCGAAACCAGGTGGCGGATACTGACCGGTTGGTTATTTGTTCAGAAGCTAAATTTAGCGCAAATAAAAGTATGAGCAAATACGGGTATGCGCAAGGACGTGCCCGGTACCCCAATCGTACCGATGTTATCTACCGATGACATCTTCCCAAACCACATCGCTGTTCAATTGTTCACTTGTTCCGTACTTCCCTGATTCGAAACCTACTAACAGCACGATCGGTGTCACCTTCATCATTGTGCAGCCCCGAAGGGGCAAAATCAGGGGCTTCCAGCGGCAGGGCTACGGCTCCAGGAAGAGCAGTGAACTGTTTTCCTTGAGCCAGCGCTCGGCCTGTTTCCAGCCGGGAAAATGCCTGCCAACCTCCCTCCAGAAAGCCGGGCTGTGATTGAAATGCACCAGATGGCACAGCTCGTGGATGAACAGGTAATCCCAGATTTCGGGCGGACACTTGATCAGCCTCCAGTTAAACGACAGGTTGCCTTTTGTGCTGCAGGTGCCCCATTTGGTCTTTTGGGAGCGGATGAACACCCGCTGGTAGGTGAAGCCGTGCTGTGAGGCGATTTCATCAAGCCGTTCCGGGATCTCTGTAAGGGCTGTTTTGCGGTAGAACTGCATAATGGCCGTATTAAATTCTGATGTGCCCGGTTTCAGGTGACCGGGATAGAACAGCGCCGCACCCGTTTCCTGCACCGACCGGATCCGGCCCGAATGGTCGGGGTACAAGGGCATCCACACACCCCTGAGCAGCAGCTCCCCTTCGCTGAAACGGTTTTTTTCGTCGGTGGCGCGTTTTTTTTGCGCCATCCTTCCGATGCTTTTGTCCACCCAGGCCTTTTGTGATTTCAGGAACGTCTCCATCTGCCCCCGGTTGCACCAGTACGGCGCTGATACCACTACCCTGTCGGCCTTGATCCGGATGCGGATATTCTTCTGCCTTTTCCGCTTTACATATTCGACCGGCACCCTTGCCCCGTTGTCTGTAACGAACAGGTCCATGCTACAGCTCCCTCAGCAATTCGCGTGCACGGCCGGCATAGAAACTGTGGTTCCGGCGGCTGTTGAGCTCACGCAGATACCCTTTGCCCTCTTCCGTACGTCCCGACCGGAGATGGGCGCGCGCGGTGTACCAGGTAGCCATGGCGCCAAAACGGCGCTCATTGGGATTGCGGGCCAGCCTGGCGGAATAGGTGAGGGCCGTTTCCGACTTCTCCAGGGCGAGGTCGTTCTGCAGTTGCATGTAGGCGATACGGGCCCGCACGGCATTCATCTCCTCCTGAAGAGGCAGGTCCGTTCTGAAAACGGGATCGGACAGAGTCGAATCGATGAGAACGGCCGCTCCCTCCAGGTTGCCCGTGTTCACATAGGCTCTCGCAAGCAGGCGCCTGAAGAACCCGTTGGCCGGATAGCGGTCAGCCAGAGTTTGCAGGTAGTGCAGGGCAAGATCATACTGCTGCTCGTAGTGCAGGTTGATGTGGCCCAGAAAATAGGTCGATTCTGGAATCATGAAGGCGCTGCTGTCTGCCGCCATGCGCAGTCGGCTGAGCCCGTCTTCACGGTCGCCGCCGGGCAGCATCCATGCCAGGGGCTTCACAAGCGGGTATTCCTCGGCGAGGTAGGCCGCGAAATAGTTGTACGTGCCCATGCCGAACTGAAGATCGGGCAGGTCGGGCTCAAGCTGCTCGAGCCGGAACAGAACGTTCAGGCTAACACGGGCATGGCTCAGGCTCTGGTACCAGCTTTCGCGGTTGGAATGGAGCCGGGCCAGAAAACCGTTGGCCAGGGCTTTGATCACCAGCGCATCCACATGGCGGCGGTCGCGGTTCAGCAGCCGGTCGCTCCTGAAATCGGCTTCCCGGAGCTTGCTGATGAACAGCTCGTCGGTGGATGTGTTCTCGAGATCGGGCAGGATGGTCCACCAAAGTTCCAGTGCCTCCCAGAACGGCCACACCGGGTGATCGGGATCTGCCTGTTTCCAGGGCGCCATCCGCTGGCGGGCCACCGTGAACTCAAGGTTGTACACCAGGTCGACCGCGGCCTGCGCGTCGGCAACAAATTCCGGGTCGCGGAGCAGGTATGGATCTGACAGCCGTGCGGATGCGGCCGGAGGCGCCGGTAGCACCGGCAGCGTTTTATTAACTGTTACTCCGGCATCCGGTACGCTTTGATCCATTGCAGCCGGCCGGTATAACATCCCCGAACCGGAAACCGGTACCGACGATATCATGACCATAAGGCACGTAACCAGAACAGCAGTCATACGCACAGCGGCCGTAAGGGCCATCACGGGTACATCACCCGTTGAAGGAGTCGAGCCAGCGGATGGTGTGGTCGAGTACTTCGGTGAATTTTTTGGGCAGGTTGTCGTCCATATACGGGTGCGTGCTGCCGAATGTGTGGTTGGCCCCATCAATGAAAATCCGGTCTTTTTCGCTGCTCGGGCAGTTTTCGTATAAAATCTGTGTGTGTTCGAAAGATACGGCATCATCGTCGGTTCCATGTATGAAGCAGCAGGGCAGATTCAGGTCTTTCACGCGGTTAACGGCCATCAGGCGCTTTTCATTTTCCACGGCATCGTCGTACACCACCCGGTCGACCCTCATTTTCTGTCCGGTACGGCTGTTCAGGATTTCGGTATAGCCTTTGGTTGTCCAGTCTTTAATCTGGGCCTCGCTCCAGTGTTTGAGCACGTTCGAGACGGCCGCCCAGGTAACGACCAGGGTGATCTGATCGAGCTCGGAAGCGGCAACAACCGCTGTATGGCCACCACGCGAATGTCCGATCACCGATACGTTGTACGGATCGAGGGTTACCAGCGACGACTTGATGGTACCATCTCTCAGGGCTACGAGCACACTGGCCACATCCTCAAGATCCTGCGTGAGCGTTTCGCGGGCAAACAGGTCGAGCCGGTCAAACTCACAAGGATTGGCACCGGTGCCGTTCAGCGAAAAATTCATGGACAGAACGGCGTAACCGGTACTTGCAATCTCGATGCAGGCGTCGGGAAACGTGCCCCAGTCTTTGAAGCCCTTGAAACCGTGCAGAAACAGCACTACCGGCAGCTCATACATGGCATGCGAAGGGGTGTACAGATCGTAGGCTATGGGCAGGCCCTCCGACGAGGGAATGCTGCCCGAGTCTTTCTTTACTGAATTGCTCTTCATTTTTTAAGCGATTTTTTATCCAGAAGCTTCACCAGGGTCCTCAGTTCGTTCACTTCCCGGTCTTTGAGGAAGCGCCAGCGGCCGCGCCTCATTCCCTTCAGCGAAAGTCCGCCGTAAATGGTCCGCTTCAGTGTAACGACTTCGGAGCCCACAGCTTGTATCATCCGCCGCACAAGATGGTTCCGGCCTTCGAACACCGACAGTTTGATTCCGTTGGGATGGGTTTCCATCCGGCTTACATGGTACGCTTTAGCCGGGCCATCTTCAAGGTCAACCCCGGCCTTCATGCGGGCCATATCCTCATCGCTGAGGCGGGTGGTGGTTACGACCTCGTATATTTTGCGCACATTGTAGCTGGGGTGCATCAGCCGGTTGGCCAGCTCGCCGTCGTTGGTGAGCAGCAGCAGGCCGGTGGTGTTCCGGTCGAGGCGCCCCACCGGGTAGACCCGTTTGCCGGTTGCATCCTCGATCAGGTCCATCACGGTACTGCGGTCGCGCTCGTCGCTGGTGGTGGTGATGGTGTCCTTGGGTTTGTAGAGCAGGATATAGACGTGCTCTTCCGGGCGGATCACATGGCCGTCGACCTCAACGCGTTCCGACGTTTTGATCTTCTGGCCCATTTCGGTCACCACTTTTCCGTTCACCTTCACGCGGCCCGAAGTGATCAGGTTGTCGGCCTCGCGCCGTGAACAGATCCCTGCATGGGCGATGTATTTATTGAGGCGAACAATGCCCTCCGCTTCAATTTCAAGCTGTTTCTGCCGTGTGGAGGCACTCGTTTTCGGGGGGCTCTTCCTGCCTCTGTTGCCGGTTTGTTTCTTCAAAATGTACCGATAAGTATGATGTGCGGATCGTTCAGGTCGTGGCGGTGCCGTTGCCGGCCGTGCTGCCGTTTTCGCCGTTGGCTACCAGCTCGGCCTTCAGCTCCAGGATCAGCTGCCGGTGCTGGGCCATGTCGTCGTCCTGCAGAATTTCCTCAATTTCGCGCGGCCTGGGCAGTTCGTCGATGGAATTGATCCCGAAATGTTTGAGGAAGGTGCCGTTGGTTTTATAGAGCAGCGGCCTGCCGGGAGTGTCGTTGCGCCCTGCCACATCCACCAGCTCTTTTTCGAGGAGCTGGCGCACCACATAGCCCGAATCGACACCGCGTATATGGTCGATCTCCGGTTTGGTTACAGGCTGCCGGAACGCGATGATGGAGAGTACCTCCAGGGCCGACTGCGACATTTTCCGGTTTGCATTTTCATGCTGCAGGAACTGCAGCCACGGGTGGAACTCCCTGCGGGTTGCAAAGGTGTATCCGCCGCCGATCTGAATGATGGAAAAGGCGCGCCCGGTATCAAGGTAATCCCGGTTCAGGTCGGCAATCATTTCATCCACTTCGTTTTCCGACAGCTCAAAACCGTCTTCGCGGGCCCTGATCGTATCTGCGATCAGGCCGGCATCCAGCGGTTCGGGATGCGAAAAAATGAGCGACTCAATGATAGCCCTTGCTGAAATTTCTGTATGCATTTGGATGAAAAAGTATTACAGGTTCGTACAATATAAACGCATGTGCGGGAATCACAAAACCCGATCAGTGATTGTGGAAAAGATGTTATTAACGCAGCCACATCAAAAGTGATGCATTTACGCCCGCCATCAGGGGCATCCGGGGCCCGTTGGGCCTGTTTGCCGGCATAACCGGCCGGCCCGTTTCCGGTCAGCGCCCCACACGGATGGTCTGAATGATAACCGGTTCAACCGGATGGTCGCGCAGGCGGGGATCGTCTGTATGTGTGGTGGTGGTTGCGATGGCATCGACCACATCCATACCGCTGGTAACACGGCCGAACGCGGTGTATTCGCCGTCGAGGTGGTTACGCTCGGCATGCATGATGAAAAACTGCGAACCCGCCCCGTACGACTTGTCGCCCACGCGGGCCATCGAGAGCACGCCCGGTTCATGAACGGTATCGTTAAATTCGTGGGGTATGGAGGCAATGGGGCCGCCCTGCCCGTTGTTGAACTTGTTGCCGTCGCGGCTGTTCGGGTCGCCGGCCTGTATCATAAACCCGGGAATAACGCGGTGGAACTGGGTGTTGTCGTAAAACCCGCTCTCGGCCCGGGTGATGAAGTTAAAACAGTGGATGGGGGCCTTGTCGGTGAAAAACTCCAGGGCGATCTCCCCTTTGTTGGTCACGATAGTGGCGGTAATACCGCGCAGGTTGCCGGAGAGGAAGTCGAGTTTTTCTTTTTCTGTTTTCATAGTTTCAATTTCGATTCGGAGGTCGGATACCTGGGAACGCAAAATCCTGTTTTGTTCGGTGAGGCGTTCCAGTTCATTCCTGTTGCAGGAGATGAGCAGCAGGCAGGCGAGCAGAAACAATCCGGTCTTCATGATTAGGGTTGAGTTGATGGAATTTTTTTTCTGAAATCGCGGCAATATACGGAAAACGGAAGATACTCGGATAATCCGCACACATTGTGTTTCGCCCCGGACAATCCGCCTGTCTGGTCTGTCAGGAAATGTTATCGCAGTATCTATCAGAGACAGTGCAGGCATTAGCAGAGTGGCCCGTGGCGTAAGCAAAAAACATGCAGGCAATTTCATCTGAAATGATCTGCACCACACGTCATTTCATCACGTAATGTGCTAACGCTACAATTAAAATGCCTTTTCACGAATTTATAAAGCGCATCTCCGTCACCGAGATGGATTTTTATAGCTGCCTCTCGTCCGGAAGTATCACCGTTAGATTTCAACCATTGGCACAGCACCTTTTTCTTTTGATCAATGTATGCCTGACGGGGTGAATACCGGTAGTGCCGGTCAAATGATTTCCAGAATGCCGAGCGTGTGTACCCCATTGCCTCACCCCATTCTTCGACTGATTTCAAGTCGCCGAAATGCTGCTCCAGAAACTCAAGAGCCAGTTCAACCGGAATTTTTGCAGTTTTATCTTTGTCACTTTGCATTGTTTTTGAAACTAAACTAATAACTAGTTCCCCATTTATTCTGCCCGCTATCGACCGGGGCACTGTATCCGGTACCGCAAACCGATAATCCCAATTATGAAAGCAGCATGAATTGCATCGCCGGTCTGTGACTTCTGGAAATTGAGAAGTGACCGATGCTCTGAAGTGGCATCCATATGAGTGTCAATAATCGCTTCCATATATGAATCAGCAATCGATACCTGCAGCCATTGCCTAAACCATCATAACTATTCGATTGCACGGTAAATTGATTACTGTACTAAATCCAACAGAAATAAACTGTCTGGACCCCTTAAAGTCAAGTGCTTTGGTGTACATTCATCCTGTTAAAAATTATCGAACTAACCGCACGGATTCCTTATAAAAACCACACCCGATTTACCAACCGGGTACAGAACGGAACCACCTGTGCACTGTATGCAATGCTGCAATACCGGATCGAATTGCCAACCGGGTTCTACGAATTACCGGAAACATTACTCTATAAACGGAAACTCCAGCGAAAATTTTCTGACCACCGGTACTTCGTTCATATATTCGATCATGTAGAAATTGCCTTCGCTGTCCATCGAACTTACGACGGGATAGATAGGCAGGTTATTTCTCTCTTCATAGGTTGTCACATAACCGCTAATATATAATTCGCCCTGTTCGTCAAATACTTGTATAAAAAGATCTTTAAATGGTACAACATTTGTTATATCGATAAGATCTTCTGCCCAAACGGAAAAAAATTGTATCGTTTTACCGCTTGAGGTTGCAAAAATACCACCGTCTCGTGCCATAATTCTACCCATACTTTCATCACCCATACCTCTTATACGAATAACACCAGGAACATCGCGTTCCCTGTCCCGATTGTATTCATCTTTATTGTAATACATTTTGTAAAGTTTAACTCCCGGATCAACACCTTTCAGTATTTCTGCCAAATTCCAGATTTCATTTTCATTTTTCCTGTAAACATAAACTTTCCCGTGGTACGTACCTGGTGAAAAACGAATAGTGTTACCACTATCATTCATGTGTATACTGCCTGGATGGAATGCCATTAAAGAGTGGGGGAACAGGTCAACAAGGTCTATGTCTTCGCTGAATATGCCAAAGGAATCCAATCTATTCTGGAAATCTGTTGTATATAAAAAAAACATCGGCCGGTCAAATCGTGAAAGTTCCGGTATATCATCATCCAGCATCATTAGACCGATGAGATACCCATCACCGTAAACTATACTTCTTGGATGAAACTGTTGGGAAAAATTGTATGGATACGAACTGATATGGTCTCCTTCTGTTGTGATTATTGTATATAAAAAATTTCCCCGATCCATAACAACCAAATGGCCATCGGGTGTCCAATGGAGAAATTCGATTCCCAGTAGTTCACCCGGTCCGCGGCCACGGCCGCCTATGGTTCGCAAAAATTTCCCATTTCTGTCAAATACCTTGATTTCATTACTGGCTCTGTCGGCAATAAACATTGTACCGGTCGAATCCACTCGAACCGCTACCGGCCTGCCTAACAGGTACTCATCGGGCTGGTCGTCGAGGCCGATTATAAAATGGGTTTCCATCTGTACGACGGGGGTGCGGTCTGGCGCAGGGGCTTGTTCGGAGCTTCTCCCACATGCCAGGCACATCACCGCAATTATGGCCAGCAGGGTGTACTTCACGGTGTTCATGGCAGGATGCATATCTTTGGTTCCTGTCTTAATACAGAGATTATCCACGCAGGCACGCCCGGAATTGGCGGGAGTACCTGCGTGGTTTACGGTCAGTTTTCACAGAGTTCTGTACCCTGACAACCGCCGTTTTGGCAATCCGGGCCGCAAACACCGTTACCCATATTACATGGACTTCCATCCTGACAGAAGTTCATTCCACAATAACTTG
>JBLRWO010000061.1:5098-14202 GCA_047921215.1 Cyclonatronaceae bacterium | reverse complement strand
ATCATCCCGTTTGTGGCAGTGAATACCCGCCGCGACGATTACTTTGAGCTTATGCGCCGGGGTATCGAGGAGTTCGGGTTCGCCGGGATCAAGCTTTACCCGTCGCTGGGTGTTTCCGTAACCACATCCAGGATGAAGCGGGTTTTCGGCTACTGCCTTGAGAATGACCTCCCGATCCTGCTGCACTGCAATCAGGGCGGTTTTCATGAGAGCGCGGAATCGGTTCAGTTCTGTAATCCGGAACACTGGAGGGCAATCCTGAAAGAACACCCGGGCCTTAGGGTCTGCTTCGCCCATGCCGGTGGTACCGATCAGGGTGTGATGAAAAAGGATGGACCTGTACAGAGTGACTGGACCCACACGATTCAGGAGCTGATAACCCGGTACGACCAGGTTTATATGGATATATCCTACCATACCGACCAGATGCTGGCTGAAAAGCACGAAAAGAACTATCTGGATTCCCGGCCATCGGTTGGCGAAAAACCGGCCGAATGGCTGATGAAGGCTTCGGATACCTCGTGGTCGGTAAGCCGGAAAAATCCGGGATGGTCGCCAAATAACCATCTCCACATGCTCACATACAGCTTTTTTACCCGGTATATGACCAGTCCGCAGAAAGAGTTGAAATTCACCGAGGCCGGTGACCTGCTGATGCGCCAGTTCACCTGGTGGAACCGGGAACAGGTAAGTGCGAAAGTTTTCCGGAACGACCGCCGGAATGTGGCCCTGCTTCTCATCTCTCTTTGTGAAGGCAGTGGGATGAGGTATGAAGACGGGCAGACGCAGCAGTCGGCCATGGAACAGATCAGCAGTCTGCTGGGCGACGAAACGAAAAACCTGGCTTCAATCGGATCTGCCCTTGATTCCATTTATCGCTTTTCGCCCGATATAAGTTGATATCAGATACCGCCGGTATGCCGGAAAACGGATGCCGGACCGGCTGTTTTACGAACCTTCACGAACATGTAACTCGGATTTTATGCATGAATTTCCACAAATCGAATACCATGCATTCATCATTGAACCCGGAAATGAACTTGGACAACCATCCATGTATGCTTTCATGTTTCCATTCATTTATGCATTTATGTATCCATCCGGATTTCTATCCAGGTAAGAATTAATCGTGTCCATTTCGGCTGGCGGGTGTCGCTGTCGTCGCAGCGCCCGTTCGATATGCAGAATCCCGGGAGGGAGCTGCAGAAGTTTGATCTGGGTTATCTTTTTGCAGGTGTCCGGGCTATGGCCGAAACCGATCAGCGGTTTGAGGAGGGGATTGCCGGGCTGGCAGCCGTGCTGCATTACCGCCCCCTGGGGCTTTACGAGGGTTGGTGGCTTTTCGTACCCGATCTGAAGGCAGGGTATGCCTGGAAGACACCGGTAAAGTCGGAACTATACGATGCTGCAGGCATCAAGCGGGAACCCTACCGTCAAACCGATCTGGGAGCGCTCTGGACCTTCAGGTCAGTGTATGCCTCCACACCGGAGTGGTTCAACAATCTGAGGCTGGCTGCCGGGGTAAATTACTACTGGCGAAGCGGCCTTTCGGGTGAGGCGGCCGGAGTGACCGAACGATCAGGTCTCTACTACCTCGCTGACCTGGGCTATGAACTGAGCGGCACTTCTCGTTATCTGAATCACGTTTTTGTACGGTATTCCGGAGGTGAATACCCTGTGATTTATGAAGAGAGGCAGCAGTGGATGGTGGGGATCGCCTTTTAAAAAGGCAAGCTTTGTTATTCCAGGGATTAAGGACGTCGTGGGATGAAATCCCGCGAAATTATTGGAGTTACCGGATAAATCGTACCCTTATGCATCCACGGCCCCGTTGCCACGGGGCCATCTGGTTCGACTTCGCTCCACTACGTTCCGCTGCGCTACCGATGACAAGTTGCTTGTCACATCCAGAATAGTGGTGCCCGAAGGGGCAAAATTACCGGCTCACCATGACGGTGTCACCTTCCAAACAGTGTTGCCCGCAACGGGCAAAATTACGTGCTCAGGCTGACGCGTTTGCGATCTGCTAACAGCAGCAAGTTTGTCATCCTAAAAACAGTGTTGACCGCGGGCGAAATAATATGTTCGTTATGAAGTTGCTTTTCTACTACCTGTTTCCGGCCCGGCTACCCCGAACGATTCACCCTCACTCTGGGTGAGCCTTCCGCTATTTACAAGCTTTACATAAAGCTCTTCGACATCCATCAGGGTATCGGCATCAGCAGGACCAAGATCCCAGCGGATCGCCCTGAAGCGGGGCAGTCGAAGCGTGTACCCGGCTTTGGTACGCTTGTTTAGTTGTATGGTATCGAATTCCACTTCTACCACAATTCCGGGCAGCAGTGAAAGGGTGGGGCCGAATTTATCGGCAATCAGTGGTTTTATCGCTTCATTCAGCCGCTTCAGCTCATCATTGGTGTAACCGCCGTAGGCTTTGCCGATGGGGATGAATTCCTCTTCGTAGCGCTCATCATCCCTTACGGAGACACCCAGTGTGAAATCGGAATAAGTGCCACCCCGCCTGCCGCTACCGGCTGTGGCATACATGATTACGGTATCGATAGAGCCACCCGGTTTTTTGATCTTAAGCCACGATTTTTTTCGCTGACCGTATTCGTATGGACTGCCCCTGCGCTTGAGCATGAGCCCTTCGTTGCCCCTTGTCAGTGCCTGCCCGAACAGTTTTTCAACATCGGCTGTATCCCTGATATCGTATTGCCGTGTAATATTAATGCCATACTCCGAGCTCAGGCCTGCAAGAAGGCTCCGTCGTTCTTCCATCGGATATTCAAAGACGGGCCGGCCTCCGGTGTACATCACATCGTACCCGATGAAGATGACCGGGCAGGTATCAAGTACCTTTTTTGAGGGTTTCTTCAGGCCCATGCGTTTTTGCAGATGCTGAAATGGCTGTATGGTGTTGTTCCGGAATACACATAATTCACCATCCAGCACCGTGGCCGGCATCTTTCTGTCATTGAAAAACCGGATCACTTCCGGAAATGATGCACTGACGTCGTTCAGGTCGCGGGAGTAGAGCCCCGCCCTGTCGCCTTCGATATGCACCTGGCAGCGCATACCGTCAAATTTTTCTTCCGCGATGTAGTCGGGCAGGTTTTCGATGCTGGCACTGTCGGCCGGTGTTGCCAGCATGAACGACAGGGGGTGGAACAGACGGAACCCCGCCTCATCGAGCCGGCCATCACGGGCCAGCACGGCGGTTTGGCCAAGGCTCCCGGTAATCATGTGCACAAAGCGTACCTGTTCGGGATCGGCGCCGAAGGCCGATGCCACCGCCGATAAGATGCTGCGGGCTTCGAAGCCGATTCGCAGCGATCCCTGACCGAGGATGCGGATAAAATATTTGACTTCCAGTGGCGACAACCGGGTCCAGATTTCCTGCAGCAGCTCCTGTTTAGCTTCGCGGCTGCGGGCCGTTTCCAGGCGTTCATACTCAGTCTGAATCTGCCGTAAGGTGAGCACGGCGGGACGCTGTTTCTCCCGAACCTGATCGAGGTTCGCCATCAGCCTTTCGATAGTTTCTGAAGAGCTCCCGGTTGCGGTACGGCAGGGTTTGAAAACGAGATCGTAGTCGATGCCACAGAAGCCGGCCGCACATACTCCGACCGTACGGTGCCCGACCGATGCCCGCCGGCCGGATACGGCCGGGAACGCCCCCTCTCCGGCAAAACGGCATGCAAGATCCACGTCTGCGCTGTCAGGCAGATCTTTGAGGTATGCGGCAAACTGGCCAATCCTGGAAACGGTGCTCCGGGTGTGATAAACCCTTTCAACTGTTATGCAAAACCGATGGAAGCTGGCAGCCTTAACAGGCTCTGCGGATGGATGGCTGATGCCGGCGTTTTCACTCATCTGCCTTACCCTCCGATGTTAGTCCCGATGAACTGATGCCCTCCTTCGATAGGTAGTGCATTACCACGTCCGGGTTCGGGGTGTGGGTGATGTAAACATGTCGTGGCTGCAGCCGTTTACAGAAGGCAATCAGTTCAAAAAAATCGGCATGATCGCTGATCGGGATCATGGCATCAACGTTGAGCTGCACACGCCTGGCGTCGTTACTGGCCCAGCCGGAACAATAGGCGACTCTTTTTCGGCGGATGTTATTGAGCATGGCCGAATCCGCCGTAGATCCCGGTGTTATGAGTACGCTTCCAGCCAGGGTTTCCCTGTTGTAGGCTTCATATCGGCCCAGGTCATAGCCGAATCTGGTATATACCTGGCTAAGGCCGTATCCGGCCCCGTGAATCATGATGCGTTCAACTGCCGGGGCCAGTGCGTGCATCACCTCCTGCGCCTTGCCGAGATTGTAGGCGAGAAATACAGGGGTCTCATCCGCGGCAAGGGTTTCCGCAGCGAAATTGCGTATCTCGCCGAAAAGTTCGTCATGTGATTTCCAGCGATATACGGGCAGGCTGAAAGTGGCTTCGGTTATCAGAAAATCGGCCTGTGGGGGAGATTCAAACCCCTCGGTGGTCGGGGATGGCGGTGTTCGGAAATCACCGGTGTAAAGAATGCTGCCCTCATCCGTTTCAACGAAAATCATTGATGATCCGAGGATGTGACCCGCCGGGTAGAGTGTAACCCGGCAGCGGGGAAGTGCAACCGGAGCCAGGAATTCGAGGATGGTCGCCTCGCCGGTAAATCCCCGAACCCGCATCAGCTCGGCGGTGGCAGCGCTGCAGTAAACGCTGATCTTCCGGTCGCGGGGTACATGGTCGGCATGGGCATGCGAGATGAACACATGGTCGCTGTGCCGGCCGGCCGCGTCAAGTGCAACACCCACCGCCGGCAGCCTGAAACCCTGCCATCCCGATTTTTCGATCTTCATCATGAAAGTCTGCTTCGTGCTGTAAAGATGTTTGCCGTTCTGATATCTTGTGTACCATACTGTTTTCAGCCGCCCGGGTTTACAACCCCCGGTCGATATGATACAGGCACAACATAAAAATAAGAAGGCTCACTGCCAGCATGGTGGCACCCAGCCTGCGGATCACACGGTTAATTTCAGACTTTTTTTCGACAATGATGACGCGAATAACCTCCCAGCGCAGCAGGTATGATCCGCCAAGATAAACGATGCCGAAACAACAGAGTGAGAACATCAGCTCAGCCCATTCAAACGGGAAGAAGGAGAAAAACAGGGAGAGAAGTGTGAAAAGGGCAAAATAGCGCAGCATGGTTACAAGCGCTGATGGCCGTTTTTCCTGGCGTGCACTTATAAGCAGATAACCGGAGAAAGTGCCCGGTTTGACGAGCCATGCTATTCCCAGTATCAGCATCAGCAGCGACAGGCTGAAATAATAGAGCAGAAACCAGTTGTAAGACAGGCCTTCAATAAAGGTCATTAGCGGGGAATAATCTGGGTACGTTATTGGGTGTAAACCGGAAAGACTGACAGGATTATGATTGTTCACCGGAAAATAAAAAATGTACCCAATTTTATCTCCTGCGATGGAACTGGAATCAACATTATCTACAATAATTAATTTGTCAGGAAATGCGATATAAAAAACAACAAATATTATAAAGTATTTTTGTTTTAAGGAAAATATTTATGATCAATTAATCCATATAATAACAATAGTTTATAATATTAATTACTCGGGTATAAAAAATTCTAATTATTTGGCTTGAGCTGGTTTATCATGAAAAAACGATAATTAAGTAATATATCACGGGTTAAAATTTCGTGAGTTAAGTGTAGTGACATGATAACCCGGATACCTGAATTAATTATCAGTTTAAAAATCCTCCAGTCTATGAAATCTGTTAACAATTCGTTACCCTTTTTCTTTCTTTATTTAGTGATGGCTGCTACTCTTTTTATCGAGCATGCCGATGCCAGGCAGAGCGAAAGGGTAGAAATTAGTCTTGAAGTGGTAGATAGTTATACGGGAAGCCCCGTAGATTCAGTCAGGGTAACCCTTTTGCAGGATGGTTCAGTGTTCTCATCCGGTTATACCGATGAGCAGGGTAAAACGCTGTTGTTCTACACGCCCACCAGTTCCGGTTCACAGCCCTTGCTGCCGGCCACTTTTGAGATCGGTGACAATTACCCGAATCCGTTCCGCGATCAGACACGGGTGGATATAGCCCTTCCCGGTCCGCAGGCGGTATCTGCCGATGTGTTCAATATGCTGGGACAAAGGGTTGCCACCATGCAGATGCAGCTGAACGAAGGTGTTTACACGATGAATTTTTCTCTGGGACACCTCTCGCATGGTATGTATTTCCTGAGGATTCAGGGCCAGGAGGTACGGACAGTAAAAATGCTCAAAGTCGGTAACAGCCTCGGCAATAGCTCCGGACCGCTTTTTAGTATACAGCAAGGAAGCAGGCTGAAACAGGCTCCGGTGGGGGTATTATCAGGTGATGGCATCTTCACGCTCAGGTTATCGAAAGATCCGTACGATAACCTTGATTTCAACGCCACATTTGCCGCAGATACAACACTTACCCTTGGAATTGACCGGAATAACACCGTTCGGTTTAATGTGATCGACAGTGAAGATGAAGAACCGGTATCGCTGAATGTTACCGTCGAATCAGATAATTTTCAGGACACCTTCCCCTCCAATCAGGAGATTACCCTCAGGTCAGGTCTGTACTTTGTAACCACACCCCAGGGTACCTACGATGAAATCCAGCAGCAGATAGAGATTGCATCCAGAGATACCACCATCACCATTGCTGTTTCAAAAGCACCTCCGGGTCAGCCGGAAGGGCTGGTCGGCGTTACAGGGATTATAGTCGATGATCATGGTTTGCCACTGGCGGATGTCCGTGTAAGGCTGGGTTCGGATGAAATGATCGATGACCTGACCGACGAGAACGGCCGTTTTTATCTCAGTGATGTGCCGACAGGCCTTGAGCAGGCTTTCCTGTTCACAAAAGCGGGTTACGTTGCCCAGTCTTACCGTACGTTCCTGCCAGACGAGGTCGAACTGGGTTACATCGAAGTTATCCTGAAAAAGCGGGATGATGCCATCACAATCGCCAGTGCCGAAGAAGGGGGATCAGCAACCGGCAGGGACGGCGCTGAAATCATTATCCCACCGAATTCCCTGGTCGATCGCAATGGCAACCCCGTAACCGGGCCCGTTGATGTATTCATCACCCCCATCGATACCGACAGTGATGAAATCGAAACGTTTCCAGGCTCGTTCGAGGCCGTATCAGGTGGTGTCCGGGTAGACATTGCCACCCTGGGTGTGGCTGAATTTGTAATTGAACAAAACGGGGAAGAAGTCGACTTCGCTTCAGGGACGATTGCAGAGGTCCTCATACCGGTATTCGCAGAGTTAAATCTGGATGGGACACCCATTCAGCCCGGAGACGAATTCCCTCTCTGGTTCCTTGATCCGATTACCGGTGTATGGTCCGAAGAGGGCTCCGGAACTGTCGAGACAGACCCGGATAACCCCGGGGCAAGACCGCTTTTCCGCGCGCCTGTAACCCGTACCGGTTGGTGGAATTGCGATATCGCTTTCGATTCGGCCCAAATGCGTTTCAGGTTCCGGCTGAAGGGTTCCCCCACCAATGTTGGTGATGAAATTAAAGGGGGACAATGGGGAGGTGATATCCAGTCCGATATTTTCAGTGAAATCTACACCAATATACTGCTCAGGGCTATTCCGCCAAGGGGATTTCCAAGAAGTGCGCCGAGTGCAATCGTTTCTCCCGGGGGATCTAATCCGCTGTTTATCCCCCCCGGATTCGAATTTGAATATATTGCTACCGCCAATAACGGTTTGCTCAGGGGAACATCCAATTTTGTAGCAGAACCCTTTGGTGAGCATGAACTTGAGATCGAACTCGAGCCGGTGGATGTAGACCCGGAAGGCGAAATTGAACGCAATTCGATCCTCACAGGTCTGATAAACCCGCCAGGGTCTGTTCTGACCTATACCTTTGAAGCTCTTGCTGATGAAATCCTGGAACTCCGGGTCATGGCCGCAGAGGGCTCTGATGTTGACGGCAGGGTTACGATATATTCACCCGAAGGCTCAGCTGTAACCACCGGCCGCTTCAGTGCAGCCACACCTGCGCCCGGTGCATTCAAAGTAACTGAAAGCGGAACATACAGGGTCGATATAGCCGGACTCTCTCCCGATCCGGGACTTGTGACCATTTTCCTGGCGGGTATAGAAATCATTGCGGTAGACGAGGATACCGCCGGAGAATTTGACGCCGGCGAGTTCGGAATATTTGCATTTGAAGCATCAGAAGGAGACCATTTTAACATAGCCACAATAAGGACTGGTGGTGATGGTACATTCGACCTGGAGGTTTTGAATGACCAGGGGATAAGGGTAGCCCGGGGGTCGATATTCGGCAATTCGAGCACCGGCTTCGACCAGACCGGGGTGTTCACGCTGCCGGCCGACGGCACCTACACCATCCACCTCGACGGGCGCCAGGACGCCGGGGGTGCCTATCTGCTGGGCCTGGCCTCGATCGCTGTGCCGGCCGATCTGGCGGTGGCCCCGCCGGTGGTGGAGGCCTCGGGCAGCGTGGATGTGCTGGGCAAGCGGTACTTCTACCGGTTCACGGGCAGTGAGGGCGACCTGGTGAACGTGGCGCTGAGCCACGACGAGGGCACGCTCACGGGCCGCATCGACCTTCGGGCCCCGGGCGAACAGGCCTTCTACTCCCGAGCCTCGCGGCGCAGCGCCACAACCACGCAGAGCAACCGGGAGAATTCGATCAACACCTGGCGGCTGAACGCAAGCGGGGAGTGGATCATCGAGGTGGACCCGGCGGGCAACAGTTCGAACGTACTGGAGCGGGCGAAGGGAGCCTACCGCCTGGGCCTGTACACCCCTGAGCCGGCCACGGCGATTAGCTACGACAGCGAGGCGGAGCGAGAGCTGGTGCCCTATGAAATCCAGCTGTTCAGCTTCGCCGGCAGCGCGGGCGATCATCTGAATATTGCGGAGCTTCGCCTGGGCGGAACGGGCACGATCGACCTGCTGATCTACGACGAGGCGGGTGAGCAGGTGAACCGGGGGTCGATATTCGGCAATTCGAGCACCGGCTTCGACCAGACCGGGGTGTTCACGCTGCCGGCCGACGGCACCTAC
>JBLRWO010000061.1:0-5001 GCA_047921215.1 Cyclonatronaceae bacterium | reverse complement strand
TCCACCTCGACGGGCGCCAGGACGCCGGGGGTGCCTATCTGCTGGGCCTGGCCTCGATCGCTGTGCCGGCCGATCTGGTTTTTACCAATAATCAGGTATCCGTAAATGAAACGATATCAATTCTTGGCGAAAAACGCTATTACCGGTTCAACGGTACTCAGTCCGAACTGTATGATTTCCTGATCGAACATACATCCGGTGATCTTGCTGTTCGCTTTCGGGTCGGTGAACTGGGGGGCAATATGTTCTATGAATTGCCGGGCAGGATAAATACCACGACAACTAACAGCGTGAGGTCCCGCTCGGTAACAGATTTTGAAATCACAGTAACTGATTCCTGGATCATAGAAGTCGATCCGGCCGGATCCAGCCCGACAGTTCTTGAAAGGGCCAAAGGACCGTTCAGCCTTCGGGTGGATCGTAAATAACTGATGGTGTTGATACTGGTATTAATATCTGCAAGGCCTTAAAAGGTGCCATTGGGAAAAATATGTGTGGAAATTAAATCGCCGGACTTCGGGTGGTCCGGCGATTATACGTGTGTGTTTCCTGAATCTCAAATATTTACAAATCATGAAATAATTGAGTAACGTAGGCCTTCCATGGCCTGTTGATTGAATACCAGTTTTTCTTTCACTGAATGTTAATCGGATACTTCACCTGTCTGGATTATGCCGAAAGTTTCCTTTCCTGTTGGTTCTGATAATTTTAATCTGGCGGCCGGAGGGTTATTCGGCGGTCTGATTGGTGCGAATTCGGAGAGTCTGGGATTTGCCTACGGTGTGGCGACCGTTGGCAACAGCGACAAAAACCTTTCGCTTGGTCTGGGATACGGTTATGCCGGCAGTGACTGGTCGAACACACCCTTTGTGAACATCAGCGGGATGCTGCGTGTAGCCAGGAGAACCTATCTGCTGACCGAAAACCATTTCTTTTCAGCCGACAGTGAAACCTATGGTTTGTTGTCGTTTGGCATCCGGTATGCACCGGAAAATCTCGCCGTTGATTTTGGTCTGATACGTCCAACAGATGATGCGGACGGGTTGATCGGCATACCATGGCTTGGTATTACAATACCGTTCGGCAGGGATTAACCGTGGTTTATTCAGGGAAGCCAGTTGGTTCATGTGTATGGCGTTTCATCCTGTACCGAATAACATGCCGGGAGCCACAGTTGCAGCCATAATTTAAGCCAGTCCCCTGATAACATTGTTAAAAATCTCTCACTAGTTATTTCAATTTTCGTGAGCTGCTACGGGTGTATTTATCGATATACATCATTGTCTGAACGATAGCAGACCTACTGAATCAGAAAATCAGTTCCTCAATTCTAAATATCCTATGAGAGCCGTAACACATTCCTTATTGGCAGCTGTCTGCCTGTATTTGATTACAGCATTTATTCTTTGTGTACCGGTTTATACATCGGCGCAGAATTTATCTCCTGTTCAGGTACCGGAGGGGATGATTATCCCTCCAGCAGACCCGGATCTCCGGTTCACTGAAAATGAGACGCTTGCCGGTGATGAACCCGATCCTGCCCTCATCCGCAGTACCGGTACGGGTGGCAGTTGGGATGATCCGGCGACATGGGATGCAGGACGTGTTCCTGCCCGTAACGATACGGTATTGATCAGCACGGGCACCCTTGTCACGCTCTCCGGGAATGAGCAAAGGCGGGCGGGCCGGCTTGTTGTGGAAGAGAGTGCGGAATTGCGGGGCCTGAATAATGCGAGGCTTGCCGTTTATCACAATCTGCTCAATAACGGCGAAATTACTCACATCTTTGAAGACGATCAGTTTTTTGTCGGTGTATTGGGCCTTATTGAAAACAACGGAACCATTGCAACTACCGAAACACTGACTGATGTGCAGCTTATCGAGATGGAGCTGTACGGAAATATTATAAACCGTGGCACCTGGAAAGGGATTGTCGAAACCTTTGGTGAAAACCCGAGAACGATCGACCTGAGATCATCAGAGGTTATCCTGCTCGGCCGGGCCCCGGATCTGGAACTGATTGGTGATAACTACATACCGGTTCCCTTCAGTTTCGATGATACGGCAAGACTCATAGTGACCAACAACGCGCGCCTTTATTCCAATTATTTCGCGAGCCTTATCCTGGAAGTCTTCGATTATATGGATAACAGAGGACAGGTTATTGCTGAGGATGAGGACTTTGGTATTACCGGTTATGGTATGAACATTCTGGCTGAGGACGAAATCCATGCCCGGATCATCAGTTACGGTAAACAGGTGCCTGCTTCCTTCGCACTTGCAAACCGGCGCTGGTTCCGTTTTGAACCCGTCGACGGACCCGATGAGGTAACCATCAGACAGATTACCTTTGAATTTACGGTGGGTGAAATGGGTAGCGATATTCCGGAAGCCCTGGAGGTATTCTACTCGGCCGATGGGGGAGCGTCATGGATTCAAATCTCCGATCAGAACAACACAACCCGTGATATTTTTGGCCTAGAGGTTTTCGGTCTGGGATCAGTGACTATTGTGAATCCTCCCGGTTACGGCGACTACGTACTGAGTACGGGGGATCCCTACTCCATACGACCGTCGGTGGGTATGTATATCAATACTGCACCTCAGATCCGTGTTGGTGGTCCTCCGCATGAAGCCACACTCACCTATTACAATGCCGGGAGCAGCCCCACTTCCGATGCATTGATCGAAATAAATACAGGTGGTGGCGTTTACATTGATGAAATCATACCACTGGGGAAAAACGGAGCCCCTGTTAATGACATCAGGATGGGTATTGACGATTTTGCTTTCGATCGCGACAGTACCGAAGCCCTGCTCTACGCGCCGCCTCTCGGACCTGGCGAGGTACGGCGGATCCGTCTGGTCCTGCAGGCTGTACCCACGGGTATTATTGTTGGCGGTGGCGACGAAATAGCTGCTGTGCCCCTCGGTTTTTTAGCGGGTACGGTAGTTGTGGGACTATTTAAAGACTATATCAAGGATATTGTTCTGAATGGAATGGAGGAAGTGATTGCTGACCCGTGTTCCGACAGGTCGTCCTTTCAGGATAAAATGCGAACGGCTTTCGACAAGACGGATGCCCAATGGAACCCGTTTGGCAGTTCGGAAGCACCCTACCTGTCGGTAGCCAATAATGCGGGTGACGCCCTGACTGACGGGTCCTTCAAAAATATCAAAGGGGGTATGAGTAAAGCCGGCGTGGTAAGCCATGTGCATGATGTTGGCAAGGCAGTATCCAACGGTTTTGACCGGTATGAACAAAATTCCGGTCGCAGTATATACCAGCCCATCGATTGTGATCCTGATGAACCGCTTCCGCCGTTTCCACAACCGGACCGCCGGGGAGCGAACAGAGACCTGGAACCGGTCTTTTCGTGGGATCCCAACCAAAAGGTAGGCCCCATCGGTGGTGGTACCGGTGAATACCTGGCAGAAACCGGCCGTTTCTACTACCGCATCGATTTTGAAAACCTGGAGGAAGCCACGGCTCCGGCATACAGGGTTGTAATCACAGACACCCTGTCGGCGGTGTTTGATCCCGAGACAGTGGTTCTGGAAGGTGAGAGCCATCCCGGCTTTGAATTTACCCGAACCGGCAACATCCTTCGCTGGGAGATTGTCGGCATCGAACTCGTGCCCAATGTAAATCCCCCCGAGGGCGAGGGTTGGGTGGCTTTTTCAGTGGATGCCTATCCCGGGCAGGAGAGTGGCACCGTGTTTGAAAACAGGGCCACCATCGTATTCGATCTGAATCCACCCATCATGACGAATACCCATATAAATATTCTCGACAATCTGCCGCCGGTAACAGTGATGGAAGCATTACCAGAGCGTGTAGTTACCGATACCCTGATCATTCACTTTAACAGCGATGACAGATTCAACGGATCCGGTGTGGATAATGTGGTGGTGTTCGGGTCACGGAATGGTGGCGGGTTCACCCAGGTGGGCATCTCCGATACCAGTTTTGCGCGGATACCGGTACGTGACGGATCGTGGTCATTTTATGCACTTGCCAGCGACAAGGTGGGCAATGCGGAATTCATACAGCCATCATTAGTCACTACCGAGGTAGTTACGCCAACGTCAATAGATGATTCCGGGGAACACCCCCTGACATGGTCGCTGGGTGCGAACTACCCCAACCCGTTCAATCCGGTCACCATCATACCCTATACTATGCAGCAGGGCGGAGAGGTGAGCATTACGCTCTATGATGTGCTTGGCAGAAGGGTAATGCTGCTAAAGCCTGGTTACCGCGATATGGGCCGGTATCATCAGGAACTTGACATGCGCAGGCTAGCAAGTGGTACATATCTGTACGAACTCAGGGTTAACGGAACCGACGGACTGTTGTTCAGGAGTACCGGCAAAATGATGTTTGTGAAATAGAGATTCAGAACAGTTGAACAAGTGAACAAGTGAACAATAGAACATTTGAACTGCGAAGTTTCGGGCCTTGAATGCGTGAATGTGGAAAAACTAAGATGTTTTTTTTAAATGACTGAGATCCGGATATTTTGCTGGTAATTGAATGATTAATGTGGGCATGAAATTATTGACATCATGCTGTAATCGTGGTATCTACCACAGTTCCAGGAAATTCAAATTTCATATTACAGCACCCGATTATCATGATTTTATCAAACATTTCAGCAATTCGCATTTTAGTTACAGCTTCACTGTTCCTCGTATGCACAGCCTGTGTTACCCAGCAGCCTGAACAAATTGAACAGGAAAGGGAAGTCATAACCGTGCCTGTTCAGATTGAACGGGATCTGCCCAACACGATCGACATCCCTGCTGGTTATCAGGATGCGGTGCGCAGGGGTACGCGTACACTGTCGGGTACACCGGGACCCGGTTACTGGCAGCAATATGCAACCTACGATATTCATGCCCGGCTGCATCCCGATACCAAAACTGTTTCGGGATCGGCGAAGATCAGCTATGCGAACAATTCACCCGATACACTCAGGGCCCTGTTCCTCGAACTTT
>JBLRWO010000060.1:0-14300 GCA_047921215.1 Cyclonatronaceae bacterium | reverse complement strand
CGACATTCGGAACCTGCGATCATAATACCCCCCATCGAGCGGCTGCTGATGTTGCCAAATCCGGTAATGGCGAAGCCTTCGAAGCTGCGGCCGGTAATGTTGGTTAAGCCGGAAACGAAGAACCCTTCCATCCGGCCGCCTGCAGCCCGCTGAGCTCAGTGCCGGCGTAGTTCGCAAACCCGGCCAGTTGCAGCCCGCCCAACTGAAATCCGCGTGCGAATTTCCGGTTGATGTTCACAAGGCCCACTTCATACCCTTCGAGCCCGCCGTGATATCCGGCGATGATGTTCAGGGAGTATTTGGCGTCGTGTTGATATGCATTGATTCCGTTGGTACTAAGGCCGGGTACCAGTGTTACACGAACCTTTCGGTAGAGCAGATCATCGTTTTGGCGGGCAGTAAGTTCTGAAATTTGGATGAGGCTGAACGCAATGATGATCAGAGAGGTGATGATAATTTTTTGCATGGCTGTCGGTATAAAAATAATTTCAGATGAACAGGTCGTAGTACGCATTGTTGCCGGCAATGTTACTGAAGAGGGCATATTTTTGAAAACCAATGCGTATACTTAACCGTTGCTCGGACCACTGCAGATGTGTACTTATTGTTGCGGGATTCCCGGTTTTCTTCAGGAGCCTGATCAGTAGTTCTGCCCGGTCTTTTTGCCCGGCAGATGGGCAATTTTTCCCCAACACAAACCAGGATATTTTTAAATGAAATCACACTCCCGCCTCACCCACCTTGAATGCTCCAAAACAGGCAAAACCTATGACGCCGGGGAACTTCAGAACCTGTCGGCGGCCGGGGTCCCGCTGCTTGCCCGGTACGATCTTGAGGCGGCATCCCGCTCTCTCACCAAAGAGAGCCTGAAGACCCGGCAATGGAACATGTGGCGCTACAGGGAGGTGCTTCCTGTACGCAATGCCGAACGCATACTGTTTCTGGGGGAGGGGGGTACCCCACTGCACTGTGCCCCGCGGCTGGGTAAACAGACCGGGTTCCCGAACCTCATGATCAAGGACGAATCGGTGAACCCGACGGGATCGTTCAAGGCCCGTGGACTGGCGGCAGCAGTGAATGCGGCCTTTGAGCGCGGTGCCACCCGGTTTGCTATCCCGTCGGCCGGAAATGCAGCCGGGGCCATGTCGGCTTATGTTGCGGCAGGCGGTGGCGAGTCGTTCGTCTTTATGCCCGCCGATACACCGTCTGCATTCGTGATCGAGTGCCGGTCATTCGGGGCGCATGTGGAACTGGTCGACGGACTGATCAGCGACTGTGGTAAAATCGTGGCATCGCGCAAGGAACAGGAGGGATGGTTTGATGTGTCCACCCTCAAGGAGCCGTACCGGCTGGAGGGCAAAAAAACCCTGGGTTATGAGATTGCCGAGCAGCTCGGGTTTGAACTGCCGGATGTGATCCTCTATCCGACCGGCGGAGGCACCGGCCTCATCGGCATGTGGAAGGCCTTCGACGAGATGGAGCAGCTGGGGTGGATTGGCAGCAAACGCCCGCGCATGGTCACTGTTCAGGCTGCCGGGTGCGCCCCGATGGTCCGTGCCTTTGAGGAGGGCACCGAACACGCCCGGTTCTGGGAAGGGGCGCATACATCGGCATCCGGGCTCCGGGTACCGGGCGCCGTGGGCGATTTCCTCATCCTGAAAGCGGTGCGAGAAAGCGGCGGCACGGCGATCGCGGTTACCGACGAGGCCATGATCGAAGCTTCGCACCGGATGGCGGCCTATACCGGCATTTTCCCCGCTCCCGAGGGCGGGGCGGTTCTGGCCGCCCTGATGCAGATGAAGGAAAAAGGTCTGGTGGACAGCAACGAGCGGATCGTGCTTTTCAACACCGGAAGCGGGTATAAATACCTTGAAGCGCTTGGGAGCGGCTCATAATATGATTGCTGCTATCTCCCTGATACGCTTGCGTACCTGTGACCTTGCTTATAAGCTGGCAGAAACGGTTCCTGTTCAGAACGGATCTATTTCACAAGAAGCATGCTGCCTGTCAGCCGCTCCCGTGTTGGTCCGCCTTCGATCATTTCCACAACATATAAGTACATGCCTGAGCTCACTGTTTCCAGGCTGACCGGAACCGTTATAACCCCGCCATGTGAGCGTCCCGATTCAGATAGCACGAACCTGCCACCCGCCGAGTAGTCCGTAATATTCCATCCTGCCTGAGCAGGCAGGGTAAACCGGATGTTTGTAGCAGGGTTGAACGGGTTCGGGAAGTTGCCCAGCAGTTCGAAACGGCCGGGGAGGCCACCGTTTTCTGCCAGGTTTGTAGCCGGTGTTTCAAGGGCACCTTCGGTAATCCACTGCCGGATCAGGTTTATCTGGTCATCACTAAGATAGGGACCGCCCTGGGGCATCCGGTCGCCGTGTGTGGGGTTGGGTCCGATTTTGTTGACAATCGGGCTCTGATCCGGCTCGCCGGGATCAGGTCCACGTATGGCACCTTTGCCGTGCTGGGGGATCCCTGAACATCCTCTTTAGCCACCAGGCATCCGACCGGCTTATTGAGCTGTCAGAAAAAAGCGGTATACACCTGCTTCTCGGAGCTCATACGCATGGCGGACAAATCCGCATTCCGGTTTTCTTTTATCAGGCTACGGCAGTACGCGAAGAGACCCGGTATGTGAAGGGCCACTGGATGCTGGGCGACATGCTGCTGAATGTGAACAGCGGACTGGGCTTCACGCTCTCACCCGTTCGTTACAACGCGCCTGCACAGATGTCGGTAATTAAATTAGGGATGTAATCCCTCACTCTTTCAATTTGCCTGTTACGTACTTGTGCAGTACAGAGGTGACCATTGTCTGGTAGGGCAGGCCTTCATCCATGGCCATGGTTTTCAGCAGTTCGAGGTCACGACCGGAGATCCGGATGGTTATTTTCTCGTCTTTTGCCACCGTCTGCCGGGCGATTTGCCGGGCTTTATGAATCTCTTCATCGAGATTTCTAACAGATTTCCACTCATCCCGATCGATGCTGTCGATAAGTTTTTGTTCGTCCGAATCCGGTTTGAATGTTTTCATGAGTTATCCTCCAGGTAAAACTTCTGGAATTTCCTGCTGGGGAATGCGGTGATCAGTATTCTGGATTGATTTTCTTCATCATCAATGAATGGCACAACCCAGGCATAGCCATCGATTTCAATAACGTATAATTTTTGATGCGAATACAGTCGTCTGTTGGTATGTTGAAGTATGTCCAGTATGTGACCCTGTTCAATGGCCACACAAATTCGTTCAAATGAAATTCCTCTTTCGGATTTAAGTTGTTCATTTTTTTGAATACTCCAACTGAATTTCATATTTGAATCTACAAAAGACCCTGTTGTTTGTCAATACATTGTATGTACAAAAAAGTGAATGTTTCTTTTTTTTAAATCGGACCTGCATATGAACAGGAGTGAATATGCTGATTATGTTTTAATCCGGATGGTACCAAAAATGGGTTGCCGGGGATATTTGCCCGACTTGGTAGCAGGGGTAATACCCCTTAAAATCGGGTTGTACCATTTTTAACGGATTCAGATATATTGCAGGAACTGTCGAACAATTCTGAACCATAAAAGCTGGCGGATTTATGAAGAAAACAGTTCTGATTCCGGTACTACTCGTGATGCAGTTAATCATGCACACCCTGTGTACTCCATCCCATGCCCAATGGACTCCATTATTTAACGGCACCGATCTCGATGGCTGGGTACAGTACGGCGGCACGGCCGACTACTACGTGGAGGATGGCATCCTGTACGGCGTGGCGGTACCCGATTCGCCAAACAGTTTTCTGGCCACCCTCGATACCTACAGCGACTTCATTCTTGAGGTTGAGTTTTTGGTTGATCCGCTTCTGAATTCGGGCATTCAGATACGCAGTGAGGTAGATCAGATGGGCCGGGTGTACGGCTACCAGGTCGAAATTGATCCGTCGGACCGGGCATGGAGTGCCGGCATTTACGATGAAGGCCGCCGCGGGTGGATGTATCCGCTTGCCGAAAACAGGGCTGGCCGGGAAGCCTTCAGGCCGGGAGACTGGAACACTATCCGCGTGGAAGCCCTGGGGCCGTCGATCCGCACATGGATCAATGGCGTGGAGGCCGCCAACGTGCTCGACAGCGAAACGTCCGAAGGCTTCATTGCCCTGCAGGTACATTCGATAAATGATCCGGGCCTTACCGGAATAGATATCGCCTTCCGTTCGGTACGGATCATTACGGAGAACCCGGAACAGTACCGGTCGCCGGCATCGGATCTTGCCCCGGGTTATGGTCCGTGACCGCAAGGTTGGAACAATTGCATTTCTGACGGCGGCAACCATAGAGATCAGACATGGAATTATAGCTGCACCCGGAACTCAAAAATTTGTTACCTTCGATCCGAATACCCACGAAGTTATGGCCGGCGACGATGTGTTCCATTATTGACAGACCAAAAGTGTTCAGTGCAGGGTTCTACGCCATGGGAACCCGTATGGAGGTTCTGCTGCCCTTCACAGACCATGAACGGGGATCGATGCTGCTCAGAATGATGCAGAACGAAACCGAACGCATCGAGGCGCTGCTGAGTGTGTACCGCCCCGAAAGTGAAATATCCATACTCAACACGATGGCCTGCAAAGCACCGGTACCTGTGTGCCGGGAGACGTTGCAGGTACTGTTGACCTGTAAAACGTATTATGACCAGACCTCAGGCGCGTTTGATGTGGCCTTCGGCAGGATGGATTCGGTACATATCAACCCCGCTGATCGAACTGTAACCTTCAGTGATGAGGCCGTGAAACTGAATTTCGGCGGATTCGGGAAGGGCTACGCGCTTCAGCGCATACAGAAAATGCTGCAGTCGTTCGGCGTGACCAGAGGATTTCTGAACTTTGGCGACAGTGCCATACTTGCCATCGGTACCCATACGTCCGGTGAGCCCTGGCGGGTTGGTCCGCGCGATCCTGAACATCCGGGTACAACCCTCGCCGCTTTCGCCCTGCAGGATGCATCCATGTCGGTATCGGCCACGATCAGGAACCGCAGGAATCCGGTTGGCAAAAGCCGGCAGAACGTGCCGGAAGTACAACCAACCGCGAAGGATGTTCAGCAGAACACACCGGATGTAAAGCCATTAACCCCCGAACCCCATCATCATATATACGACCCGGCGTCCTCCGGTCCGGTACCGTGCCGGCGGCTGGTAGCGGTGGTCGATGAGGATCCGCTGCATGCCGAGATCCTTTCGACGGCGCTGCTGGTAAATCCGGAGCTGCATGCGGGTCTGAATATATCCAATTTTTATAGTAAAGATTATGATTGACAGACGATCGTTTCTGAAACAGATGACCATTCTGGCCGGATCGGCAACCATGGTACAATCCATGCCCTGGATCGGGGTCTTTAACCAGCCGGCCACCGGCAGGGGTGCCTCCGACCGTGTACGGCTTGGAATCATCGGCATGGGCGACCGCGGCTACCATCTTGCCCAGCAGCTGCAGGTGATTCAGGGTACATCCAACCTGCATATTGCGGCGTTCTGCGATGACTATGAACCCAATTACCACCGGACGGCCGAACTGCTCGGCAGCGACTCCAAAGGCTATACCGATTACCGGAAGATGTACGACGAATCGGAACTGGACGGGGTACTGATTGCCACGCCCCTGCACGAGCATGCCCGCATGACGATCGAAGCCCTGGATCGTGGCATGCACGTGTTCTGTGAAAAAGCCATGGCGCGTACCCTTGCCGACACCAAAAGAATGGTCGATGCCCGGAAGCGGACGGGCAGGATTCTGCAGATCGGTCACCAGCGGATGTTTAACCCTGTGTACCTGGAGCTGATGGAGCGTATTAAACGGGGCGAGATGGGGGCCATCGCACAGATGAAGGCGTACTGGCACCGCGACTCCGAATGGCGGCGCGACGTACCTGCCAACCGGCCCGACCTGGACCGACGGCTCAACTGGCGCCACTACGATGCGTATTCCTGCGGGCTGTGGACCGAACTCGGTTCCCACCATCTGCAGGTGGCCAACTGGATCAAGGATTCGCAGCCCGTATCGGTTGTGGCCAGGGGATCGAACCTGCGCTGGACCAGGCCCAGTGAGGTGAACGACAATATCGCCGGCATCTTCACCTTCGACGACGGCATGTCGTTCATTTTCGACTGCACCAACAATAACGATCACTACGGCATGCAGATCCATGTTACCGGAAGCAAAGCGACGGCTGAACTGGAGACCAACCGCTATTTCACGGACGAGGAACCGGTATCGGATGCCATGAAGGAGATGATCGACAGTGTTATGAAGGATACCTCCGCCACCGTTCCGATTGGCGGTGCCACCTGGATACCGGAAGTACGCACCAATTTCGGTGGCAATGAAATCGTGAAAGGATACGATCTGGACGACACCACACTGACCATGGAGGCGTTCGTGCGGTTCATCCGGGAAGGATCGGCCCCCGAAGAGCTGCTTGTTCAGGGTTACCGGGCTACGGTCTGGGCGCTTCTGGCATCGGAGGCTGCAAAAACCGGGGAAACAGTAACCCTGCCTGATGAATTCAGGATGTGAGGTACGGTATGTTATTTCGTGGCTGTGTGGACTGTTACATGTAAGCTACTATTCCAGCATCATCCTTTTTGCAAACATCTCCTCGACTTCACGTTACCCTGCTGATGATGGCGGGGCTTCCGGAAATCGTTTCCTGTTCCAACCAACCCCCGGAACACAAAGCGGAGTTTAACATGCTATATGCGAAACAAAACCTGGTGGCCTGGTGCATCGTCCCCTTTGATTCCGAAAACCGTAATCCGGCTGCACGGGCAGAACTGCTCAATGAACTGGGCTTCACCCGCATGGCCCTTTACAATCATGGCGACTGGTTCGGAGAGCCGGAGAACCAGATCAGGATCATCGAAGCCACAGGCGCGGACGATATCGGCCTGGTTTACAACTTCCATCATGGTCATCATCAGATTGAAAACTTCCCGGTCATGGTTGAAATGATGCTCCCCTGGCTGTGGACGGTGAATCTGAACGGGATGCGGCAGGAGGGGCCAAAGATCATGGATATCGGTAAGGGCGACCATGAAGCGGGGATGATGCGGATCCTCAGGGAGTCCGGTTTCAAAGGTACAATAGGCATCATCGGCCATACCGAAGGCGAGGATGTGAGGAAGCCCCTGATGCGGAACCTCGACGGATTGAAACAGATACTTGAGGAAATGGGCGATACAGAGGCGCTGGCGACCTATCGGTGATCATGTCCCGTTGAGGTACCGGGTCGATTTTATAGAAATTGGTTAATGCTACGGTTTTATAGAATGGGTTACCGGCATGATTATATAGAAATGGTTACTGGTATGTTTTTAAGTATTGGTTACCGCCCCGTTTTTAAATATTGGGACGGTTACCCTTCAAGTGTTATTTTCCGGGGCCGAAAACGTATTTGATGCGGTACGGAACAGGTTCCGCAGAAGGCGGATAAACAATAACATTTAATCGATCTCCCGACCATGAATTTTACCGCCGTTATCCCCAAAAAACAGGTTTTTGAACACGTCAGAAAATTCGCAGAGGGCAAAGGGTTTAAAATTACCGTAATGGACGATAAGCGTCCCTGGGGTGGTTATTATTACGTTTCCGAAGATCAGGCACCTCAGTTCATCGCCGCATTCTTCCCGCATCTGAGCATCACCGATTTCGACGGCTTCCACAAGCTCAGTCCCAAGCTGCTCATTGTGGAGCCGGAGAAGCGCCTGTCGTGGCAGTACCACCACAGGCGTTCCGAAATATGGAAGGTGATCGGCGGCAAGGCAGGCATCATAACCAGCGAAACCGACGATGAGGGTCTGGTTAGAGAGCTCCCTGAGGGCACCGTCGTCAGCCTCGACAAGGGCCTGCGTCACCGGCTGCTCGGCCTTGACCAGTGGGCCGTAGTGGCCGAGATATGGCAGCATACCGATCCGGCGAACCCGTCGGATGAGGACGATATCGTGCGTGTGCAAGACGATTTCGGGCGGGAGTGAGCCTTTTTTAGCTATTTCACAAGCATCATCTTCCAGGTTTCGCCACCGTCGTCCGACCGGAGGATCACGCCGTCGCGGGAAAGGATGAATCCGGTCTGGCCTTCAAAGATCATATCCTCGAAATGGCGGAAAGGGAAGGTTTGTATAAACAAGGTCTCGCCCTGGGCGTTGGAGCGCATCAGTGCAGACACCGCAACCCCGTTTCGTTCTGCGGATATGGCCATGACTGTGTTTTCGTCAATCATCGCCACCTTTTTTACAATCTGGTTGTTGTAGGGGATGGAATTCGGCAGCCGATCCCACTCTTCTGCACCATCGGTGGTTCTGAATACTTCCGAGCGTTCCCGGATCGCTATTCCGATGCTGTTGTAAAAGGCGATGCCGTTGGGCTCCACTTCTGTGGCAATATCGTAGGGCTCCCATGTTACCCCGCCATCGGTGCTCCAGCACAACGGATCGGTGCGGAAACAGCCGGAGAGTTCCTCGGCGGTGCAGGTTTCAAGTGTCCCGGTTACGGCACTCGGCTACACGAATTACGCGGGTCTTTTAAAAACACTCGAACGCTATGCCGAGGCCGAATCCCTTTTCCGTGAAACGCTCAGCATAGACCTCCGGATACTGGGTGAGAAGCATCCGTTTGTGGCCATGGATAACCAGGCGGTCGGGATTACACTGATGCATCAGGGAAAGCTGGACGAGGCCGGACCTCATCTCATCAAAGGATATGAAGAACTCATGAAGGCAAGACCTGACGATCTCCGGTTCACCACTCAGGCCCGAGACCGCCTGGCCGACTACTACGAAGCAACCGGAAATACAGGCGAGGCCCAAAAGCTTCGCAATCAGTAGCTTTTCACCCCGTCGCTTCTTCCTCTCTTGCCTGTTTCTCAAAAACAGGAATGTCCCGTTCACCTGCCTCCTCATTGATCACCTCTTTGGCCTTCCGGAACACCTTGTAGGAACGCGTAAACAGATCGATCTCCTCCTCGCGCCCGTTTCTTAGCCGGATGGTGATGATGCGTCCTTCATAGGTGATGTCGGTCATGTCACTCCAGGCCATCAGCACGGGGTTTTTGCCGTCGGGCTGCCCGTCGATGCCATCAGGGGTGATACGGATGAAGCGGGGCCGGAACCGGTAATTGAAATAACCGATCAGGATGAGTGAAAGCAGACTCCCGGCAATGCTGAGCCAGCGGGTGGTGCCCGGTGGGTCGATCATCAGCGCTTTGGTCATCAGCAGTACAAACAGCAGCAGCAATGCGCGCTCGAGCCAGGGCGAAAGGAATTCCAGACGCGACCAGGCGCCATTGAGCATGATAGTAAAAGGCAGTACCGGTTTTTGCATCATAAAAGGTTGTTAGCTAATCCCGTCATCCCGAGCCGGTAATTTTGCCCCTTCGGGCAACACTATTTGGGAGGTGACAAGCAACTTGTAACTGGTAGCGCAGGTCCGGTACAGCCGGACCGCAGTCGAGGGACCCTCCCTATGTACTAATAATATCCGGATCGGGTGCATTTTCAAACGTTTTGCCGTGTGGCACCGGCTTCCGGGTCTCATCCACCTGTACAAAAACAATCTTATCGATTTTGATGATGGTCTCACGGGTGTGTTTATTCCGCACTTCGCAACGTACTGTTATCGAGGTTCGTCCGAAGCTGACCGTTTCCATACCAATCTCCACGATGTCGCCGGCACGGGCCGAACTGATGAAATCGATCTCCGACATGTATTTGGTAACAATCATCCTGGTTTCGAGCTGGCAGCTCACGTAGATGGCCGCCTCCTCATCGATCCACTGCAGCAGAATGCCCCCAAAAAGTGATCCGTGGGAGTTAAGGTCCTGTGGTTTGATCCATTTTCGTGTAAAAAAGCGCATGCTTGTTGTTGATGATTATATTACTGAATGGTAAATGTTACTTTAGTTAATTCATGGAATATACCTGTTATATCCGGTATTGGTGCAGTTCCCGCACTACCGCTGCTCCAGAAATTCGAGTACTGCCCGCATCACTTCGGCCCGTTCCGATTCGCCGAGTATGGTCTCGAAAGGAAAGCCGAAGATGACCGTACGATGATTCCCCTGGTACCCGACGGCAGCGCTGAACTCGTTTTCGCTGTAGCGGAGCAGGGTCGCACCCCGCCTGTCCGACGGCTTGATGGCATCGGGTGCATCCACACGGTAGATGTCCGGACTGTATTCCGTATTGAAATTGAACGTTCCGGTGTTGAGCAGGGGAGTACCGGACGTACGGCTGTTCACGTCAGCCGGTTTACGGTCGGTAATGTTCGTGTTTGCTGTACTGCCGCCCCGGTTGTTTCCGGACGCCCTGAACCGGTTTCCGGTTAACGATGCGGTGGTTTCTGTAAATATCTTACCGGTTCGGGAGGCGTGGTTGGTTGTTGGTGAGTAACCGAGTACACCTGCAGCAAAGGCCACCACAGCCGAATCGGGTTGCGGACGCTGGTTCAGATCGGTACCCACATAAGCGCCGGAAACAAAAATTCCGCCGCCACTGTCAGCAATCGCTGTGAGGAACCGCCGCATGCCAGGTTTGTAAATACCGAATGGCAGCCCGTTCAGTGAGTCGGCCATCATGGTCTGATTGCGGATCTGCCGCTGTTTACCAAGAATAAGGTTAACGAGGGGATAGAGAAACGGATCGATCAGACCTGCCTCGACGGCGGCCTCGCTTACACTCACGAATCCGTAGCCGGCCTCCCTGAGTGCTTTACCGTGCACGTATGCGAAATCGAATGTATTGCCGGCCAGGATGGCGGTCTCCTGATCAGAACGGCTGGAACCGTGCCCGGGCTGATCGTTCTCGATCCAGGGTTCCCAGGCGTTGAAATTGTACTGTTCGCCGGTAAAGCCAATATCGTACCGGTCGGGCACGCCGGCATCCAGGAAATCCGCAAAACCCGAGAAACGGGACTGTGATACTACGGCCGGACCCGATACCCGCGTAAATCCGTTGATGATGAGTACCGGGTGCCGCTTTGCGTGCACTTCGGCCGGACGTGAAACCGACAGTATCTCGGACGGGAACCCGGCTCCTCCCCGGTTGGCCGCCCTCACCTTGAAACTGTACAGGGTACCGGGATCCAGTCCTCCGATCACCATGGTGGTATCGGTCAGAAGTCGTCCGTTGTCGAACCCGCCGTCTTCAACCCGTGTGTAGAGAATGTAGGAATCAGGCACAGCTGATGGTTCCAGTGGATCATCCTGCGGCCTCCATGAGATGCGAAGTGAATCGCCGGCCGCTGTGAACTCCGCCCGCATATGTGTAACCGGAAGCGGTTGTACCACATACTCATAGCCGTGCTGAGTGGCCACGAACCGGAGCATCGACTTATAGATAGACCGGGCCACATCGAAACGGAACCGCGGATCGAGGGCGAATTGCATGTCGCGAAAATTCTGATGGGAGAGCAGTTCGAGCAGCACAGCCGGCACGTTTGGTCGCATCGCCTCGCTGTAGCGGCTGTTACGCAGGGCGCGGCGGGTCCAGGTGGAATCGTACCGTGCCCGGATATCATCCACAATCTGGGTCTGCATGATGTCGCTCAGGTCGCGGTTGCTCATGCGGGATGTACTGTCGGGAAACAGCACCTCATCCTCCGAGTCTATCCGGCTGTAGATGGACAGGGTTCCCACCACACTTTCGTCGCGGGTAACACCTGCGTCGGTATGGAAAGCCAAAGAAACTTCAACAGGGATGCCGAGCCCGGGGGCCGTCCGGTCAAGATTAGGCCCATAGGGTGCGCCCCTTAGGTAATTGACCCATTCACCACGGCTCTGGAAATCGTCTGAGTAGTCGTTGGTGTTCTCGTTCAGACTCCATGTAAGCGAATCGGGCATGCCGGCATACTGCAGGTAGTAACGGGCGCCTTCTGTAAACCTGGGCCGGCCCGAAGTTCTTCCGGCCCGTTCCACGTTTCCCATCCCCCCGCCGAAACGCACGGCATCGGCCGTGATACGCCGGCCCGCCTCATCACTCCGGTTCGAGAGCATCACGCGGCCCCATTGATCGCTCTGCCCCTCTCGGAAGCGGAAATGCCCGAGGTAGATCCAGGTGCTGCCTCCGATCTGCTGGTTTATGTCGAACCGGGTTTCGCCGCCGGCATGATACACCGTGTACCTTGCGGCAGTTGTGTTGCTGTCGGATGAGGCGTAACTCACATATACGGCATAATCTCCGGTTTCGGGGATGGCCGGTATCCATTCAACTGAAGCGGTTTCGGCCGTATCGGTAATCGATTCACGGTAAATTCCCATGCGGAATGGGTTTTCATTGCCACGCAGGGGTCCTGCAGGCGGGGCAAAACCTGGGCCGGATCCCGTTTGCCAGGTCACATCCGGCCGTGACTGGGTTTCCCTGTACGTGCCGGCCGACGGAGGAGAGCCGTTGTCGACCGCCACCTCGTGGTGCTGCTTATCGCGCTCACGGGGCATCCACACGGTGGCGCCGGCCGATTCGAGCATGGGGGCCAGGTAGGGGAGAACAAACGCCATGGGCAACAGGTCTTCCACCGTTCTGAACAGGCGGGGACGCTGCCATTTCCACCGGCCCAGCTGCTGGTTGTAATACCACCCGTGGCTGTGCCAGACCGCGATATGGCGGTGGTCAAGCCCGTTAGGTATGAAGTTCGGTCGGTCGGTCAGGCGGATCAGCGGCACCTGTGGCATTATGCCGGTAACGGGTAGCCGTGTCTGATCAAACTGCGCAGGGTCATCACGGTAATAGTTTGGGATGAGTTCATACAGGGGCTCATCCATGGAAAAAAGCCGGAGCGTAAACGACCGGAGCACATCCGGCAGATGCGACCGGATGACCGAGTCGGCCGCTGCCACAAGAGCGGGACGGATGGGATACTCGGCGAAGCGGTTGTTGAAATGGATGCGGATTTCTTTCGAATCCGTATCGGTAACTACGCTTGAAATGCGAGTTAATGGGGTCATTGCGGGTTCGATCTCGCCTGCATAATGGCCTGCCAGGTACTTTTCTGTCGCAATATGGGCGATAACGTCCAGTTCTGCCATGCCTTCATAGTTATAGTCGCTCTCCCATCGCTGGATTTCAGTGGTTTTGCAGGCGGTGAAGAAAAACAGGGCGGTCAGAAGCAGAACAGGTAAATATCTCGGGCGCATTATTGGAACTCTTGGAATTTGATGGATGCCGTAAGATAGGAAGATAGGGGGGGATTGAGTAGTAGGTATTGAGTATTGAGCAGTGAGTATTGAGTATAGAGATGGAATTCGCGGATAATTGCCGTAACTCAGCCAATTAGTGATGAATAGAGGATTAAAACTCTGCTCTTAAATTTATTAGTATGTATCAAACATATATAATAATAAAAATCTTGCATCTGGTGTCTCAATACTCAATACCTACTACTCAATACTGGTATTAATCTGCGAAACGCTAAACCCATCCGGTATCTCATGATCGCGGGTATACATATACAGGGCGCCCATGTAAATTGATTGCAGCACCCATTGAACAGCCGCTACTGCCAGCGAGTAGACGATGGCCAGCACCATCGCGGGTAACATGGCTGCCTCCCCGAGGTTCATCAGCAAAAAAAGGACGACAAACATGGGCATGATCAGGATGAAGTAGATCAGCCCGAAGCTGAAATGGCCCAGGATCTGCTCGCCCCAGGTGCCTTTTAGCATGGTTATGGAGGTCTTCAGCGATTCGACCGGCCCCCGGTTCTCGATGATCAGGATGGGCAGCACCATAAAACTGATCAGGGTCCAGCTCATTCCCAGCAGCCCTGTGATGATTTTACCGATCTTGTCGGACTGGTTTTCAATGATATTCAGAATCAGGCCGATCGAAGCCGCGATCAGTGCCCAGGCAGCGAGCGGACCAAGCCGGCTCATCACCGCGTTCATGGCCCCGCCAATGGTCGGTTTGCCGCCCCGCATCACATAGACGGCACTGGCCACTGTGGCAGAGTTGAAGAACAGCATGATGAAGTAGCATACGTAGTACAGGCCGAACAGCTGCAGGTAGTGGTACCACCGGGTCGAGTCCGAAATGATGCCGTCTTCGATCCAGCCCTTGTCGAGCACCAGTGTCGGGAAAATGAAGGAGGCAAGGATGAGCAGGGTCACCAGCGCGGAGATGACCGGAAAGATGAGCAGCTTTTTCTCGGCCTGCAGCACGGCGAACGAGCTTTTCATGAGCGACCAGGTATTACTGAACCGTTGCATCATACGGGTAGAGACTTGTGTAAGAGGTTGGTGAGAAGACGCCTGTAAACATA
>JBLRWO010000059.1:0-15120 GCA_047921215.1 Cyclonatronaceae bacterium | reverse complement strand
CACTCCCAAATGAATGCGCCCTGCCGGGCGCACCATTAAAAAAGGCCGTGTCATATTCAATAACACGGCCTTGACATATGATTGATAAGAAAATCAGGAGATTGTGATCAATTTATTCACCCGGTGTGAGTTCAATCACATTGAGGTCGGTAACCTGACCGGCCTTCACTTCAACTTCTTCTAACTGAACGGGGTCATAGTCTTCATCGATGGGTTCAATGGAAACAGTATAGAAACCGTCGACCAGTCCTACCAGTGTAAAGTGGCCTGTTTCAACGGTTTTGGTTGTGGAGGCGGTATCCGATCCGGCAATGGCATAGACCCATGCCCCGGGTTCAGCCGGATCTACCCTGCCGGTGATGTTGCCGGTAAGAGCGGAGTTGACTGCACGGATAACCGGTTTCAGCAGATAAGTGCCTGTGGCCCCGCGCTTCACTACCGAACGCTGTGCATCAAAATCGAGCAGCAGTGTATAGGTAAATCCTGCTTCGATTTCGGCATCCACATTGAGTTTCAAACCGGTTTGCTGAGCACTGGGTGTCTTCATCGGGTAGTTCTGACCACCGATAACCACATAATTGTCTTCGCCGAGTATCAGGCGGATCTGACGGTACGTGCCTTCATCAAGTTCGGCTTCGCCGAGCACCACATTGGCTCCGTTTACCAGCTCAAGCAGGTCGTAACTCTCATCGGGCTCGCTGATTACTATCCAGCCCGAATCCTCATCCTGATCGTTGTTCACTTCTACCCTGACAATGTGTACCCAGACTTCTTCATAGTTACCGGGCGCATCGACCATAACAACTTTCAAGGTGCCCTTGTCACCGCCCTGGTTGATGGCATTATCACATGAACTCAATGATACCGACATGAACAGCATCACTACGATTCCGGTGATTAGTGTTAGCATTCGATTCCTGACGATAGTTTTTGCCTTCATAATTCTCTTCGTTTGATTACGGGATGATTTGGTTATAGCGTTTACAAGTGTTTGTTTGCCCGGGGTTGAAATCATTTGCATCCTATTTGACCCGGGACATTTTAGATATACCGGTAGGACGCCGCCCGGGAATAAACGTTACATGGATGGGGGATTTTTTTTAGAATAGCAGGGATTGTGGAGGTTGCGCGTTTTTGGAGGCTTTTTAGTAAAGCCTCCACATACTTCGACTTCGCCCTTCGGCCAGGCCTCAGGGCTGCGCTCTGTACGGAGGGCTTATGCCTTTCGGTCTGACTCAAGGGCTGCGCTCTGTTCGGAGAGAATAAAATAGTCCCGGGAGATAAAACACACTTTATAAAATGCCTGCGCATCTTTGGCGCGATCCACTATCTGTTGCTGCGGCTGAAAAAAACTCTGTCTGAATTTGGGTTAAAACCGGGTGATCAGTTTCCCGGAGGTCCTTTGGGAGGATTTGGCCTGCGTCTGTTGTCTTCGCCATTCCGGCCCGGCGGGTTGGCCAGGCCAGGAGGTGTAAATCCGGGAGGTCCTCCTTTTAGATTGCCCTTGAATAAATTTTCAAGGATGTTGCCTGCCGGCATACCCGAGAGAACCTGTTCGGCCATTCCGTTCGCTACCGCTGCAGCCGGAAGCCGGCTCTGCAGCTGGGCCGCGTTCAGGGCTGCAGGAAGCTGTTGCATTTCGTTGGCCGAGAATCCCGCTTTGAGCGCGCTGATCACGATTCGGTTTGAGAGTTCCGGATCGGTTCCCGATGTGGGCAGATCACCCAGTATGCCAACTGCAGATGCCACCGAACCTAGACCTGTACGATCTGCTGCCTGTTCGGCCACAATCTGATTGAGCAGCGATGCCAGGTGCTCTTCCCTGATGTTCTGCTGCAGGGCCTGAGCCGAGTTTTCAAGCATCTGGGTCCGGAATTGGGCAGTAGCCTGCTGAACATCGCTGCCACGGCTTCCCGAGCGGATCATGTCTTGGGTTTGTTCCTGCCCGATCCAGCCATCCACGATCACCGCCGAGCGGTTCAGCCCCGTTTCTATGCGCACCAGTACCTGAGAAATCTGCGGTGCCGGAACCCGCTTGGCCAGACCTTCCATCACCTTCTGCAGTACGGGCTCGTAGGGCAGATTGCTGTTTGCCAGCGATATGGCAGGCTTCATCATGCTGCCGAACTGCTCGCCGGTAACGCCTCTCTCCTGCGCCCGCTGTATGAGCAGGTCAAGCCTTGCCTGGTCGATGCCGGCATTGCGGGCCGTTTCCGCAATTTCAGTGTAATTTGGGGTGTCCTGTGCAAAGGCCACATCAGCCGTGGCCGAAAGACCCTGCACCAGGAACAGTGCCGCCAGTATGAACAGATTGATATTTTTCATTGTACGCCTCATTGTATTGTCCCGATAATGACTCTCCCGTTTCTCCCTCCGAAACCGTCGTCGACGGTCGGTGCCTGCCCCGAAAGATCCAGCCACTCCAGATCCCCGTTTTGCCGTTTCAGTATTTTATACTGATAGATGCCGGGATCCGCATCGAGCATGGCCCGGTAGCGGTTCCGGCCGGTCCGCTCAAGCGGTATGCCCGGCTGGTCCCAGTCGTTAAAATCACCCGTAAGATAGAGTGATTCGTTGCCCTTGTATTGCACTTCAATAATGGTTTTGCTGTCGGGTTTTATTTCCCAGCGAACCCCGTAGGGAACGCCCCTCCTGGCCATCACCGGCGTAAAGCTGTATTGTACACCGGCCGACAGTTCAACGTCGGACAGTACCGCGTTGTCTTCACTGCTCATCCAGAGCAGATTGGCGGCCCGGGCACTCAGCGAAATATTTCTCCTGACCGGATAGCTGACCGAAAGACCCGTACGTACAAACTGATCGTTAATCGTAATAGTCATCTCCCCGGGGTTTTGAGGGTTGGGTCCTGGTCCGCCCCCTTCCGGCTGAAACTGCTGTGAGTAGCGCTCAAAACCGGTCTGAGCCATAACGCTGAGGCCGTTCCGCCACTGCCTGGTCAGCCCGGCCGATGTTGAAAATCCCCTGCCGGGATTCGTAATGTGGCTGAGGCTGCTGTAAAAACGACCCGTCACCTGCCATTTATAGCTGATCCAGTGTTCCGCCTCAACCCCGTACGAATCGTATCGGTTGCTCAGATCGTTGCTGTCTGTGAGGTTGCTGTAGCGCCGCCAGTTAAAACCGGCCCTGAACTCCACTTTGGTTATGGGTGATGCCAACCAGTCGATGCCCGCCTGCAACCACTGCAGGTCGCGGGTGTAGCCCGATGCAAGGCGGCTCAACCCTGCTGAAGCCGCCAGCCAGACTTTCGGCGAAAGAAGCCTGTTTGTATTAAAAAAGGCGGTACCACCGGCCCAATCGGAACTAATATCCGTCAGATGATAAAAATGTCCCATGCCGGTGATCCCCGCCGTCTGTTTCGTCCCGTTCCATTGAATATGTGCGGCTGGCGATATCACGAAAAAAGCCGATGTGCCGCTGCGGTCCCACTCCGAAAGCAGCGGACTGAGATAGGTGTTGGTGGTATACCCGCCCGTGGTGCCCATCGAAAAACGGGCCTGGAACTGGCGGGCTGATGCCTCTGATATGGATATAGTACAGATCATTAGTATAATCAGGGCGTGAAATCTCATCATAAACTGATAACGGCATTCCTGTTTCCGAATCCGTCGTCGCGGAAGGTTTTGGCGAACGGGTCGGTTACCCACTCCTCACCATCCTTTATGAACATGTAGCGGTGTTCGCCACGGGTTAGCGGGATGAGGCCCGTCCAGGCCTGATCGCCGTTGATGCTCACTCTGGTGAGGCTGATCGGCTCCCACTCGCTGAAATCGCCGGCAACGGCAACCGATTCGGCGTCACTGTCTACATAGACGAAGCGCATGAGCACACGGTCGGCACGCTCTTCAGCGACACTGGTAACGGGTGCGAACGTTTCACCGGCGGGTTGCTGCAAGAACAGGCCGGTGGCCCAGGATGACAGCAGCACCAGCATGAGCACTCCCATTGCAAGACCGGCCGACCAGACCGGACGCCAGGCTACCTGACGGGGTTCGAAAAACCCGGACAACCATTCGAGAATGCCGTTTTGTGAATCAGACTTACCGGTGCCCAACTTTCCCATGGCAACGTGCGATTCTGTTTTCAGCTCCTCCAGAGCGTAAACACTTTGCATCACTTTGTCGGCAAAGCCATCGGGGACCCTGGATGACGGTCCCGCGAGGGTTTGCCTCATTCCCATTTCAAAACGCAGCAGCGACCGTAGCTCCGGATCACCGGCAAACAGCTGAAGGGCATCTCCCAGTTCTGTCTCGCCGAGTTCTCCATCCATGAAACGCCGCAATATGTCGTGTTTGTCGGTATTCATTGTGCCTGCTCCATCATCTCTTTCAATTCCTGCCGGCCCCGGTGTACCCTGACTTTAAGGGCGCTGACCGATACGCCCAGTTCCTTCGATATCGCTTCATAGCTCATGCCCTCGCGATACCGCATCATCAGGGGTTCTGCAACCGTTTTGTTCAACCGCTGCAGACATTCACCGAGTTGCCGGCTGTATTCCGACGCGATCATGCCCTCTTCGGGATCATAATCGGCATGTACCGCTTCCATTTCGGCGGCGTCGGACCATTCCGTGATCACATTATGCCGCCGGCTGTTCTTGCGGGCATAATCGTGACAGTGGTTTCTCCCCAGGCTGTAGAGCCATGAAGAGAACAACGACTCACCCCTGAACATGTCGAGGCGTTCGTAGGTTTTTAGAAATATTTCGTGCGCCAGTTCTTCCGCCATAGTTTCGTCCTTCTCATAACTTCGGACCAGATGAAAGATCATCGGTGCATAGCGGTCCATGATGATCCGGAACGCTTCCTTATCCCCATCCAGAATGTTCCGGATGATCTCGGTGTCAGTAAGCTTCTCCAAACTCATTCGGGATCATATGGTTAGCGAATCCCCGCCGTCAGACCTGCACCGGCAATAATGCATCCGGTTTATCAATTCTGCAGGTAGGACGCCCGGAAATCCAAAAGGTTACCTGGCAATGGAATTTTTTTTAATCGCTTCCACAACGTCGTCCGGTGGGCGGGTCGGTCGGCCATTGTTCATAAACACCGCCGTCACCTTGCCCTTAAGTATCAGTTCGTTATCGGGCAGCCGGTAGATGTCCTGATAGAAGATGTAGCGAACGTGTCCCTGCTGTTCGGCCCTGAGGCGCACCACAAACCGGTTGTTGGCAAACAGCGGACGTTTGAACTCCATCTCGATTTTATGCACCACAGCGTCGGTACCCTGGTCGTGAAGCTCGCCGAAATCCAGGCCGATGTGATGAAGGAATTCGTGGCGGGTATGCTCCAGGTAATTCTGGTACACGGCGTTATTCACCACGCCCTGCAGGTCGAGTTCGTAGTCTCTGACCGAAAATTCCAGTTCGAAGTGATAATCGGGTTGCTGCATACTTAATTTACATTTCAGACTTCACTGCAGGGGCGCATGGCACCGAAGCGACCTTAAACCGATGCGAAGCAGTGCGTTATGAGCTATAGTACTATACGTGCAATTCCACTTTTTTGCATTTTTACATCACTTGAATCTTCTGACCTTCATATCACCGGATTCTACAGTGCAGGAAATGTACTAAAAAAACAGGAGAGCAATTATAAGCTATCATACCTTTTTTGCCCGGTACATCAGGTCGTCCAGCTCATTGCGGCTGATCGTGGGGCGGCCGTTCAGCAGGGTTTCACGAATCCGGCAGTGTGGTTGCAGAATCACGTTGAAAAATGAATCGATCTGCGAAAGAGCTTCTTCCAGAAAGAGACGGTTGAAGCGCAAATCCATACAAAAGCCGCGGTTCCACCATGCCAGGCGGTACAGGAGTTCATCCGAGTTACCACTAAACCAGTCGCGGATGAGAACGATCAGAGGGTGTGTTGGAACTCCGTTTAATCCGGCGGCTCCGGAAGCACCGGGGAAACGGAGGCGGTAGTTCATGGGCGTGATACGCCGGGTGAGTTGTACCGGAAGAAAGTGAGGTGATGTGGCCCTGTTCACGGCCAGCCACAGCAACCGGAGCAGAGAACCGAGCATACGCCGCACCCGGATGTGCCCCTTGAAACATCCGAAACACAGGGCTGCGGGTTCCTGGCGGCCGGGGTTCATGGTCAGGCGGAACCGGATAGCATCATCATCACAGTCGATGAGCACATAGTAGTATGTCTCGGTGTGCTTGTTGGCATGGTTATATGGCGGACGTTCACTTCTGATCCACCGGTTTTCGGCCAGCAGGGCCTCATTGGCCGTGGCGTGAACCTCGGTTTCGATGCGGCGGATGCGGCTCACCAGTTCGCCTGTCTTACGCGGCACCCTGCCTGCCCTGGCGCGACGGTAGGAGGCCAACCTTTTGCGAAGATTTGCGGCCTTGCCCACATAGAGCAGTGATCCGGCCCCGTCGTAGAAGCGGTAGATGCCGGGCCGCTGAGGCATTCCGTCGAACACTTCCCGTCCCATGCACTCCTCAAGTGTGCGAGGAGCAGGGAAAAGCTGCACTTGCCCGGTCATGGCTTGTTTAAGGTGTTGTTCATCCGGGATACGGTAAGAATGTTCATCATATCAAGACGCTGTTTTCTACATCATCTGATGTATCTCAAATCCGATTTCGGACTCCGGATCTGTTTTTTGCCTTGCGGATTTGATCCGGTTATCGGGTCTGTTCTATCTAAACTACCCTTCACCGGTGACGACGTGGTGTCATACCCAAAACAGCCTTCATAACAGCGCTAACTATTCCAGCGTGATCACATACCTGAACAGCCGTCATTCCAGTATAACCCGTAACGGAACAACCATCACCCTTCCTGCTTAAACACGTGTGTTCAGCCTTCACTATTCCAAAAAAAACATGTACCTGCCCACTGTTTCCTCGTGTGTTTCAGGATCCGTATCCAAAGCATAGATACTCCCCTTTGTGATTTTTTTTATCTCCCTGCCGGCCGGCCACCGGAATTTCGACTGCAATCTGCCTGCCCGGTCCATCACCCACCACTCCCTTTCTTCTCTGTCGCCAACAATTGTCGCTATCCAGATTCTGTTTTCATCGTCAACAACCATCGCTTCAAAAGCTGGCCTGTTAGATGGCAATGCCTTGTAATGTAATATCCGCCGCAGCTGTCTCTGAACCTCTTCTCCGGTACCAAACATTTCGAGTATTTCAGATGAGTCCAGTGTTCTGTTGCGGAACGGATGGTAGAATGCCCTCTGATAAACACCATCCATGTTGAATTCTTTCATCAGAATTTCTGTGCCGTTTGCCGCTATGATGTGGTTATCGGCAGTCATTTGAATGAAACCCTGATCGAGGAATACTGCAGGGAAGCGCGATGGCACATCCGGGGCACCCAGCCATTCACCGTGACGGATTTTCAGAATATCCCTTCGAACAAATTCCCCATCGAAGTTAACCTGATGCACAAGCAGGGTATCGATCGTATAATCGGTACGCACAAATGAAGTCAAAAACGATTCATTCCCAGCCGACAGAAATTGGAGAGGATGTTCAAACTGAGGGAAACCACCGGGTAACGGGTCTGTGACCAATCCGCGTGTATCGTACATTACGATATCCGCAAGTGTTCGGTCCGGCAGGAAAAAAACCTGAATCCGATCCAGCGACATATCAAGAGTGTACAGTGAGTCTCCGCTTACATGAATATCCATAAGGCCGCGGAACTCTCCCGGACCATCGCCATCCCGTCCTGTTTTCCCGATATAGCTCCCGTTATCTGAAAAAACATGAATGCCGGCAGAACCCTCACCGATATCAGCGATGTAGACATTTCCCTCATCGTCTACATCAATTGCATGGATCTGTGCGAAGTGGATATTCTCTTCGCCGGGATATTTCGCTCTCTTTTCAATCCGTATGGCAGCGGTCGGTGTTGCATCTTCATCATATACCGTCAGGTTTTCGTATGCCAGCAGGTGCTCCGGTACCTCTTGCCCGGTTTGACCGGTGCAGGAAGCAAGAAAAATCACAGCTATGACCGGAAACAAAAAAACAGAGCCCGGGAAAGGTTCCGGAATAAGTACCCCGGGCATCCGGCAATTTATCTGAAGGTTACATAACCGGTCGGGCGTACTTTTACCCTGATCTGATCTGACCGGGCTGGGTTCTGTTTCCGGCATGGTATGAACAGGTTATTTTTCGTAACTGTTATTAAGACCGGGAAGATAGAAACAAACCGGATATCTTTTAGGAATATCCGGTTACAACTGAACTTAGCCCACGGAGACCTTTACCCGGTTCCCCTTCACCTGCGCCTTTTTCATGCCTGCAATTACGGTGGGCACGTATTCCTCAGGGATGTCGACGAAGGAGTAATTGGTCTGAATATCGATGTGGCCGATGGCCTTGCCGGGGATGCCGGTCTCGCCTGCGATCGCTCCGACCAGGTCGCCGGGGCTCACCTTGTCTTTGCGTCCCACGCTGAATTGTACCTTCACCATGCCGGCTTCGCGCTCACCGCGTGCGGGCCTGCGTCCGGCCGACGGTTTGCCCCCGCGGTCCGGGCGGTCTCCGCGGTCGCCGCGGTCACGGCTTTTTCCGTAGCCTCCGCGGTCATACCCTCCCCGGTTATCGGAATAGTCAGGACGTTCGACCGTCTGCATAACATCGGCTTTTTCCTGTGTACCGAGGCGCATTTTAAGCAGCGCGGCAGCGATCTCGGCCGTGGTATACGGGCCTTCTGACAGGGCTTCGATCTGGTCGATGAATTTTTTGAGACCGCCCTCTTCAAGGGTTTTGGTCAGATCGGCAAGATGTATGGCCAGGCGCGACTCTTCCACGTCGGCCACACTGGGCATGGCCATGGGCTGGAGCTGCTGCCTGATCTGCCGCTCGATAAAGTGGAGGTTCCGGCTCTTCCGGCCGGCGCTGAAGGTGTAGGCGGTACCCGACTTGCCCGCGCGCCCTGTCCGGCCGATGCGGTGCACATAGTACTCAGGATCCTGGGGGATGTCGTAGTTAAAAACCACATCCACATTCTCCACATCAATACCCCGGGCAGCCACATCGGTGGCAATCAGGATGTCGATATCGCCGCGTCGGTACTGGGCCATCACCCGGTCGCGCTGTACCTGGCTAAGGTCACCGTTGATGATCTCGCTGGAATAGCCGCGGCTCTGCAGGTCGCTGGCCAGCTCTTCGGTCTTGCGCTTGGTGTTGCAAAAAGCCAGGGCAAGTTTGTAATTGTTTACATCCATCAGGCGGCTGATCGCCTCGGAGCGCATCGAATCGCGCACCTCGACCACATACTGCTTGATGTCGGGAGCGGTCATCACCTGACGGTCGATGGTCACGTTCAGAGGGTCGTTCATATACCGCTTCATGATCTCGCGGATAGGCTTCGGCACGGTGGCCGAGAACATCACGGTCTGCACGGGACCTGTTTTATAGGTAAAGATCTCCTCCATATCCTCCCTGAAGCCCATATTGAGCATCTCGTCGGCCTCATCAAAGATGACCATGCTCAGCTTGTCGAGCTTTAACGTGCCGCGTTTCAGGTGATCGATGGTGCGGCCCGGGGTACCAACCACGATCTGGGCGCCGCGCTTGAGCGCCTTGAGCTGGTGGGAAATATGCTGCCCGCCGTAGATGGGCACCACGTTCAGTTTTTTGATGTGCCGGCCCAGCTTCATCAGCTCGCCGGTAACCTGTATGGCCAGCTCGCGGGTGGGGCACTGGATGATCACCTGCACGTCGTGGCTGTCGGGATCGAGTTTTTCGAGGGCCGGTACGCCGAAAGCGGCGGTCTTGCCGGTACCCGTCTGGGCCTGGCCGACCACATCACGGCCCTGCATTATGGCCGGAATACACTCGGCCTGAATGGATGTTGGTGCTTCAAAACCCAGGCCTGAGATAGTCTTAAGCATACCTTCGCTGAGGTTCAGATCGGAAAAAGAGAGTTCGTTCATGAAAGAAATGGATTCGTTGAGTTATGTAATAGAGATAATTCTGGCGTTGCTCACGTGATAACCTTGATAAGTTGGATGGGCACTTTTTTTATTGCTATCAGGGATTACCGTGAGTTGCGGGCGCCGACATAACCGGAAAAGGCGAAACTATAGTGTAACGACAGTGTTGCGTAAGATACGGATAAATTATGAATATATCTCCCCCCCGTAATGGTGAGCCGGTAATTTTGCCCCTTCGGGCACCACTGTTTGGTAGGTGACAAGCAACTTGTCATCGGTAGCCCCAAATTATGCCCCAAACGGGCAACACTATTTCGTAGATGACAGACTTGTCACCATGACGGGGAGGGCGCCGCGGTATTGGGGGTGCAGGCGCTCAGGCGTTCAGTGGGTTAGGGATTCAGGGGTTCAGGAGTTTTGTGATCGCGGCCACATTCCGGTCGTTGCGGATATTCTTGGCTTCGGGCAGGTACAGGTATTCCATCAGCGCTTCGTAGTGGTCTTCGATCTTGCCGCGAACCATTTTCATTGTGCTGTTCAGGAACCGGTTCTCCTCGTTGAAACCTTCGCTGAGGATACCCACCGCCGCAGGCAGCCAGCGCTCGGGAAACTGGTCCTCGAAGCGGCCACCCTTGTAGTAGGCCATGAGTTCGTCTTCCAGGATGTCGATGGCGGCCATCACACCTTCACGGGTTTTCGGGTTGTGCCCCTTCTTTTTCACGGCGGCTGCCAGGGCCTCTCTTCCCGGGTAGATCAGGCCGATGGTGTAGGGATCCTGGTTGTTGTGCAGCATCACCTGCTCGATGAAGCGCGACTGGTCCGACATCGCCTCCTCGATCGACTCCGGACTATATTTTTCGCCATCGTGACCGATGAGCAGGCTTTTGTAGCGGCCCAGCACATAGAGGAAACCGTCTTCATCGAGGTAGCCCATGTCGCCGGTGTGCAGCCAGCCGTTGCGCAGGGCCTCGCGGGTAGCGGTCTCGTTCTTCCAGTAGCCCTTCATCACATTCTCGCCCCTCACCACGATTTCGCCTTTCCCGCCTGGTGGCAGCTCTTTGCCGTTTTCATCCAGAATTTTCAGCTCGAGGTACTTCACCAGGTGGCCCGATGAGCCCAGCTTGTGGCGGGCCAGCGAGTTCGACGAAATAATGGGTGTGGCCTCGCTCAGACCGTAGCCCTGCAGCATGGGAATACCAATAGCGTAGAAAAAGCGCTGCAGTTCGATGTCGAGCAGGGCGCCTCCGCCGACGAAAAACTTCAGGTTGCCGCCAAAATTGGCGCGGATCTTTTTGAACAGCAGCTTGTCGAACAGAAACAGTTTGGCGCGGCTGTACAGGTCCCATTTTTTCCGGTTGTACCCCTCGCGGTTGTACTCATAGGCCGCAGAGAGGGCCTCGAAATAGAGCTTCTCCACCTTCGGCCCCTTCGCGCGCACCGCGGTCTCTATCCCCTTGCGGAAATTTTTGGCCAGGGCCGGAACGCTCATCAGCAGGTCGGGCTTCAGCTCCCTGATGTTCTCCGGGATGTTGCGCAGGGTTTCCATCGGGGTTTTGCCCGCCTGTACGAAACCGATACTTGCACCCTTGGCCATAAAACTGTAGATGCCGGCCGTGTGGGCAAAGGAGTGGTCGAGCGGCAGGATCAGCAGGGTTTTGAATGTCGGCGGGATGTGCATAAGCGTGAGCGCCTGCTCCACGTTGGCCGTGTAGTTCCGGTGTGTGAGGATGATGCCCTTGGGATCGGCCGAGGTGCCCGAGGTGTATGATATATTGGCTGCATCCTCCCCTTTCACAGAACTCTTACGTGCCCCGAACGCGTCGCTGCTCTTCTGAAGGAATGCCCGTCCCGCCTTCATCACACCGGCCATGGTATATTCGTCTTCGGTATGTGAGGAGGCCTTTTTTCCAACCTTAGCCGTATCCGTAGCATTCTCTTTCGCTTTCTCTTTCTCCTTCTCCTCTGCCAGGCCTTCCCCGGCTTCACCGCCGGCCGGTTGGTTACCTGTTGCGGCCCCGGGCTCGTCCAGGTAGATCACCGTTTTCAGGTCGGGCAGGTTTTCACGGATGCCTGTAATCTTGGCCGCCTGGCCCCCGGAGATGATGATGGCCCGTGCGCCTGAATGGAACAGGCGGAACTGCAGCTCCACCGGGGTCAGCTTCACCGACAGCGGCACGTTGATGGCCCCGTTGTACAGGATGCCCAGCTCGCTCACCACCCAGTCATTGCGGCCCTCCGAGAGCAGCGCGATGCGGTCGCCCGGGCCGAAACCCAGCGCCATCAACCCCGCGCCGAATGCATAAACGAGCTCTTTTGTCTCGGCGTAGGTGGTCGGGCGATAGGCTCCCTCCTTCTTCTCCCACATATAGGGGTTGTCGCCCCAGGCAGCTACATTCTCTTCGAACAGATCGATAATCGTTTTCATGGTCGGCTGGTTCTGGCCGGAGGGCGTCCGGCGGTTAATACTGTTCAGTCTGGCGACATCCTGGCAATTCGATGACATCCCGGCAGTCAATAATCTAATGTGAATGTACGATTTTGCCGTTAAAATGGGAAATGGTGTCCGTTCATTTCAAATTGCTATATTCCGGAAACACCACCAACCATCTGTCCATGGCAATACCGGAAAAACTACCCAGAATCCCCGTTTTCCTGCTCCTGCTCACCCTTCACCTGTTCACCTCCTGCACCTCCGAACCCATGACCGATCCCGGCTACGACTTCGACCTACAGGGCCACCGCGGCGCCCGCGGCCTGCTGCCCGAAAACACCATCCCCTCCTTCCTGAGGGCGGTTGACCTTGGGGTTGACACCATCGAATTCGACGTGGTGGTAACGGCAGACCGGCGTGTGCTTGTCTCGCACGAGCCCTGGTTCCACCATAACATCAGTACCCGGCCCGACGGGAGCGCCGTTACGCCGGAGGAGGCCACGGACCTGAATATCTACCGGATGACCTATGATGAGATCAGCGGTTACGATGTGGGCATCCGCGGTCATGTGAACTTCCCTGACCAGCAACCGGTGGCGGCCGGCAAACCCCTCATGGCCGACGCGATCGAAGACATTGAAACCCATGTGGCAGAACGCGGTCTCGATCCGTTGCGCTACAATATCGAAACCAAAAGCCGGCCTGAGTGGTACGGGGTGATGGTTCCGGAGCCGGGGGATTTCGCCCGGCTGCTCTACGACGAACTGGCCGGCCTCGGTGTTCTCGATCGCGTGCTCATCCAGTCGTTCGACGTGAACACACTTATTGCAATGCGGCAGATCGATCCCGCCCTCCCCCTTGTGCTGCTGGTGGACAATGACCTCACCCTGCAGAATAACCTGGACCTGCTCGGGTTCGTGCCGGCGGTGTACAGCCCGAACTACCGGCTGGTTACGCCCGCCCTGGTCGAAGCGGCGCACGAACAGGGCATGAAGGTGATTCCCTGGACCATCAACCAGACCGAAGAGATGAGGCGGCTGCTGGAGATGGGGGTTGACGGCATCATCACCGACTACCCCGACCGGGCCGCGGTGTTGAGGAGGTGAAGGGGGTGATCTGTACATATCAGTCAGCTTTAGTTATACAGCCGACACATCCGGCGTATTTTGTACAAAATCTTGCGTCAGATCCGGTTATTTTCGACCTCTCCTGACAGCGAATTTAATGGACAGGTACATAATCCCCACCACTATTATTATTAAAAAGGCCAGTACCTGAATTTCTTTACCACTTATTGGCATGGCTGTATCTCATTTACAGATTGTTGTTTGCAATGTATAGACTATAGAGCCGGAACAGGAGCTTTCCTTACAAAAGGAAATTATATAAGAGCAATTACCTGTTGCAGATACGAAAAAAAGTCCGCTTATTTACGCTGAACTTCAACCGATATGTTCAGCATGGGTTATCATGTAAATTCAGGGGGATATGCCACGGACCGTTTCACCGGATTCATGGAGCGGCGCCGCTACAGCAGGAGCACGATAACGACATACACCAGTATCATCCGGGCTTTTCATACGGCATTAAAAGGTGTTGATCCGGACCGGCTCAGCGATGAAGACATCGGCCGTTACATCAACAAGTACTTTGTTCAGGCCGGCCGGTCGCGCTCATATCAGAACCAGGCTGTTAACGCGCTCAAGCTATACTACCGTACGCAGTTCAACAGGAACATCGGCCTGGATGTTGCCCTGAGACCCAAACCGGAAAGGAAACTGCCAAATGTTCTCTCACAGGATGAGGTTCGCCGTCTGCTCACCTCCTTCCGCAATCAGAAGCACAAGACCATTTTCTACCTGATCTATTCGGGCGGGCTAAGAATCAGCGAAGTAACTGGTCTAACGTTGCAGGATATCGACTCGTCGAGATCCGTAATCCGGATCCGCAACTCAAAAGGTGCCAAAGACCGTGAGATTCCCCTTTCGGCGAAAGCACTTGAACAACTGCGAACGTATTACAGGGAATACAAACCCCGGGAATATCTTTTTGAAGGACAGTCCGGAGGGCCCTATTCAACCCGAAGCATTCAGGCCCTGTTCAGGCGGGCACTTAAGGAAACGGGTATCCGGAAGAAGGCAACGGTCCATACTCTGCGGCACAGCTATGCAACGCATCTGTTGGAGAACGGCACCGATATCCGGATCATCCAGGAGTTGCTGGGACATCGCAGCAGCAAAACCACAGAGTTGTATACATATGTGAGCCGGCAGACCAAACAGAAAATCCCAAACCCCCTCGACCAACTTGATCTTTGAATAAAACGCAACTTTACTGCGCATATACGTCGACACGCAGTTGTATATACGCAGGATTATTGCGTATATAAACGAGTTAGCCGTCAGTGTAAGAAGACCGTGCAACATTGAAAGCTGACATAAAAAAAGTAAATTTACGACTTAAAAAAGGATAAAAATATAATGGCAAGACAAGGAGCAAGTAAATTTTTGCATAAAGCTAAGAAATCGAAAAGTGATGAATTTTACACACAATATGTAGATATTCAAAAAGAAGTTGAAGCATATTTAGAATACAATCCTGACACATTCCGAGATAAAGTAGTTTATTGCAATTGTGACGACCCTTACTGCGGCGGCCCCGACGACGACGACGACCCCAAAAGCAAGTGCATAGACGGTATGCCACCGCTGAGAAATGATGGATCTGCCAACGATGTTAGTATTCCGACCTTCTTGTTGAACTAC
>JBLRWO010000058.1:0-15312 GCA_047921215.1 Cyclonatronaceae bacterium | reverse complement strand
CAGAGTCTCATGTCTGATGTCTGAAATCTCATGTCTGAAATCTGATGTCCCACTCACTAAAGCCAGCGCATGGTAAAAAGTCCGGCCATAAGCTTATTGAAAGGCCGTTTCAGCATCAGCCTTGCAAAGGCATTGCGGAGCGCGGGGATGCGGGTTTTGCGGCCCATAATCATATTGAATTCGGCCCGCCGGATCGCTGTACGGGCGGCCCTGAGGCGGTTTTTGCTATATTGCTTCAGCTGCGATTCCAGCATGCGGCCATTGAGCATTCCGGGCAGTATCTCCGCCAGGCCGGCCGCATCCATCCAGCCCAGGTTCATGCCCTGCCCTCCTATCGGGCTCACTACGTGGCCCGAATCGCCGGCCAGGATGATGTTCCGGCTCACCATCGCTGATGCCAGGTAGCGCTGCACCCCGAATGCGCTGATCATCGACCGGGTTTCAGGGTTAAGGGTTACTCCGGTCCGGAATGTGGCCAGACGGCAGAGTGCCTCCCCGGGATCATCTTTGATGAACCGGTCGGTTTTGATGACCCACCGGCGCAGCCCGCCCGGCAGGGGGAACGATTCGACCAGCCCGCCACTGTGCAGGTAGATGTGGGCTGTATCCCGGTCGTTGCTGTATTCTGGAAAATCGCCCATCACATAGGTGTCGGTGTAGGACTTCCCCCTGAAAGCGATGCCGGCTCTTTCTCTCACGAGGCTGTTTTTCCCGTCGCATCCCACAAGATATGCCGACCGCAAAATATGCTGATGGCCGTTTTTACCGGTGGCAATGGCAGTTACTGTTTTCCCGTCGGTCTGGTAATCTGTGAGCCGCATCCCCCTCAGGACTGCTCCGGGGCGCAGGTCCCTGACCCGTGCTTCAAGCAGTGACTCTGTTTCAAACTGCGGCACGGCCAGTACATAGCGGTGAGGGTCCGGCAGGAGGTTGAAATCGAGCACGCCCAGCCCGCCGTGATCACAGTGGGCAACACCTTTCGTTATCCTCACACCCCGGCTGATGAGCTCTTCGCCCAGCCCGATCCTGTCGAACAGCCCGATCGAGGGCGGGTGGATGCCGATCGACCTGGAATGGGGAAGCGGCGCCGGATTTGTTTCGAGGATGCAGAATGAAAGTTCCGTCGCGGCGAGTGCACAACCCAGGTAGAGCCCTACCGGTCCGGCCCCGCAGATCAGTACATCAACATTTTTAGTAGTCGTCATCATACATCTGATGCACGGTGAGCAGGCGGAAGGGGAACATCTTTTTTACTTCCCATCCCGGGGGAACCACGCGTTCCAGCTCGCGTTTTGTGAAACTCCGCCTGATGGACATGAGCCCGTCGGGTATAATGAAGGAATTCCAGAAAAAGGGGCGGATTGCCGTGCTGAACAGTACATATCCGGCCGGACTTCGCCTGATGTCGTTAAAAATGATACTCCTCTCACAAATACCGGCAGCAGTCTCCATGATCGTTTTCAATTCATCTTCCTGCAGATGATGCATTAAATGGTTTGAGATCACAAAATCAAACTGCATATCCGTCGATGCGATCTGGTCAAGTGAGTCATCCATGAACAGCACATCTTTACCGCCATGATTTTTCAGGGCGTACAAATAGGCCCGCTGATCGGTATCGGTGGCATATACCTGAATTTCCCTGTCATATTTGCGGCTCAGGTTAGCGATGTACACGGCAAGATCGCCGCCGCCGGAGCCGAGGTCGAGCAGGGTATACCGCTGTCCCGGCCTGCAATGCGGCAGGATGTACCTGGTGAATACCTTCTCCCAGCCTGCCAGCAACCGGTTGATGGTGCTGAACTGACGGTACGTATTTTCAAGCAGCTTCAGGTCACATTCGGGGTCATCCATGAGTTCGCGCAGCGACGGGTCGCGGTGTTTCAGGTTTGGGATCATGGCTCAGACGGCGGTTAGTATTCCCGTTTCAACTGTAAGGCCCGGGCCAAAAGCCATGGCCAGCGTTTTCTCACCCGGGTTGATATTGTTCGCAAGTACATCCTTCAAAACGAAAAGAATGGTGGCGCTGCTCATATTACCGAAATCCCGAAGTACGTTTCTGGACGATCGTATTTTTTGATCGGGGATGTGGCACGATGTCTGCACTTTGTCGATGATGGCCCGGCCGCCGGGGTGAACCGCCCAGTGGTCGACATCGGCCGGGGTGATCCCGTTTTTCTCCATGGCCGGATCAAGGAGCTCAGCCAGGTTCCTGTTGATAATCTCGGGCACATAGGTCGACAGTACCATGCTGAAACCGGTGTCGCCGATGGTCCAGGCCATATCCTGTTCACCCTCGCTGGTAAGGGCCGTATGTAATGAAGTGAGTTCAAAAGCGGGGCTGTTAACCGGTTTTTTTGCACTCACGAGTGCGCCTCCGCCACCGTCGGCGAAGACGGACGCTGAGATCATATGATCGGTTTTTTCATCGAAACGCAGGTGAAGGGTGCAGAGCTCAACGCACAGTACAAGCACCACCGCATCAGGATGCGATTCACAGAACGATTTTGCCATGCGCAGTGCCGGAAAGGCCGCGTAGCAACCCATGAAGCCGATATGGTAACGTTCCGTTTCCGGCCTCAGGCCAAGGTCGCGAACCACGAAATAGTCGGGGCCCGGAGCATAAAATCCGGTACAGCTCACGGTGATCACATGGGTGATGTCTTTCGGATCTACACCACCGGCAGCGTTGATCAGGTCGCGTCCGAGCCTGGTGAACAGTTCGCGCGAGTGTTTGATGTACAGATCGTTGCGTTCCTGCGTACCCGGAACCCTGATGGTACGGGTGTCAGGATTGAAAAAAAGCCGGCTGCTCCCTCCTTCAAGGAAATCGTCAAAAACACAGTACCTGGTCTCAATGCCAGATTGGGAATAAATACGGTGCAGCACACTTTTAACGGCCCGGCGGTCACTCACATGTTCTTTCATGATTTCCCTGACATCCTCCTGATGGTACCGGTGGGATGGTGTGGCTGTGGCGATATGATGAATGTAAGCGGGTTTCATACGGTTACCTGTTTCGGGCTGTGCTGCATACGTTGCAGGCAATGATGGTTGTAATGTAACGGTTGGCCGTGAGAAATAAACAAGGCTCTGGAGGTTATGCTAATCATAACCGTTCAGATCGGGGTTTTAGTTTCCACCCGTCCGGATTTGTTAGGAGCCGTGCGCGGAACTGCTCTGCCGGTAACAAGATATCCAAACGGCATGCTGACCTCAGGCTGAGCATGGCCTGAGCGCAACGCAGTGGAGACGAAAGGCGATGCGAAGGCCGAAGTCGAAGCATGTCGCGGGATGCAATCACGCGATAATAGTGAACTCATATATAAATCGTGCCCTCGGGCACATCCGGCCCCGTTGCCACAGGGCCACGTCCTTCGACTTCAGCTTTCGCAAAGCGAAAGCTTGCGCTCTGGATGACGTTGGATATTACTTCGCTGTTCACTGCTCGCTTGTTCCGTACTTCCCTGATTCGAAGTCTGAAATTCTCAAAGCACCTTAAATTAAGCTCTGTTTGACAATTTACGCGGCTTTATGGTCGTGAGATAATAGAACCTCACGTTGTGCAGGATCGCGGCTACGGTCAGGCCGGCAATGAGGCCGATCCAGAGACCTCTCGGACCAAGACTTGTGTGGTAACCGAGCATGTAGGCAGTGGGCAGGCCCACGATCCAGTATGCGAGCAGGTTAACGTACATGGGCACGCGGGTGTCCTTCAGGCCACGCAGCGCCGCTGAACCGCTCACCTGAAGCCCGTCGGAGATCTGGAATATGGCCGCCATGAAGAGCAGGCTCACCGCCATTTCTGTCAGGTCGGCATCCCTGGTGTAGATGGAGGTGATCAGCTCCGGGAAGGTGAACATGAGTACCGCCGTGGTACACATGATCATCGTGGCCAGGCCCACACCCACATACCCCACGAATCGTGCATCACGGATGGTTTTGCGTCCGTACGTCTGACCCACCCTCACCGTAACCGCGCTCGAGAGCCCGAAGGCGATCATGAAGGTGATGGACGAAAAATTGAGCGCTATCTGATGCGCGGCCACTGCCATCGTGCCGAGGGCGCCCATCAGCAACGATACGATCGCGAACATGGTAACCTCCATGGTAATGGTAATACCGATCGGAAGACCGATCCTGAGCATTTCACGAATGTGGTGCCAGTCGGGAAGACGGATGGTTGAAAAAATGGCGTAGGGTTTGAAGGAGGGTTTCCGCCAGGTATAGACGAGCATGCACAGGCACATCACCCAGGCCACGATGGCAGTTGCGTAGCCGGTCCCGATCGCTCCGAGCGCCGGGAAACCGAGCTTTCCGTACATCAACACGTAATTCCCGGTGATGTTAAACAACAGCCCGACAAACGCGAAATACATGGCCGGACGGGTAACCGATACGGCTTCGTTGAACTGCTTGAAGGCGAAGTAAAAGAACATGGGCAGCAGCCCCCAGGAGGCGGCATCCAGGTAACCGGAGGCCAGAAGCGACGTGTCCTGCCCGATATGCATGAAGAGCAGAACAGGTTGCGCATTCCTGAGGATCAGGATGCCGGGTATGGCCAGGGCGGCACACAGCCAGAGGGCCTGCCGTACATTCCGGCCGATCAGATCGGTTCTCCCGGCACCGTAGTCCTGGGCGACAATGGCGGTGAGGGCCATCAGTACACCCGATCCGAACATGATTACCGGCATAAGTATGCTCGAACCCACGGCTACAGCGGCAAGGTCGAGGGTGCTCAGGTTTCCCGCCATCACCGTGTCCACAAAGCTCATCGACATCTGCAGCAGGCTGGCAGCCACCAGGGGCAGGCCGAGGCCGAGTGTTGTGCCTGCTTCACGTTTGACCAGACGGGAAAAGGGGCGGAATTTTTCGGTTGATGCCTTCAATGTATGGTGACGTTGTTCAATATGCCCTGCTCAATAATCACTACTGCTCAATTCCCGGAAATGAGGGGGAAGCTGAGTGTGAAGGTAGTACCGGTTCCGGGTGCCGAAGCAAAACCGATGTCGCCGTCGTGTGCCTCAACAATCTTTTTGCTGATAGCCAGCCCGAGCCCCGTTCCGCTTGTTTTGGATGAGAAATTTGGTGTAAAAATGCGTGGCTGGTTCTCCGGCGGAATCCCGATTCCGTTATCGACCACCTCGGCATAGGCCCGGCCGTCGTGACGGGTGGTCTGCAGAATGATCGTTCCGCCGCCGGGCATGGCCTCCGCCGAGTTTTTGACCAGGTTGATGAAAACCCGCTTCAGCTCATCAGGTACACAGCGAATTGTAAGTGCATCATCCGAAAGATTACAGGTGATGTCGATCTTGCTGTCGTGACGGTACAATTCCACTGTTGCCGTGATGATATCGTTGAGGTTGCCGGTCTCGAATTTTCCGGAGAGCGGTTTGGCATAACGCGAAAAATCGGTTGCAATATTATTGAGCGATTCCATCTGCTCGATCAGGGTATGGCTGATCTTGTCGATGAGCGGGCGCAGGGTTTCGATGCTGTGATTTCCCGACGCCACCTGGCGCTGCAGGTGCTGTATGCTCAGCTTCATGGGTGTGAGCGGATTCTTGATCTCGTGGGCCACATGCCGGGCCATTTCGGTCCAGGCAGCCTGCCGTTCAACCTCGGCGAATTCGTCCTGAAGGTCCTTGAGCTTGTATACCATCATGTTGTAGGCATTGGCCAGCTCGCCGATTTCATCTTTGGTGGTAACCGGTATGATGGTATCGAGGTGCCCGGACGATATGCGCTGCAGGCCTGACCGGAACTCGGCCAGCGGTTTGCTCAGCTGGCGGGAAATGAAAACCGCACCGGCTATGAAAAAACCGAAAATGAAGATGTAGATGGCAATTAGAAAACTGGTGGTCTGCAGGAGCTGCTCCTCAAAGCGGGCCGAACGGGTGTATGCCGGTACGGCGATTACACGTGGGGTGTCGCCATCCAGAATGCTGTAGCTTACGAGCAGGGGGGTTGATCCTATGTAGGTGTTCTGGAAGGTCGTGGTTCGGTTCTGATGGTAAAGCTCGTCATAAACGTCGTAGGGCAGGTAATAGGGGAGCAGCTGCTGACGAAACAGTTCCGGGGCCGTTGAGGCCGCGAGCAGTTTATCGCTGTAAATGAAGGCGTCGAGGTTCAGCCGGGATGTAACGGTTTCAAGCAATCCATCCGTTAGTTCTTGGCCTGTTTCCTGCAGTTCGCTCATCAGAAGTTCGATATCCTGCAACAGTTCCTGTTCAACCATCCGGATACTTTGCTGCGAAACGATGTATTCGGTGGTGATTACGAGAACAAATAAAAACCCAAGCGTAGCCAGCAGGTAACTGTCAAGGATTCTGTTCTGGAATCGCTCGCTTATTCGGAACAGCCGCCATTGACGGGTTATGACAAGCTGGTGAATCATAAACAGGAGCAATGCGGTAAACAGGACAGAAAAAAGCATCCTGAAAAAGGAGAATGCCAGATTCTGAAAATTCGGATTGGGGCCGTTTACAAGCACTATGTTCTCGTAGTTGATCAGAATTAAAGCCTCACGATAGTTAACCTCTGCCGCCTGAACCCTGCGAAAAAGTTTTCCTTTCACTGCGAGCAATTCAAGGTCTTCATTATCCAGCCTGCTGAACCGGGGGTAGGGGAAGGAAGATTCACTGTCAATCGCCCGAACGAGTTCGCCGTTCTTGTACTCGGCCACATAATACCGGTTCTGAAGCAGTACCCGGTCCCTGTTATGGGGGGCAAGTGCATCATTGATGGGACGTCCGTAGACGCTCCGTTCAACGAATACGTAGATAACCACCCACGCATCGCCATTACCGGTCGGCGAGGTGAGTCTGGCAGCCCCTTTGTAAAATATCGGAAAATCATAGATGCCCGGATCGGGTTCCACTTTCATGGTGATGTTTACCGGATTCTGCTCTGTCTCCATAACAAAGCGTTCCGATTCGGTGATAAATGCAGGAAAATAGAGATCGGACAGATGGCTTTTCGAGGTAAATCCGTCGATGAGATTGCCATCCGGATCGAACAGAAAACCGGCTATGGCATAACCCAGCCAGTTTGAATCGGACATGCCCCCAATACGCTGGCGGAGCAGGGAGTACGTTGTGGCAGAAGAAGAGCTGGTTGTGGCAATTTCGGCCAGATCAGTATCGGATGCCAGCCCGGTAAGAAGCCGTGTGGTGATATCTTCTGCCGTGGTATCACTGATGTTAATGTAGCTTCTGCCCGCCTCCTCCATAGTGGTATTCTGACGGAGGGTGAAACCATGAATGAGGAAAGGGAACAGAATCAGTACAGAGATAATGGTGACCCAGGAAACCTGTCTCAGATAGGAAGTGAACCTCAGGGCATTGGGATAACGGTGAAGGTAGTAGGTAAAAGTGAAGACAGCGATAAAGACGAGTGTAAGCCAGATGTCGAAGCCGATCGACCAGGCCGTATCGATAAATACGAACCGCGTGAGGAAATAGGTGATGATGAATGAGAGCAGTACGAGGGGACGGAACCAGCCCAGGCTGTGCTGTTCGGTATTCATGAGGAACCAGCCGGTACCCAGGCAGAATATGAAAAGTGCGGCCATAAGCATGCTGGCTGCATGATAAAAAAGCCAGGTTTCCAGCCCGGGCAGTACATTCAGATCGAGAATACTGATATCGCCGTTTACAACCACATTAAAAATCATGTAAACAGTGTAGGGCAGGGCAAAACCGGATAGTGCACCGTATACCACCCCGAAGGTAATGGTTCTGGGCAGCCAGTAGATGCCGTAAAGCCGTTTAACGGGCAGGATTCTGGACAGAAGTATGTAGGTGATGAGCCCGTAGAAAACTACCGAAATGAGCAGATCGAGTACCGGTTCACTAAACCGGGAACCGGGTATGAGTGCCGAGGTGTCGGAAATCAGCCAGCGGTGCGGGACCCTCAGCAGATAAAGCGAGATCCACAGAATGACCACCCCAAGCAGATTCATGCCGGTTCGGGGCCACGGGCTTAGACGGTAACTCCAGGTAAAATAAAGTATAAACAGGGAGAGCAGTATGACAGACAGGATGGCATAACGAAACTGTCGCAGCCGGTCCTCCCAGTTTCTGATCAGAATTTCGATGTTCCTGGTAATCAGAAAAGCTACCCCAACCGAATCGACACTTCCGGTATTCAGGTATCTTGCAAAACGCCTGTTTTGCTCGGGCACATCGGTGAGGAATGCAAATTCAATCGGAAGTGCCGACCGTGAAGCCCATACAGCGGTGCGGTCATATTCTTCGACGAGAAAGCGTAATGCCGGGTTATCGCGAATGATGAGACTGGTATTAACCAGGTGATAAAGGTGCTGGTCGGTATATATTTCTGCCTGCACCAGGAAGTAGGTGGCATTGCCGGATTTCTGGATGGTTGCATAGACCGGCCCGGGATAATTGGCGGGATTCCATACCACCGGGTGTCCGTGCCACATCACCAGTTCACCGTTTTTGTAGAGGGCTGAGCCCCAAAGATCGCTGTCTGAGGTGAGAATCCGGCGGACTGCATCGGTATTGTCGCCGGATTCACGCAGTTGCCGCCACAACCGGTTGGCCATCTGTTCCGTGCTGCCAGTCACGTCGTCATGGTTCTTTTCGAACGCGGCTACCGACCGGTTCAGTGCCTGCTGGATGCGGTCTTCACGGGCAATATCGGCAGGCTTGCTGAAGTAGAAATAGATCTCGCCACCAATCCAGAACAAAATGATCGCGACAAATATCGAATTGAAAAGTTTGTACATCCGCCCGTGGGTAACTGATTCGGTATATGGTCAGGTAATCCGGTTATCAGGTTGTGATTTCTGCTGCCTGTGTTTCTGCTGCTGTATTGAACAATCGTTGCTCCGTAGCAACGAACCATACTGCCCGGTGCGATGGAATACATACCGTGTACAATACGGACCGGCAAACGATACCCAATTTACAACAAATTAGCTATCGATTCCGGTGCTTTACCACCGAGTATCCCGATGATGGCGTCTGCGGCAAGGTGACCCATGGCTTCCCGTGTTTCATGCGTAGCACTGGTAATATGCGGAAGGAGCACACAGTTCTCAAGGGCCGCCAGATCCGGGTGAATTTCAGGTTCATTTTCGTACACATCGAGGCCGGCACCGGAAATTATGCCCGATTTGAGTGCGTTTGCCAGGGCAGCCTCATCAACAACCGGTCCGCGGGATGCATTAATCAGAATGGCCGATTTTTTCATGATCCCGAGCATTTCACCGTTAATGAGATGTCTTGTTTCGGGCGTCAGCGGGCAGTGGAGCGTTATAATGTCTGAATTACGGCATAAATCAGTAACTGATTCGGTGTACTGAGCACCGAGTTCTTTTTCAAGGTTATGGTTGGCCCTTTTACGGTTGTGGTAGGCGATGTTCATGCCGAAGGCTTTTGCCCTTAGGGCCACACCGGCACCAATTCTGCCCATACCGATAACGCCAAGAGTTTTGCCGCGCAATTCCATGCCCAGAAAGCCGGTTGGGTTCCAGCCGTCGAATTCACCCCGCCTCAGGGCACGTTCGGCCTCGGGTATACGCCTTGCTATAGCGAGAAGAAGGGCGAATGTACCGTCGGCAGTGGCATCAGTGAGTACATCGGGTGTATTCGCCACATAGATACCCGCTTGCCTGGCTGCATCCACATCGATGTTGTTATACCCAACGGCGTTGTTCGCGATGATCTTTAGCCGGCTGGTGCTGTTGATAACATCGCGGTCGACCGGGTTGGAGAGCATGCATAAAACGGCATCGTAATTGCGCAGATCTTTGAGAAGATGCTCTTTTTTATTGTAATACCCGCGTTCACCGATGGTCACATCGAAGATGTTGCCCAGCTTATCCATAACCGCAGGTACAATCGGTTCAGTGATCAGTATCCGCAGGTCCCGGTTCATGCAGGGTCGGTCTCTTCGTAGCGGGTTACCGCGGCATCGCTCCACATGCGTTCAATACCGTAAAAATTCCGCGTCTCTTCGCGGAAAATGTGTACAACTACATCCACGTAATCGAGTACCACCCACCTTTTGGAGTCGAGCCCTTCCTTGCGCCAGGGTTTTTCACCGAGTTCATCGCGGCAACTGTCTACCACTTCGTCGGCAAGGGTTTTGATGTGATTTTCCGAAAGCCCGGTACAAAGTATGAAGTGATCGGCCATGGTGGTGATCTTTCTCAGGTCCATCATGATGATGTTTTCGCCTTTTTTACCCGAGAGCGCTTTTGTTATGGTTTGAATCAGCTGATCCTGGGCGCGTTTCTTTTGTTTTGCGGAAGTGTTAACGGAGGATGAGGGCATGTGGTTTAGTTGAGCTTCAGTTTTTCATAGTCAGACCCGATAACGACGGTTGCGTCGAGGTAAAAATTTGGGGAGGTCTCTCTGATGATGTTTTCCTCGCTTATACCCAGCGCACGGGCAATTCGTATGGCATGATCAAGGTTGCCGCTCCGGTCAATGACAATGGTTTCACGGACATCAAACGATTCAAAATTGCCCGAATCGACCACGTCAAACCCGTTGTTGCGAAGCGTGTTGGTAAAGCGGGTGGCAATTCCCGGAACCCCGCACCCGTTGAGTACCTCAATCTGTATGACCTCGCTGATCAAATGGGACAGTTGATCAGTCCGGTCTGTGGATATCCTCGGATAGATGAACCGGGTAAGGAGAGCGAAGATCAGTACTAGCAGCAGAACACTCAGAAAGCCGATGAGGGTATTGAGCAGGAAAGTCTGTTTTTTTTTGCTCATGTAGTCAGCTGCAGGTAATCAGTTAAAAACCGAACGGATCGTAATGATATCTGTTGCTGCGGCCGTATGGGCTGTAGTACGGATTCATAAAATTCCGGTTGTACATATTGTTGTAACCGTATCCGTAGGGCATCTGTGAAAAGGAGACGTGTAAGCGTGAATTTTCGGAAAATTTGTAGTTAAGTTCGGCATTTCTGACAAAAACCCTTGGTCCGTTGTCGAAGCCGGGCATATTCCCGAACATAGAGTGTGCCATCGATACATCCAGCCTGCCGGTAAGGCGTTCGTTAAACATCAGATGCATGGTGTTGGTGTAGAAATTCTGATTGAACGTCTGCCCGCCTGCGCTTGTCATGGTCATTTCATAGGAATGGTTCATCTGGAAATTGACCAGCCCGAACAGTTTATTGCTGTTTTCGGCCGCAGGATCCTTAACGACATTTCCGGTCCAGTCGAGCGGAGATGTACGTGCATCGCGCATCTGGGCAAGGGCGTCGTCTGCGGTTGAAAATGCAGTGACCAGCAAAATGACGGTGAGCAGGTAACTGAATGTTTTCATGACTTTTGGTTTATATGAATCGGTAGTTCTGCAATACAACGTAACGAAAAACAGATAATTTTGCTACTGTTGCCGAATTAATTTGTACCTGCGGAGGTGGAGGGATTCGAACCCCCGGTGCACTTGCGTACACAACAGTTTTCGAGACTGCCCCATTCGACCGCTCTGGCACACCTCCCTCACGCATTAGCTATTGAAATAGCCTTTTAAACCTTGTATATTACGAAACTTTACAGTAATAAGAAATATTCAATTTTGCCCCTCCAGAAAGTTAATCCCGAAGAATGAAGCTTACCGATTTCCGATACGAATTTGAAAAGATAAAAATACCCTCACAGCCAGCCAGTCCTCGTGATGCAGCCAAACTGATGGTTCTGAATCGAGCCGATAAAAGTATTAAACATGAGAAATTTTCGGGCATTCACAAATATTTAAACCCCGGTGATTGCCTTGTTCTTAACGATACCAAGGTGTTTCCGGCCAGGCTGAAGGGAAAAAAAGAGAAAACGGATGCAAGCATAGAAGTGTTCCTGTTGCGCGAACTGCAGCCCGAAAACAAATTGTGGGATGTGCTGGTTGAACCGGCCCGAAAAATCAGGATCGGTAACAAACTCTATTTTGGTGATGAACTGGTTGCAGAAGTGGTTGACAATACCACATCGAGGGGCCGTACCATCCGATTCCTGTTCGATGGTCCGAACGAAGAACTCTACGCAATACTGGATCAGGTTGGTGATATGCCGCTTCCGCCCTACATAAAGAGAAAGCCTACCGAGGAAGACAAAACCAGTTACCAGACCGTATTTGCCCGTGAACGCGGTGCCGTCGCAGCACCCACAGCAGGGATGCACTTCACCGAAGAACTGCTTGAAACCCTGAAGGAAAAAGGAGTGGGCATTGCCCCCGTTACCCTGCATATTGGCTGGGGCACCTTCCGTCCTGTTGAGGTGGAAGACCTTACCAAGCACAGGATGGACTCAGAGTACTTCTACATCCCCGAGGAGTCGTGTGAGCTGATCAATAAGGTGAGAACAAACAAAAAACAAAAGGTGGTTGCCTGCGGAACATCGGCGGTAAGGGCCATTGAGAGCAGCATAACGGCAAGCGGGCTCCTGAAGCCTGCCATTGGCTGGACAGATAAATTCATATACCCATCCTATGAGTTCAAGCTTACCGAAGCCCTTATTACCAACTTCCACCGTCCCGAGTCGACACTGCTGATGCTGGCCGCGGCCTTTGCCGATTACGACTTCCTGATGAAAGCCTATAATGAGGCCATCGAGAAAAAGTACCGCTTCTATTCATTTGGCGATGCCATGCTAATTCTCTGACGGGTGTATACAGCAGCGGTCATTCTTCCGGCTGCTGGCTCGGGCCGCCGGATGCAATCTGAAGTGCCCAAGCCTTTTCTTGAGATTGGCGGCAAAGCCATTCTATGGCACACTATCAGCGCATTCTGCCGAGTTCCGGAGGTCCGGCAGATTCTGGTTGCCACAACTGCAGATTATATCGACCTTGCAGAGGAAATTACGCGCAGCCTTGAAGTCGAGTTCGGCGGTCGGGTCTCATTCCATGTGCTGGAAGGTGGAGATGAACGCCTGAATTCAGTATACAGATGTGCGGGCCATCTTTCCGGTGTTGATCTGGTAGCGGTCCACGATGCGGTAAGGCCTTTTGTTACTGCTGAAGAGATCGGGGCCTGTTTTGATGCAGCCTGGAAAACAGGAGCGGCTATTCTCGCCGTACCTGCACGGGATACCGTGAAAGAGGTTGATAATGAACGAATAACCCGGACGGCAGACCGAAGCCGGTTGTGGCTGGCTCAAACCCCGCAGGTGTTCCTTCGCCGTATTTTTACGGATGCCTGTGAAGCGGCGATCGCATCCGGAATGCATTTTACCGACGATGCGGCAATGGTTGAGCACAACGGCGGGAATGTTTCTGTTGTTCAGGGCAGTTACTCAAATATAAAAATCACGTACCCCCAGGATCTGAAATTGGCAGAGACCATGTTGGGCAGCACCCGCGATACAGAATACAGAACCGGCTTCGGTTATGATGTTCACCAGCTCACCGAAGGACGCAGGCTTATACTCGGCGGAGTGGATATTCCACACGATAAGGGCCTGCTGGGACATTCCGATGCCGATGTACTTTTACACGCCATTACGGATGCATTGCTGGGTGGGGCTGCCCTGGGCGACCTCGGGCAATTTTACCCCGATACCGATCAGCAATTTAAAAATGTGGACAGCCGGATTTTACTCAGGGATACTGTAAAAAGGATTAATGAAGCCGGATTTCGGGTCGTGAATGTGGATGTAACCATAGTAGCCGAAAAACCAAAAATGGCACCGCATATTCAGCAGATGAAAGCCAACATAGCTGCTGATTTGTCGATTGATATAGATCGGATTTCAATTAAGGCAACAACCTCCGAAAAGATCGGATTTGTAGGCCGGCAGGAAGGGATGAGTGCCATGGCTGCCGTAATGCTGAAAAAATAACCGGGATGTTTGAGGAATTCACTTTTTTTCTGGTCGAATGGATACGGGAACAGCCTCTGTACCTGATCTACCTGGCATTTTTTCTGATTGCCTATGTGGAAAATGTGATCCCGCCGGTGCCGGGAGATGTGCTGGTAGCGTTCGGCGGTTACCTGGCGGCCGAGCAGATACTGGGTTTTACCCCGCTGTTGCTGCTCACAACAGTGGCCTCTACCTTCGGATTCATGACCATGTACACACTCGGCTACATCATGGGCGACAGTATAAAGGTAAAACGAAGCCGGTTCTGGCTGTTCCGGTATCTCGATATCAAATACATGGACAGGGTCAATCTCTGGATGAACCGCTGGGGACAGGGAGTTGTTCTGGCCAACAGGTTTCTGGCCGGCACGAGATCGGTTATCTCTCTGCTTGCCGGAATCAGCCATGCCGATATCAAACTGACCATTCTGAATTCGACCATCAGTTCTATTCTGTGGAACTCCATTTTGCTCAGCCTGGGCTGGTTTATCAGGGAAAACTGGGCGGTTATCGGAGAATATCTGAATATTTATGGATGGTTTGTTGCCCTTGTAATTGCCGTTTTTATTGCCTTCAGAGTCTATTTCTGGTACAGGAAGCGCAAGCTTAAACAACACATTGCCGAAGATATATAATTTTTAGTGTGGATAGTGTGTTGACAAGATCAGGAATGTTGCTTAATTTTGGGGTCTTTGGCGTGAAAAGCTGTTCTGAATATTTTCCAGCCTCCACGCCACTTGCAGACCGCCGGTAAAGTTGATGAAAAACGCTTAAAAGCGGCGAAATTGATCTTTTATACATTGAAGCACAGTTGGCATGTCAGCGGATATTGGATTCTGCATTACCTGGAGTTCTGATACGTGTAAAGCCGCTGGCGGTAAATGGTTCTTTTTTTTAGAAAAATCATGCCAGTGTAGCTCAGTTGGTAGAGCAGCGGTTTTGTAAACCGCTGGTCGTCGGTTCGAGTCCGGCCACTGGCTCAGCAGCAGGTTGATTTTAAATAAGGCCGGTCCAACAAGCCGGCCTTTGTTCTCTGATTTTATGAATATACACGAGGGGAGATACCAAAGTGGCCAACTGGGGCAGACTGTAAATCTGTTGTCTTCGACTTCGCAGGTTCGAATCCTGCTCTCCCCACCAGGCGGGCGTAACTCAATTGGTAGAGTGTCAGCCTTCCAAGCTGAATGTTGCGAGTTCGAGCCTCGTCGCCCGCTCAAAGAATGTGTTGCCGCTATAGCTCAGGGGTAGAGCACTTCCATGGTAAGGAAGGGGTCCTCGGTTCAAATCCGAGTAGCGGCTCTCCTGCTACAATGTATAGCAAATGATCCACTTATTATAATAAGTTCAACGAAACAAAATATTCCTTAAAGGACACCGACAATGGCAAAAGAAACGTTTAAGCGCGATAAGCCCCACGTAAACATAGGCACGATCGGCCACGTAGATCACGGCAAGACGACCCTGACGGCGGC
>JBLRWO010000057.1:0-16059 GCA_047921215.1 Cyclonatronaceae bacterium | reverse complement strand
GGCTTTACAATTTTAAGCTGGATTTCCGATTTAAATAGCGGTAATTGTAAGATAAACTACCCTAAAAAATTGCTTGTGGAAACGGGGCCGCGGGTGCCTGAGGGTATGATTAATCCAGATGTTCCGACATTATCGTGGGATTCCATCCCACAACGTGCTTCGACTTCGCCCTTCGTTTCACTCAGGGCTGCGCTCAGCATGACGTTTGAGGGTTTGTTACCTCTCAAATCATGGATTAAGCCGAGGCTTTGCGTTTTTCGTACACAGGCGGGGCGAAGTCTTCGATAGTATGTTTGGTTATAACACACCGTTCGATATTACGCATGCTGGGAAGGGTGAACATGATGTCGAGCATTGATCGCTCGAGGATTGACTTCAGACCGCGTGCTCCGGTTTTGCGGAGTATCGCTTTTTTCACAATGCTCTTGAGAGCGGCATCCTCAAAGGAAAGCTCAACACCTTCCATCTGGAACAGGCGCTGATATTGTTTGATAATCGCGTTTTTCGGTTTTACGAGAATATCGATCAGGGCGTCTTCATCAAGGGCATGCAGTCCCGATATGACGGGAAGACGTCCGATCAGCTCGGGGATGAGGCCAAATTTCTGCAGATCTTCGGGTTCCACGTGTGTGAAAATCTCGGGATCGTTTTTGTCGAATTTCACCTGGTCGATGGAATGGAAGCCCATGGAGCTCACGGATAGCCTGCGCGACACGATGTCATTCAGTCCGTCGAAGGCCCCGCCACAGATGAACAGGATGTTTTTGGTGTTAATTTTGATAAAGCTCTGTTCAGGGTGTTTGCGTCCCCCCTTGGGCGGCACATTGGCAACAGCGCCCTCAAGTATTTTAAGCAGAGCCTGCTGAACACCCTCACCCGACACATCCCGGGTAATGGAGGGATTGTCGCCCTTGCGGGCCACCTTATCGATCTCATCAATGTAGATGATACCTTTTTCGGCCCGTTCAACATCGTAATCGGCTGCCTGAAGCAGGTTTGAAAGTATGCTTTCCACATCCTCGCCCACATACCCGGCCTCGGTGAGAGCAGTGGCATCAGCAATGGTAAACGGAACGTCGATCATACGGGCCAGCGTACTGGCAAGAAGGGTCTTTCCCGAACCGGTTGGGCCGAGCAGCAGAATGTTGCTTTTATCGATCTCGGTATCTTCCATGGCCTCCAGACCACTCCCCGATATTCGCTTGTAGTGATTGTAAACGGCAACCGAAAGCGTCTTTTTGGCAAACTCCTGACCGATCACATACTCGTCGAGGCGGGATTTGATCTCAACCGGCTTGGGGATTTCCTCATCGCGTGCAGTCTTGCGTTTCGAGACGCGGTTACTCAGATCGTTTTTCACAATACCGGAAGCGTCGGCGATACAGTAATCGCAGATGTACACGTCGGGACCTGCAACCATGCTGTTGACCTGGTGGCTGGCCCGTCCGCAGAACGAACAGTGTATCGTCTTTTTTCCTTTATCGCTCATGTTTGTTCAGTATTGGGTATTGGGGTGTGGGTATTGAGTGTTGAGTATTGGGTATTGGGTATTGAGACAAGAGACATCAGATATCAGATACTGTACTGGTGCCTGAATATGGTTGATACATTAATTTAACATGTGAAGTTCTGTTCGGAGTTAATTTTGAACAGGTTTTGTAGTTATATCACGGGTTTTTCCGGGTGAAAGTGGCGCCGGGGGCTTTTAAAAAAGCCCCCACGTGCTTCGACTTCGTCCGGCGCTACCGGTGACATCTTCCCAAATCACTTCGCTGTTCAACTGTTTGCTTGTTCCGTACTTCCCTGATTCGAAGCAAACTAACAGCTCTATCGGTGTCATCTTCATAATTGTGTAGCCCCGGTGGGGCGAAATTACCAGCTCACCCTGCCGTTGTTAATTCTCAATACTCTATTCAGATTTAATGTCTTTTCCGGCAGAACGTTCCAGCACCCGGTCGACCAGGCCGTATTCTTTGGTTTCGTTGGCATCCATCCACTTGTTGCGGTCCGAATCGCGGATGATGTCTTCGAGGGGCCTGCCGGAATGTTTGGCCAGAATATTGCTCAGGCTGTTTTTGATGCGCAGAATCTCCCTGGCTTCGATCTCGATATCGCTGGCCTGGCCCTGCACGCCACCCAGGGGCTGGTGGATCATCACGCGGGCATTGGGCAGAACAGCCCGTTTTCCTTTTTCACCGGCCGTAAGCAGAACTGCGCCCATTGATGCGGCCATCCCGATACAGGTTGTGGCCACGTTGCAGCGAACATACTGCATGGTATCATAGATGGCCAGACCCGAAGAGACCACCCCGCCTGGGCTGTTGATGTAAAGGTTGATGTCTTTTTCCGGGTCTTCCGACTCCAGGAACAGCATCTGGGCAACGATATTGGCCGCGACCGAGTCGTTGACCGGCGTACCCATAATAACGATCCTGTCTTTGAGCAGGCGCGAGTAGATATCGTAGGCGCGTTCTCCCCTGCTGGTTGTTTCGATGACCATCGGGATGAGGTTGCTGTGTACATCAGCAAGCTGCTGAAAGGCGGTACTGTCGAAAATAGGCTGTTTCCAGTGACTCATAGAATTTCCTGTATGATCTAATTGTTTTTCTTGCTGTATTTCTCTTTGTACTCGTCGCGGGTAAGTTCGTTTGTTCCAATCTCATCCGTCAGCTTCCTGAAAAGCTTATCCGTTTTAATGGTATTGCGCAGGTTTTCAAGTTGTTCGGGCGACGATGCATAATAATTTTTTATCATCTCAACTGAAAGCCCGTATTTGGCGGCTTCACTCTGCATGAATGAATCCACGTCTTCGGGATTAAGTTCCAGATCTTCGAATTTTTCCAGGTAGGCCGAAGCGATAAACATCCATTTGGCCTCCATAACGGCATTCGGCCGGGAATTTTCCATGAATTCTTGCACATTGAAGCCTTCGGGCAGCTGGTTGTTGTTCTTCTGGGCCATCCCCTTTAGCTGGTTGTTCAGAATCTGCTCAACAAGTACTGTGGGCACTTCAAAATCGTGGGCTTCTATGATGGTTTCCACGATCCGGTCGCGCATCATGTCGGTGGAAGCCTGATCGAAATAGTCCTGTACGGAGCTTTTCAGGTAGCTTCGGTATTCTTCGAGCGTGGAATGCCGGTTATTTGTCGCCTTTTTGAAGAACTCCTCGTCCAGCTCGGGTTCCACACGCTTTTTAACCGTTTTCAGAACCAGCTTGAAGGTCTCCTTGTCGTCGCCGTCGCCGAAGGTGACCGTGGCTTCATCCCCGGCTTTTTTCCCTTTAAGAGCATCCCTGAATTCGGCGTTTTCTTCCGAGGCCAGGTCGAGCTCCTTGTTTTCGTCGGTATCCCCGGTCACCGGTTCACCTGCGTCGTCCAGTTTTACGGCATCGACCACTACAATCGAATCTTCGGATGCGGATTCATCGGTTTCCACCAATTCGCTGTGTCGTTTGCGGGCATGTTCAACCTCTTTGTCCACATCTTCGTCGGTCACATCATATACCATCTTGTCGACAGTGAGGGTGCTTACATCTACCGGCTCGAATTCGGGTTTCACCCCTATCTTGATGGAAACTTCCAGGTTCCCTTCTTCAAAGTCCATTTTGTCGATTCGGGGTTCACCCACCGGGTTGTGTTTCGGGATGATCTCTTTCTCAAAAACTTCCTGAATGAAAGCGTTAATCTGCTCCGATTCGATCTCCTTGCCGAACCGTTTGCGAACGATGGAAAGGGGTGCGGTACCCGGACGAAAACCGGGCATATTGATTTTTTTGCGGTATGAACGCAGTGCTTTGTCAAATTTTGGGCCGAGGTCCTTTTCACCGGCTTTGATGGTGATTTCCTTGTCGACCGTGGTAATGTCCTGAACTGAAATGTCCACGAATAATAATCCTGATTAAAATGGAGGCAATAATCTATTTGGGTGGTGCGAGAGGGGGGACTCGAACCCCCAAGCCTTTTCGGGCACCAGATCCTAAATCTGGCGTGTCTACCAATTTCACCACTCTCGCATGAACCGGCAAATAAACAACTTTCTGTTATAGTGATAGCTAGGAAAAATACGGCTTTCCACATTTGGAATCAAAGGGCGGCACAAGGTAAACGGCAGGTGCCGCAGCATCCGGCTGATTAAGCCTGAGCAGTCTGTGCCGGCAGGCGATTCCATCCATTCCTGTCATACAAAAAACATCCAAATTCCGTATCCTGAAAGGTACAGACCTGTAATCATGAAGTAAAAGGACCATACCGGGAGTTATTATGCAGCTCACAGAAACGAACTGCTATTTCGTTTACATCACCACCCAGGGCAAAGAGGAAGCCCGCCTGATCGGGCAGGCCCTTGTCGACGAAAAACTTGCGGCCTGCGCCAATATTATCGGGGGTATGGAGTCGATCTACCGTTGGGATGGCACTGTTGTTCAGGACCGTGAGAGTGTTCTCATCGCCAAAACAACCGGTGAGCGACTTGATGCACTTGAAGCAAAAGTAAAGGAGCTGCACAGTTACGATGTACCCTGTATCATAGCCATGCCAATCGTAGCTGGCAGCAGTGATTACCTGGATTGGATCAGGGAGGAGACTTGAGACCAAAGACATCAGACAACGTCATGCTGAGGGCAGGTCACGGTAAACCGTGGCCACAGCCGAAGCACGTTGGGGCTTTTTAAAAAGCCCCGGGGAGCGACTTTTACACTCCGGGCGTCAAAAAAATCCCGATAGCATCACATTATTGCGTTTTGCATCTTGTATTTTGATTTTTAATTCCAGTGTCGCCGGTCTCCGGTCTGATGTCTCAATACTCAATACTCAATACTGGGTACTCAGTACTCAGTACCCAATACTCAGTACTCAATCCCCGCCACTCAATACCGCCAAAACAGTGTCCGACTTCAATATCAGCGTTGATGGCTCCGTAACGTGGGCCGAGATAGACCGACCGGGAGCGAATAATGCGATCAATTACACGGTTATGGATGGGCTTGAGGAAGCTGTTTCCCGGCTGGAACAGGATGAGGAGCTTCGGGTTTTCGTACTTACCGCATCCGGCGACAAGACCTTTGCCGCGGGGGGAGATCTGAAGGAGTTTCACACCATCCGTTCGGAAGAAGAAGCCAGGGTAATGTCGCAGAAAATGATCACCATTCTGCGGCGTCTATCCGAATTGCCCTGCATCACTATTGCCTGCCTGAACGGGGATGCCTACGGCGGAGGCGTTGAAATTGCGCTGGCTTTCGACATCCGAATTACGGCCGCCCACGCCCGGTTAGGGCTGACCCAGGGCCGTTTTTATCTTCCGCCCGGCTGGGGTGGCCTTACCCGCCTCGTCAACATTGTCGGGGAAAGCACCGCGCTGCTCTGGCTTTCATCGCACAAGCTGATCGACGCCCGCACCGCCATGGAGTACCGTCTGGTGGATGATGTGATCCCCTCGGACCGCATCCTGGATTTCACAAAAAAACTTGCTCACGATATTGCAGAAAAATCGGATCGCCGTATGATCCGTGCTTACAAGGAAGGCGCCCGGAGGGCGAAGGGCCCCGACATTGAGGCTGCCATCGTGGAGGAAGTAAAGACATTCTCCGGATTCTGGGTCGATGAAGAGCATTTCCGCCGTGTTGAAGCATTCATTACCGGCAAGGGAAATAAACGGGGCGGAAACTGATCTACTGACCGGCGGCAACCCTGCGTCGTAGCAGGATATTGGTTTCGTAGCGCGTACCGCCTCTCACCAGCTCGATGGTCATGCGGTCGCCCTCAGAATATTCGCCAAGCAGTGCACGGGCGTGCATTTCCCCGTAGATCATATCATTGCCGATCCTTGTGATGACATCTCCCGGGCGCACACCGGCCTCGAATGCGGGTCCGTCGCGGTTCACGCTTATCACCAGCAGCCCGAGTGATGGCAGGTTGTACTGCAGGGCCGTAAGCCGGTCGATCGACCGCACGCTGATGCCCATATCGAACGACAGCACCACCTCGTGGCTCTCAGCCAGCTGGTTGATTATTTTGGCAGCCCGGTTGCTCGGGATGGCGAAACTGAGCCCCACAAAACCGGCACTGGTACCACCGGTGAAGATAAAGGTGTTCATCCCGATCACCTTGCCGTCGGAGTTTACCAGCGGTCCGCCCGAATTGCCCCGGTTGATGGCCGCATCGGTCTGAATCATATCCAGGTAGATACGCGGATCGCGCGGATCGGGCCGGAAATTGCGCTGTACTGCGCTAACCACCCCTACGGTTACGGTGGGTTTACCGTCGTCGAACAGGCCGAAGGGGTTGCCCAGGGCAATGGCCCACTCCCCTACAATCACCTCGTCGGAGTCGCCAAATTCGACAAACGGAAAGTTTTCATCCGACTCGATCTTGAGCAGGGCGATATCAGTAAACTCGTCGGAACCGACCAGGTTGGCCGTGTAGGTTTTGCCGTCGGACATCACCACGCGGATCGAGCGGCTGTTCTGACCGATAACATGCTCGTTGGTAACTACGTAGCCTTCTTTATTGATGATGAAGCCCGAGCCAAGGCTGGTAAACTCGCGTTCCAGGTGGGGCAGGAAAAACGGATCAAAAAACGGATCGGTAAACCGGGCCTGTTCAACGGATGTGACCGTAACCCCTACTACAGCAGGGCTAATCCGCTCAATGGCCCGAGTGATCGCGTTCTGCCGGCTCTGCATCACGGATTCATCACCCTGAGCCGACACGGAGCCTTGGGTTACCTTTACGAGTACATCCCCGTCTTCTGCCGGCTGTTCAGCCGCCGCGATGTCCTGTTGCGGCGCATCACCCTGCTCACAACCCGCTGAAAAAAAAAGGGGTGCGGCCAGCAGTGCCGCCATAAAAAGGGTTCCCGCAATCGTTGTACGGGCCGAAAAAACTGTTTTGGCTGACATCATGGTGTCTGTTTCTCAACTATGTTTATCAAAAAAGCACTATGGATCCGGGTCAGCCTTAAACGGCCGGGACGTATCCGGATCTTTACCTGAATCAGTATCAGAATCTGCATCCATCTGCTGCATCCCCGTTTCGAGCACTTTTTCTAGAGTTTTTTCAAGTGGACCGTCGTGCCAGGCGCCGGCTGCTTTTTCATGGCCGCCACCGTCAAAGTTACGTGCCCAGTGGTTTACATTGAACACACTTTTGGACCTGAAACTGAGTTTCACGCGCCCGTCAACCTCGCACATCAGCACGGAGGCCCGGACACCGGCAATGGTGAGCGGATAGTTGACCACGCCCTCGAGATCATCGTAGGTACTGTCTGTAGATTTCAGCATCGAATCCGTAACGGAAATCGTGGCAATCATGTTGCGTGCATGCAGCTGTATGCGGTCGAGGCATTTGCCCAGCAGGATGAGCTGCCCCGGCTTTTTCCCGTCGAAGATGCGGGCGTGCAGTGTTTCAGGCACTATTCCGCCGCGATCGATCAGTTCGGCAACGGCCCGGTGTGTATAAGCCGACACGGAGTCGTAGCGGAAGGAACCGGTATCGGTCATCATGCCGGCGTAGAGTGCTTCGGCCACATCCCTGTCGATTAGGCCGGGATCCGACTCCTCAAAAACTCGGAAAATCAGTTCGGCGGTGGATGAGGCCGATACCACCGATACAGCGGCATCAAAATAACCGGCGGGATCGGGATGGTGGTCGACCAGGTAAACCGGCCGGCCGGAATCGCGGGCGAACTCCCCTGCCCTGCCGAACCGCTCGTGCGAGTTGCCGTCGAGATATACGAATGCATCGGCTGTGGCAAGTATTGCGGCGTCGGGGCGTTCAACGGCAAAAGCTTTCTGGATCCAGGCCACAGAGGGATGCATCTCATCCTCGTTGAAGGCCATGGCGTCGATTCCGTTCTTTTTCAGCCACAGACACAGGGCCACCTGGGAACCGATCGCATCGCAGTCGGGCCGGACATGCGAAATTACTGCGATTTTCCGGTGGGTTTTTAGTTTCTTGATCAATGTCTGTATCATGCAATCCGTTTTAGTACATTTTTCCGGTATCCTGTGGCCGCATACTGTAGCCAGGGGCCGCATACTTTCTGTATTGAACATACCGAAGTGCATACCGGGCAGTATGGCAGGGGTACTGAAATGCAGCCCTGCAACCAAGCATTAAATATGGAAAACAATATCTGGAATAAAAACCAAAAACTGTGCGTGCCCTGGTAATGTGCAACGGCGGCATCCCGCCTGAAAAGATAGTGACGGAGAGCCTGGCCGCAACGGACCTGGTTATTGGTGCCGACGGCGGCGGGAACATCCTGCTCGAACTGGACGTGGTGCCCGACGTGGTGATCGGCGACCTGGACAGTTTCCGTTCCGGAAATGGCGATCAGATCAGGAGGACACAGCACGACACCGGGCATCGTGATGAAGCCGGCCTGGCGGGCACCCCGGCCGGGAAAGACCTCAACTTTGAACTCATACACGATCCTGACCAGGAGACGAACGATCTCGAAAAGGCCCTTACGCTGGCCCTCAGCCGGGGCGCCACGGAGGCGGTCATCCTCGGTGCCACCGGATTACGTCTCGATCATACCCTGAAAAACCTGTCGGTGCTTTTGCAGTTCAGCAGCAGGTTCCGGGATATCCTGTTGCGTGATGCTACCTGTGATATGAGGATTCTGCCCCGTACATTCACCATGGAGACGATTCCGGGACAGACCATCTCGCTGTTTCCCCTGTCGGGGCGGGTTGACGGCATCACCACCGGGGGGCTGCTTTATGCTTTGAACGATGAAACTCTCGAAAACGGCGTGCATGACGGCAGTTCTAACGAGGCAACAGGCAAACAGATTAGTATCGCCCACCGTAGCGGAGATCTGTTGCTGATCACACCCCATCATCTATCCGTATAAAGATGCCGGAAATCAGCTTTACGGGCCTTGACTGGCTGTTTGTAGCCGCCTACTTCGCTTTTCTGATGATCCTCGCATTCCGCAAGGGCTGGCATGACCAGAACGAGGAGATGTTCCTGCTTTCGGGACGCAGGATGACGCTGCCGGCCTTCGTGGCCACGCTGGTTTCAACCTGGTACGGCGGCATTCTGGGGGTCGGCGAGTACAGTTCCCAATATGGGATATCGATGATCCTGCTGTTTGGGGTGCCCTTCTACTTCTTTTCGGTGATCTACGCCTTTTTCCTGGCCGACAAAATCCGGAACCACCTGGCGCTGACCATCCCGGAGGCGGTCGGATCGGCATACGGGCCGGGTGCGGGTCGGCTGAGTGCCATCGGGGTATTCATCCTGGTGAGCCCGGCTCCCTACATCCTGATGCTGGGGCTCATCTTTCAGTTCATTACCGGCGGGGAAGGCAACTTCCTGGTCTACGCCATCGTAGTGGCGCTTTTTTCGGTGGCCTATGTGAGTTTCAGCGGGTTCAGTGCGGTGGTCCGCACCGACGAGCTGCAGGTATCACTCATGTTCGGAGGCTTTCTGCTGCTCATCTGGTACGCATGGGGCATCTCGGGATCGCCGGCCGAGGTGTGGAACAGTGTGCCCGAAACGTTCCGGGATGTGTCGGGCGGGCAGACCACGCAATACATCCTGGTCTGGTTTTTTATTGCGCTCTGGACTTTCGTGGACCCCAGCTTCCATCAGCGGTCGGCAGCGGCACGGAACGGGAAAACGGCCAGAAACGGCATCCTGATCTCCATCCTGTTCTGGATCGCCTTCGATTTTCTTACGCTGTTCAGCGGTATGTACGGATTCCTGATCCTCGGGGCGATGGACAATCCCGTGATGGTCTATCCCTACCTGGCCAACGAAATACTGCCGGTCGGCATCAAGGGGCTGTTCTTCATCACCCTGATCGCGACGATCATGTCGACGATGGACAGCTATCTGTTCATCTCCGGGCAGACCCTGGGCCGCGACCTGCTGAAGGGATGGCTGCCTAAGGCCGATCCGGTCTTCCTGACCCGCCTGGGCATCCTGATTGCAGCGGTACTGGGTATTTTGCTGGTCATTGTGTACCCCAGCGTGATTGATTTGTGGTATGTAATCGGTTCGGTGATGATACCCGGGCTGCTGATCCCGGTCCTGGGGGTGTATCTGCCGGTATTCCGGGTGCGGAGGCTGTCGGCGGTGCTCATTCTCACGGTGGCTTCAGGCATTTCGCTTGCCTGGCTGGTGGCCGGAACCTGGCACGGCGATGCGGATGTAACCTTCCTGGGGGTAGAACCCTTTTATCCGGGCCTGTTCGTGAGTTTTTTGATTTTTGTTATTGACCGGGCAAGCGGGCGCAGGGTTAGAAATTAAACGTCATACCAAGCGGAGGCCTGAGCGTAGCGCAGCGAAGACGAAGGGCGAAGTGGAAGGGCGGAGTCGAGGTACGATCAGATCTCTTTGAGGAGGTGAGAGAGGTTCAGCTGGTGGATGGGGATGATGTATTTGGTTTCGAAGGCGTCTTTGTGGATGTTCAGCAGGCCGGTACCGCGGAAATCGACGATACAGTAACGATCGACCAGGCTGAGCACCTCACCGATGCCGTAGTATTCGGGGCAGGGGCCGTAATAGACAAGGTCGCCCAGTTTGATGTCGTTATTCGCCCGGAAGTGATACGGGAGTATCACCGGGAGCCGTTCGATGCGATATAGAAGTTTTTTCGTGTCCATAAAATCGCGTCAAATATACGAATTATTCCGGACGCGGATTAAACCGGAACAGGCGTTCCGACTCGCTGATCTTGGTGATGCTGATGTGGAGGGCCTCCTCCGGGATGATGTCTGAAATCTTTTCGGCCCACTCGATCAGGCATATCCCGTTGCCGTACAGGTAGTCTTCGGCTCCAATTTCCAGTGCTTCCCTCACATTGTTGATGCGGTAACAGTCGAAATGATAAACCGGTGTGCTCCCGGAATATTCGTTGATCAGGGTAAAGGTCGGCGAATTGACCATATCGGGATCGATGTCGAAAGTGGCGGCAACCCCTTTTACAAAATGGGTCTTTCCCGCCCCCAGATCACCGTGCAGGCAGACCACATCCCCGGGTTTCAGTGTCAGTGCCACCGATGCAGCCAGGTGGCTGGTCTCATCCGGGGAAGCACTCAGTACCTCGTCCGGAAGGTGACCGGCAGACTGTTCCGGGGCAGGCGTGTTTGTAGTCATGCTGATGTACAGTTCAATAGATTCTATCCGCGGGGTTTCAGTGTGGCCACCGGCAGGATCATCTCCTCCATGGATGCACCCCCGTGCTGGAACGTATCGCGATACTTGTTCTGATACCGGTGATAGTTGGTCGGATAGACGAAGTAATAGTCTTCCTTGGCGAAGATGTAATTGGTGCTCATCCCGCTTCTGGGAAGTTTGTACTGGGCCGGATTTTCCACAAATATTGCGGCATCCCGTTCACATTTCAGGTGGCGGCCGTACTTGTAGCGAAGGCTGGTGGAGGTTTCACGGTCGCCGAGTACCTTGGTGTCGCGCAGGGAGCGCACTGACCCGTGGTCGGTCGTTATAACCACCCGCACGTCCTTCTGTGACAGATCCTTCAGGATCTGCAGCAGGTTGGAGTGGGCAAACCAGGTTCTGGCCAGGGCGCGGAAAGCCGGCACATCGGGGGCGATCTCCTTCATAACATCGGAATCGGACCGGTAGTGCACCAGGGTATCCACAAAGTTGAACACGAACGCGTTCAGCCGCGACTGGGTATAGTTATGGATGCGGTCAGACACTCGCTTGCCCTCCTCGGCCTGGATAATCTTTTCGTATTTCGCCGAAAAACCCAGACCGAGGTTCTTCAACTGGCCGGCCAGCAGTTCATCCTCAAACTTGTTGAGTGAGGTTTCGTTGTCGTCTGATGTATTCCAGAGGTCGGGGTAGCGCCTTTCGATATCGATCGGAAACAGGCCTGCGAAGATGGCGTTCCGGCTGTAGGGTGTGGCCGTGGGCAGGATGGAGTAGTAGAAATCGGTCTCGATCTGATAATATTCGCTGAGCATGCTTTCGAAAACGATCCACTGGTCGTAGCGCATGCAGTCGATGATGATAAAAAAGACCGATTCGGCCTCGTCGAGCCTGGGAACGACATACTGACGGATCACATCTGGTGAGAGCACAGGGCGCTCGGGCACCTCGCTTTTGAGCCAGTACGGGTACTCGCTTTCTATGAATTTACCGAATTCCAGGTTAGCCTGCTGGAACTGGTCAATAAGAACCTGTCGCAGGCCATCGTCGCCACCCATCAGCTCCATCTCCCAGTTGGTGAGCTGTTTGTAGATGGATATCCACTGATCAAAATCGGGGTGCGACTGGATCTCCTGGCTCAGGGTATTGAAATTCTGCAGATAGGTCTGGGCCGATTTTTCATTGCGCAGGCGTTTGCGGTCGAGGATCCGCTTGATGGTGAGCAGTATCTGGTTGGGATTTACCGGTTTGATCAGGTAATCCGAGATTTTTGAACCGATGGCATCCTCCATGATCGACTCCTCCTCGCTTTTGGTGATCATCACCACCGGCAGGCCGGGCTGCAGCTGCTTGATTTTGGCGAGTGCACCGAGACCGTCAAGTCCCGGCATCTGCTCATCGAGAAAAACGATATCGAACTGGCTTTTGGAGACCATGGCCACGGCATCCTCACCGTTGGTTACGGGAGTGACCCTGAAGCCTTTTCCCTCCAGAAACATGATGTGGGGCTTGAGGTGTTCAATCTCGTCATCGGCCCATAAAATGGTGTTGTTCATACTTCAAAGTTAGTAAATAATTAGTGAACCGTTATGCTGTTTCGCAGGTTCTTCAGCCGTGCCTCACCGATGCCACGGACCCCGGTGATCTCCTCAACCGCTCTGAAAGGACCGTTCTGAACCCGGTATTCCACGATCCTTGCCGCGATCGACGGGCCAATACCCGGCAGTTTCTGCAGTTCGGTCACATCCGCCGTGTTGATGTTGATCCTGACACCTGATGCTGATTCCGGGCCCGCCCTGCCACCGGCTTTCACCGTATCGGGATTAACCGATCCGGATGAAGATGGCAAGCCTGCCGGAAGTGTCAACGTCTGCCCCGGCCCGTTAGTACCTGATCGGGTTGGCTGGATTGAGGTTGAGGTTGAGGTTGAGGTTGAGGTTGAGGTTGAGGTTGAGGATGAGGGTGTGGGTGTGGGTGTGGGTGTGGGCGATGACGGGTTTGGGGATGTGGGTGTTAATAAGGGTGAGTTTGAGGATGTGGACGTTGATACAAGAGAAGCCGATTCGGGGCGGGATGCATCACCGGTGAGATGGTTTATTGCCGGCAGATTCGCTGATTCAGTCACTGGTGCAGCTTCAACTTGCGGATAGAAACGGGCGAGTGTTTGCTCCTTTTCGATCTCGCGCAGCTGCACTTTCTCCTGGAATTCAGCAAGAATGGGCGCGTAGTACTCCTGGTCGAAGGGCTCGGGCCGGAACCAGGATGCCGGGACGGACCATAACACGACAAGTAGGGCGATCAGCGTGGTGACTGCCGTGCGCTCGGCGGGGGTGATCTGCAGTTTTTCGGTGATGAAGAACCAGTGTCTTTTCATGATGATTGTGATTAGGGTGCTCCGGAGGCGGCATGGACGGATACCGGGTCCGGGCGAGGATCCGGATTATGGGTTGATTTTATTAAGAGGTAATTCAGGGCACATTCCTTACAAAGAGATTTATTGGTTACCTTTGGGGTGGGAGTATTGAGTATTGAGACATCAGACTTTGGGCAATGTTGAATCGGAATGTTATTTGTTTTCAGAGTTCCGGGGGCTTTTTAAAAAGCCCCCACGTGCTTCGACTTCATCCTTCAACTACACCCTTCGGCTTCGCTGCGTTGCACCCTTCGGCTTCACTGCGTTGTGCTCAGGCCGTACTCAGGATTGTGCTCAGGCCATGCGCCGGCCTGCGCTCAGCATGACGTAATGTTTTAACAGATGAGTGAGGATCTTTTTTTTGATTATTTGGGAACGAGGGTTCGTTACCGCAGGATCGGGACTGGCAAGCCTATGCTATTTTTGCACGGGTGGGGGGTTGACAGCGATACGCTGATGCCGCTGGCTTCCACTTTTTCGGTTGCGCGTACCTGTATTCTGCCTGATTTTCCCGGATTCGGGCTGTCGGACCAGCCGGCTGTGGCCTGGACGGTCGGCGATTATGCCGGATGCATCCACGCGCTGCTGCGTCATCTTAAGGTTACACGGACCGACGTGATTGCACACTCGTTTGGCGGAAGGGTGATGCTCAAACTGTGTTCGCGCGCTGATACGGCGGTGTTATTTGATAAAGTGCTGTTAACCGGCGGGGCAGGTATGAAGCCGAAACGTCCGCTGAAATTCTACCTGAAGAAGTATTTCGCAAAAACACTCAAAGCCCCGTTCGTTCTTCTGCCGGGTACGTTACGTGAAAAGGGGCTGGCCCGGCTGAGGCAGACCTCCATGTGGCGTTCGCTCGGGTCGTCGGACTATTCAAAATTGTCGGGAGTGATGCGGGAAACGTTTGTGAAGAGTGTTTCGGAGTTCCTCGAACCCTGCCTTCCGAAGATAGAACATGATATACTGCTGCTTTGGGGAAGAAACGACGATTCCACGCCCCTCTACCAGGCGCAGCGTATGGAGGCGGGCATCCGGAATGCGGCCCTGGTGGTGATCGACGATGCCGGGCACTACGCGTTTATTGATCAGCCGGCGAAGTTCCGGATGATCGCGCAGGCGTTTTTTGGTAGTGGGTAGCGTCGTACGTCGACTACACGCAGCTTCGCTGTGTTGCGCCCTTCGACTCCGCCCTTCGACTTCAGCCGTCGCACTGCGCCGGCTTGCGCTCAGGACTGCGCTCAGGCCATGCTCAGCATGACATTGTCTGATGTCTCACTACTCAACACTCTCCTCCTCCAGGCGTTCGGAGGCTACGTAGATGGCTTCGAGGTTGGCATCCAGGTGGCGGGTTGTATTCAGGATGGCTTCAACGGCTTTTTCGTAGAAATCAGGATTGATATTATCGAAGGTGTCGGTGGGCTGATGATAGTGGGGATGGTCTTCAACACCGAAGTAGATGAACGGTACGCCTTTTGCGTGGAACGGCCCGTGGTCTGATAACATGGTCCAGTCGTCACCGGCAGGCAGATCGGGCGAATCATGGCCGAACAGAACCGAAATTTCAGCTCCAGCCGTGGCCTCTTCGATATACGATCTCAGGAACGGATAGTGATAGGTACCGACTGCATAGAGCTCATCCACAAAATTGGTGGAGATCATGTCCATATTGATATTCAGGACGATATTTTCGAGGGGTACGACCGGATTGTCGACAAAATACCGCGCGCCGCCCAGGCCCTGTTCTTCGGCATCGAGGGCGATCAGCAGGATATTATGGAGTGGCGGGGCATCTGTGAAGTACTGTGCGAGCGCAAGCAGGCCCCCGACACCCGACGCGTTGTCATCGGCACCATTGTAGATTTCACCATTATGCACGCCGAGGTGGTCGTAATGGGCGGTGATCGCCATATACATGGTGCTGTTGGAGGTGCCACGGATCAGGCCGATGATATTGACGGCATCCTCAAAGGTTTCTTCGCGGCGGGTATTTACATGGGTAAAGGTCTGGAAATAGCTGTGGCCGAAGTTGCTCACACCGGCATCACGGAAACGGTTTTCGATATAGGCCCGGGCGGTGGCATTGCCCTCTGATCCCGTACGCCGGCCTTCGAGGGAGTCGGAAGCGAGGAAACGGACATCTTCAAGAAGCTGGTCGCGGTCGATGGGGTGCTCTACGGGTTCGGGTACACAGGCGGAGAATGTTAACAGAAGGCCAAGGGTCAGGATGAGGGATGTCAGAGTGGGTTTCATAATGTCAGATTTCTGGTAATTTTTTGTACGGATGAGAGTCGGGAATCGGATTCGGGTTCAATGTTACCCGGCTGCCGGGTATAGTGAAACAAAATAATACTGTTCAATATAAGGTATCCGTATAAAAAAACAGGATGTCCGGACTATGCGGGGTGATCCAATTCTTTCAGCGATACAGCGCGCGCCTGCGTGCCTGCCGTAAACAGCAGCATGGCGTTTTCCGGGCCGATCGCGACCCTCCCTCCTGTTATGGCCGCTGCAGCCGCGCAG
>JBLRWO010000056.1:0-18394 GCA_047921215.1 Cyclonatronaceae bacterium | reverse complement strand
CAGGATGACCGGCGCTCTGGGCGGTGGCTGTATGTTGCGGGAAAAGTAAAAAAAGGATGAGAGCGGGTATAATATTATGCATGGCAAAGGATGTGTTCAGTGACAGGAAAGGTGGGGTTACCCGGGAATCCGGCTAATGTAATCAAAATATTTTTAACGATATGGAGATTCCGGGCAATCCGGATACGAAAGTATTTACGGAAGCAGGTGTTTGAACGATTAAAAATTAAATGGCAGAGGTGTAACGATATCCCCGCATCACTCGTCTTCATTAAAAGGGACAGGTAACGATATCCCTAAACCTGAACACAAATTTAAAGACAATGAAAAAAGGATTTCTGATTATCATCAATGTACTGCTGCTCACTGTTGCCGGTTCGGCACAAAACTATGAAATTGATGCGCTTTTCAACCGGTTTTCCTCTGTTGAAGGAGCGACTCATCTGAACCTTTCAGGCGGACTGATTGATCTGTTTTTCAAAAACTCCGATGACAAAAATATGACGGACGCTGCAAAGAAAATATCACACGTCCAGTTATTGACCTTCAGCGGCGAACATCATACCGATTTTTTCCAGTCGGTAACCGGCAGCCTTTCCAAATCAACGTATACCGAACTGATGCGGATTAATGATGCCGGAGATCATTTTGTTGTGCTGGCTGATATGGATGAGAGCTCTGTTTCAGAACTGATTCTTGTTGGCGGCGGTAATGAAAATGTGTTGATTCGAATCCGGGGCTCTCTCAGCCTGGATGAACTGAATGACTTATCAGGCAGCACATCCATGAATCTTCCGGGCATATTTGGTCCCGGTCGTTAAACCGAAACAGATGGACAGGGCAGGATTCAAAGAGCATGTTATTCCCCTGAAGCACCGGCTTTACCGGCTGGCGTGTTCCATGCTCGGCGACCCGTCCGAGGCTCAGGATGCCGTTCAGGAAGTGTTTATCCGGTTATGGGATAAACGGAGTTCCCTTGAGCAGGTCCGTAATATGGAAGCCTTCGCCGTTACCATCACCAAAAACCACTGTACTGACCGTCTTCGAAAAACCCGGGCCGATCTGTCTGAACAGGATGAACACAGGGCAAGCAGTAATCCTGATCCCGAACAGTCAACGGAAATGAGCGATTCTGCGCGGCTGATATACCAGTTGATTCAGCATCTGCCGCACCAACAGCGGCTCGTAATGCATTTGCGTGATATTGAGCAGCTGGATTACACCGAAATCGAGACCTGTACAGGCCTGAGCAGGGAAGCCATCAGGACAAATTTGTCGAGAGCGCGAAAGAAAATCCGAACCCTTTTCACCGAAATAAACACATATGGACTGGCAAAACGCTGAACACTTACTCGAAAAATGGTATGCCGGGCAAACCACTCCGGAGCAGGAGCGTGAACTTAAGCGGCTACTGCAGCATCCCGGTCTGCCGGATCACCTGATTCCGGACCGGGAGTTTATCCTCGCGCTTCACGAGGCATCAAAACCGGAATTAACCGGCTCCGGGTTCGATGAAAAAGTGTTCGATGCGATTGACAAATACGAGCAACCCCGCATTGATTCCGGGTTCCGGGTCAGAATGCTGGCTGCAGCCGCATTGGTGTTTATAACCATTACATTTTCAGCCATTTTGTTCGTGAATCAGCAGGATGCAGAGCTATCCCGGGTCGCCTATACAGAAGAAGAAATCCGGCATGCTGAGAAAATCACAGATACCACGCTGTTGTTGATTTCAGGCCTGCTCAATACCGGAACAGGAGAGCTGTCGAGGGTGGCCGTAGTTCGTGCGAACCTTGAAAAACTGGAATATCTCTCCGCGGTGAATCGCGGAATTAAACAGCTGGAAACCTTTCCAAATCCCCGAAAACAACATTCCAAACAGGAAACCGAATCATGAAAACCTACCTGATTATAAGCATGGTGTTCATAGCAGCACTATTCACTCCGCTGTATACACTGTCACAAACGCCATCCATCGAGCGAATTTTTGACACCTATTCCGCTGATGAGAAGTTCTCTTATGTGAATATAAGCGGGCAGATGCTCCGGTTGCTGGCCAGCCGGAGTGAAGACAGCGAACCGGGTATGGCAAGCAGGCTCACCCGCATCCGCATACTCAGTTCATCTGATCTGGAAGACGATACCATCACCGCCGCATTCAGTGATTTAAACAACAACCTGATGCGCCAGGACTATGAAGAGTTGATGGAAATACGCGATGCCGGAAGTCATTTCCGTTTCCTGATGAAAGGCAATGACGAGATTATCGAACAGCTGATACTGGTCGGCCATGATGCCGACAGCCATGTGCTTATCAGTATTGAAGGCCGGATACTGCTGAGCGAACTATCCAGAATCTCCGATACCATACCGGGTCTTGAAGGGCTAAAACAACTCGACGATCCGGAAAACTGAGCAACTATTCAGTCTGCTCTTATCAGACCCGAAAAGAATCATTCATACGTCAGATATTTTTTGTAGATTCCATACAGGCTAGACAGACCAGCCAGATTTAAAAGATCAGCCAGTCAGATATAACGAAGGTGCCTATGATCACAAAAACAAAAAAATGGCAGTTGCAGGAAGCCAAAAACCGGTTCAGCGAACTGGTCCGGAAAGCATCGGAAGAAGGCCCGCAAACCGTAACAAGGCATGGTAAAGACAGTGTCGTGGTTCTTTCTGCAGAGGATTACCGAAAACTGGAAAAGCCGAAAACTTCGCTGACAGAATTTTTCCGAAGCTCACCACTTTCCGGTATGAATCTTGATACCAAAAGAGACCGTTCACCATCACGTGATGTTGATTTATGAGCTACCTGATTGATACCTGCTGCATTTCTGAACTGGTCAAAAAGAGACCCGACCCGAAGGTAGTGAAATGGTTCAATGATGTTGATGAGTTCTCTGTCTATGTAAGTGTAATCACATTTGGAGAACTGAGGAAAGGGATTGAAAAATTGCCGGACTCAGCGAAAAAGGATACACTGAATCGATGGATCAACGAAGAGATGACTCAGCGTTTTAAAAACCGGATTCTTGATGTTTCGATGAAAGAAGCAAATGAATGGGGTAACGTACTTGCCGGGGCTGAGAAAAATGGTACTCCAATCCCTGCCATTGATGCACTCATAGCGGCCACAGCCAGGGTGCATGACCTGAAGGTCGTTACGAGGAACACGAAGGATATGGAAAACAGTGGTGTTGAATGGTTCAACCCATGGACCTGTTCGCCTTGAGGTACATCACCGGTAAGCTGAATGGGCCCGGGTTTCGGTCCCGAAGAACGTTCCGTACCACCTGTTAACCACCAAACTGGTAACCCTCTGAGATGAGGATCACGTTAACCGCCCGCATCTCCACGGGTCTGGCGCTGCATCAGGCAGGGGGGTAGCTGTTCACCACACATTTTTCAGGACCAACTTGAATTTTCATTCATAATTTCTTATGTGACTGTTAAATCAATACATATTGTGGAGTTATGTTTTGTGGAGATATGTTGAATCGGATAGTTCCCGGATGCGGGTTATACCACGAAAACGTGTGATCAGCCTGCATCGGAAACCGGATCAAAGGCACGAGAATGGCAGTGTGAAATACTGGCTGACATGATTGCGGTATTTGAGGAAGTGAGGGAGCGAATCCGCGCCAGTCTGACCGCGAATCGGTGAGCTTTGTGCCCTCAGACCGGTGTATGAGGATTTCCGAAAAAAGTTTAATTGACAATTAAACCGGCCCACGAAAACAACAACCCTGATCTTGCTTACAGCCCTGTTGGTACAGATCAGCCCGGGCTGCACAAGATCACATTTAACTCCGGGGAAAACGAACATGGAAGAGCATATCTACACACTCGGGGCATGGCAGGTGAAAGAAGGAAAAGAACAGGCGTTTATCGGGGCCTGGAAGGAGCTTGGCGAACTCTTCGGAGCCCTGCCCGACCCTCCGGGAAAAGGAATTCTGATTCACAGCACCTCGAACCCTGCACTCTTCTATTCGTTCGGCCCGTGGAACAGCATGGAAGCAGTAGAAGCCATGCGGAATAATCCGGAGGCGCAGCAGAGAATCAGGAAGCTGATCGATTTATGCACGGAAGCAACCCCCGGCTCCTATCGTGTTGTAGCTGAATCACCGGAGATATAAGCATTTACGGATGCCTCATAAATATATGTTCCGCTTTTGTCGAGGCAACAGGTGAATAGAACCTGCCGGTATTTGCTCGTGTAAGTAATATGACAGAAGGCATGATGGGAGTGTAAATGACAGCCGTAAACCACCAGTTTGATCGCATCCATATGTGATCCGCGCCCCTTGTAATAATCCCGGTTTTTCGGCACTTTGCCTGTCAGAAAAATATCAAAACAGGTTAATGCCGATCTGTTCGGCAGAAAAGGGGATGTTCGATGAAAAAAGACTACACGCATATCACTGTGATTCTTGACCGTTCCGGTTCGATGGAATCCATTCGCGACGATACGATTGGCGGGTTCAACGCCTTTCTGAAGAAGCAGCAGGCGGAGAAGGGAACCGCAACGCTCACGCTGGTCCAGTTTGATTCCCAGGATCCTTACGAGCTCATCCACCGGTTCAGGCCCATCGGGGATGTGCCCGAGCTCACCCGCGAAACCTTCGTGCCACGGGCCACAACGCCACTGCTGGATGCAATCGGGCGGGGCATCAATGATCTTGAGATGAGCCTCGGCGATATCAAAAAAGCAGCCCTTCCCTCGAAGGTGGTTTTTGTTGTGGTTACCGATGGCAGGGAAAACGCAAGCCGCGAGTTCCGGAAAGATCAGATCGAAAAGATGATCAGAGAGAGGACCGAAAAAAGCGACTGGCAGTTCGTTTTCCTGAGTGCGGACCTCGACGCCATCGGTGATGCGATGGCCGTTGGCATTCATGCCGATGCGGTGCTGGCATTCCATAAGAGCGGCAGAGGCAGCCAACGCGCCTGGGAATCACTTTCGGTGCGCACATCCGACTACCGGGCAGACCGGAAGGAGAAAATGGGCTTTGAGCCCGACGACCGCAAGCATCCTGATGATCCCGGGAAGAAGTAATTTGGGGCTAGACCATTTGGGAGGTGACAACGATTGGGGTGTTAGTGTGCTTTGAATTAGGGAAGTACGGAACAAGCGAACAATTGAACAGCGAAGTGATTTTGGGAAGGTGTTACCGGTAGCGCAAACGTCACCCAGAGCGCAATGAGGAGCATGGCCTGAGCAGCGGAGCGGAGTCGAAGGGCGAAGCGACGAATGAAGTCGAAGGGCGTGGCGGGATGCAATCCCGCGATGAAGATGGAACTGCTGAAAAACCTGTCTTTATGGCCCGATGGCCCCGTTTTCACGGGGGCATGTCCTTCGACTTCAGCCTCCGCAATGCGGAGGCTTGCGCTACCAGTGACAAGTTAATTGTCACCTCCCAAATAGTGTTGCCCGCAACGGGCAAAATTACGTGCTCAGGATGACGGAGAGGGCTTATAACACTACTTCGGCGTTCAGTTTTATATCGCGGGATGAGTTGCCCACCTGCACTTCGTAACGGCCGGGTTCGAGTGTCCATTCGTGGTCTTCGGGATGGTAGTAGGTGAATGCTGACTCATCGAGTTCTATGGTGACGGTGGCTGATGCCCCGGCGGCAAGCGCTACTTTTTCGAAGCCTTTCAGCTCACGCACAGGCCTGTCGACGGATGGGTCTTTGTGGTGGACATACACCTGCACCACCTCGGCACCGTCCCGATCTCCGGTGTTGGTTACGGTACATTGTACCTGAACGGTGTTGCCGTTTTTGGTCACGTTCAGGTCGGAGAATGCAAAGTCGGTGTAGGAGAGGCCGAATCCGAAAGGAAACGTTACCGGCTTTTCACGGGTGTCGAAGTAGCGGTAGCCCACGAAGATATCCTCGGTATATTCAACGGTTTTGAGCCCCGGGAACTGGCCGATGGAATGGGAGGGGTAGTCCTGGTGCGAGTTCGCAAAGGTCATGGGCAGCTTGCCGGAGGGGTTGGTTACGCCGAAAAGGATCTCCGCGATGGCCGTGCCACCCTCCATGCCGGGGTACCATGCATGCAGGTAGGCGCGCGTGCCGGGCAGCCAGTTGGCCATTTCCACATTGCTGCCGCCCATCAGTACCACGGCGGTCCGGCTGTTTACACGGTTGATTTCCCGGATGAGCTCTTCCTGACCAAAAATCAGTTTTATATTCAGCTTGTCGCGGGCCTCGGCATCGTAGGTACCCTCGCCCCAGGGCATGCCGTCGTGGCCGTGAATCCATCCGCCGACAAAAATTACGGCATCCGCCTTTTCTGCAAGGGCCACTGCCTCCTGCATCAGCGCCCTGTTGGCCGTTCTGGCCAGCTCAACGTCGCGCCTGTTTTCCCTCGACTGCGACGCGGCTTCGCCGGTTACATCCGCAAACAGGCTTTCGTCGTAATAAGGTTCATATCCTTCGGCGTAGAGTACTTCCACATCATCGCCCACGAGGTTCCGGATGCCTTCAAGAGGCGTGATTTCGTACAGGGGTTTGACCTGGGAACTGCCGCCCCTCTGGGCAAAAAGCCGGCTGGCATTGTGGCCGATAACGGCAATGGTATTGATCTCCGATTTGTCGAGAGGCAGCAGGCCGTCGTTTTTGAGCAGCACGATGCCTTCGCGGGCCACATCCAGTGCAACCTGCTGGTGCTCCGGAACATTCCGTTTTCCCGGGCCGTGGTCGCCCAGGGCGGTGGTACGGTGCATCAGTCGCAGAATGCGCCGCACTTTGTCATCAACAACGCTTTCATCCATTTCGCCGCTTTCGATCAGTTCCCTGGCCGGCCGGGCCATGTAAAACTCATCATATTCAGGATTGCTGAAGTCCCGCACCAGCTCCGTGCCCATCTCCAGGTCGGTTCCGTACAGCAGCGCCTCCCGGGTATCCTTCACCGAAGCCCAGTCGCTGATCACGGCACCATCAAAGCCCCACTTGCCTTTCAGCACCACATTGTTGAGATATTCGTGATGCGTGGTGTACTGGCCGTTGATCTTGTTATATGCGCCCATGATGCTCCAGGCGCCGCCATCCCGGACCACGGCCCTGAACGCGGGAAAGTAGATCTCGTGCAGCGCGCGCCGGCTGATGATTGCATCGATGTTGTGGCGGTCGGTCTCCTGGTTGTTGGCGGCATAGTGTTTGGCACAGGCGGCCACACCCTGGTCCTGCAACCCTTTCACGTAACCCGTTGCCATCACTCCGGTCAGGAAGGGGTCTTCGCTGAGGTATTCAAAATTCCGTCCGTTCAGCGGGCTGCGGATGATGTTGATGCCGGGCCCCAGCAGCACATGCTTGCCCCGCTCTTTGGCCTCATTGCCCAGCACCTCGCCGTAGGGATAGCCCAGGTTTTTGTTCCAGGTAGAGGCGAGGCAGATGCCCACAGGTAGGTAGGTGGCTTTATCGTCGGCATCATCCAGGGCGAACCAGCCTCGGCCGTGCTCGTGGCGCACACCATGCGGACCGTCGGACAGTACCAGTTCGGGAATGCCCAGCCGGGGAACCCCGCCCGATGTAAAGGAGGAACTGGCGTGGATCATGCCGATTTTTTCTTCAAGGGTCATCCGGCTGATCAGGGAGTCGAGCGTTGCTTCTGAGACGTTCACGTTGCGGGTTCTTTCGGTTGTTTGCTCATGGTTCGAATCGCATGACATGAACAGGATGCTTCCTGTTAAAGCGGCTAAAATGATTAGGTGGCGTTTCATAATACTTTGTGTTAGAAGGTACAAATTTAATTATTTCGAAGGTTTTCACCGAGGAAAACCATCGGAATAAAACCTATCCATTGCCCGTCGTCTGCCATGCCACTCAACTATGTGTCCGGACCGGCCGGCTTGCTGAATCATTCATTGTATAATCCAATTCAGAACGTATTAATCGGAATTTGAATACGCAATATACGAATCTAATAAGAATCTAATCGGGACCGTAAACGATATGTGCCATTTCTACAGATTGACCCGGTATCGTGTACTTCGTTACCCGGCGGTTCAAGGGTGTACAAAAGCTCCCATTTCAGGCAGGTTTGGCATGTCGCGGGTCGCAGATGTTCTGGATTTTTCAGCGATTGCGCTATACGTTCCTGCATCCATCCCACTATAAAATCCATCCGGGCCTGACGAAGAATCTGATCAGGTAAAACACGTTTTTACCCTGATTTTTCTCTTCTGCTTCGAATGAAGGATAATCAAAAATCAAAATCACTCTCTCTGTGAGCACAAATAATTTCCCGCTGAGAAATTCAATTTTTGTGACCTGAAAACCAGATGATGGAGTTTGTCAATGCGAACGAAATCACTGATATTCTCATTAGTAATCATATTATAAGGTTCCCTCACGCGCACTCATATTTTCTGACATTTCCAATATTATTCATCCATGACCAGCAAAATCAGTTCAATCAGCCGGGCCATCCGGACAGCATCTCTGTTTATAGCGTTAGCTTTTATCATTCCGCATTTTTCTTCTACGGCCACCGCGAATGCCCAGGCGCTGTTTGACATCGAATTGGGCATCGTGAGCACGGGGTACAATAATGTGCGCATACCGGGCGACGAGGGTACGCGTTTTTCGCTGAAAGATGACCTGAAACCGGATGCCGCCTTCTTTTACCGTACACGGCTGAGCTATACTATCGCCTCCCGCCACACCCTGTCGCTGCTGCTCGCACCGCTGCAGATCAGCTCGGAGGGAAGTGTGGAGAACGACATCCTCTTCGAAGGTGTGATCTTCCCGGCCAATTCGGACCTGGATGCCACGTACAAATTCAATTCGTACAGGCTCACCTACCGTTACGACCTCGTTCAGCGAAGCCGGATTGAATTCGGCCTGGGGTTCACCGCCAAAATCAGGGATGCCCGAGTCGCACTGTCGACGCCCGGGCTGAGTTCCGAAAAGACCAATTTGGGATTTGTGCCCATCATCAATTTCCGGCTATTGTGGAACATTCACGACCGTGTTGGCCTGCTGCTCGACGGCGATGCGTTGGTCGCACCGCAGGGCCGGGCCGAGGATGTGCTGATCGCCGTTACGTACGGGCTCTCCGACAGAATTGGAATCCGTGCGGGATACCGGATTCTTGAAGGAGGTGCCGACAACGACGAGGTATACAACTTTTCACTGTTCCACTACGCTTCGGCAGGTTTGTCCTTTACTTTTTAGACAGATTTGGCTACAGATTGACCCGGTATCGTGTACTTCGTCCACCGGCGGATCCAATGTGCACGAAAGCTCCGATTTCAAGCAGGTTTTGCATGTCGTGGGTCGCAGTGGCCCTGGATGTTTTAGCGATGGCGATATACGTTCTGGCATTCATCCCGCCTTCGAATCCATCCGGACCGGCCCCGGGCATGCGGGTTATCACTTTTCGCACCCCGCGATGTTACCAGGCTGCTGATATCCAAAATCAAGGGGCTACTGTGGTTGTACCAATAAGGTTCGCACCAAGGCCGGCATCCCAGTTGTCTCCCTTATTCGCAAAGCGTATGGAACGCTTGCCAGCGCTTTGTTCTTTTGGATTGTTGATCTTCAGGTAAATGTGATAGTCGCCAGGGGGCACCTCGCCAAATTCGGACATCTTAACCGAAAAGTTCAGATCCCGCCATGCCGCCGTATTGTCGGGGCGGCCGTTGCCGGCTTCATCCGTCAGCCAGTCCCTGGCGTCAAGGTTCGTGAGCGCGGTGTATGTTTCTGATCCGGTTTTGGTTTTCAGGATTACCGAAACGTTTTTCCGGTTAATCACATTGCCGAAGCCGACGTTCTGGATCTTTCCCTCGAACCTCAGGGTACCATCCTGCCTGACCGATTCACTTGCATACGCTTCGCGCAATACAAAACGGAAGCCCAGCCTGTCGCGCATAAATTCCATTCCGTTTCTGCCGTCATATACAGGGTCAAAGATGGCTGTTCGGGTCACCCCATCGTGTGGAGGCGTAAACGGTGTGGTCACATTTTCTTCGTTATATATAAAATCACCCCAAAGTTGATTAGCATCCCGGCTGTAACTTGTATTCAAATGGGATGTCCGCGCATAAGCGGCTTCATACGGAACGTTCGGAAAGCGGGGATATATATTACCGGGTTCGTTTCCGGACCTCACGGTTTCGCCGCCATAGAAATTATTCTGATTTCTAATCCAGGTTAAAGCCGCGTTCCGATTATAATCGCCACCTGTCAAACGAAATCCTTCGGAAAGCGAGCCACCATCCGTATAGGTGTCTCCTCCTCTCGAATAACTGTCGTTGCGCATGCCGAATCGTTGCGCAGGTGTGCCCCGTGCCGGAGCCGGCATCAGATTGCTGAAGCCGTAATTGGTGCCGTACTCTACATTATGCCAGGCCATGACTCCGCCCGCATGCACCAATATGGATCGCGAAGGGGGAACGTAGCCCAGCAAGGCGTTCAATAACCAGTGGTACCCCTCTGCCGTATTTGCATAGGAGGATGAGTGCATTTCGCCCCAGGGCCCGAATATTCCACCTTTCACAACCATGATCACATCTTCAAACTCGCTGAAAACATGTCCAAGCTGCCAGAGATGATATTGCACCCAGTTCTTTTCTTCGTGTCCGGGAATCCCACATAAATCCGATTCTTCACGAACACCTGTTTCATACCAAACCCGGCCCTGTGGCGCGCCTGGCTCGCAATCATGAAGGGGTAAGTCATATCCGCCACGATTATTATACGTATAGCCGCGTCCGTCGTAGCTGAATTTCACGATCGCAACCGCTTCACTTTCTCTCAGACTCTGCAGCGCCGCCCTTACATAATCCAATGCGGCAGGCGTCAGTGGTTGGGTTACACCATACTCAGGTGGAAGCGCACCCACGGCACTCCATTCTCCGAGTGGCATTCCGGTGAGAGGCGCATTTGATGAAAAATTCCTCAAATCAAAAGACATATAAACGATACGTGCATCGACCGATACCGACGTTCCAGCGATGGTGGCGGTTAAGTCTGGGATGTCTGGTACAGGTTCACTTTCGACCGGAACGACATACGATTGGGGTCTGTAATAACCCCGGTCAGGATTCGGGACATCTACCGGATTCTCAGTATAGTTTAGCTCCTGTAACACAAGCGGGGACTGCCGACAACTAAATAAAAAACCAGCGATCAGAGCGATGAATAATATGTTACTTTTCATAAGATGTATTTTTTTGGGGAGTAATAGTATCGGTTTTTTGTTGGATTTTCTGCAGGGGAGCGGCAGGAGCTGTGTTGTAATTCCTTTCAATTTCAATCCGCTTCATCTTTAAGGGGTTTTGAATTAAAAAGCCCGAACCGGCCGGACGTAATAGGTATGGGCAGCGTCAAATTTATTGCCGGTATTCCGCCAGGCAGCGTCTGCATTCATCTCAATACAAACCGGCCAGGCCCTGATGGTATCTGTTGATGTCCAGTACGTTTTACCGGTCATGCCTTTGGTCAGCTCATCGTCGGGGTTATTCACTACGTAGGTTCTGACCTGCTGGAGTTCTTCCTGGGTGGGCAGGTACCAGTCGCTCAGGCCGTTGCTGGTGTATTCATCGGCGGCTTTTGCCGCAGGCGCTTCCGGATCGCCCGGGTTTACAACGGGATCGGTAGTTCGCAGGATAAAGCCGGTGTTGTACAGGCCCGCACCGAACTGGGGATAGGTGGCGATGCCGTTTCGCACAGCATAGATACCATCCCGTGATGCCCAGGTAACAGGTACGCCTCCTGCAATGTCCTCGGGGGCGACCTCAATATAGTGGGCAACCCGTGCCGGTCCGGTTTGTGTCTGCGGATCGGTCAGGATGTCGAAGCCGGCCGGATCCACATAGACGATTCTGCCGCCACCGGGGCCGGTATCGCCGACCTTGTACTTAGCAACAAATGCGGTGCCCGTGCCCTTCACGGTGGTCGAACCAATCCTGTTCGCGCCAAGCGCCGCGTTCCACATCGGGCCCTCAGGACCGTCGTTGTTCGCGAACCGGACATTCCGCAGGTGTTCCTGTTTCGCCTTGGGGTCACTGATCTTCATGTACATCGTGTAATCGCCCGGCGGCACGGCTTTGTGAAACGCGCCCAGGCTGACCATGAAACTGATATCGCGCCAGGCATCCGTATTGTCGGGCCGGTTGTTCATGGGGATGTTCTGATCTTTCAGCCAGTCGCGGGCATCCAGGGTTGTAAGCGCCTTGTAGATCTCGCCTGTGGATGTGTTTTCCAGCAGCACGTACACATTCTTCCTGTTGAAAATATTGCCGAAGCCGACGTTCTGGATTTTACCCCTGAAGTGCAGGTCGCCGCCCGACGCAAGGCTTTCGCTTGCAATGGCCTCGCGCAGCACCAGACGGTAGCCCAGGCGGTCGCGCATGTATTCGAGCCCGTTCCGGCCTTCGTACACCGGATCGTAGATGACCTGTACCGTTTTGCCATTGTGCGGATAATAGACCGGCGCGGTCACGTTTGCCTCGGTATACTCGAAATCCTCCCAGCGTTTATGGTTTACGCCGTACCAGCCCGTATTCAGGTGGGATGTTCCCATGATGGAGGCTTCATAGAAAACGGAAGGAGGGGAGTCGTAGGGGCGGGAGCTCATCTCATTCGTTTCGCCGCCAATGGGGGCGTTCTGACCATTGATCCAGTACAAAACCTTGTCCCGGTCGAAATCATACTTGGTTCCGAGAATTTGCGCCCCCTCAGAGAAGGAGTCCATATCGCTGTACAGGCCGTTCATGTGCGAAAGGCCGTTCGCGTAGCTGTCGTTCAGCAGTCCGAACCGTGACTCCGGCGTGTCTCTCTCCGGTACCGGTAAAAAATCCATATTGGCAAAGGTGAACGGGGTGCCATGCGTGGCGTTATACCACGAGATGTACGCGCCTGCGTGCACGGCAAGCTTACGCGAAGCGGGTACGGCGTCGAGCAGCGCCTGCATCAGCCAGGCGTAGGCCTCCGCACTGTTGCCGTACTCTGATGAGTGCATTTCGCCCCACGGACCGAAGAAGCCCCCTTTGTGCGCGAATATGATATCCTCGTTTTCACGCCAGATGGGTTCCAGCTGTTTTATGTGATACTGTACCCAGTTCAGGTGTTCAAAACCGGGCACTGTACACTGCCCGTAGGGTTCCGGACTGAAGGCCAGTTCGTCCTTCTCGATATCCCAGGCACTGTTGTCGTAGCTGTGCTGCATAAAGGCAACACCATCCCGGGCCCGTATTGAATCAAGTGTTCTTCTGTAGTAGGCAAGGCCTTCGGCCGATATGGGCGCGTTTTCCGTAACGCCCCCGACCCGGGCATGTCCCGAAAAGTTCCTCAGGTTGAACGAGACGTAACTGATGCGGACCTCCACATCGGTATTCGTGCCGGCGATACGGGTCAGGCCGGCGCGTGACCCGCCTCCCATCGTTCCGCCGGTATCCGGAACCACGCCGCCGCCTCCCGGAGTGTAAAAGCCCCTGTCAGGATTCGGGATGTCGCCCACAAACTCCGTGAAGGTGATTTTCTGGGGGACGAGATTGTGCTGGGCGATTGCGACGTTCAGAACGCCGGCAACCAGGCAAAAAACAAGGGATATAATGGAGATTTTCATGGGGGGAAGATCAGGTATTGAGTAGTGAGTATTGAGTATTGAGTAATGCTGATGTCGGGGTTTGCAGCGGCCGGGCCGGCGGGTCAGGTGTACCTGTTGTTAAAATGACTGTGCCGGCTGAGATTATGGCTGTGCTGTTTTCCTTTCGTGGTATGCTTCATTGATCAGGGCTCCAGGTACCACCGGGGATTAGCGTTGTTGTAGGCCTGCAGGGCGGCCCAGTTCGCACCCGATGAGGCGGCCCGGCTCACGTTGTCCAGGTACACGCCGTCAAATCCCATGTCCACAATCCGGTCGATGGAGGACCGGCCATCTTCAAACGGGGCGTGATTAAACCGGGTGCTTTTGTACGGACTGCCGCCCCGTATTATGATGTCGCGCCATTCGGGGTGCCACCAGAGCGGGGTCATTTCATCGGCGTACTGACCCGCATAGGCGGGCCACAGCATCCAGTTCGGGATGCCCATATCCCAGAACCGTTCGCGGGCGGGTGTGAACACGCCGTTTTCAACGGTGCCGTGCAAGAAATTTCCGGTACCGGAGTCAATCATGGCCGGATCGGCAAACCACCGGTACAGTTCCGTGGTACCGATGCTCAGGTACGCGATAACCAGCCGCCTGCCGCCCTGCGGTTTCCGTTTCAGTTTTTCAACCTCCTCTTTGGTCAGGGAACTCATGTTGTAATGGGCATCGATGTAGAAGGCATCCCACTGCGAGGCTGCGAGGTCCTCTATGTACGCCTTCCTGCCTTCATCCTGCGTGTAGCCTTTCGCCACCCAGAAAAAGTCCCATTCAGGGCCGTGGTCGGCGATCGCTTTGGCAACGACCTCTGCAGGACCGGTGGGCTGAAACCGTCCGCCCACGAACGGGACCAGGTAACCGGCATTGGTGGATATGTCGAGGCGACTGGCCGGATCCGCTTCCCAGGCAGGCCAGTTCGAGTATTTGCCCGAGCTGAGCATATAGAGATAGTTTTTCGCATCCATCATGGTGTTCACATCGTTGCTGTTCAGCGTGTGCGCCACACCGGCCGGGATCGGATCGTGGATGATGTCGTACCGGTTGGATGACGGCGAATAGATGGGCATGTACCCGGGATTCCCGATGCCCGGCGACTGGTACACCTCCGCACTCAGCCGCGGGTGCCACAGGATGTTGTGTTCGGCCGCAATTTTCTGGTTCTCCGCAACCACCTGCAGGGTGCTTCCGTTGGTATTTGCGGTGCCCTTTTTGCCCATCTCCGTCAGTTTTGCCAGCCTGGATACGGTTGTGGGGCTGAAATTTTCAATTCCCCAGCCATCGACCAGGTTCAGCAGATTCCGGTCGTACGGATTGTCCGCATTTCCGTCGTTGTGGGCATACTGCAACGTGTCCTGCGGGATCACCTGGAAGCCGGGATTCCGGCCCTTCGCCCTGATGGAAAGCTCCATGATCAGGGCCTGCATCTTGCGGGCGCGTCCGACCTCGCTTACATCATCCGGATCGCCATAGTAGGCCTCAACGATCGCCTGCAGATCGTCAAGGGTGTTGCGGTCGCCGGGTATCCGGGTGGCATACCGGTTGATGCCGTTAGCTGAAAACGGGTTACCGGTGATGAGGGCAGGGGCGGCTCCCGCAGCGGCGGCGGCGAGCGTGAAGGCTTTTAAAAATTCTTTTCTTTTCATGAGGTGGTATTGGTTAACGTGCTGATCAAATGAGTTTTACATAGAATGGGGATGCAACCGGTGGATGTTTCCGTGGGGATGATTCCGGTGGATGTTTCATGAGGTTGCATCCGGAGGGTGCATCCGTGGGGATGTTTCCGGTGAATGTTTCATGGGGTTGTATCCGGGGGAGGTATCCGTGGGGAGGTATCCGTGCGGTTGTATCCGGGGGGGTGCATTCATGGGTGCATCCTATAAGATGGTTGTCGAGCCTATCCGGTTGGCGCCGAGGCCGTCATCCCAGGTGTCGCCCTTATTCGCAAACCGGATGGAGCGCTTGCTGGCGCTTTGTTCTTTTGGGTCGTTGATCTTCAGGTAGATGTCGTAGACGCCGGGAGGTACCTCCCCGAATGCGGACATATCAATTGTGAAGTTCAGATCGCGCCATGCAGCGGTATTGGTTGCCCTGGAGTCCGGCATTTCACCATTCGGACCCACCTCAGCGGGCTGCCAGTCGTACGGGTCGATGTTCACAGGCACCGCGTTGGATACAAAGGCGCCGGATCCGGATTTCAGCATTACCGTCACGGCTTTTTTGTTGAAAATCGCACCCCAGCCGACGTTCTGGATCTTCCCTTCGAACACCAGGGTGCCGTTCTGATCTACCCGTTCGCTTGCGTACGCCTCGCGCAACACCAGCCGGTAGCCAAGCCGGTCGCGGTAGTAGGCCAGTGCGCTTTGGCCTTCATAGACCGGGTCGTAGAGTACCTGAACGGTCTTGCCATTCCACGGGTAGGTGATCTCCACCTCGATGCTCTCGCGTGTATAGGGATAATCCGCCCTCGACTTAAACCTGCCCGGACCCTGCTGTATGCACATGTATGCGAACCGGGCAATACTGTGTTCATAGAACATGGACGGGAAACGCAGTATTACGTCGTTGTAAGGGTGGCCGATGCGTTCGCCGACGGGAACAATGCCTCCGTTGGTGCCGGATGCGGGCTCTTCCCCGATTTGTTCACCGCCGTAGACGGACATCTTCCCGAGGAAGTTCATCACCTTTGTACGGTCCCAGTCGATGAACCAGGCGCCGCGCCAGCGCGCATCATCCAGCGCTTCGGGGACGGCAACGAGCCGGTTGGTTCTGGAATCATTGTACCCGATAACCGGTGATACGCCCGGCCTTGTCAGTGACGGATCGACTCCGTCCGGATTGTATCCCGGCAGAATCGGATCGTACGCCAGCATCCGGTAGCCCTCGGTCAGTGAGCCGCCGTCACCATACGCATATTCGTCTGCTGAAAAGCCATTGGAATCGTCGAACATGCCGAAGCGCGCCTCCGGCGTACCGCGTACCGGGGTGGGGAGGGTATCGATGGTGCCGAAGTCGTACGTCGTATCGTAGGTGCGGTTGTACCAGTCCAGGAACCCGCCGATGTGCGTCATTATCGGTTTGCCATCGGGGACCGCGTCTAGCAATGCATCCAGAATGATCTTGTAATGACCCGGCACTTCAGCTTCATAATTGGAGTGGCTTTCGCCCCACGGACCAAAGGTGCCCGAATCAAACGCCCATATAATGTCTGAGTATTCGTGGAAAAGCGGCTTCAGCTGTTGATAATGGTACTCTACCCAGTTCATATCCGTAAACCCGGGCACAGTGCTCATTCTGAATATGGGCGAAGCGCCTCGCCATGTACCCGCGCCCGGCTTGGCAATATGGGCAGCACGATTCTCAGCCGTCACAGGCTTTTCGTAGTCGGCCTTGTAATAGTACCGTTCATCGGCTGTTGCGGGGGCGTCGTCTTCGTAATTCAGATTATCGGCCGTCCACACAAAATGGTTCCAGCCTTTCGGGTCGTAGGCAACGCGGATATGCGCCACGCTGTTGGTGCTGGTTCGTATGAATTCCAGTTGTTCCCGTATGAAATCCAATCCATAGGATGTTATGGGTCGGTCAACCCCAACCCGGTTATGTTCTGCTGGGTTACCCGGAGAGCTGTCGCACCAGGCATTCGACGAAAATTCATTCAGGACGATGTAGAACTGAACGATGCGCGGTTCAGCAGGGACGTTGGCATACTCCGGACCTGCTCCTTCCTGGCCAAAATAGATCGGCGGGGTCATTTCGTACGCCATCTGAAAGGGCTGGCCCAAAATGGTATTCGGGCTTGCCGGAACGGTCATATACCCCCAATAGTTTGATCCACCCGGCCGGTCGGGGACAAAGGCTCCCAGGCCGCCCGCGTCGTCGTTGCTTCGTTCAAAGCCCCGATCAGGATTCGGAACATCGACGGGATTCTCGGTATAGTCGAGCTCCTGCAATACGAGCGGGGACTGCTGGCTGCAGGATAAGTAACAAGCGCATACAGCTATAAGCACTACTATTCTTTTCATATACATGGTTTCAAAAATCAGAATGATGATGAAGCTGTTTCACGTCCGGATTTTTCTTTATGAACCTGACGGGAACCGTGCTGAATTTCCTGTTGCGTACGAACTGCTTCACATTCTGTGATGTATTGGTGGTCATGGTGTTCACAAGCCGCTGCCGGCCACTGCTGTGACTGTTGTGGAGCCTATCCGGTTGGCGCCAAGGCCGGCATCCCAGCTGTTCCCGTTGTTCGCAAACCGTATGGAGCGTTTGTTGGTGCTTTGTTCCTTCGGATCGTTGATCTTCAGGTAAATGTCATAGTCGCCAGGGGGGACCTCCCCGAATGCGGACATAGCAACCGAGAAGTTCAGATCGCGCCATGCAGCGGTATTGTCCGGCCTGCCGTTGCCGGCTTCATCCGTCAGCCAGTCCCTGGCGTCAAGGTTTGTGAGCGCGGTGTATGTGCCGGATCCGGTTCCGGATTTCAGGATTACCGACACGTTTTTCCGGTTCACCACATTGCCGAAACCGACGTTCTGGATCTTTCCTTCGAACCTCAGGGTACCATCCTGCATCACCCATTCACTGGCGTTGGCCTCACGCAGCACCAGCCGGTAGCCCATCCGGTCGCGGATGTATTCCAGTCCGGTTCTGCCGTCGTAGACCGGGTCGAAGATGGCCGTTTTGATCTCTCCGGTGAAGGTGCCACTCACCAGCTCCGCTTCGCTGGCCGGAAACTGAACCGGGCGGGTCACATTTTCTTCCGTATAGATGAAATCGTTCCAGCGGTAATACC
>JBLRWO010000055.1:0-18490 GCA_047921215.1 Cyclonatronaceae bacterium | reverse complement strand
GTATACGGAACCGTACGTACGGTGGTGTGAGAGGACAGATAAAAGTATCCCTGGATACTTTTATCTTCCTACTCGATCTTAATGATTTTTGTCCCTGCTTTAATTTTCCCGGTAAAGGTGAACATCGTGCTGCGGGAATGGTATGTTGAGCCCCTCTTTGTCAAATGTTTTGTAAACCTTTTCATTCATGCTGAAGAATACACCCCAGTAGTCGGCCGCTTCAACCCAGGCCCGTACGGTAATATCTACCGAACTGTCGCCCAATTCCTTTAACGCCAGGAAGGGTTCGGGATCTTTCAGAATTCTTTCATCTTCGGCCAACAGCTTTTTCAGCACATCATAGGCTTTATCGAGATCATCACCATAACCGATGCCGAACGTCCAGTCGACCCTTCGTTTGGGTTCGGTCGAAAAATTGGTGAGTGAACCGGTTGCCAGCGGTCCGTTTGGAATAATGATGGTTTTGTTGTCGGGGGTAGTAAGAACGGTGACGAATATCTGAATCTCCTTAACCGTACCCATATGCCCCTGTGCATCAATAAAATGTCCAACCTTAAATGGCCGGAACAGGAGGATCATTACACCACCGGCAAAATTCTGAAGTGTTCCTGAGAGGGCCAGACCCACAGCCAAACCGGCGGCACCGAGTATGGCTATGAAGGATGTCATCTCAACACCCAACATACCAAGAGCGGTTATGTAAACCATAATTTTAAGCAGGATGGATACCATACTTATAATGAAACCTTTCAGGGTTGCATCGGTATCGCCACGGTCAAGGCCACGCCTTACACCCGAGGAAATCAGTTTCACGATCCATAAACCGATAACCAGTGTCAGTATGGCAAACAGCAGGTTTGGTCCGTACTCCGTAACAATTCCCATAAAATCAATCTGTGATAAATCGAAATCTTCCATTTTAATGTTTTTTTGTTATTAACGTTTACCCTCCGGAATCTGAGCATACGGTCACAGGATATCACCCTTACAACTCATGTTGTTCAGATTGAAAAGAGGTTAAGATTACTAAGTGTGGATTAATTAACCAATGCACTGCCATTTCAGTTTCATCAGAGGTGGTAATAGTTTCTTGCTAGAAAAAAAACTGATGTTTGCAGCAATAAATTTGACAGCGTGATTCTTGAAATTATTGATTTCACTGTTATTTATGAAGGATAAATCCTGCAAAAACCATTTAAATCCGATCGGGAATCGTTCAGTGAAGTGGTATATTCCCATAAATGTAACAGAAAAAAGCTGCTGAATATGAACTTTCCCTACGCCCGCGGCCGAAGGCTGCGAACATCCGCTTCAATCCGGGATACGGTTGCAGAATCGAGGCTGCATCCTGCCGGTTTTATTGCACCCGTCTTCATTACTGAAGGGAAAAAGATCAGGGAACCGATCTCTTCCATGCCCGATTACTACCGTTTTTCAACTGATTTACTGGCAGACGAGGTCGGAATGTTGCTGGATACCGGCATCAGAAGTGTTCTTTTGTTTGTGAAGGTACCTGATCAGCTGAAAGATAACCGGGGTACTGAGGCTTTAAATCCGGACGGACTGATGCAGCGTTCGGTACGTTTTTTAAAAGAGCAATTCCCGGATCTTGTTGTGATGACAGATGTGGCCCTTGACCCGTATTCGTCTTTCGGCCATGATGGCATCGTGGAAAACGGAAAAATCGTCAATGATGCAACCATAGAGGTTCTGGCTCAAATGTCGGTCAGTCATGCAGAGGCAGGTGCAACCTTTGTAGCCCCGTCCGATATGATGGACGGCCGGGTTGGTTTCATCCGCGAGTCGCTTGAAGAGGCCGGATTTTCCGATACCGGCATCATGGCATACAGTGCCAAGTATGCATCCGGGTTTTACGGCCCATTCCGTGACGCACTGGATTCAGCACCCGGTTTTGGTGATAAAAAAACCTATCAGATGGACCCTCGCAACGTGCGTGAAGCGGTTCGTGAAGCGACGACAGATGAGGCCGAGGGAGCCGATATCGTGATGGTGAAACCCGGTCTGCCCTATCTGGATGTGGTACGTGCCGTTCGGGAGGCTGTCGGAATTCCGGTGGCGGTATACAATGTTAGCGGGGAGTATGCAATGATAAAAGCAGCGGCAAAAATGGGGTGGATTGATGAAGAACAGGCTATGATGGAGAGCCTTGTCGCTTTTAAACGGGCCGGTGCCGACCTGATAGCCACCTATTTTGCCCGTAAAGCAGCAAATTTACTGGTAAAGAGGCTGTAACAATTACCGGGAAAATTCGTTGAGCATATTTATATCCGCTTACGGTATATGCAGAAGCTGACCGTAAGCGGCTCACCTACGAGCGCTGCAAGAATCCAGCGAAATATTTCCAGTAAAAATGTCACAACATGTTAAATATCACCGCATCCTGAACACCCTTGCTTCAATCACTTTCGGCCTGCTTGTACTGAACGGATGCACATCCACGAAAATGGTGATTCCTCATGGTGACCCGGATAGTATGGCTTATCAGATTAAGGGGCTGGAAGGGCTGAAATACAGCCAGAATGTTACTATAGGCCCGTTCATTGCCAGTGATATTTTATGGTACTGGACCGGAGAAATCCGAACAGGAGACGAGAGTGAAAAAATGAACACGTATGGCCGCAGTTATTCATTCAGCATGATGGAAAATGAAGACACGATATGGAATGTGACCTGCCGTCTGGAATCCAACAGAACTGATTTTGAGCGTATACTTACTGGTGTGAGGTCCGGCAACCGTTCCTATCTTAAATGTGAAATGAAGGCTGAAGACGGATCCGAACGCGTTGCATCCCTGCATTTGATCAATAACGAAAATAAAGTAAAAACCGGCCGCATAGGTTTTGGCAGCGAGACGATAGAGATAAAAGGCAGTTCCGGGGGCGGACTTTTTGGCGGCAAAAACAGGGCAGGCGGATACTATATCCGGCTGAACAAGGAGCTGGTTTCGGCAATTGATGTACTCCATGAAAATGCGGTTTGGTTCGATGCTTCCATCAATTGCGAGTATATAAATCTCATTTCCGCATCCGCGATGGCTTTATTACTTCATGATGAAATCATTGCAATGAAATGAACGATTAAACGGGAACTGTCCGTCGGTTATGTGTGGGTTATGTGACAGTGTTATTCGGAGCACGGACTGCATTTTTGCAGATGATCATCAGCTTTAAAGGCAGGCCGTTAAATGCTGTTTTTATTTATGCATAAAACAAATATAAAAATACTTTTGTGAGTATTCCTGTGTTGCGGACCGAGGTCCGGTTACAGGTACATGGTTACCTGTTTTAACATGTTCAGTTATCTGCAGGATATGCAAAGTATGCAATACAAAATAACAGTATGCTCCCATGACCACAGATCCTTTTGAACAAATACTGGCCGGAACGGCTGCCCATACCGGCGATGAATTCTTTAAATCGCTGGTCGAGAATCTGGCAAAAGTGTTGGGTACCAGTGGGGCTTGGGTTACCGAATTTCTGGAAAGGGAAAAGAAGCGGCTGGTTACCCTTTTTAATATATTCGCTGCACGAGCTGCCTCCGAACTCAGGCGTATCCCGCAAGGAGGAGGCCGTAAGGGAGAGGGAAATCAAGCTATCAAGACTTGTTGACAGCGCCATGGACGCCATCATCGAGTTTGGGCCCGACCTGGTTATAACCCGAGTCAACTCATCCTTCAGGGAAGTTTTCCGGTGTTCCGGCAGAAATTCTGATACACCACTCATGTCCGGATTTCTGGATGGTGACTCGGTTATTAAGCTATAGAATCTCATGTCTGAGCTTACATCAAGGCGGGAAGGGCAGCGATATATGTGGATTCCGGGAGGTCTGACTGCCCGCTGTGAAAATGGTAATCCGTTTAAAGCCGAAGCCACTCTGTCGTGCTATAATATAAACGGGGAGATCTTTTTCTCCCTCATTCTCCGGAATGTATCAGACCGTATGGAAGCAGATCGTAAAATTACTGCGCTTGAAGCCGAGACCGAGTATTTACGCGAAGAACTTAAAGCCATCAGGCAGTTTGATGATATCGTTGGCCGTAGCGGGGCGTTGATGCGTGTACTTAAGGATGTGGAACAGGTGGCACCCACCGATGCAAGTGTGCTAATTTACGGTGAAACCGGTACCGACAAGGAGTTGATTGTCCGGGCAGTTCACGATTACAGCAATCGCCGCGACCAGGCTTTAGTCAAGGGTAATTGTGCAGCAATTCCTGCATCACTTATAGAAAGTGAATTTTTCGGGCATGATCAGTAAACCTCAACAAATAGCCGTTCGCCGGTTTTCAGCCTTTTTTTGAAAACATCCTGCGGCCATTTTGCCGGATCCATAGCCCGGAGTTCTTCGTCGGGTTTAAAATATTCTGTGAGACCCTGAAGCGCCATATTCTGATAGATGCCGGCTTCCATGCCTTTCATTCCGCAGATATAGACCAGTGTATTATTTTGTTCCAGTATGGGCATCAGGATGTCGGCCCTGTCAAGCAACATGGTCTGTACATAGGGCTTACTGCCGTCGGGACGTGGATTTTCGCGGGATACCGCCTTAAGATAATTGAAATTGGAATGTGTTTTTTCATACTCTTCGAACTGGGTGTCGTAGAGATAGTCGGTGCGGTACGCACACCCGAATACAAGGGTAATATCGGAGGTAATACCCGAGTGCATCAATTCCATAATCATAGCCCGGAACGGAGCTATTCCGGTGCCGGTGGCAAAAAAGATATAATTGTAATTGCCGGGATTTTCCGGGAGCAGGAATCGTTTGCCGCTGGGCCCTGTCATGCGCACCATATCGCCGGGTTTCCGGTTACAGAGAAAATTGGAGCATTCACCCAGAAGCAGGGAATTATCCTCCCAGTGCTCCTCCACTACCCGCTTGACGGTCGTTGAAATGTGACGGCCTTTACCGTCTTCACCCTCCGATGGACTGGCAACAGAGTAGAGACGCACCTTGTGAGGTTTTCCGTTTTCATCAACGCCATCTGCCAGAATACCAATACTTTGCCCTGGCCTGACAACACCCTCGAGCTTTGTACCGCTTACATCAAATACAATGTGCCTGATATAGTGAGGACTTGCAGCACGTGTAGCTATCCTGTTTTCTACGATGGGCACCAGAACGGGGTCTGTTGGCTTATAAAGGTTCAATTGTACGTCAGGAACTTTAATCTCCTGAGAATTCCCATCCGTTATCATTATCTGACTTCCTTGTTATTTATTTTGCAGCCGTCAATATACGTCTTTTTGTATAATGCCTGTTCAGCGGATTAAATGACGCTAAATATACCACTTATTCAGTCCGTTGTCATTTATCCGTGGTATTCTTGTTCGCAGTATCCGGTTCACGAAGTATCCTTGTTCCTGGTATCAGGCTCATGTTGAATTTCTGGTCGTATTACCCGTTTTTAGATAAAAAAAAGGTTGTACTGCCAGATGAAGTGGCAGCACAACCAGTGGGTCAGTTGATAAGCGGCTTTCAGATAAGACTCTGAACAACTATGCTTCAACCAGTTTTTGCTCGCTTTTTAAACGAACCTGGGCAAGGGCAAGACGTGCAAGAGGCAATCTGAAGGGCGAACATGACACATAATCGAGTCCGGTTTTGTAGAAGAACTCAATACTGTGCGGTTCCCCTCCGTGTTCACCGCAGATGCCGACCTTGAGACCAGGACGGGCGGCACGGCCCTCGCGGGTGGCTATTTCAACCAACCTTCCCACCCCTTCGGTATCGAGTACCTGGAACGGATCGTCGGGAAGTATTTTCGCACTCACATAGTGGGTCAGGAACTTGCCGGCATCATCACGGCTGAATGCGAAGGTGGTCTGGGTAAGGTCGTTGGTACCAAAGGAGAAAAATTCGGCTTCGGCGGCAATTTTGCCGGCAGTAAGTGCTGCCCGTGGTACTTCAATCATGGTACCGACGTGGTAGGTGACTTTGGCATCCATTTCCTTGAATACCTGCCCGGCCACCCGGTCGATAACGCCACGCTGGTCGATAAATTCTTCAACGGTACCGATCAGTGGTATCATGATTTCGGGTTCCACATTGATCCCTTCTTTCTTCAGGGTTACCGCAGCTTCAAGAATTGCCCGTGTCTGCATCTCGGTGATTTCGGGATAGGCGATTCCCAGCCTGCACCCTCTGTGGCCCAGCATGGGGTTGAATTCCTTCAGGTTCTGGATTTTGTGCTTCAGAACCTTGGCAGGAATGTTCAGTTCGTGAGCCACATGGATGATCTCATCATCTTCGTGAGGCAGAAACTCGTGCAGAGGGGGATCCAGCAGCCTTACTGTGACCGGCCTGTCGCCCATCAGCCTGAAGATGGCCAGGAAATCATCCCGCTGGAACGGGAGCAGTGTGTTCAGGGCTTTCCGTCGCTCCTGAGAGGTTTCGGAGATGATCATGCGCCGTACCGCGTTGATCCGCTTGTCGCCAAAGAACATGTGCTCGGTCCGGGCCAGGCCAATTCCCTCTGCACCGAATTCCAGCGCTTTAGTGGCATCTTCGGGGGTATCGGCATTTGCCCGTACCTGGGTGGTTCTGAACTGGTCGACCCAGCTCATAAATTTGTGGAAGTGGTCATCAAATTTGGGATCGGTGAGTTCTTTCTCGCCCCTAACCACGACACCGGTGGTACCATCAATGGATATCCACTCACCTTCTTTAACGGTAATCTTCCCGTTAGTGAACGATTTTTTCTTGTAATTGATAATGATGTCGCCACAGCCGGCAACACATGGTTTGCCCCAGCCTCTTGCCACTACAGCAGCATGGCTGGTCATGCCGCCACGGGAGGTAAGAATACCCTTGGCCGCCGACATTCCGCCAACATCTTCAGGGCTGGTTTCAACGCGTACGAGTATAACACTTTCACCCCGTGCGGCTGCTTTTTCGGCATTGTCGGCATCGAATATAACCTTGCCGACTGCCGCTCCGGGAGATGCGGGCAGGCCGGTACCCAGTTTGTCTTTTTCGATGGGTTCATCGTCGGTGAATTGCGGGTGCAGCAACTGGTCGAGATGTTGCGGTTCCACCAGGTCTCTTACGGCCACTTCCGGGGTAACCAGTTTTTCGTCGACCATATCGGTAGCGATCCGTATTGCGGCATGACCGGTACGTTTGCCATTCCGGGTTTGCAGGATGAAGAGTTTGCCCGATTGTATGGTAAACTCGATATCCTGCATATTGTTATAATGCTTCTCAAGATTGTAGGCGATGGTTTTTATCTCATTGTAGGAATCGGGCATTACTTTTTTGAGATTGACAATGGGTTCCGGTGTGCGGATACCGGCAACCACGTCTTCACCCTGGGCATTCACGAGATATTCGCCATACAGTTTGTGCTCGCCCGTTGACGGGTTCCTTGTAAACAGAACGCCGGTAGCACAATCATCACCCATGTTACCGTACACCATGGCCTGAACGTTCACCGCGGTTCCAATTAATCCCCTGATTCGGTTGATCTGGCGGTATTTTACAGCCCTGCTGCTGTTCCAGGAGTTGAACACGGCATTTATTGCAAATTTGAGCTGTTCGTAGGGGTGTGTCGGGAACATGAAACCGGTATGACGCCGGTACACGGCTTTGTAGCGGTCTACCAGCTCACGGAGTTGATCTGCTTCGAGATCGGAATCGAGCTTCACATCCACTTCTGTTTTCAGGTTGTGGATGCACTCTTCAAAATGTTCATGGTCCACACCCATCACTACATCGCCAAACATATCGATGAAACGCCGGTAGCTGTCGAAGGCAAACCGTTCGTTTTTTGTTTTTTTGGCAAGGCCTTCAACCACCTTATCGTTCATGCCCAGATTGAGCACGGTATCCATCATGCCTGGCATCGATGATTTGGCTCCTGAACGTACGGAAACCAGTAACGGGTTTTTGGGATCGCCAAAGCTGGCGCCCATATTTTTTTCAAGGTGAACAATACCATCGAGTACCTGATCGTGAAGCTGATCGGGCCACTGATGGTTATTCTCGTTATACCAGGCACAACTTTCTGTTGTTATGGTGAAACCGGCGGGCACGGGCAGACCGATTTTGCTCATTTCAGCCAGGTTTGCACCCTTGCCTCCGAGCAGATCTTTCATTGACTGGTCACCGTCAGCTTTGCCGCCACCGAAAAGGTATACGTATTTTGTCTTTGCATTCATAAATAAGTCTCCAGGATTTGAATTGCCGATTAAATAATAATCTAATTCGAATATTATATATATTGTGCTAATAATCAATAGTCAAAATCGCGTTCAAATATCCGGAAAAGCGGTTACACCACAGCGGCCGGCAATATTAAGCGGTACCCTCACAGCTCGTGTTTCCGCCATTACATGTTATGCGGTCATCACATAGAAACCCGCAAGCCGGGATGATTGTTTCTGTGCAAGAAATGGTTTCAGTGATGTAGCCGCTTTCGTTTGCACAGCAATGGGAGAGCAGCTGTCGGTATCGTTAAGATCAGATGAGATCAGTCTTTACCAAACAATCCTCTGATCCTGCTGCCGAGAGAACGTCTCTCTTTTTTCGGTTTCACAACTCTCGGCTCATCAGGGTCGCGGCCGGTAAAGAAACTGCGTACCCGATCGGTGAAGCGGTCGTCGCGCTGGTCCTCGCAGGAGGTGGTGTATAGGGTTTGCTGATAGGGATGAAATGAGGAAGGAGTTTTGGGTAAAGCGGGTTCGGCTGCAAGGTTGTTGAGAAAATATCCGGCAATGGGCAGGGCCGTTTGTGAGGCATACCCGGCGCTGCCGTTGAACCGCATACGCGGGCTCCATCCGCCAACCCAGGTACCGAACACCAGGTCGGGGGTCATCCCCATAAACCAGCCATCGGTATAATTTTGCGTGGTTCCGGTTTTACCCGCCAGGGCATGACGAGTGCCAAAGCGGGTGCGGAGGGCCTGTCCCGTACCATCATCCACCGCCTTGGAGAGCATTCCCACCATGGCGGCAGCGGCTTCGGGTGGTATGGCATATTCGAGTACGCCGGATGTATTGGGATTGGGGAAATCGTAGATAAGATCGCCATCCCTGTTGTAAATCGCCTTCAGATAGTAGGGGGTGGAGGGAATGCCGCGGTTGGCAAAGGTGGAGTAGGCCGATGTGAGTTCGAGCAGCGATACTTCGGCGGTTCCCAGTGCAATGGAGGGCTCGGCCGGCACAGGCGAGGTAATGCCCATTCGTGCCGCGGTCTGCTGCACATTGGTGATGCCTGTTTCGAAGAGAACATCTACGGCAATGGTATTCACCGAGCGGGCAAGTGCAGCCTGCATGGAATAGTAGCCACCGTACTCTTCATTTATATTACGGGGCGTCCAGTTGTTGTAGGCGGCATAGGTAGTGAGCTGGCTTCGCTGGTAATCGCAGGGGCGCATGCCCTGTTCCATGGCAGCTGCGAAGATTATTGGCTTGAATGCCGAGCCCGACTGTCTTCGGGATTTTACATGATCGTATTGAAAATAGCGGTGATTGATGCCGCCAACCCATGCCCGGATGCTTCCGTCCTGCGGAACCATTGCGAGTAAGCCAGCATTGAGGAAATTCAAATAATGAGCCACGGAATCGTGCGGTGACAGTTCCCGTTCCCGGTTGCCCTGCCATGTGAATACCGTTACAGGTACGGGCCGGTGAAAAATATCATTTATTTCCAGCTCTGTGAGGCCCCGGTTAACCAGGTTTCTATAATGGTTCGACTGCTGCCAGTGCCGGACGATCTGCGGATCATTTATACCGAACACCGGCTGAACCGCTACCTGTCTGTCGAAGGCCGCCTGAAGCCGTGCCATCTGGGTGGCTACCGCCTGCTCGGCTGCGGCCTGAATGCGGGAGTCGATAGTGGTCTCAATGCGAAGGCCATCCGTATACAGGTTGTAGGTTTTTCCATCCAGGCCCGGTCCGGATTCGAGGATCCGTTGAACTTCCATTCGCATATGCTCGCGGAAATAGGGTGCTGGACCCTCATTTTCGGTGATCCGGTTATAGCGCATATCCAGGGGCAGTACAATGGTACTGTCGGCCACTGCTTTCGATATCATTCCGTAATTTTCCATCTGCCTGATCACCACATTACGGCGTTGCAGTGAGCGTTCCGGGAAACGCCGGGGGCTGTACAGGCTTGGGCTGCGCAGCAGGCCGGCAAGGGTTGCAGCCTCATGCAGCGCGATACGGTCGGGTGTGGTATCAAAAAACCGGTGAGCTGCCATCTCCAGGCCGAATGTTTCTTCGCCCATCGAAACCGTGTTCAGATAGAGCTCCAGAATTTCATCCTTGGTGTAGATCTGCTCCAGGCGCATTGCCAGGATGTTTTCGCGAATCTTGTCGATGAGCAGGCCGGCCCGGGTGGATGTGGTACGCGGATAGAGATTTTTGGCCAGCTGCTGCGTAATGGTACTGCCGCCGCCGGTATCGCGGCCCAGAAGTATGGATTTGATGAGTACGCGGGCCATAGCGCGGTAATCCAGCCCGTTGTGGCTGCGGAAACGGATATCCTCTATCGAGAGCAGAGCGTCTATGAAAACCGGCGACACCTCTTCCAGTTCTATACTGGCACGGTTTTGAACAAACCAGGTGCCGAGCAGTTTGCCGTCGGACGAATAGACCGCTGATGCTTCATGATGCCGGATGTTTTGGAGCTCTTCCTTACCGGGAACCGGTCCGAATGCCCCGGCCAGAATCAGCAGTATTAGAATTGCAATAAGTAACACCGGTGCCAGGAATGCGCCTGCAGCGATGCGGTACAGAAACGTTCTTTTGCGGCCGGTTTTCCGTTTTGTTGCGGATTTACGGGTGTTGCGCGCTTTTGGGGTTTTGCCGGGCATGCGGGATGAACAGGTTATTACAGTTGGCAGAAATCAAAAATTTCGTAAAGATACGGATTCCGTTGCATGCAAGGGGGAACGATGTTAATGATAGCTTATTACATGCCATGAAAAAACGGAACAGGTGGGTGTCCCGGACAGGAAAATCACAACAAGAGAAAATCACAATAAGTGGCCTGAAGAATCGGGTGATTTATTAAGAAACCATGATATGTACGGTGGTTTCAAGGTGTGTGCATCAGGGTGCATCCAAAGTCTGGTTTCTGATATGGAATGAAAAACCGGGAGCATCCAGGTTGGCGGCAATTTTTTCATCGACTTTATACTGCTCACGGGCAGCTTCAAGGGGGAGGTCGCTGTTGATCAGGCCGAGGCGGTGTGCCAGCTTGTCGGAATATCCGGGCAGGAAAATCCCCAGGCTGTAGGGAATGCGCTCGGTGGCGATAACATTAACAGCATCCACAATATTTGTGGTGCAGTTGTTGGTGATGGTATTGTAAAATTCAGGCTCATTCTCAAGCTGACGCGCCCGTGCGAGCATGGTCACGAAGAGCTCCCTCACCTGTTCAGGGGTGGCCCGCATGGGATAGAGATACACGGGATCTTCCCAGGTTACGACGCGAAGACCGATCAGATCGCGTTCGTCGCCAATCACATACATCAGCTCGAACTGGTTCAACGCCCCCTTTACGAACGAGTAATCCGATTCCTTAACACGGCGGGTCTCCACGGAAATGCTTATAAAAGTGGAATCACTGAATTCGAACGAGAGGAAACTGTGGGCAGGGCCGCGCCACTCGGCCAGGAACGGAGATAGAACGAACCAGACGCTTTCAATTTTCGAGAGGTCGTAGGTGGCGTCGTAGTAACCGGGAACAGGTTCACCATCGGCGGGATAGCGGAAATTTCTGACGTTCCGGATATATACCAGGCTGTCTTCAATCTCGACGGAGGGCAGCACGCGGTGCTCGGTGCGCCAGTCACGCTCATTTGAGGGATTCAGTATGAGATACGCCCAGCCAGCCACAGCCAGAACGACGATCAGTAGTACGCCTGCAAGGTATTTTAAAATTTTCATGAAAAGAGCCGGATTGTTATTCCTTTTTGGCAGCCGGGAATCCAAAACTGCCATGCGGTTCCTGAAGCATTACCGGTTTAGGCCACATCTGTTACTTCACGTACCCATGCCGGTATCGCCCGCTGGTACACCGTTTTGCCCACTATGCAGTGAAAACATTTGCCCGGTTACTTTTTATTGCGTACAAAAATGTGCCTGACGTTCGAGTTCGGGGTTCTGCGCTCATCAATGTCGAAATGCTTGCCCAGCGATTTAATGAGGGGTGTGAGTTTCTGAAAACCGTAGTTCCGGGGGTCGAAGTCGGGCTTCTTCTTGTTCAGAAGGTTGCCCACATCGGCCAGAAAGGCCCAGTCGTCGTCGTCTGCCTGGTCTTCGACCGACGATTTGATAAGGTTGATGGTCCGCCGGTCGATGGTGTCGACCGCGGGCTGCTGCGGTTTGGCCTTTTTGGCAGCAGCAGGAGATTTTGCAGCGGCTGTGGCCGGCGTTTGATCGTCGGCATCCTGCTCCCTCTGCCCCATAATCTCGATATAGATGAATTTGTCGCAGGCAACAATGAAGGGGTTCGGGGTTTTCTTCTCGCCGATTCCGATTACCAGCATGCCCGACTCCCGCAGACGGGTTGCCAGCCGCGTAAAATCGCTGTCGCTCGAAACAATACAGAATCCGTCGACCTTCTGGCTGTGAAGGATGTCCATGGCGTCGATAATCATGGCCGAATCGGTGGAGTTTTTACCGCGGGTATAACTGTACTGCTGTATCGGTGTAATAGCGTGCTCAAGCAGCGCCGACTTCCAGCCCGACACGGTCTGCGTGGTCCAGTCGCCGTAGATGCGCTTTATGGTGGCCTGGCCGAGTTTCGCTATTTCATCCAGCATCCCCTTTATACTTTTATGGGGGATATTGTCGGCGTCGATGAGTACGGCCAGTTTCAGGTCGGTGCGGGGTCTCATGGGAAAATGGATTTAGATAGAAATTAAGTAGCCCGTAAGCCCGTAAGCCCGTAAGCCCGTAAGCCCGTAAGCCCGTAAGCCCGTAAGCTATCGGTTTTAGCCTGTAAATATAAGCTTATACCAGCAAGAATGTTTAATAATTGATATCAGACGAGTGAATACAGATAGTACGTAATTAGCTGCTTTCAAAAAAAAGAGTACCATAATTTATGGCCGTAATAATGAGGTCAGAAGAGGGCTAAAAGTACGTTAGTTTCCCGTTATCATGGTTTTGAAAGCAGATTTTATAAGGAACGGATATTGGGAAAGTTGCCTATTTTGTATCCATGAAAGAGTTCTGGGACAACAGATATTCGGATGCGGACTATGCCTACGGCAAAGATCCGAACGCTTTTTTCAGGGAACAGACAGATCTGCTCAAACCCGGCAAACTGCTCTTGCCCGGAGAGGGTGAGGGCCGCAATGCCGTATACGCAGCGCGCCGCGGATGGCAGGTGAAGGCTCTCGACTATAGTGAGGAGGGGAAAAGAAAGGCCGAACAGCTGGCCGCAGAGTACGGGGTGAGCATCGATTATGAAGTGAATTCCATTGAAATGATGAACCTGCAACCCGCCCATTATGATGCTGCAGCCTTTATCTATGTACATCTGCCCGCTGATGCGATGGGAATGGTGGTCAGAAATGTTCTTCACAGCCTGAAAAAAGGGGGCGTTGTGCTGATGGAATTCTTCTCGAAGAAACAGCTCGGGCTGGAGTCGGGCGGACCGAAATCGCCGGATTTGCTCTATACCACCGGGCAGGTTGAATCCTGGCTTACGGATACCCGCATATCGATGATCAGAGAGGTTGAAATCGTGCTCGACGAGGGATTATTTCACCAGGGCAGGGCATGGGTGATACAGGCGGTGGCCATTGTAACATAAGAACAGCGTCGTTTTATTCGCTCCGGAGAGCCTGGATGGGATTCACTTCGCGGTTCAATTGTTCGAATGTTCAACTGTTCACTTGTTCAAAAACATGCCAACACCCCTGCCCGAATAAAAATTAGTGATTCTGGCTTAAGGGTCGGCTCTTCAAAAAGAATTAACATAAACCTCGTACCTTTGCATCCTGAATATGTAAACGGAAACTGAGGATATTATGAGCAGCAGCGACAACAGGTACAGTGGTAGTGCACATCTCTACGAACGGGCACGGAAATTCATACCGGGCGGGGTGAACTCGCCGGTACGGGCGTTCAAGGCCGTGGGCGGCACACCGGTATTTTTCACGAGCGCAACGGGTTCCGTTCTGACGGATGTTGACGGGAACAAGTACATCGACTATGTGGGGTCGTGGGGACCGATGCTGCTGGGCCACGCCTGGGCCCCGGTGGTGGATGCTGTGAGCAAGGCCGCGCTGAAATCGACCTCCTTCGGCGCGCCAACGGCCATCGAGATCGAGCTGGCTGAGCTGATCCTGGAGATGGTGCCCGGCATGGACCGCATCCGGATGGTGAATTCCGGTACCGAGGCCTGCATGAGTGCGGTGCGGGTTGCCCGGGGCTACACCGGGCGGAACAAGATTGTGAAATTCGAGGGATGTTATCACGGGCACGGCGACTCGTTCCTGATCAAGGCCGGCAGCGGGGCGCTCACGTTTGGTACGCCCAGCAGTCCTGGCGTTACCCCCGGAACCGCTCAGGATACGCTCACGGCATCGTTCAACAACCTGGAGGAGGTGGAAAAGCTCTGTGCCGAAAACAGGGGCGAGATCGCGGCCATCATCCTCGAGCCGGTAGCCGGCAATATGGGATGCATCCCCCCGGCAGATGGATTTCTGCAGGGCCTTCGCGACCTGTGCACCCGGGAGGGCATCGTGCTGATTTTTGACGAGGTGATGACGGGCTTCCGCGTGGCACCGGGCGGGGCGCAGGAGCTCTACGGCGTGACTGCCGACATGGTGACCTATGGCAAGATCATCGGTGCGGGGCTGCCTGTCGGGGCCTACGCTGGCCGGGAGGAGATCATGCGGGTGGTATCGCCCGAGGGACCTGTTTACCAGGCCGGAACGCTGTCGGGGAACCCGTTGGCCATGCATGCCGGTTACACACTGCTGAATGAACTGCACACGAACAGGGCCATTTATAACGAACTTGAGGAAAAATCGGCATACCTGGCCGCCGGCCTCGGCCGGGTGTTCGGGGGGGCCGGTATCCCGTACACCATGACCCGGGTCGGATCCATGCTGGGTATCTTCTTCTGTGCGGGCCCGGTTACCGATTTCGATTCGGCGACCCGCACCGATGCGGAGCGTTTCAGGATGTTCTTCCACGGGATGCTGAAGCGCGGGGTGTACCTGCCCCCGTCGGCGTATGAGGCGCTTTTCCTGAGCCATTCGCTCACACGGGATCACCTCGACCAGACCATACAGGCCGCGGATGAAACCCTGGCGGATATCCTGGCAGGAGAGGAGTCCTGATCGTTTGAAAAAGGGCAGGCTGTTTACGGTATTCCTGGTCGTACTGGTCGACCTGATCGGCTTCGGGATCGTGCTGCCGCTGCTGCCGTTCTATGCCGGCGAATTCGGGGCCAACCCTGTGGCCATCGGCCTGTTGTACAGCGTGTTTTCCTTCGCCCAGCTCATCTTTTCGCCGGTATGGGGCAGCCTGAGCGACCGGATCGGCCGCCGGCCCGTGATGCTGCTGAGCACCTTCGGGGCCGTGATTGCCTATATCATCTTTGGCCTGGCCGGATCGCTGACCGTGCTGTTCCTGTCGCGCGCGGTGGCCGGCGTGATGGGCGGCAATATCGCCACAGCCCAGGCCTACATCGCGGATGTGACCACTGACAAGGACCGCGCCCGCGGCATGGGCCTGATCGGGGCTGCCTTCGGCATCGGCTTCGTAATGGGCCCGGCCATCGCCACGGGCCTCATCCACCCGGGCTTTCACGACCTGATTGCCGGCACGGGGCTCAACGAATTTGCCGCATGGATGCAGGCCAATAAATTTGCTCTTCCCGGGTTTTTTGCCGCGGGCCTGAGTTTGCTCAGTTTCATCCTGGTCTGGTTCCTGCTGGAGGAGACGGTTGAAACGGGAACGACGATAACGTTACAACAACCCCCAGTACCTTCTTTGACAGAACCGGTGTACAAACGGTACAGCGTGTTTTCCCCGACGTTCTGGAAGACCCTGGTACCCGACAATACGGCCGGTGGCGGGTTCTTCGGCCTGCTGCTGCTCTCCATCTTTCTGCTATCGTTTGGTCAGGCCAGCCTGTACAGCGCCTTTCCCCTGTTCTGCGAGGAGGTGCTGGGGATGGGGGCCGAGCAGGTGGGGGTGCAGTTTTTCTATATCGGCCTTATAGCCGTGGTGGTGCAGGGCGGCCTCATCAAGTACATCACCCGCTGGTTTGCGGAGGAGCGGGTTTTCCTGGTCGGCAACATCCTGATGACGGCGGGCATGGCGCTGATCGCCTGGAGCGGTACCATATCGATGCTCACGCTGTTCATCGGCATCATGGCACTCGGCCACAGCCTGAACCTGCCCACGGTGCACAGCCTGATCTCCAAGGAAGCCGATCCTTCGCGGATGGGCGCCATGATGGGTACGGCGCAGGGCCTGTCGGGGCTGGGGCGCACCATCGGCCCGACCTGGGGCGGACTCCTGTTCGGATTCGGCGCGGGCCTGCCCTTCATCCTCACATCCGCCATACTGATCATCACCATCTGGGTAGGACTCCGGATGTGGAACCGGGGTTCAAACCCTGGATCAAACCCTGGATCGAACCCCGGTGCAATCATGGGTGCTAATACGGGTGCAATAAGAAATCCAGACGGGATCACCTCACCGGGCCGCGCCAGTACAACAGACCGGCCCGGCAAACCCGACATGGCAAATTAAACGGTAGCCAGTATGCCTGAAACGTGGGTGATCGATTTTGGTGTGACGGGACTATTCCTGGCATCCTTTCTCGCGGCAACCATCCTGCCCTTCAGCTCCGAAGCCGCGCTCGTACTTGCTTTGGGAACCGGGATGGACAAGACGACCGCGCTGATGGCTGCATCCACAGGAAACTGCCTGGCCTGCCTGCTTAACTACAGTATCGGTTACTTCATCCGTGATAAAGCCGGCCCGCGGCTGGCGGCAACCCGGAGCGGCCGTAAAGCCCTCGAATGGACGGAGAAGTACGGTTTGCCGAGTCTGTTGCTGTCGTGGGCCCCGGTGATCGGCGATCCGCTCACCATCGCGGCGGGCGTCGGGAAGGTGAACCTGCTTTGGTTTGTGCTTATCGTGTTCACTTTGCGGATCGGCCGGTACATGCTTATCGCCGGTTTTTTCTGAGGGCATTTTCTACAGACCATTTTATACCAATTTTTCGTGTATGGTCTATACCCACACCAAACAGGGCACATTTCGATCCGCCAGATTATCTCACGTTGCATCAAGAGGGCTGATAACGCCATGGCCACCCCGGTTCAGCACATGCAGATAGACGGACGTCGTTTTCAGGCTTTGGTGGCCCAGCAATTCCTGAACCGTACGCACATCATATCCATTCCGAAGCAGATGCGTGGCAAACGAGTGCCTGAACACATGCGGGCTCACCCTTTTTGTACAGCCGCTTTTCCTGGCGGCCTCTTTAACCGCCCTCTGGATTTTCTTCTCGGACTGATGATAGCGGTGAACCAGGCCGGTTCGCGCATCCTTTCTACGAACCTCTGATGGAAATAGGTACTGCCAGTTGAATTCGGATGATGCCCCGGGATACTTCACGGCCAGCGCTCCCGGCAACAGGGTTTTACCCTGGCCCCTGGCAAGATCCCGTATGTGCAGCAACTTCACCTTTCGGATATGGTCGATAAGATCGCCCTTCAAAGAAGCTGGAAGCATGGTAACACGGTCTTTCCTGCCCTTGCCGTCTCTTACCTGGATCTGCATATAGTCAAAATCGAGATCCTGAATCCGCAGTCGCAAAGCCTCCGAAATGCGCAGTCCGGCACCATAGAGCAGACAGACAATAATCCTTTCAACCCCCGAGAGGCGGGAGATAACAGTCCGGGCCTCCGATTCAGACAGAACCACCGGCAGATTCCCGGGATTCTTCGCCCGTTTCAGCTTCTCAAGCTCAGGCAGTTCGATTTTCAGGATATGTTTGTAGAGAAAAACCAGCGCACAAAGCGCCTGGTTCTGTGTCGACGCCGCAACATTCCGGTCTTCCACCAGATGATTCAAAAAAGCAACAACATGGTCCGATCCAAGTCCAGAGGGGTGGGTGAGGTTATGGAAATGAACATACGATCTGATCCATCCGGTATATGAATTTGCCGTTCGCCACGAATAGTTACGGCGGCGGATTTCCATGCGGACCTGATCCAGGAGTTTTGGTTTGCTCATCTTTTTTATCAATAAGAGAGAAAAAAAGAGAAAGCCTTACAAAAAAAGGTGACCACCCGAAGGGATATTATGCGACAAAGGGGCGGGGTCCGTCGGGATATAAAACGACAAAAGTAAAGGAGATGCTTGTGAAAAACACGGGTTTCGACTATTATGCGACAAGTGGGGGAGAAAAACCTCTGTCGGATAATTATATGTTATACCCACTACGATAGCCCAGGTCAAAGTGATATAATTCATTCGTT
>JBLRWO010000054.1:0-18933 GCA_047921215.1 Cyclonatronaceae bacterium | reverse complement strand
ATTCCCTGCTTTTCCGTTTCCGGCGCAGACTCCTATATTAAGAAGTTTATCCGTCACTCGCAATAGCAATGGAAAAAATGTGTGCCGCAAAACTCCGCGGCAAGACTTTAAATTTACCGCTTATTCTGCCTCATTGTCAATCTATAAATTTACACTCCAGGCACTCCCCGACCGTAAGCTCTTTCGTTTGTTGTTGTTTAGGTAATTCAACTTTTTTTATCACGCCATACCTGTAGTTATTCTATCTTCCAAAATTTCTGCTCAGCACCGGAATATGGACAATTTTTCAGTATTCCGGCCGGTCAATCTGATCACCCTTCTTTTTTCCTGTACAGTTATCGATGCACCGATTCAACCCTGCGGTGTCAGCGTACACCCAGCTTGATCAGCTTGCTTTGTAGCGTTGTGGGCTTAAGATCCAACAGGGCAGCAGCACCGTCTTTTCCGTATATCTTTCCTTCGGTATGCTCAAGTACGCGGCGAAGATAGCGGGCACTCATCTCCTCGAACGGAATAACTTGAAATTCCTCCTTCCGTTCACCCATCGGCAACTTCTTCTCATCCTTTTTACCGGGACGTATTGTACTGCCGCTGCCTGCCAGCAGCAACCGTCTCAGATGTGCATGCAATTCCTCGATATTTCCGGGCCATTCATACTTTAAGAGCTCCCCTGCAGCAGTCTCATCCCATACCGGCTCTCTTATCCCGAGAACTTCCGAGGCTTTTTTCATGAAGGACAATGCAATTCTTTCAATATCATGGCCCCGTTGTTTCAGAGGCGGAAGCAGTACTGTGCCAAATGTCATGCCGTAGATCCAGCTGCCGGGCAGTTGACCCTCGGCATGCATTTGCTCCGGTGTCGCAGATGCAGTAACGATCACTTTAACAGTATACTCCTCTGCCTCCCATTTCTCCATACTCTTTTTAATCCTGTCAAAATCGGAAGCCTGAAGCTTGTCGGCATCATCCAGTACCATCACCACCATTCCGCTGTCAGGTAACCGCTCCGCCGCCGGCAGATCGGCACCATTATCTCTGTGGAACGGTATCATGGTGATGTTACCCGTGCGTGCTTCAATCATTTGTGCAATTCTGAGGGCAACCGTGGTGCGCCCGGTCCCCTTTTCCCCCATCACCCAACCGTGAACGGGCTGGGATGCGATGAACGAAGCCTTGTTCATGGCGCCCTGCATCACCGCTGAGTCTGCAATAAATTCGTGACGATCAGATAGATGTGACGGGACATTCGTTCCGGCAGGTGTTGCCGGGCCGGCCGTATACAGCGTTACCACAATGAAATGATGATTCGCCGTTTTGGACTTAAATATGCGGTAACCGAAACCGAAAACCCCGGTTGACCCGAATTTACCCGTCAATTCACATTGCTGCCGTCCATGATCATTTCCGGAATGACTCAGTTCCGCAATGCGGTCGACCAGGGTGTTGAGTTCCTGCTGAACGCGACCCTCCGACTCGGACTCCAGCACATATTCACCGGGTGTGTAGCCGAGCACCGTTTCAACATCACGGTTAGCAAACATGAGCCGCGCGTGATCGTTCTCCTCAATTCTGAAGAGCAGGGCGGGAACAGGAAGGTAATCGAGCAGCTCACGCCACAGGGAGTTTGTCAGGGCACCGCGTTCTGTTGCCAGCATAATCCGTCAGAGATCTTATTGATGACTGTTTTTCCGAGGCGGAAATTAGCAAGCCTGCCGACAATTCAAAAACGGATTCCTCAGGCCCCCGTCTGCACGGGTTTATCATACAGAGCGTACCCTTCCGGATCCTCTTCAAAATCACGCAGATAGTGTACGCAGGCGTATATGACCGGTGTATCAAAAAGGGCTGCGAAAAATTTGAAGATGTAGGAATTGAAGATCAATATAACCAGTGCACCTAAACCGGTTATCGAATCGCCCAGGTTTCCCGCGAGGTACAAGATGGTGAGTATGGCCGTTGAATCAACAAGCTGACTGATCATGGTGGATCCGTTATTCCGGAGCCAGAGATGTTTCCCACCTGTAAACTTTTTCCAGAAATGAAAAAGGCGAACATCAATGGTCTGGGCCACCAGATAGGCGATCATGCTGCCGATGGTATTCCCCACCATAAATCCATATACCCCCTCAAACAGATTAATCCCTCCGCTTACCCCGTAGGTATTTGGCAACCAGTGGTTTATAGTCATTACTACGAGCATGAATACGTTCATAAAAAAACCCACCCACACCAGCATCTGTGCTTTCGCACGACCAAAGAGTTCTGATATCAGATCGGTACACAGAAACGTAACAGGAAACGCGATCAGGCCCACCGGAATGCTCATAGTGTACAGCCGGTCGGCCCGTACCAATTCGGGAACCAGTGGCAGCATCCATTCGGGAAGAGCGAGCTGAAACAGCGTCACAAATTTGGTGGTGCCGATGATATTGCCCATTACCAGGGCCGTTAGAAATACGGCACACAGGCTCAGAAACAGCAAATCCCTTTTATAGGCGACGGTCGGATTTTTTGTCATCAATCAGGTCTTATTATTGCTCGCGCAAATTTGTCAATTTTTTGGGAGATATCCTCATTATTTGTTCACATCCTTTAAACATGTTTATGTTTGCACGTATATGTCTCATCCCGTTTTCTCTGAGAATTAACGAAACGTTTAGCTCATGTACCGGTGCTGATCGCTTCGCTATATTCCCGCCAGGCATTTCCGTTTCAACTGGTACCTTTCAAAACGAGTTGTTGTTGTACCGGAACACACGGTTGTACTGAATTCCTGCAGAGTCAACAAACCGGAAATGGCGAATCATTCCTGGAAAAAGGCAACATTTTACGGGTTGAAATCGTGGTAAATTAAAACAATAAATGAACGCTGGCACCAGCATGCAGGTTTTGGTGCCAGTACTATTTACTGTACAAATTGTTACGACCATGGACACCTCTACACTTGAAATCCGCTACAGCATTGCACAGGCTGCCGTTGACCTGTATGAGCAGGACCCCGACCAGTTCACCCTGAAAAATGTGGGCGAGATTGTCGGGCTCACGCCATCGGGCATTTACGGTCATTTCGAAAACAAGGAGGATATACTCCGGTACTGGTATGAGTCGGTTGTGCACCGCTACCGGCTGATGATTGCGGAACTCGACGAATATGAAAGCCTGACGCTGGCCGAGAAGATTTCCAACTTCATCTATGCCTCATTGGAAATGATGGGCGAGCACCGGCAATTTGTTACAGATACGTTTGATGAACTGATATACAACCACAGCGAAACCACGGGCATGATCGCCGAAATCGAAAAGATGATCACATCCTTTATCGAAGAGGACGAACACGTACCCGGATTCAACCGGCTGTTTACAGGATCGCTGCTCTATCAGTTTCTGGCCGATGAATACCAGCATGTAGTCCGGTTCTGGATCAGCGACGAGTCGGAGAACAGCGAAAAAACACTGGAGCTGGTCGACAAGCTCACCACCTTTCTCGAAGAGCTGCTGTATAACGCTGTTGTTACCAAGGGATTCGATCTGGCGCGCTTCCTTTACGAACAGGGCGCGGTACGCATCCCCAATTTACTGGCATATACCCGCAGGCTTTTACCCTTCTGACATTCTTTTACCCACCCCATCCTGATTTACCTCCCCTGAACACCTATGAGCGACTATCCATCATCAAAATTTGAACGCGGCAGTACCATCGCCAAAACCGGCCTGAAGATGGGAACCAACTACGCGAAGCACCACCTGAAAAATGTAATCGGGAGCAGGAAGAATAACATCCGTGATGTTCACCGGAAAAACGCCAACATCATGTTCAACGAGCTGGCCAAACTCAGGGGTACCGCTCTGAAGATGGCGCAGGCCATGAGTCTCGATACGGCCATGCTGCCCGGTGAATTCGCCGAAATCATGACGCAGGCACAATACAGTGTACCGCCGATCAACCGTGCGCTGGTGCGAACAATCATCAAAAAAGAGCTGGGCGATTATCCGGAGATTATTTTTGCTTCGTTCGAACCCGATGCCTTCGCGGCGGCCTCCCTTGGACAGGTACACCGGGCAATACTGAAGGATGGCCGCAAGGTGGCTGTTAAGGTACAATATCCTAATGTCCGTAAAACCATCGACAGCGACCTGGCCATGGTTAAAGTTATCTATAAACGCCTGGTTCAGGGAAAACTTGCCGATGAATACTTCGCCGAGGTCCGGGAAAAGCTGCTGGAGGAGACCGACTACCTGAATGAGGGGGAGCAAATCCGCTTCTTTCACGACAACTACAGCCGTGGTGATTTTGTTACTCCCGAATGGATACCTGATCTGAGTACCGGCAAGGTGTTAACCATGACCTACATCGAGGGCATCCATCTCAACGAATTTCTGAGGAAGCACAACGATCAGGAGATGCGGAACCGGTACGGCCAGCTCATCTGGGATTTTTTCCATGCCCAGATCAACGATACCTGCACCATCCATGCCGACGCACATCCCGGGAATTTCCTGTATACTACCGACGGGCGGCTCGGTGTGCTCGATTTCGGGTGCGTGAAGGCCTGTCCGGCGGATTTCTTCTCACGGTACATGGAGCTGTTCGTGGCGCATTTCAACCAGCATGAAGATCGCATGCTGCAACTGTACAAAGAGCTTGAGATCATCGACGACGTTCAGAAGCTGTGTGATGTCGAGTATGAATTCGTAAACTTCACACGGAGGCTGGGGCGTCTGTTCGTGAACCCCTACCATTTCGATAGCTTCGATTTCGGTGATCCCGGGTTCAGCGAAGAATTCAACGGTTATGCGCGGGAGGCAGCCGGGTACAAGGAGCCGAGGGGATCTAAGCACTTCATTTTCATGGCCCGTGCCCACCTGGGCATGTACCAGATGCTGATGAAACTGCAGGCAAAGGTGGATGTAAAACCCGGGCGCAAACAGCTTTTCGGCTATCTCGACCGGCACGGACTTATCAAAACCGGCGACGAGGTAGGACAGGTGTAGAGGTAAGAAATATGACCAAGCAGGATAGTTGACGAAGTGAGACCCGTGATTCAACGGGGCAGGGTTATAACAAATAAAGCCACCTGCAGGGTGATGTTCACATCTGCAAGGGGCTTATTTCCAGACAGTTTTCCTGTTTATCAGGGATTTTTCAGGAACCGGTACAGATCGCTGTCGGTTGAGATAATGATTGAGGTCTGCGCGTCGAGTGTTTTCTCGAACGCCTCCATAGTACGCGTGAATTCATACAATGCTCTCGACTGTGCATTCCGGTTGTAGGCTGATGCGTAGATGCTGGTTGCCTGGGCATCGGCCCGACCGCGGATCTCCTCGGCCTCACGGAAGGCTTCAGACTGTATCTGCGCCAGATCGCGTTCACGTTCACCATCGATGGCACGGGCTTCACCCTGGCCCTCAGAACGGAACTGATCGGCGATACGCTTCCTTTCAGATATCATTCTTTCATACACCCGCTCGCGAACCTCTTCCACATAACTGATCCGTTTGAAGCGGAAATCGAGTATGCGTATGCCGAGATCGGACGTGCGTTCGTTGGCGCGTTCCAGAACGATTCGTTCAATCGCATCCCGGCCAACAGTGATGTCTTCAAGGGATTCGATCTCCTCCATGTAATCGTCGGTTACCTCCGGCTCACGGTTTGTAGAGCGAACGATGTCGAGCAGATCATGGCTGGCAACGGCATTTCGTGTTTCACCGTCTAGGATGTCATCGAGCCTCGACTGTCCGCCCCGTTCGTCACGAAGACGTACAAAGAATTGCAGCGGATCGGTGATTTCCCAGCGAGCATAGGAATCGACAAAAATAAAGCGCTTGTCGCGGGTAGGTACCTGATTGGTATCGCCATCCCACTCCAGATAACGCTTGTCGAAATAGGATACCCTTTGCAAAAAGGGTGTCTTCACGTTGATTCCCGGTTCCGTACGGGGGTCACCAACCGGTTTGCCAAACTGGGTAACAATGGCCTGCTGGGTTTCATCCAGTATAAAGATGGTATTGAAACCAAGAACGGCCACAAGCACTGCTGCCACTATAAGAATTATTGTTTTTGTACCCATATCAGTTACCTCCGCCGGTTGTGAGTTGCCGTGTCTGCATCTGAAGCAGGGGCAATACGTTATTTCCATCGTCATCCACAATGATTTTTTGTCCGATCAGCGGAATAACTTTCTCCATGGTCTCCAGGTATATCCGTTTCTTGGTAACCTCGGGAGCCAGGATGTATTCAGTGTAGAGCTCGTTGAAACGGGCAACTTCACCCTGTGAGCGGTTCACCCGGTTCAGAGCATAGCCTTCGGCCTGCTGGATCATCTCGCGGGCTTCACCGCGGGCACGCGGAATAACCCGGTTGTATTCGGCTTCGGCCTGGTTGATGAGTGTTGAGCGCTCCTGCTGGGCTTCATTTACCTCATTGAAGGAGGCCTTGACCTTGTCAGGGGGATTCACATCCTGCAGTACGACCTGATCGATGCGGATGCCGTTTTCATACTCGTCGCAGAGTTGCTGCAGCATCACCTCAACCGTTGAGGCCACCTCCTGCCGGCCCACGGTGAGTACCTCGTTAACGGTACGGTCGCCTATGACCTTGCGCATCACGGCTTCGGTCATGTCGCGGAGAGTTTTTTCCGCATTGCGGACACGGAACAGATACTGGTAGGAGTCGCTGATCCTGTACTGTATTACCCACTCCACATCGGCCATGTTCAGGTCGCCGGTAAGCATGAGCGACTCGTCAACATACGGTCTTTTTGAATAGGTGGTCCGCGTGCCTGCATCTACGGTCCTGAAACCGAATTCCTGCTTCAGCTGCCGCTGTACCGGTATTTTATACATTTTTTCTGCTCCCATGGGCAATATGAAATTCAGCCCGGGTAGTACGGTACGGTCGTATTTACCCAGGCGGAGAACAACGCCCTCCTCTTCGGGCCCGACCGTGTGTATGGAAGTAAATGCTATAATCAGCACGATAACCCCCACGATAATTTTCGTCAGATGCTTGCGCAGCGCCAATATTTCCGGTGGTATGTTTGCACCGGGAAATGGTTGTTTTGCCATTTTTTTCCAGTTAGTTATTTGATGTCAGTTGATAATATGAAGGGTACAAGATAGACATTCTACCTGTAGCAGGCACCTGTTTTTCGTGGAATTGATGAGTTGCTTCCCGAACAGCCGAATAAGATTGCGGGACTTTCCATTGCTACTTGCAAGCATGCCCTTTCGCCGTTCGGAGTTGTTTTTTCTGAATTCACCACTGCTACTGTAGCCGGCGAAAACTGGAATTCACAAATTTGCTTCTGTTAGCAGAAATTAACTGTTGCATCGAATTCCAAAAACATCTATCATTGTCGATTATGAAAAACAAACCACTTTATATGATGTGTTGCTGTATGCACCCCAACCCGGGTTCGTGACAGCTGTATACCATACACAGTGTATTAGTTTTCCGGACCCTTCCCGAGCCAATTTCGAGAAGGGTTTTTTTTCGACCAGTAATATCGTTCTTTGAAACCGACTCTTATCGAGAAAGGCTGAGGGATCAGGCCCTGTGAAGCCTTAGCAACCGCCCTGACCGTTGTGTAACAACAATGGCCGGGGGCCAGGTGCTAAATCCTGCCCGTACCCGCTTATGGCGTGTCAGGGAAAGATGAGAGAAGACGGATCATTCGCAAACCGCGTTTAAGCCTCTTCTGTCATCATATCAGAAGAGGCTTTTTTTTTGGGGGATTAACCCCCCCCGTCATGCCGAGCGCAGTTCCGGGTGAAGCCCGGAACGAAGTCGAGGCACGTGTGCGGCTTTCAAAGCCGCACATTGGGAACAGATATTCAATAACAATATGATTAACACATTTACATACCGTACAAACCGGCGCTGTGCGTCGGTTTGTACACATACTTCGACTTCACCCTTCGACTCCACCCGTCGCTTCGCGCCGGCTTACGCTCAGGAGTGCGCTCAGTATGACGGAAGTGGGGCCGCATGTGCTACCGATGACAAGTTGATTGTCACCTCCAGAATGGTGTTGCCCGAAGGGGCAAAATTACCGGCTCAGTATGACGGGAGGTGCGCATGAAATCGACCTTTGGCAACTGGTATGAGAACAAAATGTATGCCACTCCGGAGCTGGCGCAGGAAACCGATGAACTCGAAGAGATGCTCGATGAGGTGAAGACCATCGCGATTGTCGGGATTTCAGCCAATGCAACCCGCGACAGCCATTTTGTGGGGCGGTACATGCAAAAAGCCGGTTACAAGGTTGTTCCCGTTAATCCGGGTGCGAAGATCATTCTCGGTGAGGCCTGCTACCGCGACCTGACTAGCATACCCTTCCCGGTTGATGTGGTCGACATTTTCAGAAAACCGGAAGACATACCCGGCGTGGTGGATGAAGCCATTGCCATTAACCCGAAGATCATCTGGCTTCAGCTTGGCACCGGCACCCATAACGACTTAATCGGCAAGACAGCAGAACGCGGTATACGCCTCGTTCAGAACAGGTGCATCAAGGTAGATCACCAATTTTTAATACGACCAAAACAGGAAAAATCCATAAAACAAGAAGGTAACCAATGAGTACTAATGGCAAACCCAGAAACTACAAGTTTGAAACCCTGCAGCTGCACGCAGGCCAGGAACCGGATCCAGCCACCAATTCGAGGGCGGTTCCGATCTATCAGACTACATCCTACGTGTTCAACGATACCGAGCACGCGGCAACACTTTTCGCCCTGAAGGATTTCGGCAATATCTACACCCGCATCATGAATCCAACTACTGATGTGTTTGAGAAACGGATCGCGGCCCTCGAAGGCGGTGTTGCGGCTGTGGCCACATCCTCGGGTCAGGCTGCTCAGTTTCTGGCTATTGCCACGATCGCTCAGGCCGGCGACAACATTGTATCAACCAGCTTCCTGTATGGCGGCACTTATAACCAGTTCAAGGTTTCGCTGCCACGGCTTGGTATTAAGGTCAAATTCGTTGAAGAAGATACCATTGAAGCATACGAATCCCAGATCGACGACAACACCAAAGCGATTTATGTGGAATCGATTGGCAATCCGCGGAACAACATCCCCGATTTCGAGCCACTTGCTGCCCTGGCAAAAAAGCACGACATCCCGCTCATTGTCGACAACACGTTTGGTGCCGGCGGCGCAATCGTTCAGCCAATCAAATGGGGTGCGAATATTGTGGTCGAGTCGGCTACTAAATGGATCGGCGGCCACGGTACTTCGGTAGGAGGCGTGCTGGTAGATGCCGGCAATTTCAACTGGGGCAACGGAAAATTCCCGCTGTTCACCGATCCGGCTCCAGGCTATCACGGACTCCGGTTCTGGGATGTGTTCGGCGAGAAGGGACCGTTCGGAAACATTGCCTTTGCCATCCGTGCACGGGTTGAAGGCCTCAGGGATTTCGGCCAGGCCATATCGCCGTTCAACAGTTTCCTGCTGCTTCAGGGGCTGGAAACACTTTCGCTGCGGGTTGAGCGCCACGCTGAAAACGCGCTCAAGCTGGCACAGTGGCTTGAAAAGCATGATGCGGTAAGCTGGGTCAATTACGCCGGACTGCCCGATCACCCCTACCATAGCTTGGCCAAAAAATACCTGCATGAAGGCCGTTTCGGTGCCGTCCTAAACTTTGGTGTGAAGGGTGGCTATGAAGCAGCCCGGCAGTTTATCGAAAACGTGCAGCTGGCCAGTCACCTTGCGAATGTGGGTGATGCCAAAACGCTGGTTATCCATCCCTCGTCTACCACGCACCAGCAGCTGGCCGATCATGAACAACGTGCGAGCGGAGTTACTGATGACCTGATCCGTGTATCGGTGGGCATCGAGCACATCGACGATATTATCGGCGATTTCGAGCATGCCTTCAGCAAGGTAGCAGTGCACAGCTGATCAAAACGAAAAACCGAATATGCAGCGGGGCCGGATTCAAAACACCGTTTCCAGTCCTGTATGCTGAAACCACGTTGACCCCAAAAATCTGACATATAACCAGCAGTTCATGGGTAGCAAATAAATGATCTGCGGACTTTAACAACAACCAAATCTCATGAGCCGGCAACATTACAACACATGAGTTTAATCAAACAACAACTGCCCGATGGCTGAACAATGTAACAGTTCACGGGCAAAAACAATCAATAACAGGAGCTAAAAATGGGCAATTTTTCAGTAACTGAATCCAGACAACGCGAGGTGATATCCGAAGCGGTGAAAGCGGTTGTGGGACAGATCCACAAGAACGCCGATTCGGCTAACGCGGTCTTTTCGGCGGAGGCCTCTCTGCATGAGGGGCTGTTATCCGACATCCAGATCAGGCAGTTCAGCCTGATTTCGGATGAGCCGGTATCGCTGGGCGGAACCGACGAGGGGCCGAATCCGGTAGAACTGGTGCTGGGGGCATTTGCCGCCTGCCAGGAAATCGTGATCGCGGCTTACGCAGCCGTTCTCGACATACCGGTACAGCGGGTTAAAGTAACTGTGGACGGTCATCTCGACCTGAGGGGATTCTTCAATGTTTCGGATCAGGTCCGCCCCGGATTCGGGAGCATCACCTATAAAACAGAAATCGTGACCAGCGAACCCGATCCGGCAAAACTGGATCAGCTGAAGTACTTCGCCCTGAACCGGTGCCCAGTGCTTGACATCCTCCAGAACCCGGTACCGACAGAGGGATCCATCACCATTGCCCGGCCGGAAGCGGCTGTAGTGGGGGTTGCGGATTCGGATTCAGATTCGGAGGGGAATTAACACTGAAGAGCTGAAAAACATACTTCACAAAAAAGCCCCCGGAATGGGCAGAAACCGGGGGCTGATTTTCATTCTACTCCCGGGCGGCAAAAAGCGGTCCGGTTTCAAATGCACACTCAAAAATACAGAGAATAATGTATAACCTGAAATGTTGAACAACTTTGCGTTGTTAAACCCTGGTAACCCATGACCGGAACATCACATAACGTACAGCTTGACACCCCATTCACAACCGAGGGGGGCTTCACCTTCCCGGGAATCGAAATCGATTATAAAACCTGGGGGGAGCTGAACGGGAAGCGCGACAATGCCGTGGTTATATGCCACGCCCTCACTGGAAATGCGGCCGCTGATGAGTGGTTTTCCGGGCTTTTTATGGAGGGTGGCGTGCTCGAACGCGGCGACTATTTCGTGATCTGTGCCAATGTACTGGGCAGCTGTTATGGTACGACCGGTCCGCTGAGCATAAACCCGGATACCGGCAAACCCTGGGGAGGGAGCTTCCCCCGCATCACTATCCGCGACATGGTGAACGTACACCGGCGTCTGCTCGATCATCTGGGCGTGACCGGGGTGGCTTTTACCATTGGCGGCTCGATGGGTGGTATGCAGGCTCTTGAATTCGGTCTGATGGATGACCGGGTACGCGCGATCGTCCCCATCGCCATGGGCAAATCGCACTCGCCCTGGGCCATCGGCATCAGCGAGGCCCAGCGCCGGGCCATCTACAGCGATCCGAACTGGAATGGCGGCTTCTACGGCAACGGCACACGGCCGGTTCAGGGTATATCGGCCGCCCGGATGATGGCCATGATCACCTACCGTACGTCCGTGTTGTTCAATGAACGGTTCGGGCGCAACCCCCAGGAAGGCAGGGATATCTTCCAGGTGGAATCGTACCTGAATTACCAGGGCGAAAAGCTGGCCGGACGTTTCGACGCCGTCACCTATGTACGGCTCACCCAGGCCATGGACACTCACGACATATCGCGCGGGCGGGGCACCTTCGAAGAGGTGACTGGCCGGCTCCGGATACCTGCACTGATCGTCGGGATCGATTCCGACGTACTCTACCCGGTGGAGGAGCAGAAAGAACTGGCTTCACTTCTGCCGGACGGCCGGTATGCGGAGATCACCTCCAAATACGGGCATGATGCCTTTCTGATCGAATTCGAACAACTCCAGCAGCTGCTGGGCACCTTTCTGCAGACTGTAAACATCACCACCCACATCAACCGTTAAGAAGACTTTGAATAAAACTGTTCCCTCACCTGATCAGGCAACCATTGCACAGCAACCCTCTGAAAACGGAACTCCCGCAGGCATGAAAAAGAACAAACTCCACATCCTGAAATTCGGGGGCTCATCGGTGGCCAAGCCCGAAAACATCCTGAAAGCTGTTGCCATCATAAAAGGCCGGATGCAGCAGTTTGATGTGGCTGTGGTGGTATCGGCCCTCGGCGGTGTTACCGATGAGCTGATAGCGCTCATGGACAAATCACTTGGGCGTGACGAAGTGTGGCGCGATCGTTTTTCGAACCTGCGCGACCGACACATTAAAACGCTGACCGCACTTATCGGCGAAGATTTTGACCACCCGGCCGTGACCCAGGTTGAAAGCCTGCTGGCTGAGCTCAGGGGCAGGCTGGAAACCATTGCACACGAGCAGGCCATCAGCGGAAGAACACGCGACCATGTGCTATCCTACGGCGAGCGGATGAGCTGCCGCATTTTTGCCGCCGCTCTCGGGGTTAACGGCGTACCTGCAAAGCCCTGGGAATCCCAGCATTTCGTGCGCACAAACAACCGTTTCGGCGATGCCGATGTCGACTCCGAGACCACCAACAAGCTGATCCGCCGTCTGCTTGGCGATCGGAACGGCCACGTGCCGGTCGTTACCGGGTTCATCGGGTCCACCGCCGAAAACGAGATTACCACCCTCGGGCGCTCCGGTTCCGATTACACCGCCAGCATTATCGGGGAGGCGCTCAGGGCGAAAGAAGTGGAAATCTGGTCGGATGTGAACGGCGTGCTCACCGCCGATCCGCGCCTGGCCGACACTGCGGTGACCATCCCGCAGCTGAACTATGCCGAAATCGCTGAAATGGCCCACTTCGGCACCAAGGTGCTACATCCGCGAACGGTACTTCCGCTTGAACAGAGTGGCATACCGGTAACCATCCGCAATACCTTCGAGCCCGGGCACAGCGGAACGCTCATCTCCCACGACTATGTACCCTCAAACGGCACGCTTCGCGCGGTAGCCCTTCGCAAAGAGATCGTGTTGATCGGCTTACGAAGCAGCGGGCTCGACCGCATCCACAGCCTGCTTACACGGGCCATGGAGGGGCTGAAAGCGACCAGCATCGACATCCTGTTTAACGCGTCGGCCTCGGCAGATTACGGCATCACCTTTGTTGTGAACGCATTTCAGGCCGACCAGACGGTGAGGGTGCTCCGGAATATTTTCGAGGTAGAGTACGCAAAGGGGCTCATCGAGGAGCCTGCAAAACTTGACAATGTGAGTATGGTTACGGTAATCGGCGACCGTCTGCAGCACGACCTTGGCCTGAGCGGTGCGGTACTGTCGGTACTCGGCGAGAACCAGATCGCACCCCTGGCCATGGCCAAAGGGGTATCGAACCGCCACCTGACGCTGCTGGTGCACAACGAAGTGGAGCGGACAGCGGTTCAGCTGCTCAACGACCATTTCTGTGTTCACGGGCAGCGGGTGCGGTTGTTTATTGCCGGCACAGGTACCATGGGCAGTGAGCTGCTGCGCCAGATCGGGCCCACATCCAGCCCCGAGTACGATCTGACGGTGATTGGTGCATGCGACAGCCAGCGAATGGCCTGGAATGCGAATGGGTTCAAATCATCGGAGGTCATTGATGCGGTACAGAACGGGGAGGTAACCGAATGGGAAACCATCACCAACCGGCTGGTAAACCAGTTCGCCTACCGGACCATCTTTATCGACACCACAGGCAGCGAGGAGGTGGCGCGTTATTACAGCAAGCTGCTCAAGGCCGGCATCCATGTAACCTCCACGAACAACCGGGCCAATTCGGGCGACCAGGCCTACTACGATGAGCTGATGCACTACACACTGGGCAAGCGCACACATTACCTCTACGAAACCACAGCCGGCGCGGGTCTGCCGGTGATACAAACCGTTAAGGACCTGATGCGGACCGGCGACCGGATTCACAGTATTGTTGCGGCTGCTTCCGGCACCATGACCTATCTGTTCGAGGCCCTCGCAGCGGGGCGACCGTTTGGCGAAACCATCCGGGAAGCACGGCGGCTCGGCTATTCCGAGCCTGATCCCCGCGACGACCTGTCGGGCGAGGATGTGGCCCGGAAAATGATGATCCTGACGCGGGCGAGCGGTTTCCGGGTCGAACGTGATGAATTCAGCACCGAAAACCTGATCCCCGAATCGTTGCGTACGGTTACGCTCGAGGAGTTCTGGCGCCGGCTCGATGAGTACGACCAGGAGTGGAAAACCCGGTCGGATCAGGCCCTGGCCGTTGGCAGGGTACTACGCTACGTTGGACGGATGGAGGATGGGCGCATAAGTATCGGCGTGGAGGCGGTCGAACGGCTGTCGCCTATGGGATCGCTCAAAGGCACCGACAACCTTTTTGCCATCCGGAGCGACCGCTACCCGAAGAGTCCGCTGATTGTTCAGGGTCCCGGGGCGGGCAAGGAGGTAACGGCGGCGGGGCTGCTGGCGGATGTTCAGAAAATCGGGATAAGGATTGTGCGGTGATATTGAGACGTGAGACAATAGATTTGAGACATCAGACACGTTGAGAGACGGGCTGCCTTGGTTCACCGTACAGTTGCCAGCCCGATCAACTTTTTACGGTAACGATGAGCTGGTTGATGAGGGTTTCGCCGTTGTGGCCGAATGATTGTACCCGGGCCGGGATGAGAGCCGAGATCTGACCGGAATCACTAATGTTGCGGTAGAGTTGTGCGTATGCCTGGCCGGTCCTGATCCACGCGATGGCATCATCGTCTCTGGTGTGGAAATACCAGGTTTCGGCTGCATCCTTCTCGTTGTCGTGAACCCTTTTTTCCAGAATTACGTTGTTTCCTGTCGCGGTTGATGAGTCATCTGCATGGGGCACGTGGATATCGGGCAGATCGTCGTTGAAGGGTGCTTTTCGGATGCCTGCACGGACATAGGCGATTACGTCTTCGCGGTCAAGTTTTGGAAACAGGCGTACTTCCACAGACCAGCCCAGCCGGCCAAACGAGCGCCGGAGGTGATATAGCAGCGATCCGCAGCCCATCAGTGTTTGCTTGCGGATCATTGTAGGGGGATTTTCGGAACCGGACCAGCGGGCCTGAAGTTCGATCCGGTCGACTGTCGTTTTGATCTTGCATTTATCAGGATATATCAGGCCGTCTGCCTGGTATATGCCGGTTGCAATCTGCCGCATCATGCCTATTTTGGAAAGACTTTTCATCTCGTGTTCCGGATTGATATGTCGGGCAGCATAAGGCACGGTAACGATTTCTATAGTTGTTCTATAGCAGTTCTATATTTGTGCAAGCAGTTCGAAGTGAACAACCAGCTCATCCCTCGCTTTAACAAGCCCGAGTAGAGCTGTAGGGGGTTCCAGGCCGAAATCGGTCATCAGGATGTCTTTTTTTCCGCGGATTTTGTACTTGTTGTTCGCTCCCATTTCGCCGAGTGCTTCAAAAGCAACACGACGGGTGGTACCTGCAACTGTCAGTTCACCCTCGACCCTGATCAGATAGCTGTTACCTTCTACCGGGGCATCCCCAACGATATAGGCACCAATGAGTTCAAACTGAATATCAGGGAAGTCGTCAGCCTTCAGGGTTTTGTACATGTCGCGGTTCATCTGGCGTTTCCCGCAGTCAAGACCTTTTACCGGAATGATCACCTCAACGGATGTTGCCTGGATTCCGCCGACTTCAGTGGCCACCCGTGCCTGACCCCTTACGCGGTCGGACTTGCAGGTAAACTCATTCACATTGGAACTGCCTTCAATCCAGATGAAACTCTCCGGTGACGGCTGGTAGACCATCTCATCACCGGCGAGTGATACATTGTCGGGGGCATCAGAAACCTGGGCTGAAGCAGGCACCACTGCCATCAATAACCCAACCAGCAGAGTTGCGATTAATATGCTGGAATGTACTCCCGACAGACGCATGATATTCACCTGTATTCCGCTTATTGAGGGTTGGCTATTACATGGAACTCGATGGTGATCTCATCGCCTGCACGAACGGTACCCAGCATTGCTGATGGAGGATCAACTCCGAATTCGGTCATCAGAAGCGAAGTGCTGCCCCTGAATTCGACCGTGCCGTCGGCATTTTCCCTGCCCTCAACGGTGAAGTTGACCGATTTTTTATTTCCTGCGATTTCAAGGTCGCCAACCGAATTATAGAGGGACCAGCCGTCGCCGTTATCGCCCTGTTTGGCAATTTCGAGCAGGTTATAGGTAATGGTCGGGTGTTTTTTGGTTTCCAGGGCCGAGTACGTACGCTTGTCCATTCCGCCCTTGCCTGATTTGATGCTTTTGGCATCAACAACAAAACTCAGGCTTTCGATGCCTTCGATGCCTTCGCTGCCATTGCGGGTAAAGGTTCCACTGAATTCGGTTACGTCAGATGTCCAGTCGTGAAGTGTGGAAGTACCATGCACCTGCATAGTGCTGGATCCGTTAAATGAATAGATTACCTCGTCGGCGACTTGACCGGATGTAAGACCGGCGAGTGAAAACTGAAGTACCAGTGCGATTAATAAACTTGTTAATGTCATTTTTTGCTTCTCCTGCATTTCTGTTAATTCTGAACTGAAATAATTGTGGTTCAGATTGCTTGTGTTCGGGGGTTTTTAATTTCTGTTGTAAACTTCGCAATAACAGTACTGACATGTTGAGATGGCAACCCCATAAAGACTGTGGGGGAATCCATTACATTAGTCCCGGAAAGTTGTTGATTAAATGAACAGACCGCCCGGTTTGATACCGGACGGTCTGACCTTTATCACACAAATCTTGTCTGGTTATCAGAAGCTGACTGCTACTTCAAGAATAAAACCTTTGAATTCAGGTTCGTTGCCTACGTCCACAAAGTTTGCAACACCGTAGGTTCCGGCATTGAAGCCTTCTGCCTTTTGTAATACATATTCTGCCTTCATCATGATATTCTCTGTAATCCACAATCCGCCACCAATCTGCATACGGTAGATATTGCCCGAATTATCTGAAGAGAGGAATTTCGAATAATCGATGTTGCTGTAGCGAGCGGCCAGGAAGAAATCGTCATTCAGGTATTGTGATGCTTCCACCCCGAAGTACGTCCACTCTTCATCCCCTTTGGGCTGGTTAGATGGATTGGCTCCCGAACCGTTTCCACTGCCGAAGTAACCTGACAATTTGTTGCCATCAAGTAGTGTCAAAATGGCATTGGCTTCCCAGGTCGAAAGTTTCCGGCCATCACCCGGGCGAACAGAGCCAGGTCCTTCACCATCGCCGGATCCATCATTAAACAGGTTCCAGACAGCGCCATATGATGAACCAAGACGCTCGCGGCGGAACAAATTTGTACCTCTGGCAATACCCGGATCATGCTCAACATTGTAGTAAGATCCCGAAACGTATACACCTTCAATCATATTCAGCCACAATTTTCCGCGGTAAGAATATTTTCTCGCTTCACGGAAGTCCTGCTCGGGGGCACCGATGCCACCACCGATCATCAGACCGTATCCATTCCCTTTGTGATAGATTTCCATACCCGGCTCAACTCCTACGGGTGAAACCACAGGATTACCCACCAAAAGGTTCCGGTGTGCGTCGGCATTCAGGGTTCTGGTGAACTGGTGTTCTCCGTAGTTGGAGTAGAAGTTACCTGCTTTGATGTCAATAAACTCAAACAGTGGATTCAAGGCACTCAGAACCGAGCTTTCCGGCATCTGGCGAATGTACACGTAGCCTTGATGTCCCCACCACTGAGTCGGGTGACGCTGAGTAGCCAGCAAGCCATCAAAGAAAACATCAATATCATCGCCGATGTGAATCATAAACTCGAGATTGGCAAACGATGTTTGCATTCCTGTACTCAGATCAGAGGGAACAATCCATTCCGATCCGTTCCATACCTGCACATTGCTCTGAGATAACGCCTGAAAACGGCCCACGGAATGTAGACCCATTTTGAACGTTATATCATTGACTGCACCGATTTCGATACCTTTTCTGTTGTAATCAGGTACCTGGGCTTCTGTGGTTGATAGTGTACTGAACAGGGCGAAGACCAATATGCCCGTTAGTATTTTTATATATGTCATGATTTGTTGATTAGATTAATAGTGAAATATAAGTGTAATAATATTGGGGAGTTATAATAACTTCAATAATCTAATCTATTTATTATATTTTCAGTGTAGTATTAATACTGCGACACATGTAAGGGTCCTGAGAAAATACATGTAGGGGTTTCCCTTACAGAAATCATTGCATGTTTATCCATTGCTGTTATAGTATGTATTGAATTAGGGGACAGGGGAACAAATGAATCGGGAAGTGAAGACGAACCACCCCGTCATGGTGAGCCGGTAATTTTGCCCCTTCGGGCACCACCATTTTGGATGTGACGCCGTCATGGTGAGCGCAGCGGAACGTAGTGGAGCGAAGTCGAACCAGATGGCCCCGTGGCAACAAGCAATTTTTTAGGGTAGTTTATCTTACAATTACCGCTATTTAAATCGGAAATCCAGCTTAAAATTGTAAAGCCAGGGAATCCGTGGATCGATATTCTCTGCCGCGAGAATACCGGGCAGGTTCGTGTATTGGCTTCGGTCCAGATGATCGGGGGCCCCGTAGAAGGTCACCACGATCGTGTCATCTTTGACCCGGATATCTCCATCGACCCATGCCAATACCTCTCTGGCAAGGTGTTCGGCGTTCCATGTTTGGTAGGGGCCTTTTAACTTGCTGCGCAGCCCGTAGGTGCCCGCCTGCCCCACCATGTCCAGGGCCAATTTGCCGTACCGGATATTCAGGTTCAGCGTAGAGGCCCTGTTTAGCCCCATTTTGTTTTCAAAGTTAAAGAAGTTTTCAATACTCCATCGCCGGTGGTAATGGCTGGTAATCAGCTCGGTGGCGTCGGCTG
>JBLRWO010000053.1:0-19342 GCA_047921215.1 Cyclonatronaceae bacterium | reverse complement strand
CATACACCCCGGTAGATTCAATGGCCACATTTTGCACTCCCCGTTGTTTGAGCAACTCAATGGCTGCACGAAATTCACAGGTAAACGTGCCAAACTGGTGCACCGTATCATCTTCGAAACCAATAAATATGTGTTCACTACCGATATCAATTCCGGCGGTGTTTTCACGTAATTTTGATAACTTCATGGCTATACAAGCTAGGGTTAAAAAGGAGCAGCTCCACCCAAGCCTGCACAGAGAATCGTTGGAAAACTACCAGACGGGGTTCCTGCAACGGACCTCCAAATAAACAGACTCGATGTGCAGAGTAAGGCTCAGGACCAGGTATAGAACACTAACTCAAGGGCTACTACTTGCAAGGGGGAGCTGCTTTTATATTCCTCGATAGTAGTGAGTTTTTGTCACCTACCAAATAGTGTTGCCCGAAACGGGCAAAATTATCTGCTCAGGATGACGGACGAGGTGCTCCGGAGATTACTACTCAATTCAATTGTTCGCTTTATCCATACTTCCCTAACTCCCCCGGGTTGCATATACAAGTTCGAATAGCTTATCATAATGAAAGAATCTGCCAACTGATCACATCAACCATATTGTGATGTCAAAGCGTATATCCCGCCGTGATTTTATCCGCCGTACCGGTACCGCCCTTGCCGGTGCATCTTTCGCCGCCTCTGCCGGCTTTCCATCCATACTGCTGCCACGCAAAAAGGAAAAACTGGGCGTAGCCCTGGTAGGTCTGGGCCAGTATGCCGGGCGTGTGCTTGCCCCGGCCCTGCAGCACACCCGCCACTGCGAACTCAGGGGAATTGTGACCGGTACGCCGTCCAAAATCCCCGACTGGCAGCAGCGTTACGGTATCCCGGATTCCAATATGTACAACTATCAGACCATGCATGAGGTGGCCGGTAATGATGATATCGACATCATCTACATCGTGTTGCCCCCATCCATGCACGCGGAGTATTCGATCATTGCGGCAGAGGCCGGCAAGCATGTGTGGTGCGAAAAACCGATGGCGATGGATGTATCTGAATGCCGGGCGATCATCGAAGCGACCGAAAAGAACCGTGTGCAGCTTACCATCGGCTACCGGATGCAGCATGAGCCTAATACGCAGACCATCATCCGTTACGGCCGTGAGAAAACCTACGGTGACCTGAAGGAAGTGCGGTCGGGCGCCGGTTTCCGGGGCAACCATGCACCCGATAACTGGCGGGCCCGGCCCGAAATGGGGGGTGGAGCGCTCTACGATATGGGTGTATATCCGATCAATGCCGCCCGGCATGCTATCGGTCTGGAGCCGGTCGCGGTAAGGGGTACACAACGATCCGAGCGGGAGAATTACGCCAAAGTGGACGAATTCACCGATTTTGAGATGCGTTTCCCCGGCGGCATCACTGCGGTGTGCGAAACCTCGTTCGGCAAATCAACCAACTATCTTGACATAACCTGCACCGGCGGATGGTACCACCTGCGTCCGTTTCAGCCCTACGGCGGTGTACAGGGCGAAACCAGCGATGGAACGGTGCTGCCTCCGGATCCCGGAAACCAGCAGGGCCGGCAGATGGACAACGACACCCTGGCGATCAAAAAGAACACCACACCCATAGTACCCGGCGAGGACGGACTGCTGGATATCGTGGTGCTGCAGGCAATCATGGAATCATCGCGCAGGGGTGGTGAATGGATTGAGATTACGGAATTCCAAAAATAGAGCCCTACGATTCCTTCGGATTTCTTTTCACCATAAGCACATCCAAACTTTTTAAATCCGGAAAAAAAAGGCCACCCGGTTCTACCCGGATGGCCTTCACATGTTATGGGGTAGAAAATGCTATGAACACCCGCTGGTAGCGCCGCAGGTTTCACATTTAAGGCAGGTACCGTTGCGCACCATCGTCATGCTTCCGCAGTCACCGCAGATGTCGCCAGTGTAGCCCATCTGCTTGGCACGATTGTACTTGGCGACGAACTGCGTCGGTTTAGCGGCTGATTTGGTTCCGGCGGGGACCGGATCATTCACTTCAACCGCCGGAGCCACACGGTTTACCACCGGTTCAGCAGGGGCCACATGGACCACGGTTTGAATGTCGTTTGGATCGGGTGCATCAGCTGGTCGCAGCGTGCGGTTCATGATCTCCTCCGGGGCTACATGGGCAAGGTCTTCGCGGCCGAGGTAGGTTACCGCCATCTCGCGGAAGATGTAATCGATAACTGATGTGGTCATTTTGATATGCGGGTTTCCGATCACTGATCCGCTGGGCTCAAATTTGGTGAACACGAACGCATCCACAAATTCTTCGAGCGGCACACCATGTTGCAGGCCTAGCGAGATGGAGATGGCGAAACAGTTCATCAGGCTACGGAAGGCCGCACCCTCGCGGTGCATATCGATAAAAATCTCGCCGAGCTGGCCGTTTTCGTACTCACCCGTTCGCAGATACACGCTCTGGCCACCAATCTTGCATTTCTGAGTGTAACCTCCACGGCGGTTCGGCAGACGCTTGCGGTGGGCCACATATTTGTGGATGATCCGCTCGGCCGTTTTCACCACCACATCCTGGGCCTGGGTAGTTTCGGGATCGACGGCTGCTTTGGCTTCTTCTTCCTCTTCCTCGATCTCCTCGAAAATTTCGCTCATCGTGTTCAGCGGCTGGCTCAGTTTTGATCCGTCGCGGTACAGGGCATTGGCCTTGAGCATCATCTCCCATGAGAGCATGTAGGCACTTTTAAAGTCATCAACATCGGCCTCGTTCACCAGGTTAATGGTTTTGGAGATGGCACCCGAGATGAATGGCTGGGCCGCTGCCATCATCATGATGTGGCCTTCGGCCGAGATGGAGCGCTGACCTTTGCGTCCGCACTTATTGGCACAGTCAAATACCGGCAGGTGCTCGTCTTTCAGGTGGGGAGCACCCTCAACGGTCATGGTACCGCAGACATAATCGTTGGCGTCTTCCACTTCGCGCCGGGTAAAACCAAGATGTCTGAGCATGTCGAAATTCCAGTCGCCGAGTTGCTCGTCGGTAATTCCGAGCACATCCTTGCAGAAATCCTCGCCAAGAGTCCACTGGTTGAAAGCGAACTTGATCTCAAAAGCACCTGGCAGGGCCGCCTCAATGGCTTCGATCTTGTCTTCGGTAAAACCGAGGGCCTTCAGCCTGTCGTGATTGATGGACGGGCAGCCTTTGAATGTACCGTGACCCTTGGCGTATTTGATGATTTCGTCGATCTGCTTTTCATCATAGCCGAGTTTGCGAAGCGCATGGGGCACGCTCTGGTTCATAATTTTAAAGTACCCGCCGCCGGCCAGCTTTTTAAATTTCACCAGGGCGAAGTCGGGTTCGATTCCGGTTGTATCGCAGTCCATCACAAGGCCGATGGTGCCTGTGGGAGCGATCACGGTAACCTGCGCGTTGCGGTAGCCGTGCTTTTCGCCCAGTTTAAGGGCGCGATCGGCATCTTCGCGGGCGGCCCGGAGGAGGTAACCGGGACAAATGCTGGCATCAATACCCAGGGGCAGAATGCTCAGGCCTTCATAATCTTCGGGCGACGCATTCCAGGCGGCTCGGCGGTGGTTGCGGATCACCCGGAGCATGTGCTCTTTGTTGTTTTCATAACCGGGAAACGCTCCCAGTTCTTTGGCCATCTCTGCGCTGGTGGCGTAACTGGTCATGTGCATGATAGCGGTAATAGCGCCGCACAGAGCCATGCCTTCCTTGCTGTCGTAGGGTATGCCCTGAACCATGAGCAATGTGCCGATATTGGCGTAACCGAGGCCAAGGGTGCGGAATTTGTAGGAAAGTTCGGCGATCTCTTTCGACGGAAACTGCGCCATCAGGACGGAAATCTCCAGAACGACCGTCCATAGGCGGGTGGAGTAGCGGAAGCCTTCCACATCGAACATTCCGGTCTCGTAATCGTGGAATTTGATCAGGTTCAGTGATGCGAGGTTGCACGCCGTGTTGTCGAGGAACATGTATTCCGAGCATGGATTGCTCGCCTTGATCTCGCCATCGGCCGGGCAGGTATGCCACTCATTGATGGTATCGTGGTACTGTGTTCCGGGATCGGCGCAGCTCCATGCGGCATAGGCGATCTGGTCCCAGAGCTCGGCAGCGCGGATCGTTTTCATCGGTTTTGGATCGCGGCCTTCGGCTTTAGCCGTTCTTTTCTCGATGCGTCCGTAGAGATGCCAGTCGCCGTCGTTCTTCACGGCCTCCATAAAGGAATTGGGGATTCGAACCGAGTTGTTCGAGTTCTGCCCGCTTACCGTGTTGTAGGCCTCGGAGTTCCAGTCGGTGTCGTAGGTATCGAAATCGATGTCGGTGTACCCCTGGCCTGCCAGCTGCAGTACACGCTGGATGTAGTTCTGGGGCACATTGCTGCGACGGGCTTCACGGATGGCTTTTGCCAGCTCCTTGTTTTTAAGCGGATCACGGCTCACGGCACCGTTGTAGGTCCGGCCTTCGATCTCGACCGGCTTGTGAGCCAGTTTGATTACATTTTTAAGATGTTTTTCACAGTTTTGTGATCCGGATACAAGCGCGGCCACTTTCTGCTCTTCGAGCACTTTCCAGTTGATGTACTCCTCGATGTCGGGATGGTCGAGGTCGAGGGTTACCATTTTGGCCGCCCGTCGGGTTGTGCCGCCCGATTTGATAGCGCCGGCTGCCCGGTCGCCGATCTTCAGGAAACTCATGAGGCCCGATGACCGTCCACCCCCGCTCAGGCTTTCGTTCGAACCGCGCAGTTCGGAAAAGTTGGTACCGGTTCCGGATCCGTATTTAAAAAGACGCGCTTCGCGGACCCACAGATCCATGATTCCGCCATCGTTCACCAGGTCGTCGTTGATGCTCTGAATAAAACAGGCATGGGGCTGGGGATGGGTATAGGCATCCTCCGATTTCATCAGTTTGCCTGATTTGGCATCTACATAATAATGTCCCTGGGCCGGACCATTGATGCCATAAGCCCAATGCAGGCCGGTATTGAACCACTGCGGACTGTTCGGCGCGGTAGATTGTGTTGCCAGCGAATAGCACAATTCCTCGTAGAAAACCCGGGCCGACTTCTCGTTCTCAAAATAGTTGTGTTTCCAGCCCCAATACGTCCAGCACCCGGCAAGACGGTTGAACACCTGGCGGCTGTCGGTCTCATGGGTATAGCGTTCCTCGGCGGGAAGTTTTTCAAGGGCGGCTTCGTCGGCCTCGGATCGTTGCAGCCATTTGGGCACACCCTTCTCTGCTACCTTTTTCAGTTTCACAGGAACACCTGCCTTGCGGAAATATTTCTGGGCGATGATATCGGTTGCTACCTGCGACCAGGTTTTGGGTACCATCACATTCTGCATAATGAAAACGGTAGACCCGTCCGGATTTTTTATTTCCGATTTGCGGGATTCGAAGGCAAGCGAATCGTAAGGTGTATTCCAGGAGTCCTGGGTGTAATGGCGGGTAAATTTCATGTTAGTACGAGGCGTTCAGGGTTGATTTTTTCTTGCAAATTTTAGCGATGGGTGTTCTAACCCGGGAGACAAAATATAGACGCCATTATGACAACGGACAAATTAAATATGGCTTTTTTTTCAACAACTTTTCAACAAAGATGTTGACAAAAAACACCAATCTTCACGTCTGCAGAATCCAGTCACTGATTGTGGATAACTTGTTAACAAAAAGACCGTTGGGGAGGGCGGCATCAAAATGTCGATGCAGTCAAATGTATTTCACCGTATCACGGTCATTGATAATAACAGGGTACAGCTAATGATTAATTTAATGTTTTGATTTAAAATTAATCACTTAAGAAAACTCCGGACAATAATGCTGTGATCACAGGCCAATGCACGGCAATAATAGGTAGAAATACGTAAAAATGGTGAACCAAACTCACATCATCTAATATTTTGTGGATATCTGATTTCGTTTAAAGCTGTACACAACTATTTCATTGTTATCGTTTCTTCCAATTACTTACAATAAATGATTTGAATCTGACCATCTGTTTATTCATTTCGACTCCATATTTAACAATTTAGTAACACTGTTTAATCATAGAAATCATGCATTTTTATATACACAATATACATTTAATGTATAATACATTTATATTTCTTGATTGAACTTGGAAAATCTGGCCCGGTTCAGTCTCTTCCGCGAACTGTTTCAGTGAACTGTCATAGTGACGTGATTAACTTTCTCGGATCAGTACCTATTTGACCAGCATCATTTTCCCCGACACCTTCCTGCCTCCGGCTTCCAGCCGGGTTACATACACTCCGGATGACAGTCCTGATGCATCAAATACAACGGTGTGTGTTCCGGCTGCATAGTTCCCATCGGCCAGTATCGCGATTCTGCGTCCGGTCAGGTCATAGACACTCACTTTCACCATCGAAGCGGTATCCAGATCAAATGGTACCACGGTAACCGGATTGAACGGGTTCGGATAGTTCTGCCCCAGCGAAATACCGCGCGGCAGCTGATCTTCCTCCCCGACAGAAACCGGGCTTGCCGTATACAACATAACGAAATCACGGGGACCAATACCTGTTGCAAAACTATCTGCAGGAATCCCGTCCATGCTGTACATCACTGCCCGGCCACCCGAGCTGAAGTCGGGAGCAATGCCGCCAATCAGCTTGGGTTCATCAGTATCGATAATGGAGAAGGAGTTCAAGAACCGATCAATCAGTTTATCACCACCTACCTCATAGGTCACCGTATTGACCACCTGTATGCCACTGTTCAGCACATAGAGCGTTTCCGAAGCCTCGTGGAATTTCATATCTGTGGGATGTCCGCCGGTTTCAATAATGGAGCTGACAGTTTCCTCCACCGGATCAATAATGTGAATCTCCCCGAATGTCTCCCTTGCCGGGTCAAAATTGAAGTTTTCATCAAATCCATAGTCACCCGTGCATAGCACCCACACGTTTCCACTGCTGTGAACCCTGATTACCTGCGGATTGTCGCCGACCCCGATGGTATTGACCACTTCCATGGCAACCGGATCAACAACGGCCACAGAGTTGCCGCCGCCAAGCCCGCTGAGGGCAACGAACACTTTGTTTCCTGCCAGAACCATGCCCTCCGGGTATCCGGTTACCGGAAATGTATTTGTAACTGTATTCGCAGCCAGGTCGATCACAGATATGGTGTTGTCGAACAGATTCGTTACGAAAGCCCGGTTTTCGTTGATCTGCAGCAATTGCCGGGGACTGCCACCATTGGTATCGTCTATTTCGATACGCGCCACCGATGCCAGGTCGTTTACGTTAACCACTTCCACGGTGTGACTGTTGTTAACAACGATGTACAAATAATCGCCGATGATGGTCGCACTGTTGGCAACATCCCCCAGCGGACGCCCGTTTTTAGTGAAAAAAGCGTTTTGTGTAATGGACCCGCTGGTCGCATCGTACCGGGTTACCGACGCGTTACCCTGCAGAAAAGCCCCCTCATTGATTACATAAATGCCATCCAGCGACTTCTGTGCCAAAGCCCGGCCGGTATGAACAATGGAAAGGATAAGAATACATGTGGCAAGCCGTACTAAACGTTTCATAGTGTAATTGATAAGTGGTTTCATATTCCTGTTTTTCTTATTTGACTGCGGTTTTCATTTACAGCAGCCATGTGAATGATGTCCTAATTGCCTGGCCTGTAACCGATGGTAATGCTGAGTTCCCTGTTCGATAACGGCAATGGGTACCAGGCGATCATTTCGTATTCTTCATCGAACAGATTCCTGACTGTGAGAGTGGTGGCTGCGTAAAAATTCCGCCAGCCAGCGGTTACTGTTATACCTGCGTTTATCACGGTATAATCATCGAGCGGGTCGAGAGGACTACTGTGATCGGCTGTGGTATACCGCTCACCGGTGTAAATTCTGCTGGCAAACAGTGTGAAAAAACGATGAGTGACCGACAGCCCTGTTTTGAAAGTACGCTTAGGTACATAGGGGAGCTGAAGTCCGACCGCCGGATCGCCCTCGAACCTGGCAGTACCTGAAGAGATACCCGTCTTCATCCACCTGTTGTACACATCCAGCTTAAAACTGCCTGCCCAAAGGCTGAATTCCTGGTTCAGCTCGATGCCCCCGGCTGCAAGTCCGCCCACATTGGCAGGCGACCAGATCGAACCGCCTGCGGGCGCCCACCTTATACCGTCACGGAAAGCAGTGCGGTAAATTGTACCATCAATGGCTATCCTAAACAGAGAGCGGTGTTTCCATACCACCGATGCCCCGGCCTCAACACCGATGCCCCGTTCAGGTCTAAGGGCCGGATTGCCGCCAGGCGACCAGAACAGATCGTTCATTGTGGGAGCACTGAAGTCATTGCTGTACTGGGCCCTCAGGATCACGATACGGTCGAACAGTTCCAGGTTGATGCCTAATGAGGGACTCAGTGCAAGACCGAAATCGGAGTACAGGTCGGTGCGCAGGCCGGGAAACAACCTGAACCCCGCCGGTAGCTCCACCACGCCGGTCAGGGCGGCAGCGCCAAACGTCCTCCCCCTTACACGATTGTAATTGTTGGTGTCGATCCACTGCCGCCCGCCCTGCAACAGACCGTTTATGGTAATGCTTTGGCTGATGTAGCCGGTGAACCCGGTCGTAAGACCTGAGGAATGACTTGAACTCCGACTGTCGGTACGGGTGCGCTCATCCACGTAATCGAGGTTATGACGGGAATAATAGGCATGGGAATAGTATCGTGTTGTTCCATGCCGGAATTCTGCATTACCGGCCCAGCGGATCCAGTTGTCATCCTGCCTTGCCGCTGTTTGTCCCGTTATTACCGAACCGGGCACGCCACCACGGTTATAACCAGTCCACAGCACTGTACCGGCCTTCCAGCGACCGCTCCGATATCCAACTCTTCCGGTAAGGCTGAATGCCTGTTTGTCGGCATTGGCACGTTCTGCCTCCCGTTGCCTGATGCGGTCGAAATACCCGTAATTGTTCTCTGATTTGTAGCCCGATGCACCAAGGGATACGGTGACGGGGCCCGCTGCCTCTGTTACTTCTATGGAGGCTCGCGTCATACCGAAGTCGCCCACCGTTCGTGTTACCGTCGCCTCGCGCTCTTCGGAACCGCTGCCCAGATGAACCGTTCCGGCAATACTTCCCGACCCGTACGCGGCTGCACTGTTTCCGGGAACAAACTCAATGGTGCTGAATGCAGATGCCGGGTACAGGGCCAGATCGGTCTGACCAACCATGGGATGATTAACGGGGATACCCTCCCACAAAACCTGTGTCTGCCCCGGACCGAATCCGCGCACCGATATAGAAGATATTCCACCCGGACCGTAATCACGTACGTTAAGCGGGAAATTATTTTCGATAACCGATGAAAGTGAGGAACCCCTGAACCGATTCATCAGACTACGGTCAATTCTGTAAACACGTACCGCATGGAGCCGGTCTTCCAGAATAAGCCGGGTCGCTTCCACCCTGATCTCTTCAAGATGAATAGTATCGGGAAGAATAACGGATAACGATGTGCTCAGGCCGGCCTCAGTAACAGAACTCCGGGCAGATACCTTGTAATCATCGGTATACCGGTCGGATGTATCCTGAGCGCACAGTAATCCCGATGCAGGCAGAAATGCATACAAGAAGAGCAGCAAAAATATTCGCAGGGGTAATATAGTCAATAACATACTGAAACTTTTAGCCCGAAAGTTTTCAGTGGAAACAGTGCGCGGCAGGTCTCCTGGCTCTCCTGGTACCGGCTGCCTTCCCATTCCGGTGAAACGGAACAGTGGCATAAGAGTTGGCCGGCACCTCACCACCCGGGAGTGGTGCGGATCACAGTTGCGGGTACAGCCCCCGATTTTAGCGGGGTTCTCTTTTAATCTTCACATGAAGAACCGAATGCTGTAAACATCTGATGGGTGTATGATAAGACGAGATGGGATAAAATCAAAGCGACTTTACTCCCGGCAATTCAGGGTTCAGCTTACCATTTCCCATATCTTTTGCCCCTTAAGTGATGTCTGATTGTAAGTTCCTGAAACAGGTTGATATTTTTTCACCACTAAAAAAAAAGGAGTAAGAAATGTCAAAAAAACACGCCTGCCTGCAACATCATAAATTAACAATTCTTTTCCCGAACGGCGTGAGGCTCAGCTCTGCCAGTTTCAGATGTTGAAAAGCGAACGGTATCCCGATTATGGTAATGGCAGCACTAAAACCGAAAACGATGTGGGTTATCACGATCCAGATTCCGCCGAAGATGAGCCAGATGATGTTCAGGATAAAGTTAATACTGCCGTTACGCCCCGGTATCTCCACAATATCCAGGCCGAAGGGCGCTACCCCGACGCGGGCCAGCTTCAGGGTCTGTATTCCCAGCGGAATCCCGATAATGGTCAGGCATAAAGCGAGGCCACCCAGCAGATACCCGAGTGCTATAAAAACGCCTCCTCCCAGAAAAAACCAGAGTACATTGGCAATAAAACGGATCAGAACCACGGCAACCTCCTGTCATTGTTAATTTTGATCACTAAAACAAAATATATGTACGGAACAGCATGATCAAAGTTGGAAAAAAATATCTGCGATCTGAATCTGCTGCAACAACTTCATCTCTTCTGCCCTTAACTGGGGTTCTGAAGAATGACGGACAGGCAAACCGATAGCAAGGTCGGCCGGTTGTGAGACTGGCTGGCAATGACTGGCAGTTAGCCGGCTGGTCAGCATAAGCTCACCTACCGGGTATAACGTTTCCCTGATCTGGCTATGACCAGGTATCACTTTTTCGCGGAAATGAATCAAAGTTATTTACTGTATAACCGGCACCTTTTTTTGCTTTTACTTCTGGCAATCTCTAAATTCACATACATATATTAGATTTTAAAAGTATTAAAAGCCGCCCGCAAGGGCAACAATAACATCGGCGCACCGGCCCGCAAACGGAAAAGATGACGAAACAAAGCCACATCCGGGCACGACAGACCAGGAGCCGGAAATCCTAACCTGTGCTAAATGCACTCTAACCGTATATCTGTTATGCGTACCATAAGAAAAAAAGGGGTAAACAAGGTGATGCTTGCCGGCCTTGTCCTTGGTTTCATCGGCTTTCTGCTCCCCTTTTTCATACAATTCGAAGGCCTCTCTTTTGCCGGTCACATGGCCCTGGGAATTTTCCTGATGGCAGCCAGTTTCTGGATGCTCGAACCCATACCCATTTACTCGACCTCCCTGCTGGTAATTATGTTGCAGGTACTTCTTTTGAGTGCGCAGGGCCCGGTATACAAGGCATCATCCCTTCCCGAGACAAATCCGGTTACCGTTAGTGCCGACAAAAACCTGTGGCAGGTACCCCGAAGTGCACTTGACGGCGACGAGGCCGTGTACATCCGCATCGACGATAAAAAAACACAGCGCATAGAAGTTCAGGTTACAGAGTCGCGGGATGATATGGCCGTGATCAGTGCGCCCGGGTTGTCGGAAGGCGATATGATCGTAACCGATTCGGGCCACTGGCTCATTAAATACCAGGCCGCCCACTATTCCACCTATTTCCGAACCCTGGCCGACCCGATTATCATCCTTTTTCTGGGTGGATTCATGCTGGCCGGAGCTGCGGTCAAATACAATCTCGATAAAAACCTGACCAGCGTGCTGCTGAAACCTTTTGGCAAAAAACCCATGTACATTGCCCTGGGTCTGATGCTGGTAACCGCCATCCTGTCGGCATTTATGAGCAATACCGCCACCACAGCGATGATGATGACGGTGGTGATACCGATTACGGCGCAATTTCCGCCCGAAGACCGTTTCAAGACGGCCCTGGCCCTCTCCATCCCCATTGCCGCAAATGTTGGCGGTATCGCCACTCCCATCGGTACACCGCCCAACGCTATCGTAATTGCAGCGCTTAACCAGCAGGGCATTTCCATTCCCTTCGGTGAGTGGATGATGCTGGTAATGCCCATCGTGATCATATTACTTCTGGTGAGCTGGTTTACCCTGGGTTACCTTTTTCCGCCCACTCTCAGCGAATTCAAACTAAAGCTGGAGGGCAAATTCAACACCTCGGTGAAGGCTATCACCCTTTATGTAATATTTGCCCTTACAGTAATACTCTGGATCACGGAGGCGCAGCATGGCATACCCAGCAGCATGGTCGCCTTTCTGCCCATCACAGCCCTCACCGTAACCAGTGTAATGACCAAGGAAGATATCCGCAACCTGCCCTGGGATGTGCTCTGGCTGGTTGCCGGAGGTATTGCGCTCGGCGTGGCTATGGACAATACCGGCCTTGCTACCTGGATCGTATCGAGCATCAGTTGGGAAACCCTGCCCAAACTCATGCTGCTGCTCGTTTTCGGTTTGGTAGCCTATATGATGTCCAATTTTTTATCGAATACCGTTACTGCAACCCTCATCATACCACTGGCCATCAGTATCGGCACTTCTGGAATTGCCGGTGAGGGATTTAACCTGATCATAACATGTATATTTGTGGGAATTGCATGCAACATAGCCATGATGCTGCCAATCTCAACCCCTCCCAACGCCATCGCCATGAGCACCGGTTACCTTAAAACTTCGGATATGGTGAAAGTGGGGGTTATCGTTGGTATTATAGGGTTGATTGTTGGTCTGCTGATTGCCACCTTTATATGGCCGTTCATGATCTGAACCATTACGTAAGGAGTTTATGCCATGTCTACAATTTATATTCTCTGCATAGAAGATGAAGCCGAAGTACTGGATGTCATCGTGAACGATATCTCTGCCCTTGAGGTCGTTTTCCCGATTGAGGTGGGTGTAACCGCCAATGAAGCCAGGAAGGTGATTGATGAAATCCATGAAAACGGCGACCGGATCGGGCTCATCCTCTGCGACCATGTGCTGCCGGGCGAAAACGGAGTGGAACTGCTGGTTGAACTTCAGGGCCGGCCCGAAACCCGGGAAACCCGGAAAGTGCTTCTCACCGGACAGGCCGGTCTCGACGCTACTGTTAAGGCTGTAAACGAAGCCGGTCTGAACCGCTATATCGCCAAGCCCTGGGATAAGGATGACCTGCTGGAAATTTGCCGCGAGGAACTCACCACATATGTCATCAAAACAACGGCTAACCTGCTCCCTTTCATGGGTATATTGAATGCAGAACGGCTTTCGGACGCAATGCGTGACAAAGGCATACCCAGCGATGCGTAACAAGAAACCGGAGGCTGTTCATTGAACCAGGGTTTAGACCAGTTCGCACAGGAAACAGCACATGATTCATTGATGCTGGTAGAGAAAATCCGGACTGCCCTGCGCGATTCGGAATTTCTGACCAAGTTGCTGCATGATTACAAGCCCGGGGATATCCTGGTTCGGGAGAATCAACCGAACCGGCAGCTCATCATCATCCTTAAGGGTTCCGTAGAGCAGATAAAACACTACGGTACTCCCCACCAGGTCCCGGTCGACATCATGGGACCGGGAATGATGGTGGGACTGCTCTCCTATCACACCGGGCAGCCTGCTTTCAGCACGGTCGTGGCCCGCAGCCGGGTATCCACCCTCTCTGCCACTCATAAACACGTTCAGGCCCTGAACCGGGAATTCCCCGAGCTGGGCGAAGTGCTGCACTCCCTGGTTGTGGGAAATCTGGCAGACCGCTACAAACGCATGGTACTGCTGCACCTGGAGGTGAAAAATCTGAGCGACACCCTGAAAATGGAACGGAACCATCTGCAGCGAACGGTTCAGGAGCTGGAAAGTACCCGTAATTTCATGGTGAACCAGGAGAAGATGGCAACCCTGGGGGAACTGATGGCCGGGCTTGCCCACGAGATCAATAATCCCGCATCTGCCCTGCTGAGGTCTGTTGATTTTCTTTTAACCGCCCTGCCCGGGGTGATCCCCGACCAGAACGAATCCGGCAAATCGTTCGGGCGCGACTTTTTTATACACGGGTTGAACTCGGTTGCCCCCGCCACCGATGAGGCAAGGGCACGGCTCAACGAACTTGCCAGGGAGTATCCCGGACTCGACAGAAAGTACCTGCGGAAACTGGTAAGAATGGATGATGCCCACCTTGACATCATCTCTGCTATCAACAAAAAGGGTGACACGAAAACGGTGAACCATCTGCTGCAGATTTTTGAATCGGGTGTATTCCTGAAAAGTATTAACATCTCTACCCAGCGTATTCAACACCTGGTGCAAAGCCTGAAAAGCTACAGCCGCCAGAATACGCATATCTGGGAGTCGGCCGACGTGCGCGATGGCATCAACGATACCCTGCTGCTGCTGGGCCACCGTCTGAATAATATTGAACTCGTTCGCCATTTCGAAGATGTACCCAATATTCAGTGCATGCCCGGTGAACTGAACCAGGTATGGACCAACATTATCAGCAATGCCTGTGATGCCATGAACGACAAAGGCAGGCTGGTCATCTCCTGTGGCCTCTCGGCCGGCGACAAGGTATTTGTGACCATCCGAGACTCCGGCCCCGGGATTCGGGAAGACTATCTCAGCAAGATTTTCGATGCCAATTTCACAACGAAATCGGCCGGGGGTGAATTCGGCCTGGGCCTGGGACTTGCCATATCTAAAGGAATCATCAAAAACCACCGGGGCAGTATCATGGCCCGGAACCACGCTGACGGCGGAGCCGAATTTAAAATTGAACTGCCGGTCGCTCCCCTGGAATCCATGAAGTAAGCGTTTAAACATGCCGGATGAGTGCTGCCGACCAAATTGAGCCCATGTTCACATATCTGCAATATTTAAAAAATTTCTCTGTAACTCTATTCTGTCAATTCGTATACTGAAATCACTTTTATCACCCCTGCAGGCCATATATGCCGGGTACCGTGTTAACCGGGTTTCATAATGTCAGAAAAATCATTCTTCAGAACGAAATGGAACAAATGGCTGATGATCTCAGGATCAATCGGTCTCCTTTTTTTCCTTTTTGCATTTCCTGACCAGCATCCCGACAGTGCGGCTTCCGTGCGTATAAGCAGTTCCGATGCGGCTGAAATTGCCAGTAATTACCTGGTCAGCATCGGGTATCCCTCCTTCGGCGAGGAGGCAAGTATGCGGTTCTATCGCGATAACAGTATTTCAACCCAGCTGCAGTACCAGCTTGGCCGGCGCACTTTCAATCGCCTCTATGAATCCCGCATCATGAACACCCTGCCTGTTATGTACTGGGCGGTGCAGCAGGACAATCTCAAAAATCTGGTTATTCGCGGCACTACAGACAGTGAGGCCGACTGGGAAGTGAAAATTGGGGTACGGGTGGATGCTGCCGGAAGGGTGGTACGGTTCTCTACCGACAAAGCCGATTCACTCTCTCTGGTATTCAATCCCGAAATATTTTCCGGTTTACCGGTTGGTGATGTCTACAGTGATGCCGGCCTGCAGGGATTAAGTTCCGACCAGATCACATCCGGGTTACGTTTCAATCTCGACCCGGCCAGTGCCGATTCTGATCCGGCAGCCGATACCCTGACTAATACTTCAGGCAACCACGACTCGAACGATAGAATACACGAACTGAACCGGGCCCACCTGATGCAGCTCGCAGATTTCCATCTCGGCAAAACCGGATGGGATCCCGGGCTGTTCCGGACCGATACGCTGCACATTATCCCCGGCAGATCTAATACCAGGGCAAGGGTGCGATATACGACCGAAGAGCCTGTGCTTGATCATACCATCACCATCACACTCGACATTGCGGTTACCGGGCAGCTTTTAAACCTGGGATATTCTGTAAATCCGCTCAATCCCCGCGAATCGTACAGCGGCGAAGAACTATGGTCGGGATTATCCGGTATTGGATTCGTTATTACCGGAATTATAGCTTTCATTGTTTTCATCAGGCGGTTTACGCTCCGTCTCATCGACAGTAAAAGCGCACTACCCGATACAATTCTTGGCGCATTTGTACTCTCTTCCGTTGTTATGGTTAGCGCCTTCAACGATTTCGGTCTGGCTGATTTTAAAGTCATCATCGGCATGCTCATTGGTGCCTTTTTCATGGCGGCCCTGGGTGGTGTGCTCTTTTTCATACTGGCCAGCACATCGGTATCAATATCATACGGTGTTATGCCTGAAAAGATCAGGTCGATGAACCTGGCGCGGTCCGGATATCTGTTCAATACCCCGGTCGGGGTAGCCATCGTGCAGGGTTTATTCGCGAGCGGTATTATACTGGGATTATATGTGCTTTATTTGTCGGCATTTCCCCATGATGTCTACTACTATGAGAATAGCAATCCCTTTGAAACCTATTTCCTTTTTGGGCAGACCATATCAAACCTGGTCGCAGCAATACTCATAGCCATTTACACCACCTACAGCCTTTACCTCATTCTCGGGTCCATGGTATATGGTGAAAAACAGAGGCTTGCTCTTTTTCTGGCAACCACCATTGCGGTTTGGACACTGGCATTTCCCCTGAATCCGGGGCTGGCCAATCCGTGGCTCAGTATTATATCAGCGGCTGTAACCGGTGCCGTTGTTGCCATGATCTACCTGCGATACGACGCCCTTACTGTGGTCGCATCCCTGTTTTTTACCGGCCTCATCATACCTACCTATACAATTTTCCTGACGCATCCACCCTACTGGATCACGGAGTTTTACCTGAGCACCGCGATTATTGCCGGATGGATTGTGATCGGCGTTGTCGGATTGCGAAGCCTGAAAATCGGTGACGAACTTCCCGGATTTGTACCGGCTTATATCTATGAACACGCCAACCGGCAGCGCATTGAGCGGGAACTGGAGATCGCACGGCAGGTACAGCTCTCCTTCCTTCCCGAACGAACCCCTTATTTTGCCTCCATCGATATGGCCGCTAACTGCCGGGCTGCATCCGAGGTTGGCGGCGACTACTACGATTTCATCCGCCTTGATGATCATCGTATGGCTGTGGTTATTGGTGATGTAAGCGGAAAGGGGATACAGGCTGCATTTTACATGACCCTCGTTAAAGGTTTCATCCAGTCGCTGAGCCATGTGACCATAGAACCCGCCGCATTCCTGAGCAAACTGAATTTCCTGTTCTGTAAAAATGTGAACAAGGGTACCTTTGTTTCCCTCATCTTTGGCGTAATCGATACCAGTGAACAGACATTCACCTTTGCCCGTGCCGGGCACAATCCAATCATCTACAGCTCCGATACAAACGGAAAACCGGTACTGCTCAATACATCGGGGCTTGCCATAGGTATGGTTGCAGACAGTCGTTTTGAAGATAATATTGAAGTGCACACCATTCGTCTTAAAGCCCGGGATGTACTGGTTCTCTACACCGACGGGTATTCCGAAGCGATGGATCCATCGAAAAACCTCTACGGGGAAGACAAACTGATGGCTGTGATCCACAAACACAAAACTTCAAAAGCATCCGAACTTCTCGATGCAATCAACAGGGATGTGAATAAATTCGCAGGCTTTGCCGATCAGCATGATGATATGACCATGCTGGTTATCCGTTTCACCGGTCAACATAAAGAAGTGCCGCAAACCGAAACCACCGAATCCCTGCAGGAAGCCTGAACCCGTGCCCATACGGCTGAACCAAAAAAAACCGTCGTTTTGGTGCGGCTTATCATTCTGATGATTACCTTCCGGATTATCCCGGAATTAATCCAAATCATCCATGAAATTGATCCGACCAGTACTGCTTTTTTTACTCACCCTGGTTCTGGTAGTCGGCCTGAATACAAAATGGGGCGACATCCCACCATTGGGTAAGGTTCTAAACCCGTTCAGAGGGGTATGGCAGAATGCAGAATTACGCACCGTGCCAAAAGACAGCCACGTAAACCTGAAAGGTCGTGACGGGGAGATACATGTTTATTTCAATGAACGCGGCGTACCCCATATCTTCGCCGACAGCGACCGTGACCTCTACTTTGCCCAGGGCTATGTAACCGCACGCGACCGACTCTGGCAGATGGAGTTTCAGACGCATGCAGCGGCCGGAAGACTCAGCGAAATCGTGGGTGAGCAGGCCCTCGGCTACGACCGTAACCAGCGCCGCCTTGGCATGGTGTACGGTGCGGAACGCCGGCTTGCACATTTCATGGCCGACAGTCTGTCGGCCATGAACATCCACGCTTATACCGAGGGTGTAAATGCCTGGATCAGTAGATTAAAACCTTCCAAACGGCCCGTTGAATACAAACTGCTTAACTACCGGCCGGAACGCTGGACTCCCCTGAAATCGGCCCTGCTGCTTATGAATATGTCGTATACCCTTTCTGGATTTGCATCCGATTTCCACTTAAGTAATACGCGAGCGCTTCTAGGCGGAGAGTTTGTCGAAAAATTCTTTCCAACATACCCGGTTGATGTGGATCCTATCATTCCATCGGATCACGAGTGGGATTTCGAGCCCCTTACCGCTCAGGCCCCCGAAACATTCTTCGAACCCGGGTTACTTCAGAGTTCCCTGATCCGCGAACCCGACCACGATATCGGCAGTAACAACTGGGCCGTACACGGCGACCGGACATCCAGCGGCCATCCGCTCCTTGCCAACGACATGCATCTGGAACTGAACCTGCCCTCCATCTGGTACGAGGTACAGCTCAGTGCCCCCGGTGTGAACGTTTACGGCGTAAGTCTGCCCGGGGTACCCATGGTGATTGTGGGTTTCAACGACCATCTCGGCTGGGGGTTCACCAATGTAGGCTCTGATGTGATGGATATTTATGAAATCCGTTTCCGCGACGATTCTCTCAGCGAATACTACCATGATGAGAAGTGGAAACCGGTTGAAAAGCGTGCTGAGGAGATACGTGTGAGGGGCGGAAAAACGGTAGTTGATACCGTCCGGTACACCCATCACGGCCCGGTGGTGAACGATAACCGGGGGGAAGTTACCATGAACTTCATCCCCGGCGGGCACGCCCTCCGCTGGACTGCCCACGATCCTTCGAACGAATTCTACATGTTTTACCACCTGAACAGGGCACGGGATTATGATGCGTACACGGAGATCATCAGCCATTTCCGGAATCCTGCGCAGAACTTCACCTATGCCGACAAGGCCGGCAACATATCCATCCGGTCGAATGGCAAATTTCCTGTGCGCTGGCCCGGCCAGGGCCATTTCATCAGCGATGGATCCGATCCGCTGTACGACTGGCAGGAATACATACCGCACGATCACAAACCCTACGTGAAAAACCCTCCAAGGGGTTTCGTCAGTTCGGCCAATCAGCATCCGGCCAATTCGACCTATCCCTACGAAATGGGCCGATTCTTCGCCCCGTACGAGCGCGGAGCACGTATCAATCAGTTTCTGCACGAACACGACAATGCATCCCCTGAAACGATGATGCGCCTTCA
>JBLRWO010000052.1:0-20597 GCA_047921215.1 Cyclonatronaceae bacterium | reverse complement strand
GTATACGGAACCGTACGTACGGTGGTGTGAGAGGACAGATAAAAGTATCCCTGGATACTTTTATCTTCCTACTCGATGTGATGCGCCCGGTTTTCGTGATGCGCCCGGTTTAATGAATCCGGAAAAACCGGTAGTAAAGCCACAACTTTTTACATTAAGCGTCTTCCATTTGAGTCTTAATTTTATATCATTGAAAATTCTGAACCTCTGTTAAAATATGCATGCATTTAAACTGCTGCAGAATTTATCCAACCAATACCCAATCGTATGAATACCACCATTCTGAAGAAAACCGGGAAATTCGTGATTACTGCCCTTATCCTGTTGCTGTGTGCAGCATACGTTCCCGTAACTGTGGCCCAGCAGACCGAGCCTGGAAAAAAAGTACTCGATCTCGAGATGTACTTGGAGCTTCAGTCGGCCGGGGATCCGCAAATTTCGCCTGATGGAAATCAAATAGTATACACCCGTGGCTGGATTGACCCCAAAAGCGATGCCCGAAAGTCAGAAATCTGGATTATGAATGCCGATGGTGAACGGAAACGTTTCCTGGTGGAGGGCTCCAATCCGGTGTGGTCTCCTGATGGTACGCGTCTGGCTTTCACTGCCCAGGGTACTCCCGGCAGCGGCCAGATCTATGTTCGCTGGATGGACGATGAGGGTGCCACCAGTCAGATAACCCGGCTCACCAAATCACCTTCAAACATCCGCTGGTCGCCCGACGGACGGCATATCGCGTTTAACCGGTCGGTCGATTCCAAACCTGCCCTGACTATAAGCATGCCGGCAAGGCCTGAAGGCGCAACATGGACGGAGAATCCCAAGGTTGTGGAACGTGCCGTATACCGGCGCGACCGGCAGGGATATGTGGATGATTCCTATACGCATCTTTTTGTTGTATCGGCCGAAGGTGGAGCCATACGCCAGTTAACAGATGGCAACTGGAACCATTCATCAGCGGAATGGACATCGGATGGACGGGAACTGGTTTTTTCTGCACTGCGGGTTGAAAATGCCGATCTTCAATGGCGGCATTCCGAAATTTATTCCGTGAATGTGGAAGAGGGGGTTATTCGCCAGCTGACCGACCGCCATGGTATGGATTCAAATGCCCTGCCGTCACCTGATGGCCGTCATATAGCCTATCTGGGCGACGACTGGCACACCGATACGTACAGGAACAGGAAAATATACCTGATGAATCCGGACGGTTCCAACCCCAGGATCATATCCGGCGACTTTGACCGTGCCGCAGGCAATATGCTGTGGGCTCCTGACAGCAGGGGGCTCTATTTTATGTCGAATTCTGAAGGCAACAGGAATATCCACTATGTGGGCATTAACGGTGGAGTACGACAGGTTACAGAGGGTGTGCATCAGATAACACTCTCTTCGGTAAGCAGGAACGCTCAGCTGGGCGTAACCCTCTCGTCGTTTCACGAGCCGGGCGATATCTATCTGGTCAATCCGGGCCGTTCAGTTACGATGACCCGGCTAACGGGCATGAACACCGATCTGATGAAAAATGTGAAACTGGGTGAGGTTGAGGAGCTGTGGTACACCTCCGTTGATGACCTGAATATTCAGGGATGGGTCGTAAAACCGCCTGATTTTGACCCTTCAAAAACGTATCCGATGATGCTGGTTATACACGGCGGGCCTCATGCCATGTATGGAGTCGGTTTCAATTATGCCTGGCAGGAACATGCCGCTAACGGTTACCTTGTATTGTATACCAATCCGCGCGGGAGTACCGGTTATGGCAGTGCATTCGCCAACGAAATCAACAATGCATACCCGGGCAAGGATTACGATGACCTGATGGCGGGTGTTGATGCCCTGATCGGCAAGGGATGGGTTGATGAAAACCGGATGTACGTTTACGGATGCTCGGGCGGGGGTGTACTCACTGCGTGGGTAGTAGGTCATACCGACCGCTTTGCCGCGGCCTCATCCAATTGTGCAGTTATCAACTGGCTCTCGTTCGTGGGTACAACCGACGGGATCAGCTGGTACAGGAATTTCGAGAAATACCCGTGGGAAGACCCTTCGGAGCACATCAGGCGGTCGCCACTGATGTATGTTGGTAATGTGACTACACCGACGATGCTTATGACGGGTGAGAACGATCTGCGTACACCCATGCCGCAAACGGAAGAGTATTATGCTGCCCTGCAGGTACTCGGAGTGCCCACGGCCATGGTCCGTTTTCAGGACGAATGGCACGGCACCAGTTCGAAACCGTCCAACTTTATCCGCACCCAGCTCTATCTGCGGAGCTGGTTTGAACGCTGGAAAAAGTAGGGATTCCGGAAACAGGAATATTCAGCAGGGATTCGGGACACGGGAACCAGGCAGTAAAGCCAGATGAATCCGAACCAGTAAGGTAACATCAGGCTGGCTGTCAGCCGAAAAAATATGACCACCTTTCCTGTCTATACCGTATCTTCCTGCCGGATGAGCGGGAGGGTTCATGCGGCCGGACTGCAAAACGGGTACTTATCTCTGTACTAAAAATTATACGAAAATTATACCATGTCTGATCTTGAGCAACGCTGTGTAAATACTATACGAACACTGAGTATGGATGCGGTACAGGCCGCCAATTCGGGGCACCCCGGTATGCCGATGGGCATGGCCGATGTGGCCTTTGTACTTTGGACCGAATTTATAAGGCACAATCCGAATAATCCCCGGTGGTTAAACCGCGACCGTTTTATTCTTTCGGCCGGGCACGGTTCGATGTTGCTCTACAGCCTGCTGCACCTTACGGGGTATCCGCTGCCTCTGGAGCAGCTCCGGAATTTCCGCCAGTGGGACAGCCTTACACCGGGCCACCCTGAAGCCGGCCTCACCGCCGGTGTGGAGACCACAACCGGTCCGCTGGGACAGGGTTTTGCCAACGGAGTCGGAATGGCACTGGCCGAAGCACACCTGGCGGCGCGATTCAACCGGGGCGAACACAAGGTTGTTGACCACTACACCTACGCCATTGTGAGCGACGGCGATCTGATGGAGGGTATATCCCATGAAGCGGCCTCTCTTGCCGGGCACCTCAAACTCGAAAAGCTGATCTATCTTTACGATGCCAACAGTATCACTATCGACGGTTCCACCGATCTTGCCTTTACGGAGGATGTAGCTGCCCGCTTCAGGGCCTATGGCTGGCATGTCCAGGAAATTGACGGGCACGACCGGATTGCAATCCGCATGGCTGTCAATGCGGCCAAAGCCAGCAGGGGCAAACCCTCCCTGGTTGTATGCCGCACAAAAATCGGTTTCGGAAGCCCGAACAAAGAAGGCACCGCTTCCTCACATGGATCACCTCTGGGCGATGATGAAATCAGGCTTATCAAGACGAAATTCGGTTTCGACCCCGACAAAACCTTCCATATCGACGATGATGTGCTTGGTCACTTCCGGAGTGCTGTTGAAGAAGGAAGCGGGCGTGAGGCGGAGTGGTCGGAAAAGCTCGATACCTATAAAAAAGAATATCCCGACGAAGGGGCCCTGTTTGAAGCCGCTATGGCAGGAGAAATGCCGGCAGACTGGGCCGGCTCGCTGCCCGTATTTCCCGTAAGTGAAAAAGGGATGGCAACCCGTCAGTCGTCGGGAAATACCATCGATGCCCTTGAACAGGTCTTACCTACATTACTGGGTGGTTCAGCCGATCTGACCGGCAGTAACAATACCAAGGGCAAGAAGGCCGCCATACTGAGTGCCGATGATTATGCCGGCAGCTACATCCATTACGGGGTACGCGAGCATGCCATGGTTTCGATGATGAACGGGATGGCTTTGCATGGGGGCGTAATACCGTTCGGCGGCACGTTTCTGGTCTTTTCCGATTATTGCCGTCCGGCGATCCGCCTGGCCGCACTGTCGCATCTACCGGTGAATATTGTATTCACACACGACAGTATCGGTCTTGGTGAAGACGGGCCCACGCATCAGCCGGTTGAGCATTTGGCGGCACTCCGAGTAATCCCTAACCTGTTTGTTGTACGTCCGGCCGATGCCAACGAAACAGCCATGGCGTGGCGAATTGCCCTTGAGCGGAAAGACGGACCCACAGCTCTCATCCTAACACGACAGGCTCTGCCCACACTCGACCGCTCTGTATATGCCCGGGCAGATGGTGCCCTTATGGGCGGCTATATACTGGCCGAGGCCGATACTGCCAGACCGGATGTGATCCTTCTTTCAACAGGATCGGAAGTGCACATAGCCCTTGAGGCCCGGAAATTACTTGCTGAAACCGGCATTCAGGCCCGCGTGGTCAGCATGCCGTGTATCGAGTTGTTCGAAATGCAGGACGACGAATACAAAAACAGTATTTTGCCAGCCGATGTCAAGGTAAGGGTGGCCATCGAGGCGGCATCCACTTACGGGTGGGACCGCTATACCGGCAACCGTAAAAACATCATCGGAATCGACCGGTTCGGGGCGTCGGCACCCTATCAGACCATTTACGAAAAATTCGGTCTGACACCGGAAAATGTGGTCAACCATGTAAAAGCCGCTCTCAAAAGGTCCTGACGACCCAAAAAAGAACAGGCTGGTTATCGAAAACCATCACACGTCAGTTGGTTCCTGCTGTTTTATCGCTTTCCCTATGGTTCCGGCAATCACGCCGCTTTTCTCTTTGCGGATTACGCTGAATGTAATGTCATCAGCTGTCCGTGTTGTTCCGATGAAAGCCTCGAGGGACGTCTGTATTTTTTTGACAATACTTTTGCTTTCGAGTGATCCGTAAATATCCATCAGGGACCGGATTCTGGAGGTGCCGTACTCGTCGCCCTCTTCATTTCTGGCTTCAGTAAGTCCGTCGGTGTAGAAAAGTACCGAATCGCCCTCTTTGAAAGCAATACGCGATTCTTTCATGAAACTGTCGAGCCGGGCCGACTTGGTCATGCCAAGGGCGAATCCGGTGGTCTGTAATTCGATGGTGGCATCTTTGTCCTTTGAATAGAGTATGGCCGGGTTATGGCCGGCACGCGCATGTACAAAGTAATCTTCGTTTTTCGGAAAAAATGCCGCACAGGCTGTTATGAAGGTTTTATCGCTCCGGTACGATTTGATGTAGTTGTTTAATTCGATGAACAGTTTTTTGGGGGTGGGTTTGTCCTTTTTAATGAGAAGGTGTACCAGTGCCTGCATCCTGATCATGTACAGTGCGGCCGACAGACCTTTGCCGGACACATCAGCAATGATGTAATAGAGCCCCTCATCGGTTTCGATCAGATCCACATAATCTCCTCCCACATCCCTGGCTGTATTGGCAAATGAGTGGATGTCGAGACCGGCAAGCCTTGCTTTGGATGGTGGAAGCAGGCTGATCTGCAGTTCTTTGGCGAGGTCCATCTCCTGCTTTACATCCAGCTTTTCGAGCAGTTCAAGCAGCAGGATCATAACCATGGCAGCGAATGAAATAGATAGAAGGGCCGTAGCGAAGAAACCTGAATAGAGAAACTGAAGGGCGAAACCGACCAGGGAAACACCAAAAACAATGCGCCGGGTGGGATTCAACCGCATGCTCAGCGATTTGAACAGTCTGCCGGCTTTTACATGCAATGGAACGGGCTCACCGGTAATATCATCCACCTCGCTGCCGATGGCATCCTTGTAGAGCTCGATCAGCCGGTCGGTATCTGCATGAAATTCCCTGGAAAAACGTTCACGGGTCATATCATCAGTATATTCCCGGTAGAACGATTTGGTGCTTTCGAGAGTCTCTTTGGATTCGTTTTTTAAACTCATGCGGTCAGAACTGGAATTATATGGCTGTTTGATAGTACGCATTGTTCAGTCAGAAGTTACTATGCTTATATTAAGCCTCCATACAGCTATAATGAAACTTGCGAACCGATGAATAAACCCAGGCTTTTCTTACTCGACGGACACGCGCTTGCTTACCGGTCCTATTTTGCCTTTATCAATGCCAATTTACGCAACTCTGAGGGAATTCCGACAGGGCCGGTTCTCGGTTTTGCCAATACCGTGGTCAAACTTATCGAGGCCGAAAAACCCACCCATATTGCCGTAGCCTGGGATTCGCACGGGCCAACGTTTCGTCACGAACTCGATGAGAACTACAAGGCACACCGCCCGCCGCAGCCTGAAGACCTGCAGATCACCATTCCTCTCATGAAGGAATTTCTGGCTAACCTGCATATTCAAAACCTGGAAAAACCGGGGTATGAGGCCGACGATATCATTGGTACGCTGGCGGTTAATGCCGGGGGTGAGGGTGCGGATGTATATATGGTTACGCCCGACAAAGACTTCATGCAGCTGGTGAACGATGGCATCAGGATGCTCAAGCCACTGAACAATGGTGATGGCTTTGACCTTATTGATGCTTCCGGGGTGGAAAAATATTTCGGGGTCGGTCCCGATAAGGTAATCGATGTGCTGGCCATTATAGGGGATACATCCGATAATATTCCCGGTGTTCCCGGTATTGGGAAAAAAGGTGCCCCCGCTGTCATAAAGGAATACGGATCACTGGAGGCGGCCATTGAGGCGGCTCCGGGTATCAAAAGCAAGCGGGTGAGGGAAGGGCTGATGAACAATGCGGATCAGGCCCGCCTGTCGCGAAAGATGATCGTAATTGAAACCAGTGTTCCGGATACCGTGAACTGGCAGGAGCTTGTCTGGAAGAACCCGGATGAGGAAGCAACGCTCAGGTTTCTGAGGCGGATGGAGTTCAATTCACTGGCTACACGACTGTTTGGCGAAAAGGTGCAGCAGACGTTGCCCCGCAGTGCTCCTCACGGTCAGGCCGATCTTTTTTCGACCGGTTCCGGTGCAAGTGCTCCCGCTGACAGTTTTGATCGACTTGAAGACCGTGCTGCAGAATATACCCTCATCAGCACGAAAGAAGAACTTGAGAAGCTGGCCGGAAGACTTGCGGAAGCTCCGGTCATCAGTTTTGATACTGAAACCACGGGAACCGATCCCATGCTGGCAACCCTTGTCGGCATATCCCTGAGTGTTAAGAGTGATGAGGCCTGGTACATCCAGCTTGGCGAACAGGGGATACCAGTTGATGCGGCGGTTGACCTGCTCACGCCGTTGCTGAACAACGAACTTACCACCAAAGTAGCCCAGAATTTCAAGTACGACTACATCATGCTGTACAGGAACGGACTTGAGGTCAGGGGCCCGGTTTTTGATACCATGGTTGCCGGGTATCTGATTGATGCGGCGCAAAAACTGAGCATGGATGCGTTGTCGAGAAAGTACCTGAACTACGATCCGGTTTCCATAGAAACGCTGATTGGCAGCGGTAAAAAGCAGCTTTCAATGGCCGAGATAGATCCGGTTAAAGTTTCCAACTATGCCTGTGAAGATGCTGATGTAACGTTCCGGTTGTATGAAGTGCTCAGCAATCAGCTGCAGGAAGACGGGCTGCTGGAGGTTGCCTCGGAAATAGAATTTCCGCTGATTAAGGTACTTGCCCGCATGGAAATGGAGGGTATGGCCATTGATGAGAAGATGCTTGCCGGTTTTTCGGAGCAGCTGGGCAGCGACATGCTGGCACTGGAGCAGGAAATTTACAGCAAGGCGGGGGCAGAGTTCAACATCAACTCGCCGCAGCAGCTGGGCGATATCCTGTTCAACAAGCTTAAACTCCCATCCGGCCGGAAAACCAAGGGCGGGCAGTTTTCCACCTCCGAGGAGGTGCTCTCTGACCTGGCGGTAACCTATGAGTTGCCCGGGCTTATTCTTGATTACCGGTCGCTGAGTAAACTGAAGTCCACCTATGTGGATGCGCTGCCCAAATTGATGCATCCTGAAACCGGCAGAATTCATACCAGCTTCAATCAGACTATTGCGGCCACGGGGCGGCTTTCATCCTCATCGCCAAACCTGCAGAATATACCGATCCGCACCGAGCGTGGCCGGGAGATCAGGCGGGCATTTATAGCGAGGAAAGGGTATAAACTGCTTGCCGCCGACTATTCCCAGATCGAGCTCAGGGTAATTGCCTCCATAGCAAACGAAACGGCCATGAAAGCCGCGTTTAACGATGGTGAGGATATCCACGCGCGTACTGCCAAAGAAATTTTCAGTCTTGGTTCGATTGACGAGGTTGACCGGGAGCAGCGGCGTAAAGCCAAAGAGGTGAATTTCGGCATACCCTACGGGGTGAGTGCCTTCGGCCTCTCGCAAAGGCTGGGTGTGAGCCGTGATGAGGGCAAATCGGTGATTGAGGCCTATTTTGGACGTTTTCCGGAGATCAGAAAATACATCAGTGAAACGGTTGATTTTGCAAGGCAATACGGCTATGTAAAAACCCTGTCCGGGCGCAGGCGTTATATACGAGACATCAATTCAGGTAATGTAAATGTTCGGGGATTCGCGGAACGGACCGCAATAAACACCCCGATACAGGGAACGGCCGCCGATCTGATCAAGATTGCCATGATCCGGATTTCTGATTATCTGGAAACCGAGGCATTGAAGACCCGTATGGTTCTGCAGGTGCATGATGAGCTGCTGTTTGAAGTGCCTTCAGATGAGCTTGAAACGGTACCGGAAGTAGTACGTGAGATCATGGAAAATGCCATGGATATCGGGGTGCCGTTGAATGTGGAGACGGGACTGGGCGATAACTGGCTGGAGGCGCACTGAGGGGGTGTTCTACCCCGTGATCCACGGGGCCACGCTCTTCGACTTCAGCTTTCGCAAAGCGAAAGCTTGCGCTCTGGATGACGGGTGACTGGGTCGTGCAAAAAAAAACCGCTGCGAGCTGTCAAGCCACGCAGCGGTTGCGCTGTGATGATAAATGTACGTTATTTATCGGAAGCTGAAACCGACGCCTACACTTGCCATTGAGTAATCGGCCACGGTATAATCGGCTGATATAGTCAGTATCAGCAGTTTAAGCCTGAGGCCGGCCAGGGCGCGGAAATGGTTGGTCCCTCTTATCTGAATATTGAGCGGGTCTGTAATAATGTCGAGTTCCCGGTTACCGGTATAAAATTCACCGGCCCGTTCAGGGGTAATCACCGGGTAGTTGCCGATCGATTTAATGGTCATGGTTGATGTTTCGTAACCGATACCACCGTATAGTGTGATTACGGGAAAGGATTTGCCGATCAGGGCATTAATCGTGAACGCGTTGCTTGCGATGTCCATTTGCTGACCTTCCCATGTATCAGGGCGGTCATAATTGTTAGGGTCAACCTCGTAGGAGCTGGCACCAGGTTCTACGAGGTGTCCGACACTGGTTTTAAAGCTGGTGAAACCGGCCATTGCCGACAGGTCGAACGGTATCAGATCGCCGCCGGGCAGCCAGGTTTTCAGGTCATGCTTAACACCCAGTCCCCAGAGACTGAAGGAGCCATATTCGTCGATGGTGTAGGTAGGCAGCATCCTGATGATGAGGTCCGTTCCTGCGGGCAGTCCGACGGAAGCCTGCAGCATTGGGGTCGGAACGTATCCGAACCCGGATCCGCCGGGCATGGAAAATCGTGCCAGTTCGAGAGTGTGCTGCAGTCCGCCCATTATTTCGACGGTTTCCTGTACAACAACTTCAGGTCCCGTGCTGGTATTTCCGCTCAATGTGGGGCTGATGCCGCTTCCGGGTTCAGCCAGGGTGACTTTCTGCAGGCCCAGTTCGGCAATATCGAACATCTTGTCGGAACCGGGAACAATGGCGGCATTTAGCCGGAAAGTAACATCAAAACCGAGTACGCGGTGGGTGCTGGCAGAGTTGAACCAGCCTGCGTTCAGTCCGGCGCCGAAGCCACGGGCTGCTGGTTTCAGATACTCTCTTGTAAGAATGTTCGCATCTTCCAGGCCCGACTGGATCAGTTTGCCGGTATCTTCAATCTGGGCATGTACCGGTATCGCTGATACTATCAGACAGAACAGAACAGCGGGCGCTAATAACGCCCGCATGATGTAGTTGCGTACCATATTGAGTGATTATATCGGTTGGCTTAGTCGCTAAATTCTAAAGATTAAATATTTTTAATGTTATTATGTTCCCCGATTCCCCAAAAAAATATCGGTCGCCATAACCGGGGGAATATCAGCCTGATGAACCGGAAGGGCGTGGTATCAGGAATCTATCGTAGTTACAATTTGCAGGTAGGATGCGTAGCGCGACGGAGCAATCAGGCCATTATCGCGGGCTTCGATTACCGCACAACCCGGCTCATGTGTATGGGTACAGTTGTAGTAGCGGCACTGTTCACGGAATTCCCGCATTTCAGGATAATAGAGCGAAAGCTCGGCCGGTTCTATATTGACCAGTCCGAACTCCCTGATGCCGGGTGTGTCGACGAGGTAGCCGCCAAAGCTGAGGGGTATCAGTTCGGCGAAGGTAGTGGTATGTTTGCCCTTGTTCGAGAAGCTTGAAATGTCGCCGACCGGCTTAGCAATCTCCGGTTCAATTCTGTTCAACAGGGTGGTTTTGCCTACACCGGACGGGCCGATAAATACAGAGGTGTGGTCTTTCATCAGCTTCATGAGGCTATCAATAGAAGCGTCATCGCCAAGCCCGGATGTCATGAAAGTATACCCCAGGCCTTCATAGAGATCCCTGAGCTGATTGATTTCTTGCTTATCGGGGCATAAGTCCATTTTGTTCATCAAAACGACCGGTTCCACTTCATAGGCTTCGCAGGTAACAATAAAACGGTCGATGAAGCCGGTTTTATAGGCCGGCTGCCTAAACGATTGTACAACAATACCGTAATCGACATTCGAAACCAGGATATGCTCACCCCGGCGCCCGTGGGTGGCCAACCGGGTAATTTTGTTGGTGCGTTCTTCAACGCCGGTTATGGTACCGGTACCGTCACTGTTTGGCGTATAATGAACGAAGTCGCCCACAGCTACGGGGTTGGTAAGCTGATGGTCAGTTAGTCGCATTTTTCCCGCAAGGCGGCACTTGATCATGCTGCCATCGGCAGAAGTGACCGAGTACCAGCTGCCGGTCGACAGGATCACACGTCCTTTTGAGGGTTCTGTTTGCATGAGTCAGGATTTTCTGTAGTGAAATTACGGCTTTCTCATGATGTAGAACACATATGCATATTCAGAAGAGTGATTTCTGTAAAGTCCGATCTCCATGCGGTACCCATCTATAATCTCAAGGGCTGCTGAATAGCCATTATATTGTTCAGCCAAACTGCCGAGACGTGCTTCAATGGGGGTATAGTGGCCTTTCCGCCGCCGGGCCTCAACAGTGATACCCGGGGTATTCAGGCAGATCACGGAGCCGGGTCCAGGCGTAAAGGATATAGACATCATCGCCGGGTGACTCTTTGGGCAGGCCTGCGTTGATGTCGTTATAGATGTGGTGCATTATACGGGGTGAAAGAAATATTTGCCGGAATCCGGGTTTTTGCGTCTTGCTCAGTTAACGTTCACCGCCTCTGCTTTCTCATCCTTGCGGCTTCGGAACTTATGCCGCGGGTCATCGACCGATGTGGATTCAAGGGTCAGATCGAGGAAGTTATCCATGCGGTCCACATAGATGAATTTCAGATCACCGATCACATCCTTTTCGATCTCTTCCACATCCTTGGTATTTTTTTCAGGCAGGATCACGGTTTCAATACCGGCTCGGCGTGCGGCCAGTACCTTTTCCTTGATGCCGCCAACAGGCAGGATTGCACCGCGAAGGGTAATTTCTCCGGTCATCGCGATGGTGCTTTTCACTTTCCGCTGGGTATAGATGGATCCGATGGCAGTAAGAAGCGATACACCGGCCGACGGACCGTCTTTGGGCACGGCTCCTGCCGGAACGTGGATGTGCAAGTCCCACTCGGTGAATGCCGCGTCGGGTATGCCCAGTTCATCGCGGTTCGATTTTAGGTAGGAGATGGCCAGTGAGGCCGACTCTTTCATCACATCGCCCAGCTGACCGGTAATTATCAGCTTGCCGCTGCCGCGTGCCAGGTTGGCTTCTATGAACAGGATGTCTCCGCCGAAGGGGGTCCACGCCAGACCTGTTGCCACACCCGGTACGGTTGTTCGTTCGGCCACATCAGGGAAAAACTTCCGCTTACCCAGGTACTCGGCCACCTCTTTTGGGGTGATGGTGGTTCGTTTGATGTCGCCGCCGGCAATTTTGGCAGCAACACCCCGGCATACGGACGCGATTTCGCGGGTCAGGTTCCTGACGCCGCTCTCTCGCGTATACTGCTCAATGATGGCGATCAGGGCGTCGTCAGTAAATTTGATTTGTTGTTTCTTCAGTCCGTTTTCCTCAATTTCCCGTGCAACCAGGTACTGTTTGGCGATCTCCAGTTTCTCCTGGAGGGTGTAACCACTCAGATAGATGATCTCCATACGGTCGCGCAGGGCGGCGGGAATGGTATCGAGAGAGTTGGCCGTGGCGATGAAGAGTACCTTCGACAAGTCGTACTCCATCTCCATGTAGTTGTCGTAAAAAGTGTTGTTCTGCTCCGGATCGAGTACTTCGAGCAGGGCCGATGTGGGATCGCCCCGGAAATCGGAACCCACCTTGTCGATTTCGTCGAGCATCATCACCGGGTTGCTGGTACCCGCTTTTTTCATGCTCTGTATAATGCGGCCTGGCAGAGCGCCGATATAGGTACGCCGGTGCCCGCGGATTTCGGCCTCATCACGGAGACCGCCTACGCTAAACCGTACGAACTCACGGTTGATGGAGCGGGCGATTGATTTTCCGAGCGAAGTTTTGCCCACACCAGGAGGTCCGTAGAAACAGAGGATGGGGGCTTTCATGTCCTTTTTCAGTTTCAGTACGGCCAGGTATTCAACGATCCGCTTTTTCACTTTCTCGAGACCGTAGTGGTCTTCATCGAGGATTTTCCGTGCCCGTTTCAGGTCCAGCTTGTCTTTGGAGTATTCCTCCCAGGGCAGGTCGAGAATCCACTCCACATAGTTATATATGATTCCATGGTTCGGAGCGGCAGCGGGTGTGCGCTCAAGTCGCTGAAGCTCCTTGTCAAGTACTTCACGGGCGTAGCCGGGCAGTTTCTTTTTCGCGGCGCGTTCCTTGAGTTTCTGAACCTCGTGTTGTTCACTGTCCTCACCCAGGGCCTCCTGAATGGCCTTCATCTGCTGACGCAGATAGAAATCACGCTGCTGTTCGTCAATATCGGTTTTCACTTTGCTGCGGATCTCCTCACTGAGGTTTAGTACCTGCAGTTCTTTTTTCAGGTACCTCATCACCTGGTCCAGCCGGTCGGAGAATTTCTGGATTTGCAGGATCTCCTGCTTCTCCTTATTGCCAATGTTCAGGTTCGAGGAGATAAAATTGATCAGAAACGTGGGGCTGTTGATGTTGTTGATCGCAATGGCCGCCTCGCTGGGGATGTTGGGCGACAGGTTTACGATCTGGCTCGACGTCTCTTTTACCGAACGGATGGCGGCATCGAGTTCGAGTCCGCTCATGTCCTGAATATTGTGGAATTGTTCAACTTCAGCAAGGAAATAGGGGTCTTTCTGTACGTATTCCTTGATTTTGAATACACTTTTACCCTGTATCACGATGCTTTTGCTGCCGTCGGGCATTTTGATAAGTTTCAGAATCTGGGCTACGGTACCGATTTCGTAGAGATCTTCAGGCTCCGGGTCTTCCTGATCGGCCTTTTTCTGGGTTACAATACCGATGGTTTTATCGTTTTCGTAGGCCTTTTTTACCAGTTCAAGTGACCGGTCGCGCCCAACCGTAATGGGGATAACCACGCCCGGAAAGAGAACGGTATTTTTCAAAGGAAGTATTGGAAGCTGTGCGGGTACCTTCGACTCGTTCATCAGCTTCTCTTCTTCTTCACTCATCAGAGGTATAGCCTGTTCGAAATCGTCAAACTCGCCTGATGAAAAATTGAAAAGATCGTTTTTAAAATTGAATTCCATAAAAATCGGTTTCTTACTGGTGTAGTGTAATAATACTTTTTGATTTACCTATATACAAAAAAGGAGCCATAAGAAGATGTTTCCGTTTTATCGCCATATTGGCGACATCTGCCCGGAAACGGCTGGCATATTAGCACAACTGTCTGAAAGTTATGACAGAATTACAGGTTGCTTACGGGGCGAAGGGATGTGGTTTACGCTTTTCTTTGGCGACGGGAACAGGCTTCAGTGCGGGAGCAGGGCCTGTAATTCTCTCTTTGAGCCCAACAAGTGCTTCTTTGAGTAACTCTAAAATAGCTTTTTTAAACAGAATGGGGATCATCTTACAGCCTGGTGATTTATTATAATGAATACCGTCTGTACGCAACTTCGTTCCCGCGGTTGCACACGGGAATATAATACTCTTATGAGACGAATACGCAAATTATATATTGTGCGGCGTATGCAGGAACTGAACACCCCCGATCTGCGTCGCGCCAGTATGTATCAATCCAGCGATTTGAGTTTTGCGTACTTCAGCAGCAGTTTTTTCTGGCCGAAATTCTGGAAGAAGACGGTTATACGGGCTTCGGCCCCAGCACCTTCTTTTTGGATCACCTTGCCGGCACCGAACTTGTCGTGCAGCACCTTCGATCCTACAGTAATCTCGCCTTCCCTGACCGGCAAGGATACAGGCGAACTCATTTTGGTACGTGTTGTAGCGGGTTTTTCCCAGTCGTACTCGATGTAGGTACTGTTCTGATCGCGACTATTTGCCCCGTTCTGGACGATGGTGCCCCCCGTTTCGGTCTGTATCGTGTTGGGATCCACCTCATCCAGGAAACGGGACCGGGCCATGCGCGACTCCTCGCCGAAGCGGGTACGGCTGCGTGCGTGGCTGAACAGCAGGTGTTTCTGGGCACGGGTAATGGCCACATAGAAAAGCCGTCTCTCTTCCTCGAAATTGGCTTCATCGCCGTTGCGCCCGCCGATGGGGAAGAGCTCTTCTTCAAGGCCTACGACGAACACGGCCGGAAATTCAAGCCCTTTGGAGGCGTGGGCGGTCATCAGGGTGACTGTTGGCTGGTTTTCGTCCAGATCGTCGATGTCGGAATAGAGGCTGATCTGCTGCAGGAATTCGGACAGCGACGGATTCTCGGCTGCATCTTCGTACTGGGATAAGGCATTCAGCATTTCGAGCACGTTTTCGCGGCGGCCCAGCGACTCATGCGAATTTTCTTCCACAAATTGTTTGATGTAGCCGGTACTGTCCATCAGGTGGCGGGCCACATCCAGCAGGGGCGACTCGCCCAGCAGGCTGCGGGCATCCTCAATGACATCGGTGAACCGGGCAATGCTGTTTTTTGCGGGGGTATAGATGTCGACACCGGTAACATCTTTGAGCACCTCCCATACCGGTATATCGGCCTTCCGGGCGGTCTGAAGAAGGATGTCAACCGTTTTCTGTCCGATACCCCTTGTGGGTTCATTGATCACCCGCAGAAGTGCCTCCTGATCGTTCGGGTTCACCAGCAGGCGCAGATAGGCGATCACATCCTTCACCTCCTTGCGTTGGTAAAATGAGATTCCTCCAACCAGCTGATAGGGGATGCCCTTGCGCCGGAGCACATCCTCAAACACCCGGCTCTGATAGTTGGTGCGGTAAAGGATGGCGATTTCGTTGTAACGATAGCCCTTTTGCAGCTTCAGCTTCTGGATGTAGGATGCCACACGGTTGGCCTCGTCCCATTGGTCAAAACTTTCGAGCAGGATAATGCGGTCGCCCTGCTCGTTTTCTGTCCACAGGGTTTTTTCGAGCTGGTTCTTGTTGTTTTTTATGAGCGAGTCGGCACATTTGAGTATGGCCGCGGTAGAACGATAATTCTGCTCGAGGGGGATTTCGGTGGTCTGGGGATAGTCGCTCTTGAAATTGAGGATGTTGGAAATATCGGCACCGCGGAAGGAGTAGATGCTCTGTGCGTCGTCGCCTACCACACAGATGTTTTCGTGGCTTTCGGCCAGCATTTTGGTGACCCTGTACTGGGCGTGGTTGGTATCCTGGTACTCATCAATCAGGATGTATCTGAATTTCTGCTGATACCGCTGCAGTACTGCGGGGTGCTGTTCGAACAGCTCGATGGGTTTCACCAGCAGGTCGTCGAAATCCATGGCATTGCTCATCTTCATCCGCTTTTCGTAGACGGGGTAGATTTTCGCGGCGATATCGTCGGTTGAGCTGCTCATGAACTGCTCGGGGAACTGTGCCGGCGAAACCAGCTTGTTCTTGGCGGCGCTGATGCGGAAACGGATCGACTTGGGCGGCGTGGCCTTGGTGTCGATATTCATCTCCTGCATAATACCCTTGATCAGGCGGTCGCTGTCGTCGGTGTCATAGATGCTGAAATCCTGCGAGTATCCGATATGGTGGCATTCCATGCGCAATATTTTCGAGAAGACGGAGTGGAAGGTGCCCATCCACAGATGGCGGGCCTCCTCGCCGATCAGCTGAACGATCCGGTCTTTCATCTCCCGGGCGGCCTTGTTGGTAAAGGTGAGGGCGAGGATTTCCCAGGGCCGGGCCAGGTTGTTGCCAAGAATGTAGGCAATCCGATACGTGAGTACGCGGGTCTTTCCGCTGCCGGCCCCGGCAATGATCAGCAGCGGACCGTCGGTGTGGGTTACGGCTTCGAGCTGCGGTTTGTTCAGGCCCCTGATGAAATCGGTATTGACCGGATTGTTGGCGGGTTCTTCAGCTTTGAGGGAAAACGTCTTCATGAATGGGATCGGGTAACTGTTCCAGTTTGGCAAGTTGAAAAGATACGGTTTTGAGGGGTGAATCTCTTTTCGAAAATGCCTGATGCCGGGATTATTTCAGGCCGGGTTATATAGTTGCAGGGAACTGATCTGACGAGCTGATCGGGGTGTTTATCACGTCTTGATATTTCAACGCGCCGGTAAACTGATACTTTGCAGTATGTGTTAACCAGATAATATGAAAACCGGTAAATACTGCCGCAGCCCGGCCCGCTTATTGTGTCATTGTTCCATCGTCCTGACCGTTCATCCGGTTTAATTGCTGTCAGGCTTTTCTATACTGTTGTCATTGCCGGTGTTGATGTCGTTGTCGCTGCCCTCACTGTCAACGTTGCCGTCATCGTCGTTGTTGTCGTTGGCGCCGGCGAGTTCCCCGAATTTTCCGGGGAGCTGTTTGGAGGTACGGGCACCCAGTCTGCGGAGCTCTTCGGCCTGACGGACCAGGTTTCCGCGGCCCTCCGAAAGCCGGCCTATGGCTTCGTCGTAACTTTCCCGGGTCTGGCGGATGCGGTCGCCGATTTTGGTCAGGCTATCGACGAACAGAACAAATTTGTCGTAGAGTGCACCGCCGCGTTTGGCAATTTCGAGTGCATTCTGGTTCTGGTATTCCTGTTTCCAGACGTTCTGTATGGTGGCCAGGGTGGCCAGCAGGGTGGTGGGGCTTACAATGATGATGTTTTTATCGAACGCTTCGTTATAAATTTCGGGTGCATTCTGCATCGCCAGGCCGAATGCGGGTTCGATGGGGATGAAGAGCAGCACGAAATCGGGGGAGGTGAGCCCGTCGAGCTGCTGGTAATTTTTGCTGCTCAGCCCCTTCACGTGGGCTCGCAGCGATGCGATGTGTTGTTTCAGGGCGTGGGCCTGTTCTTCATCGTCGGTAGACGTATACCGTTCATAAGCAGTGAGCGATACCTTCGAGTCGATCACCAGCTGTTTGCCGTCGGGCAGGTTGATGATCACGTCGGGCTGCAGGCGCCGGCCCTCTTCGGTTGTGTGGCTTTCCTGGATTTCATACTCACGGCCTTTTGTGAGCCCCGATTTTTCGAGGATGCGCTGCAGAATCACCTCACCCCAGTTGCCCTGCTGCTTGCTGTCGCCCTTAAGGGCCCGGGTGAGATTGTTGGCCTCATCCGTCATGCGCTTGTTCATCTCGGCCATCTGCTTGATCTGTTCCTGCAGTGAGGTACGGTCGCGCGTCTCCTTGTCGTAGGTATCCTCTACTTTCTTTTTGAACTCCTCGAGTTTTACACCGAGCGGTTTGAGCAGTTCGTCGAGTTTTTCCCGGTTCTGTTCGGTGAATTTCTTCGATTTCTCGTCGAGGATGCGGTTGGCCAGGTTTTCGAACTCTTTGGTGAACCGTTCCTGCAGCTTCTCCAGCTCGGCCTTCTGTTCGTCCAGTTTTTCGCGGAGATGGCGGTTCTCGGTCTCCAGGCCGGCCTGCATTTCGGCCAGCCTGCGCTCGGCGGTGCCGATGCGTTCACGTGCGGCTTCGAGGCGCGCTTCGGCATCGGTAAGCTGTTCACGCGTTTTGAGATCGTTCTCTTTGAGCTGCTGTTCGAGGCCTTTGTTCCGTTCTTCGATGCGGGTCTGATTGGTTCGGCCTATTAAAAAAGCGACCAGAAAACCGGTAATTCCCCCGATAATGAGTCCAACAATAATCATGTACTCCATAGTGATTCTGTGCAAAAGGTTTAACGTTCTGTTATAACCTGCCGGCCTGACATTCCCGGTGACCATGAAAACGTGTCAGTTGCGACCGGTTCTGTTCTGCTACAGCAGGTACCTGTCGATATAACCTTGGCCCTGCAAAATACCATGCGTATCATAGTCCAAAATACCACAACAGGATAACAAAAATAACACAACAGGGTGTCAGATCCTGACACCGTTACCTGATGGAAGGTAAATAAATCCAGCCTTCGTATTACCGGGAAAAGGTACAGACGCCAAATTCTTTTCACCGGAATTCCGATAGTTCAGCGGATCCGGAAGTCATTGTAAAAGACCCTGAAAAAAGCAGGATCAGGTTGAGGAAAATCAGAATGATCCCACAAAAAGTGCCGTTACCAGTGCCGACAGTGCAGAAAGAAGAGTTCCGATCAGCACATACTCGGCGAATGTTTTGTTTTTAAGCTCCGGGTAGCGGATAATACCTTTAGCGGTCAGGATGAATCCAACCGCGGTAAACTGTCCTGCCAGCACCAGTATATAGATGAAAATCCGTTCCAGAAGGCCGATCACACGGCCGGTGTTGTAGTCCTGCTCATCAAAACCGGCAACCTCCCTGGGAAGGGGTTTAAGGTTCATGATCTCCATGAGGTAGCGGATGATGATGTTCATCTCGTTCACGATGAGCAGCAACCCGAACAGTACAACATGAACCCCAAGCCAGTTTACTGAAGCGATCGGCAGAAAATTCTGATGGATGATCTTCAACAGGTCATCTGTCAGCAAGCCTGGTTGCAGATTCGGGAACGCGCTGCTCAGCATTCCGGCCACCAGAATATGGAGCAACAGGAGCAGGCCTCGGTTGCGGTTAAGGTTTTGACTGACCCGCTCTGAAAGATAGGTGAGCCCGGGGACCAGCAACAGCCATGCCAGAAGAATGAACCAGGCGGTGCCGATCTGCAGAAAGGGCAGAATGAGCATGGGGACGGCTGCCAGCAGAACCTGGTCGGTAATCGTGGCCCCCCTGTCGCGGAAGGTGAGGCGCAGCCGGGCCAGCAGGATCAGGTTCAGGATGGCGAAAAAAAGCGTGAAATCCATGGATAGACCTCATCAAGGTTATTATAATCAATGGTTATTATACCGTTTGTTATCAGGATAGAGGATGCTGAAGGCGCCAGGTATGGTGATCATAACAATGCCTGCTGCTTATTCATGACTATAATTGCTGATTTTTTATCCCGGAATCAATCAGACCGGCAAGGCCTGAGGTCAGTTCGTGGATCACATCCAGCGCGCCGGCTTTACGGTTTTTGTAGACGGCCACCTCCGACAGGCCCATTTCTGCAGCGATACGGCTCACCTCTTCGCCCTGGCCAAGCTTTTGCAGGATGTGGAAACGGTTGCTGTTCCAGCCCAGCATCTCTTTGGAAACGAGCATCAGGCTCGCATTTATCAGCCTTTCGATCTCCGGATTCCGGATGTTCACCCGAAGAAGGCCCTCATCCTTTTTGAGGATGTTGATCCCGTCGCGGGCTGCGTGGAAGGCCGGACCATCCATGCCGATGGCCTGCTTCCGGTTGATGGGGGTTGTGATGGCCCCGGCCGATATCGAAAAACGTGCATAGACCGGGTGAATGGCGGCCATGATGGTCCACAGATTCGTGAACAGGCTGCCGGCCGATTTGTAAACCGCCTGGAATTCGTCGCCCAGCGTGATGGTCCAGGGCGACAGTATGCCGGATGCGTCGCGGTTTATCTGCCCAAGAACGGTTTTCAGATCCTTCTGGGTTGCTGCGCGGCTGTGGTCGGTCAGCTTCCTGGATTCGATCAGGTCTCCGATAAGTACAATAGCGTGTGTCATATTTAATTAACCGGTTTGGTTAAATAATATAACAATTAACCATAATGGTTAAAAATTAAAATAATTAACTGAAATGGTTAAATAAGAGCTTAATTAACCATAATGGTTAAATAAGGACCTTACCCGAGTTCTTTTAGCGATCCCTGCAGTTTTTCGAGATTGGCGAGGGCGTCGGCGCGCTTCTTCCGCTCATTATCGACCACCTCGGCGGGGGCATTCTGAACGAAACGATCGTTGGAGAGCTTTCCGTCGATCGCCTTCAGGAACCCTTCGAGGCGGGTAATCTCTTTCGTGATGCGCTCGCGTTCTTTATCAAGATCAATCAGCCCTTCGAGGGGGATGATCAGTTCCATGCTCCCAACGATGGCCGTGGCCGCGAAACCGGGTTTGGTGATGTCCGGAC
>JBLRWO010000051.1:0-20939 GCA_047921215.1 Cyclonatronaceae bacterium | reverse complement strand
TATGGAAGGGGTTCGAATAATTGCATTGAATCTTCTCAGGGCTGTAACCGATGGCGATGACGGGGATGCCCGTGCGGCCATGGCACTCGGAAGCCTGTACGGCGGCCTGTGTCTGGGGCCGGTCAATACAACTGCCGTACATGCCCTGTCTTACCCGCTGGGCGGAACGTTTCATATTCCGCACGGCATAGCCAATGCCCTTCTGCTTCCACATGTAATGGAATTCAATATACCCGCTGCCCCCGGTCGGTTTGCAGATATTGCCGTTGCCCTGGGAGCCGAAACGGGTTCCACCGACCTCGAAACTGCACAGAATGGCGTCGGGGTGGTAAAAAAACTGATCAGCGACTGTAATGTCCCCGGCCGTCTGTCTGATCTTGACATCCCTGAAACATCACTCGAAACCATGGCCACAGCAGCCATAACAGTTACCAGATTACTTAAAAACAATGTGCGGGAAGTCACTTTTGATGACGCACTGAACATTTACAAAAAGGCATATTGATCATGAATACTTTTAACCGGTGTGGCGGGGTCGTGGTACCCATGATCACTCCATTCACTGCAGACGGCAATATTGATCTCGATTCGGCAAAAAAAATAACACGTCATCTGATTGATAACGGGGCGGTTCCCTTCGTTCTGGGAACGACCGGTGAGGCGTCGTCCATTCCGTTATCCATGAGAAGCAGCTATGTTAAGGCAGTGGCTGATGCGGCAAATGGTGATGTACCGGTATATGTGGGTATCTCGTCAAATTGCCTGGCAGATACCATTTACATGGCAGAAGAAAGCGCCCGTAACGGAGCCGTTTTCCTGGTTGCACATCTGCCGAGTTACTACCCGTTGAGTGCCAGACAGATTGAGAATTATTTTGTCAAACTGGCCGATTTGGTTCCACTGCCACTTGTTCTCTATAATATTCTGGCTACAACTCATATATCTGTTCCGATCGACGTGATCAGTCGGCTGAGTCATCATCCCAATATTGTAGGGATCAAGGATTCAGAGCAGGATATCGACCGGCAACTGAAGATCATAAGATTCTGCAAGGAACACGGATCATTCGATCATCTGATTGGCTGGGGCGCCAAATGCACGGAAGCCCTGCTCAGCGGGTCAAATGGCATTGTACCAAGTACCGGTAATTTTGCACCCGGAATCTATCGCAGCCTGTTTGATGCAGCAAGGAAAGGGGATATAGAACTGGCTGACGTGTTTCAAAGCAAGGCGGGTATGCTTTCTGCCATTTACCAAAAAGGCAGGATTCTGAGTGAAGCGCTGCCAGCCCTGAAAGTGATCATGCAAGCCCTGGATCTCTGCGGGGAGCATGTACTCCCGCCGCTGATGCCGGTGCCGGAATCGGCAAGAGAGAAAATTCTGACGCAGGTTTCAGAATTGAAGGTATCGCAATACGCCTCAAAGGGGAAAGGGCAGATGCATAAATGAAACCGATTATTGGAATATCTATGGGCGATCCTGCGGGAATCGGGCCTGAAATCTGTGTTAAAGCCGCCAGCGATCCTTATGTGTTGTCGCTGTGCAATCCGGTAATAGCAGGCAGCGCATCAGTGATCGAACGGGCGGCTGGTGTGGTCAGGTCATCGGCACTCGTAGTACCCATCCATAACATCAACGATGCCCTGTTTATGGATAATAAGATCAATGTGTTCGATCTGAAACAGGATTACAAGGCATCAGATTCGTTCGGGGTTGTCTCTGCCGAGGCAGGACATGCCGCATTTGAAGCGGTTACTACCGTAATTGACCTCGCCAGCAGAGGCCTGGTCGATGCAACGGTTACAGCACCAATTCACAAGGAGTCGATCAACATGGCCGGTCACCATTTTGCCGGGCATACCGAAATTTTCGCCAAGTATACCGGATCATCCAGTGTGGCCATGCTCCTGGTAGATGGCGATTTCCGGGTGATCCATGTATCCACACACGTATCGCTACGGAAAGCCTGCGACCTGGTTAAAAAAGACAGGGTCCTTCATGTAATCAGGCTGATGCATGATGCGTGCCGACAATTCGGTATTCCCAACCCCTACATTGCTGTATGTGGACTCAATCCGCATGCCAGTGACGGTGGGCTTTTTGGGACGGAAGAGGCTGAGGAAATCATGCCGGCTATCGAGGCAGCCAGGCAGGAGGGCATCAACGCTGAAGGACCCCATCCGGCCGACACTATTTTTTCGAAAGTGGCCGGTGGTTTTTATGATGGCTGTGTGGCTATGTACCACGATCAGGGCCATGTCCCATTTAAGGTCAAAGGGTTTGTCTGGGACCAGCAGCAAGGGAAATGGTCGAAGATTCATGGTGTGAACATAACACTGGGCATACCCATAATCAGGGTATCGGTGGATCATGGCACTGCTTTTGATATTGCCGGTAAAGGAATTGCAGACCATACAAGTATGATTCACGCAATCGAATACGCAGTGCGCATGTCTAAATATAAAACCGGGTCACAGATAACTGATGCCGGCGGGAGCACTACATGATTGTTGTAATCGCTGACGATTTCACAGGGGCATCCGAAATAGCCGGCATTGCCCTTGAATTTGGCCTTAAGGTGCGAATCCAGACGGAACTGGATGTCACCGCCGATCTTTGTGATGTGCTGGTAGTTGACACTAACACACGATCGATGGAGGCTGTGGACTCGGTAAGGGTTTTGGAAAAGGTGATGGAATGGGTATATGCTCTCTCACCCGAATTATTGTACAAGAAAACTGATTCTGTTCTGAGGGGCAATATAAAAGATGAACTGAGTACCGTATTGCATCACTATCCGGATAAATCTGTGCTGTTGGTGCCCGCAAATCCGTCAATGGGCAGAACCATCCGGTTCGGGACCTATTATGTAGATGGGGATCCGATTAACGAGTCTGTATTCTCAAAAGATCCGGAATGTCCGGCGGTGGTTGCTGATGTAATTCAACTGATCGAAAGAAATACTCCGGGTGATGATGTAAAATTGCTTGCGGCCGGTGAGGCGACTGAGTCCGGTGTTATATATGTACCCGACATCACCGATCAATCTGATGTGATATACTGGGCAAACCGGCTTCAGGAAAATAGAATTGCCGCCGGTGCCGCTGATTTCTTCCGTGCAATACTGTCGGGCATGGGACACACTGCAAAACCGACCGTTACCTACCAATACGATTTCCAGGACAGCAAATCCCTGATAGTTTGTGGCAGCAGTCTTAGCAATATTGATCGGATAAAGGCACAAATGGTGTATCTGGAGCCGCGTATTGCAGAACTGGCGGGCCTTGATGCCTGCATTGATAAGGCAGGCAGTGAGCTGGATGAGCTTGCAGATTACATCGTCGGTGGTTTCATCAATCACCAAACCGTAGTCGTTTTATTGAAAATGGATAAGAAAATGGATCATGACATTATCCAGAAACTTCCTTCTTGTCTTGCCGGAATCGTATCACGTGTTATTAGTAAAACCACAGTTCATGAGCTGTTTGTGGAGGGTGGAACCTCTTCATCGGAAATAGTCAGAAAAATTGGCTGGAAAATTTTTGAACCCTCCCATGTGATCGGGGAGGGGATAATCCGGATGAATGTAACCGGATCCGATGTGCACCTCACGGTTAAACCCGGAAGTTATAAATGGCCAACACATATGTGGACATTGGCAGTTACCGGAAAAAATAAAATCAAACCCTATTAAGGAATCTGAATGGAATCAACACTGCATATTGTAGATTATCTGGTGCTTGCCACCTACTTGCTGTTTATCGTCATCTTCGGCGTATCGTTCGCCTGGAAACAAAAAAGCACCAATCATTACTTCGCGGCAAGTGGCGGTCTGCCTTCCTGGGCTGTTGGATTGTCGATACTGGCCACACTGATCAGCAGCGTAACGTTTCTGGCCTATCCCGGTGCAGGTTACAACTCAAACTGGATTCTGCTGGTGCAGGGGCTGATGGTACCGATCGTTCTTATTTTTCTTGTCAATTTCATAGTTCCGTTGTACCGCAAGGTTATTGGAATCTCTACCTACGAATATTTTGAAAAACGATTCGGGTATATAGCCCGTTTATACACCTCCTTCGCCTTTACGATGGCCCACTTTTCCAAAATGGGTACCGTGTTTTTTCTCCTGGCCCTGGCCCTGGCGAGCATGGCGGGCCTCAATATCTATATGGTGATCATAGTCCTTGGAGTCATCATCATTCTGTATACCTTGTTGGGCGGTATTGAGGCCGTTATCTGGCTTGATGTGATTCAGGGCATTATGCTGTTCCTGGGGGGGGTAATGTGCCTTATTGTAATGTTCGTTGTAGCACCGGCGAATATGTTTGAAATGATCGGCCATGCATGGGAAATGGATAAAATCGGATTTGGTCCCTATGACTGGGATTTTACAAAGCTCACGTTCATAGTAATCGCACTAAATGGCATTTTCTATGCTATTCAGAAATATGGTACCGACCAGACTATTGTGCAGCGCTATCTCACGGCAAGGTCGCATAAAGAGGCAGTAAAAGCATCACTCGTTGGCGTGCTCCTCTGTGTACCGGTCTGGACATTGTTCATGTTTATCGGCTCTATGCTGTTTTCATTCTATGAACTCTCAGAATTTGCTGTGCCCGAAGGAACCCGCCCTGATGCTGTTTTTCCCTATTTTATCACAACACAATTGCCAATTGGGGTAACCGGGCTCATACTCGCTGCCCTTTCGGCGGCAGCCCTTTCCAGCCTGGATTCCGATCTGAACAGCCTTGCAGCAGTTGGGGTGGAAGATTATTACAAACGGCTGAAACCCGATCGTACCGATAAACACTACCTGCTGGTGGGGCGCATGATTGTTGTGGGATGTGGTATTGCGGCTCTGGGTGTTGCATTTATGTATGTTCAGGCCGAGGGGGAAACAGTGCTGGGCATCGTCTTTGCCCTGTACGCAATATTCTCGGGTGGTATTGCCGGTTTGTTCCTGCTGGGTGTATTTACGAAACGGGCTAACAAGCAGGGGGTCACAGTTGGCATCATTGCATGTATACTTTTTACCGGATGGGCCATGCTGACCTCGGTCAACATCGGACCCGGTGGCAAGCCATTCCTGGATCTTGGCAATTACAATTATACCCACCACAGTTATATGCTGGGGGTATACACCCACTTCATCCTTTTTGGCGTGAGTTATCTGGCGAGTTTTATGTTCCCGGCCCATTCAGCTGACGACAGTCTCACCATTTACGGGTACTGGAAGGATAATAAAGCATTGAGAGACAATGTGTCAAATACCCAATAATCTTACGGACTGATCCATGGTATTTCTCTGGTTGTTACTGGTGGTACTCTTCGTGATTGCACTCACTGTGCGACTGCGTGTACACGCCTTCCTGGCCCTGCTGTCAGGTTGCCTGATGATGGGATTATTCACAGGCATGCCGGCAAGTACACTGATTGATGCCATCGCAAGGGGTTTCGGATCAACCCTGCAAAGTATCGGGATTGTGATCGCCGCCGGAACCATCATAGGAGAGTATCTGCACCGGAGCGGTGGTGCAGTGGTTCTGGCAGAAAAAATTCTGAGCCGGATTGGTGACAGGAATGCCCCCTTGGCGATGAGTATCACCGGGTATATCGTATCAGTTCCGGTGTTCTGTGACTCGGGATTCATCGTTCTTTCAGCACTTAAGAATGCCATAGCCCAAAAATCGTCAACCCCGGCGATTGTACTCTCTGTTGCACTGGCAACAGGGTTGTACACGACGCATGTTTTCGTACCTCCTACACCGGGCCCGCTCGCTGCAGCAGCTACCCTTGGTGCCGAGGTGGGACTGGTACTGCTCTTGGGACTGGCAGTATCAGTCCCGGTTGTTATCGTCGGGTTGCTTTTTGCACTCCGGCTGCGCCGCTATAATCTCCCCCGGATTGAGTTATCCGAATTGGCGGAGGATCTGCCCGCTGAACGTCCATCTTTCTTCTGGGCAATTATCCCCATATTCCTTCCCATACTGCTGATTGCCCTGAGAACAGTAGCCGGTTATCCATCTCAGCCGTTCGGGTCCGGCTGGATTGCCGATGCACTCATTTTTGCGGGCCATCCGATCATGGCATTGCTCATTGGGGCAGGGGTTTCTTTCATGCTGTTCCTTAAGGGCAGTGATCGAAAAAACAGAGATACAGCCTGGGTGGAGAGTGCACTGGAGAAGGCGGGAGTGATCATTCTGATAACCGGGGCCGGAGGGGCTTTCGGGGCCGTGCTCAGGGAAACAGAGATCAGTACGATGGCGGAACAGTTCTCGCAACTGCATACCCTCGGTGTCTTTCTTCCATTTTTAATCGCGGCCTTTTTAAAGACCGCCCAGGGTTCATCCACTGTGGCCATCATCACGACGGCGGCATTGCTGGTTCCGCTGGTACCGACCCTGGGTTTTGATCATGATACCGGAAAAGCCATTCTGGTACTGGCAATTGGAGCAGGTGCCATGACGGTATCTCACGTGAATGACAGTTACTTCTGGGTAGTGGCGAAATTTTCGGGGATGGATACCAATCTGGCGCTGAAAACCCACACGTTGTCGACATTGCTGCTTGGGATCACAGGAATTACAACCATTTACCTGCTCAACCTGATACTGTAAAGACCAAAAGGACATATGACGTATTTACGAATTTTACTATTGACCGTTTGCTTTGCCGGTGTTATCACCGGGGCCTGTGCACAATCCACACAAAACGATGAAACCATAGCGGTATGGCTGTTTGATGAACATCAGAATCTCTACCCAAGTGCGGTTCTTCACGATGCAGGGCCTAATGAATATGTTATGGTACTCGGGCGTGGCGGAAGGCTGGTTGACGGCAAATTCGGGAGGGCTCTGAAAGTGACCACACCGGTTCATATCGATTTGCCTGAAGGCGATTTCAATGAACAATTTGGCCTGGTTAAAATCGACATCCCGGAAGGGAGAACTGTTCTTCCCATGACCTGGCATAATGCCAACTTTGCCGCTCTCATCACCCTGGGCGACCGTCATCTTCGTAATCAGGTAGGATTTGCGAACCCGACAGAAACAGGTTTAAATCTGGGCAGTTTCGACTGGACGGTGGAGTTCTGGCTGAATCTGTCGGAAAGTGATCAGAACGAAAGAGTCATTTTTGAGATCGGTTCAGGTCCCAGGGGGGAGAACAACAGGATTACACAACTTTCACTGAACAGTTCCGAATCCGCTTTTGTACTTATCAACCAACCCGGTGGATTGCAGCTGCCCATACCTACCAGTCTTGAAACATTGCTGTCGGGATGGAACCATCTTGCCTTTTCCTATGAATCTGAAACCGGACAGGTACGCCATTTTATTAACGGCCGGATACAAAACCTGCCCCGGACCGGTGATATAAAGCGACTTGAATTCGGGGAGGAAGCGTACTTTACTATCGGTAGGACTGCCCTGTGGGAACATCCGCTGGATGGAATGATTGATGAACTTCGTTTTTCAAAAGGCGTACTATACCGGCAGGATTTTGAAACGCCGGGAAGTCTGAAAGACCGGTACCTTCCGAAACCATCTCAAAATAATCTCAGTGCCGGTCCTGAATTGCTGTTTGAAGATGGCAGACCTCAGGGCGTTGTTCAAATCGGTGGCAGAAAACATCTTTTTATCGATGATGCGCTTATAGAACGCCGGAACAACGTGCAATTTACGGTTAATCCACCCCGAATCGACAGGCAGGTGATGCACGTAGAGGGATCATTCCGGAAACATTTAACCGTACTGGAAGATCATGAAGGCCGGATCCGGTTGTATACGGCACTCAGTGATGATTATCTGGGGATGTTTGTATCGGACGATGGCATTCATTTCCGTGCGCCCGATACCGGCATCCATCATAAAGGTCATCAGAATATTGTTATTCCCGAGCGTGTGGGCGTAGGTACGGTGTTTATCGACCCGAATGGAACGGATGAGACACGCTATAAATACATCAGCGATGTAAACCGGCGCGGTTTGTATGTGTACACCTCCCCCGACGGGATCAGTTTCAGCAGGTTCAGGCAGGCAGTCGCTCCTTTCAGGTCAGGCTCACAACTCGACTTTTACTATGATGACCAGCGTCAGGTTTATACAGGTTTTCACCGGTCCGACTATGCCCGGACTCCGGGAGGGAAAACCCTCAGGGATTTTGTGATGACGGAAGTAAAGGACCTGTTTGAACCCTGGAATTTTGATCCTCCCGGGGAGAACGAGATTCAAAACAGTGGTAAAATTCTGGATCCGATCACGCCCTGGTTTTTGGATAACGGGCCACTCACACCGGGCGGATGGGGGATTGAATACCCGACGGTCTTCGGCTGGGATCCTGAGATCGATCCGGTAACGGCCGGAATATACAATCCTAAAGCCATGAAATATCCCTGGGCTCCCGATACCTATGTAGCTTTTCCTGTCTGGTATTTTCATTACTACGAAGGACCTCCCGGCAGAATGATCCATGCATCGACAAGAGGCGGCGGTCCAACAGAAACACAGTTTGCTTCAAGCCGGGATGGCCTGAACTGGAAACGCTATCCGCGCCCGGTATACTCCGGGATTGGAATATATGACGGGCTGGATATTCGACAAACGTTTATATCACAGGGCTTGATCAAACGGGGTGATGAGATCTGGCAGTATGTTTTCCTTGATAACGACTACCATACGGCACAGGAAAGATCTCATGAACGCAGGGTGTACAGGCTGGTGCAACGCCTCGATGGTTTTGTATCTGTCGATGCCCCGTATGAGTCCTACGGTGAAATTGTGACGAGGCCGCTTCAATTCACCGGTGACCATCTCACCCTGAATATCGATACTGATGCTCATGGTTATGCAACTGTAGCCATCCTGGATGCAAATTATGAACCAGTGCCCGGTTTCGGCCATGATGATGCCATTTTTATCAACGGCGATCATACAGGGATTACTGCGGAGTGGCTGAACACCGGGCAGGACTTGTCTGAACTCCAGGGTAAAACCATCCGGCTTTCAGCACGCATGAAGGGATCGAAGTTATATGCTATTCAATTCAAATCTAAAAATGACTAACACCATGAAATACCATTACATTTTGCCAGTTCTGAAGTCAATTCTCGCTTGTCTTTCATTGATGATGGCAATATTGCTGCCCCTGAACGTACATGCGCAATCCGAAACCATCGCCATATGGATTTTCGATGAACAGGAGGGGCTGTATCCCAGTAAAGTACTTCATGATGTAGGGCCCAATACCTATATTATGACTCTGGGCCGTTCAGGTTACATTGTGCCGGGCAAATTCGGGAATGCACTCAAAATCGGAGAGCCCAGACATATCGATTTTCCGGAAGAAGATGTTGCGGAAAAAACCGGTCTCGAACACTATCCCATCCCTGAAGGCAGAACCATTGTGCCGATGGTCTGGCATAACGCGTTTCATGCCGCGCTTATGACTTCGGGTGAACCGCAGATACGCACCCAGGTTGATTTTCCACAGGCAACGGCAACAGGATTGAATCTGGGGGATGAAAACTGGACGGTTGAATTCTGGCTGAAGCCTTATGAACGGATCGAGGGGGAAGGTGTGGTTTTTGAAATCGGGACTGGTCCAAGGGGCGAAAACAATAAAATCACGCGGCTTTCCTTTGATCCGGACAATGCAGGATTTGTCTTCTTTAATGAGCCGGGCGGAGCGACGGTCCATATCCCTACGGATATGAACGCCCTGGACCATAACAACATGCAGTGGGTGCATTTGGCTTTTGTACACGATGCCCAATCGGGCCAGATCACTCACTATGTAAATGGAAATAGCCAGCCTCTTCCGCCGGTGGCAAGCATCAAAAAGCTGGAAACGGGTAATGAGGATTATTTTACCCTGGGTAAGAATGCCGTCTGGGAACAGACACTGATGGCAGAAATCGATGAAATCCGTTTCTCGCGCGGAATGGTTTACAGCAGATCCTTCAGTCCACCGGGCAGCTTTGTCGAAGAATATTTAGGACCTGAACCGGAGTATAATCTTGTCAAGGGCCCTGAACTGCTGTTTTCACCCGACAGGCACAATGATGAAGTGGTAAATCTGGGATTGCGCAAACATCTTTTTATTGATGACGAATTAATTGAATCCTCCGAAAACATCACGTTTACAGTGAATCCGCCAAGAGTTGCGGAGCAGGTTATGAGGGTTACGAGGGAAACACTGGATTTCAGAAAACATCTGGATGTAATCGAGGACGAAGACGGGCGTATCCGGATTTACAATGCCCTGGTTGACGATCACCTTGGTGTCTGGGTATCGGATGACGGCATCAATTTTGAGGCCCTGGAAACCGGGAGCAATTATAAAGGGGTAAATAATCTCGTCATCATGGACATAGACGGCGACGGAACCATGTTTATTGACGAAAATGCACCCCCGCACCGCCGTTGGAATTATGTTAGCGGGTATAAACGAAGGGGAACCTACATGTTTACATCCCCGGATGGTATCCGGTTCACCCGCGACAAGATGGCCCTGCTGCCATTCAGGACCGCCACCCAAAACGATATGTTTTATGATGATCAGCGACAGCTGTATATAGGTTACTGGAGAAGTGGTTTCCCGCGGACGGTTGCCAATGAGACACAAAGAGAATTTGTAATGTCTGAAGCCATTAATCCGGTCCCGCCTATGCCGTTTACGCCGGTAACTGCCGAGTATACCCATGAAGTGGCTAAAACAAAGCGCTTATCGGCCATCATTCCATGGTATATGGACAATGGTCCGCTCACACCGGGCAAGTTTGGCATCGAATTCCCAACCGTATTTGCTCCCGATGATGAAATTGACGGTCCGTCTGCAGGGATCTATAATCCCAAAGCAGATAAATATCCGTGGGCACCGGATGTATATCTGGCCTTTCCGGTATTTTACTTTCACTATTATGAAGAACCAGCCGGGCGTCAGCATCATGTGGAAACCCGTGGCGGTGGTCCAACGGAGACCCAGTTTGCAGCCAGCCGTGACGGCATTAACTGGAAAAGATACCCGCGCCCGACATACGTAGGCATCGGGCAATTCGGCGATCTCGACGCAAAACAGAACTACATTGCCAAGGGAATGATTCACAGAGGCCATGAAATCTGGCAATATGTATTCATGGATGCCGACTATCATACGTCAGCTACACCGCGTACCCGCGACCGGGGCGTATACCGGCTTGTTCAGCGGTACGACGGGTTTGTATCGATCGATTCACCCTACGAAAAATATGGTTCCATTGTAACCCGGCCGATCCGCCTCGAAGGGTCAAAACTGATTTTGAATATCAATACGGATGCCCATGGCTATGCAATTGTAAGCCTGCTGGATGAGAATGATCAGCCCATTCCTGGATTCGGAAGTGAAGAATCCGTTTTCATCAACGGGAATCACATCGATATTGAAGCCGAATGGATCGGTACCGGCAGTGACCTTAGCAGTCTCAAAGGCAGGAATATCAAAGTTAGGATCGACATGCGCGGATCCAAACTGTATTCGATGCAATTGACGGATTAACAACAGGATGAAAGACGTCAAAATGAAAAAAAATCATGGATTGTTTGGGGCAGTAGCTATTCTGACCGTTATAATGAGCCTGGTATTGCTGCAAAACCCCGTAACCGCACAGGAATACGTATCCGTTATGGACATTACGGCACATGATATTCATCAAAAAGTTCTGGGGCCTCAAACGACCGGTGTTGTGATGGAAGGCTATAATGACCGGAAAGACTATCACGAAATACGTTATATATCGGTCAATACCGGGTCGGATATTGACGGGGATGGTTCGAGGGGCAGACCCTGGGCCAGTATCACCCATACTCTAGAGCAGATCAATGATGCCAGGCTTTCCAGACGCTATGCCCTGCTTGTGGGAGCCGGGAAGTATGAAGAGGGCGAGATATTCATGAAGGAATTTGTGCATCTCTACGGGGGATTTGATCCCGGTTCATGGTCGCGGGATATCGTCAGATATACTACCCGGGTTGACGGAAAAGGGCAGCACCGTCTCATCACAGCCGCCGATCATTCAAAAATTGACGGTTTCATGTTTGTAAACGGCCAGGTCAGGGGAAATGGTGGTGCCATCTTGTGTGACGGAACCTCTCCGGTCATCACCAATAATCAATTTCGTGACAACCGGTCCCTGGGTCCTGACCCCTGGGATCCGGAATTCATCCATGAAATCGCCAACGATGGCGGTGCAATAGCGGCCCTGAACGGCGCACGTCCCGTTATCTTTTCCAACCTGTTTGCAGAAAATTCTACCGTGAATGGCCGGGGTGGTGCCATCGGAGCTCATAACCGGGCTGCTCCGCGCATACAATACAATGTATTCATCGGGAACCGTTCGGGCACCGACGATCCCATGCGGAGCAGCGATGGTGGAGCCATTGCAGCCTCATTTTATTCGGATGCAGATATCTTCTTCAACCTCGTAATCCAGAATTCAGCCCTGGCCAGTAACGACGGCGGCGGTATTTTTTCTGAAATGTGGTCGTCGATGCATATTGCAGGCAATATCATACTTGGGAATAGATCCGACGACGATGGCGGAGGGATTTACCTATCCGGTTCTGTGCATCACTACATAACCGGACATGAGGCGAAAGTACCTGAAGAACGGTACCTGAACAGGTTAGTCGGGAATGTAATAGCAGGGAACAGGCTCAGAACGCCTGAGGGTGTGTCGGGCGGGTTTCGCTTTACCTACTTCACCCGGGTTTACTTCAATAACAATATTACATATGACAATACTGGTGGACTTGATTTCAGGAGAACGCATGTTTCCGCCGAAAACAACCTGGTTCTTGAAGATGTTGTGGTCAGGGAAAATTCAAAAGCCAACTTCAAAAGTAATAGATTTTTCGGGGAACTCGTAACAGATGATGAATCGGTAGCGGAGACAACTGATACCCGAATCGCTGATATCAGCAAACCGGATTTGTTCAGAATTAGCAGGACTCAATTCAGAGATGATTCCCGCCAGTTGGAGGTTCAAACGGCCGTCTATGATCCGGTTCAGCATGTCACAACCCTTGCTATCAGGCAGGATGTAACCGCTGATCAGCTGCTAATAAACCGTGTGGTTTCCGCTGGCGGCAACTGGTCGGTAATCAGGGATATGGCTCGCGGGCAGATTACACTGTGGGGAGATCACCAGGATGTGACTGCAGTGACCATTTACCCGTCTTTCGCCAAACGTTGAAGATAATTGTAAAAACGACACAGTACAATGAAAAACAGACTTTTAAAATTGACAACATTCATCCTGATTTTAATATTCGGGGTAGCAATAGGCATATTTCTTAGACAGAATATGACAACTTGGTCTTTGATCTGGAAACCATTTGTTGAGACTTATATAAAGTTTGACGATACACGACAAACTAAATGGAACAAAGAATTTGAATTAGTTGAGATTAAATCAAGTATTGACAATAGTTTGCAGAAATCATATTTCTATAAATCAAAGTCAAATGAGCCAAAACCATTAATAGTAAGTTTACATACTTGGAGTGGTGATTACTCACAAAATGACGGATTAGCAGAAATATGTAAACAGAAAGATTTGAATTATATCCATCCAGATTTTCGTGGTGCAAACAATACAATAAATGCTTGTTGCAGTGAATTAGCATTAGCAGACATTGATGATGCAATAACTTATGCGATTAAAAATTCCAATATTGATACTACTAAAATATATGTTATTGGAGTGAGTGGTGGAGGTTATGCGACACTAAGCACTTTTATGAAATCTAAACATAGCATTAGTAAATTTTCAGCGTGGGCATCAATTACAGACTTAATTGCCTGGTATAATGAAAGTAGAATAAGAAAAAGCATATACGCAGATAATATTCTTGATTGTACAGGTTCAAAAAATGAACTAAATATTGAAAATGCAAAACAGAAATCACCGATTTATTGGAAAACACCTACAGAAAAAATACAAAGTTCAAAACTTACAATTTATGCAGGTATTTATGACGGAATTCAAGGAAGTGTTCCAATAACTCATTCAATAAATTTCTATAATAAATTGTTAAGTGATATGTCCGTTTCGGATACTTCAAAATATGTTACGGATTTTGAAAAACTACAGTTATTAGAGAAGCGAGAACCAATAGGAGATTATGGAGAAATTGCTGACAGAAAAATTTTTTTAAAAAAAGAATTTGGGAATTTAACTATAATTATTTTTGAAGGAAACCACGAAATGTTGACAGAATTTGCTTTAAATGAACTCCTTGAAGAATAAAAACAAACCGCCAACATCGTATATAAAACATCTAGCAATCAGTGAGTTATCGAGTGTTTCAGCTCGTATCAAAAGCGCTTGTAATTTGACAGGAAAGTGCTTCGAAATGCCAAACGTTTCATATACGTAACCGATGTACGATCTTGAAAAATTGGAACCAATGGATCTGATTCAAAAGCTTACGGGTATAATTGGCGTAATCAATACGCCGTTCGGTACCGATGGTAATGTTCATGTACCCTCGCTTGCCAATTATATCAGTCATTCGTTGGATGCAGGTGTATGTGGTTTCCTCACACTGGGTATGGCCGCTGAGACACCCAAACTATCGTTACAAGAAAGGGTGCTGATCGTTGAAACGGTGGTGAAAAACGTTCAAGGCCGGGTTCCAGTCATCGCGGGTGTATCCGCGGACACCCAGGAGGAACGGGTCAGGCTGGCACGGCAATTCAATGGAATGGGGTGCGATGCGATCATGGTAAATGTGCCCTTCACAAACCGTGAGGCCTACCTCAATGATATTCATGAGTTGGATGAAACAAATCCGGGATTTATGATGGTCCAGGACTGGGAGTTCAAAGGATTTGGCCTTCCTGTCGACCTTATTGTGAAGATGTTTGCATCCATTCCATCTTTTAAAAGCCTTAAAGTGGAAGTTGCCCCTGCTGGCGTGAAGTACAGTGACGTACTGAAAGCTACCGCGGGCAAGCTTCATGTTACCGGTGGATGGGCGGCTACCCAGATGATTGAGGCCCTTGACCGCGGCGTACATGCTTTCATGCCAACCATTCTTCATCCTGTATACATCCGCATTTTTGCGCTTCACAGGCTGGGAAACCGGCAGAAAGCGGTAGAGCTTTTCAACCGGGTATTACCGGTGCTCTCTTTCTCCCATCAGCATCCCGATATATGCATCCATTTCAATAAAAGGCTTGTTTGCAAGCAAGGCCTGTTTATTACAGATTCCGTGAGGGGGCCTGTTCTGACATTTGATTCATGGCATGAACGTATTGCAGATGAGCTCATTGCTGGCGCGATAATGCTGAATGAGGAAACTATTCAGAAATCTGTTAAACAACTATAACCATTGAAGCCAAAACAATGAACAGAAAACAATTTCTGAAGAACACTCTGGTATCTGCAGTTTCCTTTCCGTTCCTGGCATCCTGTAACTGGTTCAGCCGTGAGACACAAGAGAAGGAAAATCTTCTGTCACCACAATCAATTCGACATGTGGTGGTAGCATCGCGGGAAGGCCGTTTCCTGGGATGGCCGGCCAATAATGGTCTGTGGTCATGGGATTCCCGCAAAGAGTTTCTGGTAGGTTTTTCTGATGGCGAATATATATACCAGGAAGGCCATAATATCGGTCCGGATCCGCTTAGTCGCTTGGCCAGAAGTCTGGATGGAGGCCACTCCTGGACGTTTGAGGAACCGGCGGATTATGTTCGTACAGAGATTAATCCGGTCGAGTCTCCGGGGAACCTGGATTTCACCCACAATGGCTTTGCGTTGAGGGTTACCTCCGAAGGATACCATGCGGCTAGTGACAGCACCGGATTCTTTCAATACTCCTATGACCGTGGCCGCACCTGGTCTGTTCCATACCGGTTCAGCGGGCTCAACAGTCATCCCGAACTTGAAGGTTTTGAACTCACGGCCAGAACAAATTATCAGGTGATCGACAAAGATACATGCCTGATTATGATGGCGGCCCGAAACCCGGTACTGGAATTTTATAACCGGCTCGACAAAGCTTTTGTTGCCCGGACCACCGATGGCGGCAAAACCTTTGAATTTGTATCGTGGATTGTGCCATGGTCAGATAACTTCCGGGGCGTTATGCCATCGGTGGTACAAACGGCAAATGGCAATATGGTTGCTGCAGTCAGAAGGCGCAATCCAGGGAATGATGAGCAGGTTTGCTGGGTGGACACATTTTTCTCCGGCGATAATGGCACTACGTGGCAGTTCCTCTCTCGTGTTGGCGACACCGGTTTGAGAAACGGAAATCCTCCGGCTCTGCATACTCTGGCCGATGGCAGGCTCGCCTGCTGTTATGCCAACCGTAGCATGCACAAAATACTGGTCAGGTTCAGCTCCGATGAGGGCAAATCCTGGGGTGATGAAATCGCAATTCGTCAGGACCCGCTGGATAACGATATCGGTTATCCGCAACTGGTTCAGAACCATCTGGGTGAACTAGTGGCCATCTATTACCTGGCAGACAAGGACCGCCCTGTTTCGTACATCGAAGCAGCCATTTGGGACCCGCGTCCTCAATAATCAGACTGTTAAGAAGTAAATTTTCATTTGATGAATAAAAATAAAAATAACAGTTCCATGAAATACATGACATTATCTGCCCTGTTCCTGCTGTTTAGCAGCATCACACTGATGCCTGTTATCAATTCACAGGAAAACGATCCGGACGGCATATCAACCTCCGCTGTTATAAAGTCTGAATCTGCGACAAATACTGCAGAACAGGTACATTCTGAATCACGAGTTCAGTCAAATCCATACCGGTCAATCGGTACCTGGGGCCAGCTGCCCAAAGGCAGGACCTGGGGTGCGGTAATCGGGGTTTTTCCCGATGCGTCCGGAAACATCCTGGTTATGGAGCGATGCGGGCGTAATACCTGCCTGGGTTCGGATGTTGATCCCATCCTCAAATTTGACAGTGAAGGGAATTTCATCAGCAGCTTTGGTGGTGGTCTGTTTGCCTGGCCTCACGGATTTTCAATCGATCATGAGGGAAATATCTGGGCTACCGATGCCGCCGGAAGCTGGATCCCGGATTCACAGCCCTGGCTGAACGTGGACACGGGAAAAGGTCATGCCGTTATGAAATTCAGCCCGGATGGTGAATTACTGATGGTTTTGGGAACCCCCGGGGTGCCCGGAAAAGATAAAAACCACTTCAATCAGCCTTCCGATGTAGTCGTGGCCCCGGATGGACATATTTTTGTGGCAGACGGACATCAGTTGAGAGGAAATAACCGGATTGTGAAATTTACCCCCGCTGGAGAATATGTGCTTGAATGGGGTGAAGAGGGAACCGACCTGGGTCAGTTCCGTGATCCGCATGCCATCGCCATAGACTCACAAGGCCGGGTTTTTGTGGGTGACCGGATGAATAACCGTATACAGATATTTGATCAGGAAGGTAACTTTCTGGCTGTATGGACCCAGTTCGGCAGGCCAAGTGGTATCTTCTTCACACCCGATGATATGATGTATGTCGCCGATAGTGAGTCGAATATGATCAGAAATCCCGGTTGGGAACGAGGAATACGGATAGGGAATGCCCGCGACGGCTGGGTTAGGTACTTCATCCCCGATCCGGTCCCAAATCCCGACCAGGTCGGTACAAGTGGTGCGGAATACATTGCCGCCGATGAAGAGGGGAATGTTTATGCGGCGGAAGTCGGACCTCGAAAACTTAACAAATACATTCGTTTATGGCCTATGATGGAATAATTTTTCCTTTGTGCGGTAAGCGGGTATTGCTGGTATATCCGCCGAAGGATTTGTGATGATATTTAAACAGGATTCAATACTAATTGTGATTATGACACTACTTGATAAAAAAACAGCCATTGAAAAAACAAATTCAGGGAAATACAGCGTCAACTTGTCGCCGCTTAATTTCATATTCCCTGTAATCTGGCTTTTGCTGAGCTGTGATATGGCAATCGGGCAGGTTAACTACCCGGTCAATGTAATGCCGCCACCGGTTGAACAGTCAATAGATGAACCGGTCAGATACACGGGCGATACTGAAACCGATAAAAGGTATTATGATGGTCACCTTCCACATGCCATAGGTTCACATCACATTCAGACATTCAGGGCGAACCGGAAATATCCGGTAGAACCGGGTTCGGTCGGGTGGACCTACAACCATCAGCCCTACCTGGCATACTGGAATAACCGGTTTTATTTGCAGTACTTGTCCGGCCTGGTACAGGAGCACGAACCTCCCTCTCGTTTGATGCTGCAAACATCGGCAGACGGCCGCTCCTGGTCGGATCCTGTTGTTCTTTTTCCGGAATATCCGCTGCCAGACATAGAATTCGACGGAGAGAAGATAGCGGCAGGAACAAAAGCAGTTATGCACCAGCGAATGGGCTTTTATGTGGCGCCAAACGGACGTCTGCTGGCATCGGGCTTTTACGGGTACAGCGCAACACCAAGACGTTCACCGAATGCGGGAAACGGTATTGGAAGGGTTGTCAGGGAAATTTATGAAGACGGATCATTCGGCCCTGTGTACTTTATCCGCCATAACCGCCATGCCGGTTGGGATGCGTCGAATACCTCCCTGCCATTCTACACGGAGAGTACAGATACAGCCTTTATCGATGCCTGTGAAGCCCTGCTTGCTGATAAGCTCGTAACCCTGCAATGGTGGGAGGAGGACCGTGGCGATGACGGTTTCTATGCAACAGATCCTTCAGCAGTTCAGGATGGGGAATACTTTTCAGCAAAGATTACCACATCGGCCGGTGCCGGAAAGGCATTCACATATTATAACCGACCCGACGGGGTTACCGTGGGGCTGTGGAAAAATCAGTACTCTGCTTTGAGTACAGACAGGGGCGAATCATGGTCGCCTATCACACGCAGCAGTACCCTGTGGACATCTGGTGCCAAAACCTGGGGGCAGCGTACCGGCGACGGCCGCTTTGTGATAGTGCACAACCAGTCTGCCACCAAAAGAAACCGTTTCCCGATGGCTGTGCTGGTTGGTGATGATGGCCATTCGTTTGATCGTCTCTATAATCTGAGCGGTGAAGTACCGCCCCGCCGGTACAAAGGGTTATGGAAAAATCCCGGATTGCAGTATTTCAGAGGGATTTTTCCAGGCAACGGGACACCGCCCGGAGATTATCTCTGGATGACTTACAGTGTAAATAAGGAGGATATCTGGTTTTCTAAAACCCGTATTCCCGTCACAGGTGTAGCTGCTGCCGAAATCAGTGAGGATTTTCAGGGTTTAACCCGGACAGATGACCTTGTGTCATGGAATATTTACCAGCCTTTGTGGACATCATTCAACCTGGTTGATAACAAGGATACCGGCAGGCGGTACCTGCAGATCACCGACGAAGAACCCTATGATTATGCCGTTCTGACAGGTTTTTTTCCGAAAAGTGCAAAGAAGACCATTGAGTTCGATGTTCAGGCAGAACGCATACCCATCGGACATAGCGTTGAGATTGAAGTGCAGGATCAGGCAGGAAACCGGGCACTTAAACTGGCATTTGACCGGCAATGGATTGCATACGACATAGAAACGGTCCGGTCTGAACCCATAGATATTATGCCGGGAGAGTGGTACAGCGTGCGCCTGGAGATCGACTGTGAACGGGATATGTATTCAATATCTGTTAAATCTGTTAACAATGAATTAAATAGAAATAACATACCCCTGAACGGACGCATGCCAACAGACACCGTGGAAAGGCTCATGATCCGGACCGGCCCGTACCGCAATCAGGTCCGCTCTGAATATGTGGAACACGGACTTGCAGCCCAGGCTAATTTTTTAAGTGATGACCTTCCGGGATCCGAACAGAAATCACCAAAGGTGATATTCAATATCGACAACATTAAGACAAAATAAATCATTATGATCTGCAGAAACTACCGTGACGGACAAAAGCTGGATGTGTCGGGTTTAAACGAAATTACCGTACTTCTTGATCGCAGCGAATCGGGTCTCACCGAGATCGGATACAACAAATGGAGCCCCAATCAGGACGGCCCGCCCCATAAACACCCCGACAAAGACCAGGTTTTCTATATTCATGACGGGGTGGGAGATGTGGTTCTGGGTGGAAAAAAACACAGCGTGAAACCCGGAGACCTGGTATATGTACCTTCAGGACTGTTGCATCAGACCATTACCACAACACCTCGTCCATTATGCTATGTTCTGTTCAATGTGTTCAATGATGCCTCTAAAGAAGGTCATCTGACCTTTGCCGATCACATTGAAAAAGTAAAACTGATTAGAAGGGCTCAGGCCGACTCGGGACGGTCGGATGCAGATGGCATATCGGCGGATCCCGTTAAAAATGAACCGGTGGTACTTCAGCAGATTTTCAAGCCCGGAGAAAACGGAGTAACAACTGAAACACCCGGGGTGCTGCTCGATTGGAACATGACAAACCGGTTCGAATTCCGCATTGAATGGCTCGAAGCAGATCTGAGCCGGGTTTTACCGGCCCATAACAATGTTGAAATGGCATTTTTTGTGCTGGATGGAAAATTACAGGCAGAATCAGACGATACGAACATTGAAATCCGTGAGGGTGATTTATTCTTTATACCCGCTGGTATTGCCTGTAAACTGCAGGCGGGAGATAAGGGTTCATTTTTGTTGCAGATCAGCAGCTCACTCAGATAATCCGCCTTTTAACGTACAATAAACTGTTTAACATACTGGAACCTGTCAAAATATGATCAGATTAAGTAATGAAGTTCATCAGTCAATGGCTTTGAATCCGCTTAACAGAAAACTGAAATCCCTTTTTCTGCCAATTCTGCTTCAAGATGTTTTACTAAATTATCAAGCTCTTCTGATGAGCGTTTTACGGGTGAAATTATATCACGCGTAACGGTTTCGGGCAAATCGTGGAATAAA
>JBLRWO010000050.1:0-21966 GCA_047921215.1 Cyclonatronaceae bacterium | reverse complement strand
GTGCTGCACAGCATAGGCAATAAGCAGCCGGTCTGTAACGAGAACATAGTGCGCAAACCGGTTTACAATTGCCCTGCGCATTTTGGTGATCCCGGGATAATGCACAATGGTCTCCCTGTCGATGTTGTGCATAAGCCAGATTACCCTGGTGCGTGTAAGCAGACTGACCATTATAGTGATAATATCACGGATTAACAGTTCGATTGATACCCTGAGATGTTTGTCATCATTGAGGTATCTGAAAATAAAAACATGTACACGCTGGCCGCAGATGAACTTTCTGATCAGAATCCTGGCATGGCGGGCCACCATATCGAGTAATTTTATATGCCAGCGCTCATTTTGAACGATTTCGAACCCCGATTTTTCCAACACATTGCCCCACTGACGGGTTTTGAAATCGTCGGAGGTAAACATGATCCTGATTATAGCCAAAACAATTGAATTATATATTTTAGACAGGATTTAAAGGTGAGATAAAATACCTTTATCAGCCTGACATTGGTATATATAATGCTAAAATCAGGAAACGGTTTCTTCAAAATCTGAAACTTTGTACCTCTTCGATGGTTCGTTAATTTAATTTGAGTAATTGTTCAAAGCATGGAAATTATTTTGATCATGTTACCTCCTGGCCCGACGATATTTCGAAGTAAGTGAGGGTTAAACGGGAGGGATATAAAAATATCATAAATACCCTGCAGATTAGTTTATTAATTACAAATAATTGCCGGAAAAAATGAAGATTGGTAAACCGGAACTGACCGAAATTGAACATTCAGTTAAATGGCAGGTTACGGTAGAAAAATTAAATGATTACAGGGTACTCTGGTTCACGGTTCCCCTGGAATACAGGGATATGGTTACCCCCTTATCGGATTCAGCCCTGACCGCTCTTATCATCCCGGCCATGGCCGCAGGTGATGCAATTGATATTTGCGGCAAGATCAGCGAACGTCTGTACAGGGCTGTTGCAGGACCAGCCCAGCATGTGTTGAGTCTGATATTGCCGGCCTTAAGACCGGTGAAGGTTACAGCCGGTACGCTGGTTGATAAACCACAAACCGGTTCCGGTGTTGCAACAGGATTTTCAGGCGGCGTTGATTCCTATGCTGTACTGGCCGATTATCACTACGATAAAACCCGGTCGGATCTGCGGTTGACACATCTGCTTTTTCATAACGTGGGTTCACATCGAAACGGAAGCAAGGGCCGGCAGCTTTTCAGATCACGGTTTGACCATTTGAAACCGTTTGCCGACCGGACCGGGCTGCCATTTATCCCTGTTGATTCAAATCTTGACGAGTTTTATTCAGACTTCAGATTTCTGCAGACGCATACCCTACGCAATATGGCTGCCGCATTGCTGCTCCAGCAGGGTATTGGTCATTATATCTATGCCTCATCCTATCCCTACTCGCAAATAGTAAATAATCGTAAAAACAGATTGTGCCTGAATGACAGTATGTTGCTCCCGATTCTTTCAGGCAGTGGATTTGAGGCGATTCATTCCGGGGCTGAATATTCCCGCCTGCAGAAAATCATCAAAATTTCGGATATCGAAGACAGCTATGATGCCCTGAATGTATGTACTGATAGTGTTACAAATTGTTCAAAGTGCATGAAATGTCTTCGAACGCTGTTTGCCCTTGAACTGACCGGTAACCTGGAGCGTTACAGCGCATCGTTTGATTTGAATACATACCGTGCTTTTAAATATCGGTATATACCCGAGTTATTATCCGGAAATCAGCATACTGACGCAGATCTGCGGGAAATAATGCGGCAAAAAGGTATAAAAATTCCGTTATGGGCCTATCCGAAGGCATTGGTTAGGATCATCAGGTCATACATGCAATAATGGTTTATTTCCCGAATCATTCTATGATAAATACGCTTACCTTAATACTGCTTACAAACAAATCCAATTGACAGTTCATGAGTAAAATACTGGTTACCGGTTCAGCCGGTTTTATCGGCTATCACCTGGTTAATCGCCTTCTGGCCGATGGCCATGATGTTACCGGTCTCGACAACATCAACAATTATTACGATATCAACCTTAAGTTTGATCGCCTGGATTCTGCCGGCATTGAGCGGCGTGAAGTTGAGCAAGCGGATGGGCGAATGGTACAAAGCTGCACTCAAAAACAGTACCGTTTTATACGGCTCGATCTGGAGAAAGGGGACGATGTTCTAGATCTGTTTAAACAGGTACGGTTTGATGCCGTCGTAAACCTGGCTGCACAGGCAGGGGTGAGGCACAGTCTGAGCCATCCCCACGATTATATTTCAGCCAATATCACCGGATTTCTGAATATCCTGGAAGCTTGCCGCCATTATCCGGTCAAACATCTGGTATACGCCTCTTCCAGTTCGGTGTACGGGGCCAACAAGAAGATGCCGTTCTCGGTGCATCATAATGTGGACCACCCGATGAGCCTGTATGCGGCCACCAAAAAGGCGAACGAACTGATGGCCCATACCTATGCCAATCTGTTCAGTATACCCAGCACGGGTTTACGCTTTTTTACGGTTTACGGCCCGTGGGGGCGGCCCGATATGGCCCTGTTTCTCTTCACAAAAGCAATGTTTGAGGGCCGGTCCATCGATGTGTACAATAACGGTCAGATGGCCCGAGATTTCACTTACATCGACGACATTGTGGAAAGCATCACCCGGCTGATACCGCTGCCTCCGGTACCGAATCCATCGTGGGACGCAGAGAATTCCGATCCGGCTACCAGTTTCGCCCCTTACCAGATCTTCAACATCGGATCGAACAAACCGGTAAGGCTGATGGACTTTATCTCGGAGATTGAAAAACAGACCGGAATTACCGCCGAAAAGCACTATATGCCGATGCAGGCCGGTGATGTGCCCAAATCCTGGGCCGATGTGGAGGATTTGTTCGAATATACGGGTTATCGCCCGAAATGGAGTGTGGAAGAGGGAATCGGTAAATTTGTTTCCTGGTATCGGGAATACTATAATCAATAATGTAAATATTAAACGAAATTAATAACAAAAACCGGATTTGCCGGTAAGAGATGCAGGCGGAAGGGTTTGTAATCGGAACAAGGGGAAACGCGCGTTCCGTCAGGGTGAATAATTTTCAACTAGCTAACATAAACATCTGATGATTTTTAAGGAAACGATACTCAAGGGTGCTTTTATAATAGATGTGGATAAAAAGATGGATGACCGCGGTTTTTTCGGTCGCACTTTCTGCCGGAAAGAATTTGCTGAGCATGGTCTAAAAGACATTATTGCACAGGCGAATGTATCCTTTAATCATATCGTGGGCACGCTGCGGGGTTTTCATTTCCAGTACCCGCCTGCTGCTGAGTGCAAACTGGTCTATTGTACAAGAGGCAGAATTCTTGATGTGATCATAGATATGAGACCTGAAAGCGAAACATTTCTGAATCATATTGCTGTTGAACTGAGCGGTGACAATTACCGGGCCCTGTATGTGCCGGAAAGATTTGCCCATGGCTACCTTACACTTGATGACAACACCGTTACGAATTACCTGGTGAGTGAATTTTACACCCCCGGTACCGAGGGTGGTCTGCGGTTTGATGATCCCCAATTCGGTGTTGAGTGGCCCCTGGACATCACAACTGTTTCTGATAAAGACAAAAACTGGAAATTATATGATGAGATAAAGGAGACACTCATCCGCAATATGCAATTTAAGTAGCACTGAATCCTGGCTGATACGATTAACTGATGATTACCCCGCAAAACCATAAAAGTCCGGAACCGTTTGTAAGTATAGTTACACCTGTGTACAACGGCGGGAAATTCCTGGATGAATGTATAAAGAGTGTACTTGCACAAACGTATGACAACTGGGAGTATGTAATCGTTAACAACTGCAGTACCGACAACACAGCAGAAATTGCCGCAGGTTATGCGGTAAGTGATTCCAGAATTAAACTGGTGAACAACCCGGATCACCTGAAGGTAATGGACAACCTGAACAACGCTTTCAGGCATATCTCGCCCGAGAGTACATACTGCAAGGTGGTGCATGCTGACGACTGGATGTTCCCGAATTGTATTGCTGAGATGGTTGCCGTGGCCGAACAATACCCGACCATCGGCATTGTCAGTTCGTACCGCATTGACGATAAAAAAGTGGATCTGCACGGCCTGCCGTATCCCAGCCATTTTAATGAGGGCAAAGAAATAGGAAGAAGTTTTTTCCTGGACCGTACCTATTTTTTCGGTTCGCCGTCATCCCTTCTGATCAGGTCCGACCTGATCAGGAAACGGGACGACTTCTATGACCCGACCTATCTGCAGTCGGATATTTCCACCTGCCTGGATTTACTCACGGAATCGGATTTCGGTTTTGTACATCAGATACTTACCTATACAAGGCGGCATAAGGGTACGGTATCAGAAATGCAGGCAAAGAGACGTTCAACCTCTCTGCTCGGATACCTGAAGATGTTCCTGAAATACGGCCCGGTGTTTCTGAGCACAGAGGAAATGCGGAAAAATTATCCCCGTGCGATCAATTTTGCCTATATCGAACTGGCCAGGAATATGATTGAAACAGGTTATCGTGCGTCGTGGAAAAAACATACCGATGAATTCAGGGCGTTGAATTTGCCGGTTAACCATCTCAAACTGATTCGTTTTCTCATAAGGGAATACCTTGCCAAACTGTTCAGTTTTAGCGGATTTGAACTCAAAAAAACCGGAAAAAAACCGGCTGGTTTCTCATAAGTTTAACCGGCCCGGTTTTCAGTGCCGTTAGCATCGGCATCCCGTAATTACTGTAAAAATGAATCTGAAAAAAGTTATCAAAGACAAGGTAAAACATACACTCGACGATATCGGTGTGGAGATTACATTCCCGGGTTTCGGTATACAGAGTAAAACCTTCATCAACATGAAACCCGAAGGTGAGATTTTCGGTAAAGCGTTGCTCGCACTCATCATTGAACCCTTTTTATTGAGTGAGGACCAGAAAGTATCAAGCAAGCACACCAATGAACAGGAATCGCTGGAGATTGCAAACGTTTTTCTGGAACTGGGATTTGAGGTCGATATCATCAGCAAACTGAGGCAAAAATTTACGCCGGAGAAAGAGTATACGTTTTATGTGAACCACCGCACCAATTTTGAAACACATTCGGAATTTCTCAATGAAGACTGCATAAAGGTTGTACATCTGGATGTATCGCACTGGCTGTTCAGCAACTATTCGGCACTCAGGCGGGCCTGCGAGCTGCGCGAACGAAGAAAGATCGCCCTGTCGGGCTTCCGGCATATCACAGAAAATAAAGCCATTGAGCTTTGCGACTATGCCACCATGCTGGGCAATGATTATACGATGGGTACCTACCGGTATGCCGGGAAAAAAATTTACCGGACCAGCCTTCCTACATACACGACCTACGAGTGGCCCGAAGGCAAGGATTTCGAAGCCTGCAAAAACAGGTTTCTCTGGTTTGGCAGCTCCGGCTTTGTACACAAAGGCCTTGATAGGGTCCTTGAAATCTTCAGCAGATCGCCCCATTTACATCTGACGGTGTGCGGCCCGATCAACGAGGACCCCGAATTCAGAAACGCATATTACAGGGAACTCTACGAAACGCCCAATATAACCACCCTGGGCTGGGTGGATGTGGACAGCCCCCGGTTTGTCGGGGTCGCGAACAGCCATGCCGCCATCGTATTTCCTTCATGCGCCGAAGGCAGTAACGGCGGGGTAATTACATGCATGCAGGCCGGACTTATTCCGATTGTAAGCGTACAGTCGGGTGTGGATGTGGATCCGTCATACGGGTTTGTACTCGAACGGTCCGACATGGAAGAGATCGAAAGCAAACTTGCCACAGTCGCGGATATGGATGCCGGCAGATTGAAAGAGATGGCTTACAAGGCATGGTCGTATGCAAGGGAAAACAATACGATCAGGGCTTTTCATGATGACTACAAACGTGCCATCATCGATATCATAGAGCAGGAAAATGCCCGAAGGGAAGTTAAAATCAGATATAATGCCGATGCAAAATGACAAACTGGTTTCCATTATCGTGCCCATGTACAATGCCAGGGCATTCGTGGCCGAAACCATTGAAAGTGTACTGAAACAGACTTACACGAATTGGGAACTTATACTGGTAGATGACGGCAGTACCGACGACACCGCCGCCGTTGTGAAGCCATATCTGACCGACCCCCGCATTCACTATCATTACCAGAAAAACGGTGGGATCGGAAACGCCCGGAACAATGCCATTAACCATTCATCCGGAACCTATATCGCACCCCTCGATGCCGATGATCTGTGGGATCCGGATAAACTCAGGGTGCAAGTTGATGTGATCAATGAAACGGATGCCGCAGCCGTATTCTGTAAAGTGAGGCGGATCGACGAAAACGGGAAAAACCTGAATCAGGATATGGGCATCGGGACCGGGTACTTAACCGGTTTCAGATCGTTTTTTCTGATGGGAATGGGACGCATCATCATACCGAACCTGACGGTACTTATCAGGAAGGATGTCCTGAACGAGGCAGGTAACTACCGGGAATCGGTTGACCATGTAGACCATATCGAGGATTTTGACCTGTGGGCACGCCTGATGCTGAAAGGGCACCGCCTGTATGGTATTGACCGGGTCATGGCATCGTACCGGATCCATACTTCACAGCTCACGAATGTAAACGATCTGAACCTGGCCGTGATCGGGCTGCTTGAACATATGTATCCCGATTTTCCCGGCCGGCGAAGATACTTTAAAATGCTGATTTTAAACAGGCTGTTGCAGAGCGTATCCAGCAAAAATCCGGTTGCGGGCAGAAAAGACGATTCATCCTATATCGATACCTACATGAACAGCCGCTGTATTGGTGCATTCGCCTCTGAACGCGCACTGATCCGCATCACAGGTTTTAAGCGATATCTGTACCTGAAAATGCTGATGAACAGAAGATTCAGAACGTTGTCTGATTATCTGGATGCAATTGAAAATTGATTCCACTTGATGTGATCTGCGCTGAAAAACGTTTGATACATTCAGCGAATCAGTAAAAGGATGAGACAGCGGCCTGGTCGTTAAAGCTGCCGTAGGATTTAAAAACAGTGTGAAAAAGCGGATCAGCCGACCGGTTTTATAGTGAATCAAACAGTAAACGAGGCAGCTTTCTTCAGGTCATCAGGTGTCCCTATATCGAGGTATGCGGAGCCCGGAAAGCGAACCGAACCGACCTTAAGGCCGCTGTTGATGGCTTTTTGGATAAAATCACCGATAAAAAGTTCCGGTTTCCCGTGAGAAGGGCCAATGATGCCGGAATTCCCGGCCTCTTCCTGCAGTGCAGATATACCGGTGTGGAGAAATTCCGTGAATGCCGGATTCCAGACGGCCAGCAGCCAGGTATGGGTTAAATCAGTTTTATCCGGTTTGATCACGATAGTTCTGACCTGTCCTGTTTCATCGGTAACAACCATATCGGCTTTTTGCGGGTTGTCTGCTTCAAACAGGCCCAGTACGACATCCCAACCTGTATCATCCATTTTGCCCATAAGTGTTTGGAACGGATTCGACGCCTTGATGATAATATCCGGAAAACCGAACAGTATTCGTTTTCCCTTGACGAAAGGGTAGGCCAGATCGGTAGTAAAGGGCGTTCCCGGGGTCGGGCCTGTAACCAGGTAGGCAATATTCAACCCGTGGTCATCACCGGTACCGAAGTACCGGGGGATATCCCATTTGCCTTTCCTGATGATAAAATAAACCTGCCTGCCCCCGGCATCCCTGAAGTGGTTCAGCAGCGATGTGGACACAACGGTTGGGGTCCGGGTGCCGGTTTCCTCATTGAATTCAATGCCAACAGGGTAGATCTCCTTACTGCAGGGCAGTGCGGCCAGTCGGCGGGCATAACCGGCCGCAGGGATGATCCCGGCTGTATTGTCATCTTTCAGCATACTTAAGGCTTATATAACATGATTATTATACATAAGTATGTAACGACTATACTTAATTTTTGCCGGTAATGAGCCGTATGATCTCTTTTACATGTAGATATTTCAAGTATTTAAACTTTTCGGTGACCGATCGTGTTCTGATCATATGCAGTGAATCTACAGACAGTTTTCTTCTGAAAAGTTTCTTTTTTTCTTTATCTACCAACCTGATCAGTTTCTTAGTGCCCATCATCTCTTTTTCTATTATTCGGGCCGTTTTTTCCGGGTCGTACATAATGCTGGAGTAAAGTCCTCCAATCCATTGCCGGTAGATTGCCGTTACATCACTCAGGTAACTGATCTTTCCTGCGAGCATCAGACAGTAAATGAACGTTGTATCGTATTCGTGGTATTTTGCGAATTCATCAAAATGTTTATAGTAGATGGATGACATAAAACTTTTCTTCCGGAAAACAAGGGTTGAGGCAGAGTAGTACCCGCCTGCGCGTAAGGCTATACTCAATTCAGGTACAAAACCTTCTTCCTGGTTATTATGGTATTCCCGACTTCTATTACTATCAATCTCATTTATAATTCGTGCATTTGTAAAGCAGGCTACACTTTCGGAAGTGGCATTCAGGTGATCGATTTGCTTCTGCAGTTTTTCCGGATCTGTCCAGTAATCATCACCGTCTGATATAGCAATAAATTCACCCCTGGTTTCAGGCAGAATGAAATTGTTAAACATGTAACCCAGCCCGCCTTCATGTGAGGTGTATATATTTTTTTTCTGAAAGATGGTTTTAATTATACCGGGATACTTTTGAGCATATGAATTGATGATTTCCTGTGTACGGTCAGTGGAGGCATCGTCATGTATAATAAGTTCAAAAGGAAAGGATGTCTTCTGAGCCAATATTGAATCGATGGTTTCAGAAACTATTTTCTCCATGTTATAGGTAGTACAGCATACGCTGACGAGCGGTGTAGTGTCGTTTCCCCGTGTGTTTGCCATGAACAATTAATTGATTCTGAGTGTACCTGAAATTAAACCCGACCAGTGCAGCCCGGAATTCGCGTGCATTATAATCGCTGCCAATATATCACTTAATATCCGGAAATATTGTTTCAAACGCCTGGTACCAGAAGACGGGAGGCAAAACAACAGTCTGAAATTCAGCAGTTGAACAGGGTACAGTATATGGGGCGCCTGCCGGAATTACAGCCATATAATGCCCACAAATAATTGAAGCAAATCGTTATACTTTGAATACGAACTGACTTATCTTCCAAAGTATTCAACCAACGGATTCGATTTTTATATAATGGTAATAGTAGACAGTGCTCTCGCAAAAAGAGAGCTCGAGAACAATCCCGTGAGGGTAGGGATGGTGGGTTCCGGATTCATGGGAAGAGGAATTGCCCTGCAGATTAACCGATTTACGAAGGGGATGAAGCTTGTTGCCATCTCAAACCGCGATACGGGGAAAGCCGAAAAAGCGTACCGTGAATCGGGTAATGAGGATATCGCAGTGGTTACAAGTGCAGATGAACTTCACCGGGCGGTAATCGATGGCAAGGCAGCCGTAACCGACAACCCTTTTTTGTTGTGCGAATCGGATGACATTGATGTGATTGTTGAAGTGACCGGAGCCGTTGAGTTCAGCGCCCATGTTACCATGAGAGCTATTCAGAACAGGAAACATGTGGTTCTGATGAATGCGGAGCTCGATGCCACTGTTGGCCCGATACTCAAAGTGTATGCCGACCGCCAGGGCGTGGTCATTACCAATGCCGATGGCGACCAGCCCGGTGTAATCGTTAACCTGTTCCGTTTTGTTAAGGGAATCGGCGTTACACCGGTTCTTTGCGGCAATATTAAAGGCCTGCAAGATCCCTACCGCAACCCCACGACCCAGGAAGGGTTCGCGAAAAAATGGGGTCAGAATCCAGCGATGGTTACCTCTTTTGCCGATGGTAGTAAAATCTCCTTTGAACAGGCGGTTGTTGCAAATGCCACAGGTATGCATGTGGGGAAGCGGGGCATGTACGGGCCGACTGTTCCTTCCGGTACGCCGCTTGAGCAGGCGATCAGGGAATACCCGGATAAAATATTGAATATCGATGGAGGTGTGGTCGATTATCTGGTGGGCGCCGCCCCCGGTCCCGGGGTTTTTGTGGTCGGAACCCACGATCATCCGATCCAGCAGCACTACCTGAACCTGTACAAGCTTGGCGAGGGCCCGTATTACTGTTTCTATACCCCTTACCACCTGTGCCATTTTGAAGTTCCCAATACGATAGCCAGGGCGGCGCTTTTTCAGGATGCTGCCACTTCACCCATCGGCCGGCCCTTTGTGGAAGTTGTTGCCCAGGCAAAAAAAGACCTGAAAAAAGGGGAAACAATTGACGGTATCGGGCACTATATGACGTATGGCGTCTGCGAAAATGCTGATGTGGTTCAAAAAGAGAAACTGCTTCCATTGGGTGTGGCAGAGGGGTGTGTACTGAAAAAAGACATCAGCAAAGACCAGACGCTGACCTATGATGATGTGGTTGTGCCCGATGGCCGGCTGGTAGATCAGCTTTTAAATGAACAGAGGAATTACTTCCGGGTATAGTCCACACGGGTAAATTTTTTTTTGAGCTGTAAGGAAGATGTGATTCCATAAGTGAACAATACTAACAAAATGAACTGATTTTTTTGTTTCTTTAACACCAAGACAGAGAATCGTTTGGAAAAATTATCAATTAGTTACTAACCGGATGGAGCTGTTAAAACAATGAAAGTGGTAATACTTGCAGGGGGGTACGGCACAAGGCTGAGTGAGGAAACCAGTGTGAGGCCAAAACCCATGGTCGAAATCGGCGGCCGGCCGATACTATGGCATATCCTGAAGCTTTATTCCCACCACGGGCTGAATGATTTTATAATCTGCTGCGGATATAAGGGATCGGTCATCAAACAGTATTTCGCCGATTATTTTTTGCAGGAATCTGATGTTACGTTTTACCTGAAGAACAATGAGATGAACGTGCTGAGCAACAAGGCTGAACCCTGGAAGGTTACCCTGGTTGATACCGGCTACGCGACCATGACCGGCGGACGGATCAGGCGGATCAGGGAATACCTCGATGGTGAAACGTTCTGTATGACCTATGGGGATGGCATCAGCAACCTGAATATTCAGGAACTGATTCAGTTTCACAAAGAACAGGACGCATACGCCACTTTGACAGCTGTTCACCCGCCCGGACGATTTGGTTCGTTCACCCTGGGTCATGAACAGACAAAAATAGAAACGTTTACAGAGAAGCCACGAGGTGACGGTGCGTGGATTAATGGCGGATTCTTTGTGCTGGAGCCTGAAGCGATAGATTACATTGAAGGTGATCATACCGTATGGGAGAGGGAACCGCTCGAATCGCTGGCCGCCGGCGGAAAACTGGCAGCCTACAGGCATAAGGAGTTCTGGCATCCCATGGATACCCTTCAGGATAAAAACCACCTTGAAGAATTGTGGAATTCTGATGACTGTCCCTGGAAAATCTGGTAGATGAGTCCCTTTAATTGTGGTGCTTGCAACGTTGTGACGGATTATGTTTGAATCTATAGCACGCCTGATCCTGGACCTTGTAATGCCGATGAACCTGATTCTGATTATGTTCACTGCGGCCATTGTGTTCCTGTTGCTGAAATGGTACAGGGCATCAGTTTATACAGGGCTTACCGGGTTCATTATTCTGCTCATAACGCTAACCCCGGTCTTGCCGAACCTGCTTGTTGCAGATCTTGAGGGGCGGTATCCGGTACTTAATGATCCAGCAGACCTGCTGCTGAGTGGTCAGCCATTGACAGCCGACACGGTTGCTGTGCGGGAAATCCATATACTGGTGCTCGGAGGCGGACATTCACCCGATCCCTGGCTGCCGCCCACATCACGGCTTAGCACCCGTGCACTCGGGCGCCTTGCCGAAGGGATTCGTCTGCACCGGATGATACCAGAGAGCCGCCTCATCCTGTCTGGGTGGTCATCGAGCGGGGGAGAGTCTGTGGCTAAAGTTATGGGCCTTGCCGCCGTAGATCTCGGGGTGGACTCCACACGCATCCATGTGTTATCTGAACCCTCCAATACCTGCCGGGAGGCGCAGGTGTATAACCGTGAGTTCGGGTCCCGTAACCCGTTGATCCTGGTTACATCCGCATCCCACATGCCGCGTGCAATGCAGCTGTTCCGGCAGACCGGCCTAGACCCGGTTCCGGCACCGGCCGGATTCCGCATTAAATTTCACCCGGACCGCAGATACTTCTACCTGGAAACCGATGTATCGAATATCAGCAAAATGGAAAGCGCGATTAAGGAGTATGTCGGGATGGTATGGGGAAGATGGGATTGTAAGTAATTTCATATACCTGTGGGAAAATTAGACAGCAGGGATATCTGACCGAATGTAATAACACCATGATTTACGGGTTGTTCACTGGAGGTCTCGAATTTTCCCGAATTTCATGCGTAGTTTTCGGATGATTGTGCGCTTGTTTGTAAATGAGGATCCCTTCTCATTGGGAGATACTTAAAATAGGAGAAACATCTCCAACCCCATTCAAGCGGGCCGTAAAGGAAGTAATTCAGCCATATTTTACTGAACAGTATCTGAAAAATGCACACGAATATGACAATCATAATCCCGGTTGCGGGGCTCATGTTGCCATAAAGTCCGATTCCAACAGATGAAAACAGGAACAGTGCGATTACGCTGTGCATTACATAGTTGGTCAGGGCCATCTTGCCGATGTACTGCAATGGACCGAGAATGGTATTTACCAGATCCCATCGCAGCGACCAGGTGATAAGCCATATATAAAACATGGCAATGACCATATTGCTTATGGAATAGAGCAGATTGTTCACCCGGCCCATAATTTTCTTGAGAATGATGAGAGATGGTGCATCAAGAACATACATGTTCGGGATAATGAGGTTGTACATGGTTACCAGAAACAGAAAACTGATAATAAAAGCTGTAATCATTTTCCACTTAATGTCGGAAGCAAATTGTTCGATATCAGACAAAATTCCCTTCCGAACCAGCCATGCACCGATTGTAAACATGAAAAAGGCCCTTGGAACCAGTCCGGTGTGAATGCCCTGAAGATTGTACAGATACTCACTGACCCTCAGTTTTATCGTGTCAAAGTAGGATCCCTGCAGATTGACAGCCAGCAGGTCCTGATGTGTATAGCCGTCGATTTCCGGGATAATGTTGAAATGCAGTACATCGCTTATGAATCCTAACACCTGGTGGTAGAATGGGAAAATCAAAATCAGAATTCCTGCCCCTAATAAGGCCATAGTTGATTTTCTGAGAAGGTAAATAAGCAGTAATCCAAGCAGTGCATAGATATGCAGTATATCGCCGGACCAAAAAAAGAGAATGTGCAGTACTCCGATCAGGAAAAGCCCGCCCAGTCGCCTCATGAAAAACTGATTGGCAGATGTGTTCTTCCGTACGTATTTGTAAAATTGCATCGCGATGCCCACCCCGAACAGGAAAGAGAAAATGGAGAGGAATTTATTTACAAAAAATAATTTGATAAGTATGGAAATGACCTGATCAAAATGGGATGTCCAAAGTGCTTTACACGCCCCGCGATGAACAAAATGGCAACTCATAACCTGAATATTGACCACAAATATGCCGATTACGGCAAAACCCCTGAGGATATCGAGAGGTATAATACGCTTTTCCTCAGGTGTCGGGGCCGGGTGTGAAATCACAGCCATCTTCGACCTCCGCTATCCCTTAGATTTGAATGCTTTTTAAATGTAGAAAGAGTGTTGACCAATGTACAGATGAATTTTTGTCAATGTGAAAAAATCTCAGAATGAAGTGAGAAGATGGTCATTCTCTGCCCTATAGTACAACGTATCGGCCGTTTATAAGCAGTGAAGTATTGGCTGACAGCAGAACAATTTTCGTGATTACTGATTCAGGTAATAAGGAGTATCTTCTGTAGTGCATTTATTATTCATCAAAAGAAAAATATCAGGATGGGAAAAAAAATTCGAGTCGGCATAATATCCAATGAGTTTCTCGATCCGGAACTGGGGCGAATGGGCGGCCAGGCGGGCTGCTGAAGTACTTAACCGGAAGTCAGCCGGACGGTTTGAAGCGGTTTTTCTGTCAGGCGAATTGAACAGAAGAAATTCGAGTGAGAACGAAACATATGGTACAAAACTCATTCTGAACACCGGTAAGTTGTACCGGGATATATTCCCGCTCAGCTGGGAGCGGATAGATATTTTACTTTCGATTGATTATCGGCCGAGTTACAATACGGTAATCAACGCCCTTCCCCGTACGCCACTGATTGTATGGGTACGGGATCCCAAAACACCGGATGATTATAAAATACTGGACACCCTGCGAGTGCCGGGAAAAGAAGATGTTATACCGGCGGGGCTGCCGGTGATACGAAAAATCACTTCTCCGGAGCAGGTAATTGGAAACCTGAAGATATACCGGAAAATGTGGTCTTAACCGGTCATCTTAGTGGCTATGAGAAGTACAACATGTTGTCATCGGCCTGGGTACTTGTCAATACCTCAATACACGAAGAGTCTCCGGTGTCGGTATTTGAAGCTTTTGCCTTATGAACCCCTGTAATCAGCTTCGGGGATTGGGGCGGGCTGATTAGTCGCTTCGGCATTTCGGTTGGTCCGGCTCCCGGAACAGGCCTGGTTAAATTGCCGCAACATGTCGATGCACTGCAAGCCCTTCTGGCAGATCACACTTATCGGAATCAACTCGGAGCACGTGCCAGGGTCCGGGTATGTAAGGAACCCAATGAACATTGCTTGATGGGAGCGTTTCAATCGATCTGCAGTAGAGCAGGAGTCCCTGTTTAGGGACTTTCTTCGATATGTAAAATGTTAATAAAACATAATTTAAGTGATAGACTACCATTATTCGGTACAGATCAAAAAAATGTAAAATCTCCCTCAAAAAACAAGGGACGAATGCATGATCTGACAAGAAAATCATCCTTGTTTTCAATTCCTCCTTTTTTGATATACGTCAAATTGAGGTATCCGATAGCGTTAATTGCCTAATTTGCGTAAATATTCACCCCGGTTCATCACTATCACATCGCATCACAGTACGAGGTCAGCAGGCAGTTTCGAGATTAGTTGTAAATGATCAGGGCAATTGTTTTTAAATCCCCCCGCACCTCCCCATCAAATCCTCCACCTTCTCCTGATCGTGTATGATCCTCGGGAGCTTCGTCTGTGCACGAACCTTGAAAAACTGCTTTTGCCAGGCTTCGATCACGTCTTTGGTGAGGTCGAAAAATCTGGGGAAGGCGATCGAGTCGCCTTCGCGGCGGATCTGGAAGCTGCGGTTTATTTTCTTCATGTGCTCGTCGAAACGGACCGCGAATTCATGCATGTCGTCCGGCTTTTTCACCCATTCGATAAAGAACGCGTGGGTGGGGTAGCGGCTTTCATCGTTCAGGAAGGAGCCGGCCGTGTAGCTGGAATACTCCGCGCCCAGGGCTTTGGTAACGTGGTCGAGCACCTGCAGGATGTGGGCGACTTCGATGTCTTCGCCGTACTTCGCCATGATGTCGGAGATTCGGCCCCGCACACGGATCCTTGGTTTTGAGCCGGTTTCGGTGAATTCGATCACATCGTTGAGGGTGTAGCGCCAGATGCCGGAGCTGGTGGTCACGATCATGGCACAGGGTACGCCGGCCTGCACCTGCCAGGTGGGGATGGGGGTTGCTTCAAGAAGCTTCGTACGGTCGGCCGGCGGATTGGGTATCCATTCGTAATAGACATCGTTGTCGGTTACCAGCTGCATATCCGTCCGTTCCGGATCGGTATTGAATGCGAAGTAGCCCTCCGAGGCCCCGTAGTTCTCGATAAAGTCGATCTCAAGCCCTTCGCAGAGCTTTTCTATGTGGGCACGGAAGGAGCCAAGCGGTTCGCCGCCTGAAACGAATATGCGCAGGTTTGGCCATACTTCGGCGATCGACTTTTTGCCGGTGCGCTCCAGCATGTTCTGGAGAAAACGCAGTGTTACTGAGGGGAGGGCGGAAACGACGCGTACATCGCGCCCGGCCGATTCCCTGAGGGCCAGATCGATCTTTTTGCTGAAGGGGAGGGCTGCCATCGTTTTCGGATGTACCACCTGGAGCCGGGCCAGGTACCAGGGCGCCATCAACCCCAGGAAACCACTCACCTCGCCGATGGTAACGCCCGGGTACTCTTCGCTGGGCTCCACGTTGCCAACCAGGCTGAGCTGGGTGCCCAGCAGTGAGAACAGGTTCGGCCGTTTCAGGAAGTAGTTCAGCACCACCTTGCGCATGAACCGCCGGTCGGTAGTCTCACGCTCTTTGGGCAGCGGCATCTCCTTGGGAGTGCCCGTGGTACCGGCCGAGATGGCAAATCGATTCACCCTGCCCGGCCAGAGTACATCCGCCTCGCCCTTCTTCATACGCTCCACCCACGGGGCCACATCCTCATAGGTCTGGATGTTCACCGCCTTCGCGTACTGCTCAGCTGAGCTGATGCCGGCGAAACCATGCTTCCTGCCGAAATCGGTGCCGGACGCCTTTTTCAGCAATTTTTTTAAAACCTTGCGCTGGTTGTGTTCGGTGGTGTTCATTGGAATGTTACAGATGATTTGAGACCGGCAGCAGCCTGCTCATCTAACCCGGCAGATACATGTTTGCCATTATCGGCCTGAAAGCCCGATGAGGCATCGTCTTCCGGCGGAACATCGAAAGGTGTGGCCGGGTTCAGGGTCAGATCCGTTTTACCGGTTCTCTATAGGGGTCCAGGGCAGGTTTTTCTCGCCGAGGTAGAGAGCTTTGGGCCGGATCAGCCGGTTGTTACGCAGCTGCTCAATGTAGTGGGCAGTCCATCCTGAGATGCGGGCCATGGCGAAGATGCAGGTGTACAGATCGGTATCGATGCCCATCGAGTAGTAGACGGTGGCCGAGAAGAAGTCGACATTGGGGTCGATGTTTTTCTCATCCTTCATCACCTTCACGATGCGCTCGGACCAGTCGTACAGGTATTCCATTCCGACCTCTTTGGCGAGGCCCTCGGCCATGGCGCTCAGGTGACGGGCACGTGGATCGTAGGTTTTGTACACGCGGTGGCCGAATCCGGAAATTTTCTCTTTTTTAGCCAGTTTGCTGCGGATAAATGCCTCAATGTCGGTGTCCCTGTCGAGCACTTTGAGCATGTTCATCACAGCAGTATTGGCACCGCCGTGCAGCGGGCCTTTGAGCGAACCGAGCGCGCCGGTAACGGCCGAGTGGAGGTCGCTCTGGGTGGCACAGATGGCCCTGGCGGTAAACGTGGACGCATTCATGCCGTGCTCCGCATGCAGGATGAGGCAAATATCCATGGTTTTTTCCGCTTTGGCACCCGGCTTCTCCCCGTTTAACATGTAGAGGAAATCGAAAGCGATGCTGCCTTCCTTGAGGGGTCTGAGGATCTCTTTGCCCTCACGCATCCGGTGAAAAGCAGCGATGATGGCCGGCATTTTCGCGGTGAGCCGCAGCGATTTTCGGTAGGTTGCCTCCTCGGAGATGTCGGTGGCTTCCTCATCGAAGTCGGCCAGCATCGAGACTCCAGTGCGCAATACGGCCATCGGCTCGGAATCGGGATTGGTATTGCGGATGTAGGAGTAGATCTCCTCGGGCAGGTCGCGTTCGGCAGCCAGTGTTTTGTTGAGATCGTCCAGTTCGGCATTGTCCGGCAGGCGCTCGTGCCATAGCAGAAAGCAGACTTCCTCGAACGTGGCATTTCTGGCCAGATCGTCAATATTATAACCGGCGTAGATCAGTTCGCCCTTCTGCCCGTCAACCAGACTTTTGCGCGATGAAAAAGCGACGATGCCTTCAAGTCCCTTGTCGATGTAGGGATACTGGCTCATGTCGATTTCATCTTTCACGTTTGTCGTCATACAGTAACTCCAAAAATAATACAGGTTATGAATGTCTTAATAAGGCTGAGTGTGATTGCTATTCCCCGCAAATGATGATAAAACTGCGGATGCGGCGGCATTGCGCCCTTTTTCTTTTCTCAAATCCTTGCTGTTGAACGCCCTAATATACTTGAATCATTCCACAAATTCTGCAAAAAAACGTGAAGGCGCCTGGGACTTATATGTTTACTGAAAGATGGAATCAAATACCTTAAGGGCCGTTTTTTTGCTGAATATTTTTGATTTTACGGCCGGCCAGTTATCGACATCGGAACGATATATAATATTCTGAACCCTTGATTCAATTTCGTGGTAACCCAGTGCCTGGCAAACAGCACTTCGGTGAAAACCGCCTGTTATTACCCACCTGTAGTCGAGATCATCATTGATCAGTAACTGGGAAGCAATTGGTGAACTCAGCGGATGATCGTTTATATACCCCCTGGTTTGAATGGATTTATACAGGTCGTATAACCTTTTGCAATCATACTCAAATTTTTCCTCTTCAGTAGGATTTTTACCATAATATTTCCTGGTCAGACCGGTTTCGTTCCTGTAAGCCCAGTCATGTGTCGCTTTGTATTTGTCTTCAATGGATTGGGATTCCCAGGGGTAGTAGCGTATCCAGGCCGGTATAGTGTCAAGTTGCGGAACTTCCCCCTTTTGCAGGCCCAGCCTCTCAGCTGAAGTTGCAGGGAAATAATCATTTTTATAAATGTGAGCCAGGCTTTTCTTGATTTTTTGATATTCATCCTGTTCAGGGGCCCCCACTGCACTCATGGCGGCAACGGTGTAGAAATAGTTCGTTAACTTTACCCTGCCAACCCGGGCCTTTTCCAGTGGCATGGTGATATGATAATCACTGTACCGCATGTGATAATGCAGTGATTGGGGATGTGTAATCAGTATATCCTGGTCGAGGGTTTTCTTGCCGGAACCTACAGGAATGAATTCATATCCCAGTTTCCGGATCTGGTTATTTAGAAAACTCTTCAGGTTTTGAATCATATTGGGGACTTATTGGTGATAAAATGTCCGGCCCGGGACGGTAACTCTTCAAGGAGCTACACTACGCCCTTCGGCTGCGTCCTTCGACTACGTTCCACTGCGCTCAGGACATGCTCAGGGCTTCGTTACGCACTCTTGAAGGTTACCGTTTTGCCCGTTTGCACCGGTAAACTGTAAATCAACACATTATTCATACTTCTTCGCTTCTTCCCAGAGCACATCCATCTCTTTGAGGGATACGTCTTCGGGCTGGAGGCCTTTATCGCGGAGGCGGTCTTCGATGTAGGTGAAGCGCTCACGGAATTTATTGTTGGTCATGCGCAGGCAGTCTTCGGCATTGAGGCCGGCCAGGCGTCCCACATTGACGACCGAGAAGAGCAGGTCGCCGAACTCCTTTTCCATGTTGCCGCGGTCGTTGCGGTCGAGCTGATCGCGGAATTCACCCAGTTCTTCCTGCAGTTTTGGCCAGGCTGCCTGCCATGTTTTCCAGTCAAATCCGACCCCGCCCGCCTTCTCCTGCATCCGCTGGGCCATGAGCAGGCCCGGGAGGATTCCCGGAACGCCCTCAAGAACCGACTTGCGCTGCCCCTCGCTCTTTTTGATGGATTCCCAGTTCCGCTTCACTGTTTCCTCATCGCTTGCATCCACGCCGTTAAACACATGCGGGTGCCGGCGGATCAGCTTCTCCATAATGTTGTAGATGACATCCCCGATGTCAAAATGGCGGTTTTCGGTGGCGATCTCCGCGTGGAACACCACATGCAGCAGGATGTCGCCCAGCTCTTTTTTCAGTTCGTCGAAATCCTGAGCGTCGATCGACTCCAGTGCTTCGTACATCTCCTCGATCATCAGGTATTTCAGGCTGTCGTGCGTCTGTTTTCTGTCCCAGGGACATTCGTTGCGCAGAATGCTGATGAGCTTGACCAGGTTATTGAAATCGCGGCTGGGCAGGGGGGTGTTTTTATCGAAAGACATGGGTGAAATTGAAATTTGGGTGATTTTAAAGCTTTGTGCTGCTATGGGGTTTTTGAACAGGGGAACAATAGAACAGTAGAATATGGAATATGGAAGTAAACCCCGTCATGGTGAGCCGGTAATTTCGCCCCTTCGGGCACCACCATTTTGGAGGTGACATGCAACTTGTCATCGGTAGCGCAGTCCTGAGCGCAGCGCAGCAGAGTCGAAGGACGTCATGGTGAAGGACGTCATGGTGAATACAATGACGAGAGGAACGAGGAACGAGGAACGAAGTCGAACCGTGCGGGCAGTGATGTGCGCTGCTCAGGGCGTGTGTAAACCGGGGTTTATAATTCTTTATCACCTACGTCTGGATTTTTTTCTTCTGGGCAGCGGGAAAAAGTATGTTGTTGAGTATCAAACGGTAACCAGGGCTGTTTGGGAAAAGATCGAGGTCGGTTGGCGGGTCACCGACGCGGTGGGTGTAGTCTTCGGGGTCGTGGCCGCCGTAGAAGGTGTAGGTGCCGTCGCCGTAGTTGCCGTGGATGTATTTGGCCTCGTCACGGCCCGAATTTTTTGCGAGGATTACGACTTCATTTTTGACGGTCTCCATTCTGAAAGCGGTCGACTGGCCGTAGAAGCCTTTTACGCTGCTCACGTGGTTCTGGGTAAGCATAGCCGGCACCGGGTCCCATTTGGCGGAAAAATCGAAAAGGGTGAAAAAGTCCATGGTTTCGTCGATCTGGCCGAGCCGTACGGGAACGTCGATCGAACCGTGACGGTATTCGGCCGGATTCAGTTCGATGTCGAAGTTTTCAAAGGCCAGGGTATTGTCGAAATCGAGCCTCTGCCGGGCGTCCGGGTCGGCGGGATCACCGTCAAACTCGGCCGGTACGATGTCGACCTGCTCAGCGGCCAGGGCGATGTCGAAGGTGTCGGTACCCGAGCACATGGCGAAAAGGAACCCGCCCTGGCCGATGTAGGCCTTGATTTCGGCAGCTACGGCGGCTTTCATATCGCTCACTTTCGAGTAACCCAGCCCTGCGGCCATCTGCTCAAGATCGCGCACCTGCCGCTGGTACCAGGGCGTGTTGCGGTAGGCGCTCCAGAACTTGCCGTACTGACCGGTGAAGTCCTCATGGTGCAGGTGCAGCCAGTCGTAGTCATAAAGGGTGCCGTCGAGTACTTCCTCATTGTAGATGGTTTCGTAGGGCACCTCGGCATAGCTGAGGGCAAGGGTCACGGCATCATCCCAGGGAAGGGCGTGGGGAGGGGTGTAGACCGCGATGCGGGGCGCCACCTCAAGCTGAACGGCTGCCATGTTCACATTGGGCCGCTCAACCTCATCCACGATTCTACGGGCCTGGGCGCTGCTTATACGCTCCACAGATACGCCCCGGATGCGTGCTTTACGGACAATGTCGTCGGTCTCTTCGGCCAGGAAACTTCCCCCGCGATAGTTCAGCAGCCACTGTGCGGTCCGGCCTTCATCGAGATAATTGAATACGATTCCGTACGCTTTCAGGTGATTGGTCTGGGCCCCGTCCATGGGAATCAATACGTGCTGGGCCACGCCTGGCACGGAAATCCCGCACAGTGCTATGATCATGCCTATTAATACGAAACCGGGTATTTTAAACTCTCTTTTCATGGGATTCCTGTTCAATCTCGTTCCGTTAATACAACAAAATACTCATAAACCATTCATGATGCATCCCTGTGCATCCTTGTGCATCCGCCGGTAAGGTTCTCACGTCACGGTGAGCGCAGCCCGAAGGGCGTAGTCGAAGGGCTGCGCTCACCGTGACGTTTGTTGATGCATGACGTTTGTTAGATCGATTCTTGCAGTTCTCGGATTCGTTCTCTTGCCACCTGGGCGTAGAACCCGGCGGGATGTTCAATCAGCATGTTCTCGTACAGGCTGATCACTGTTTCGCGATCGATTCTCAGGGTTTCACCTGCCGCGGTTCCGGCAAGGTCGGTGCCGGACCTGTTGTCTTCAACAAACCTGGCTATCCGGTCAATGGTATCATTGCTGCCGATCGTCGCCACTGGTGTAAGGC
>JBLRWO010000049.1:0-22400 GCA_047921215.1 Cyclonatronaceae bacterium | reverse complement strand
GCATTTTATATTCCTTTAGATTAGTGCCCCGTAATGTATGCTCTAACTCCGTCTCTACCAAAATGTAGCAACTCCAATAGAACAATTGAATTTGGAAGTAATCTGAAACGGTATTATATAATGTTTCGCATCTGATGTCTCATGTCTCATTTCTCCTGTCTGATTTGATGGAAAAGTTATCAAATATACATCCTGGTGAGGTTTTGCTTTTTGAGTTTCTCAATCCGTTGGGAATATCAGCTTACCGGTTATCAAAGGATTTAAACATCCCGCGGACCAGAATTTCTCAAATCATTAAAGGAAAGCGCAGGGTTACAGCCGATACGGCGTTGAGGCTGAGTGCGTATTTTGGAAATTCGCCCGGGTTCTGGCCTGGCTTGCAGAACGATTACGACATTGAAGAAGAGATGCATTCGAAAAAAGCTGAGCTGAGCGGGATCTTGCCGCTTGTTATTGATGCTGCAGATTAGCCGGAAGTTTTTGAGCCTTTCTTAAATGTATCCAAAGCTGTCTGCCCTCGCTTTTTATAACGCTTCGGCAACTCCTATCGGGACAGGTCTTTTGTCTCCTCATAGTTTCGATCCCTTATAGACCGGATTTCTTTAACTGTTTCGAAATTTTCAGACGTCATATTTGGTCACCTCGTGTGGTGAATAAATATCGATGGATTTCAGTCCATTTTCAATGTTAACGGCATTGATTGGCTTCAAACCTGAATATCAACATATTTACACTATGACGATCGAACAAAAGAAAATATCGCTTATAAACTGGATAACAACTCTTGAAGATGAGGTGATTCTTGATCAAATGGCAGGATTAAAGAAAAACTCCCTGGATGAACTTCCAGATGCTGTTGTTCAACTGTTAAAAATGGCTGAAGCTGAACCAGACAAAAATCTTGTGAAACATACCAGTACAAAAGATGTTCTGAAAATGAGATGAAAGAAGTTCAGCAATCAGAAGACTGATTATTCATAGTAATGTGTCCTTATTTTACGTCAACACTCCTCAATTCATCAAAATCCTTTTAATTTGGGATAATCGACAAGACACAGATAGACTTTTGAAAAAGTTAACTGATAGCAACCAAAGCTGATGCATCGGGACCGTTGTAACTGATTGAAAATTCTTGTTTTTTTATGCTGCGCAAGAATAATTACGGTGTTTAAAGAGCGCTACCCGGTGCCCCTGTACGTTTGGTGCAACGGGTTATCCGAAATTGGAAATGCGTTCCAGCACCATCCGGTCTGTGATCTCGATTTCATGGCCATTAATACGAATGAGTTTACCCTTACGGAATTCTGACAAGGTCCGTATCACATTTTCGGTTGACATCCCAATGTACTCTGCGATTTCGCGCCGGGTTAATGGCAGTTCAAATACTGGACCTGGACTCAGGGCATCACACAATTTCAGCAGAATATATGCCAGACGGCCATTTGAGTTGCGTTTTCGGATTTCCAACGATTCCAGAATGATCCGGTTCGATATCGTATTCAGTTTTTCCATCAGATTCAGTGTGAATGCCGCATTTTTTTGGGCAATATCCCTCATCAGCTGAATGTCGATGCTACATATTACCGAGTCGTCGAGTGCAGAAACGGCGTAGCTGTGACGGGTTTCCGAAAAAACTCCCAGTAAGCTCACAAAGTCGAAAGGGCCGGCGATAGAAATAATCTGTTCACCGCCCTGTTCATCGGTTTTGTAAAGCTTGACCAACCCGCTTTTCAGGTACGAAAAATAGTGAACCGGCTGCGCTTCTCTGAAAATAATGGCGCCCTTCGCATATGATGTCTCGACCTTTCGGTTGCAGAAACCAACCAGATCCTCCTCTCTGAAGCTCAAAAAAAACGTACTGCGAAGTTCGCATTGCTCACAGTTACATGTGATGTTCATTATTCGCCTTTTGACGGTATGATATATGTCATAGTCTGATATTCGTCATAACTACTCAAAACGTGTTGTAGCTACCTTTATCTAAAGGTATTGATCGTGTCTCTTCAAAAAAATTAATATTACGGTCATGAAAAAACTAATCATACTCGGTGGCGGAACAGCAGGTACCATGATGGCAAATAAACTGCGCCATATGCTCGAGAAAGATACCTGGGATATCACCGTAATCGACAAACAAAAAACACATTATTACCAACCCGGATTCCTTTTTATACCATTTGGAATCTACAAACGGGAGGATGTTGAAAAACCCAGGGCTAATTTTATTCCTCCGGGTGTGCATCTCATTTTTTCGGAAATTGACCGGATCGATACCGAACATCATTCTGTAATTCTGGAGGGTGGACGCACCATGGCCTACGATTATCTGATCATTGCCACCGGTACGGAAATCCGCCCGGATCAAACCCCGGGCTTGACGGGTGAACACTGGCGTAATTCCATCTTCGATTTTTATACGGTTGATGGCGCCCTTGCTTTGGCCAAACACCTGAAACACTGGGAAGGCGGCAGGCTGGTTGTTGCCATAACCGAACTCCCCTTTAAGTGTCCGGTAGCTCCACTTGAATTTGTTTTCCTGGCCGAAGCGTTTTTTTCCGAAACAGGAATTCGCGATAAGGTTAGTATTACGCTGGTCACACCGCTCTCGGGTGCTTTCACCAAACCGGTGGCAACTAAAATGCTGAGTGAACTGTTGTCGGAAAAAAATATTCAGGTTGTAACGGATTTTTATATCGAGCGTGTCGACAACGGAAAAAAGGCACTTGTATCCTACGATGATCGAGAGGTGCCGTTCGACCTTCTCACTATTGTACCGATGAATATGGGTAACGATCTGATCGCTCGCAGCGGCCTGGGCGACGACATGAACTATGTACCTACCGACAAACACACCCTGCAGGCAAAAAACCATCCCAATATTTTTGTGATTGGAGATGCCGCCGATCTGCCTACTTCAAAAGCCGGGTCTGTGGCGCATTTCTCGGGCGATGTGGTGGCCGAAAACCTGATGCATGCCATCGAAGGTCGTCCGTTGGCAGCTTCGTTCGACGGGCACGCAAACTGCTACATCGAAACCGGATACGGAAAGGGTGCTCTCATCGATTTTAATTATACCACAGAACCTCTTCCCGGTACCTATCCACTTCCCGGAATAGGACCCTTTGGTTTACTAAAGAATACACGAGTGAATCATTACGGTAAGATTTTATTCCGTTGGATTTACTGGCACATGCTGTTAAAAGGAAAGGAACTGCCGGTTGAATCTGAAATGTCAATGGCCGGGAAACGCAGAATCACCGTTTAACTGTTCAATATGATGGAAAACCAGGAACTTACCCGCCGCATAGACACCCTCGAAGAAAAACTCGATCGTGTTCTTGATTATGTAACGCAACAACGGCAGCAGACCGAAGTGGTGCAGGACCTGATAAAAGACATGTCGATTATAGGACATGATTTTTACGATGCTTCGGTCGCGGAACTGGATCGCCACGACGTGGAGCTTGACCCCGACGATGTGAAAGCATTGACGCTTAATCTTATCAAAAATGTGGGTAACCTGAATGGACTGCTGGAAGGACTTTCCAGCCTGATGGATCTTAAGAAAGATGCCGGGCCCATATTAAATGAAATCATCATTGAAACGACGAAAGGTCTGCACCAGCTGGATGAAAAAGGATATATGGCGTTCGTTGGCGAACTTGGCACTGTAACCGACACGGTTGTCCGGAATTTCAGCCCCGACGACATCAGACAACTGGCCGGTAACATCGTGCTTATACTGCAGACTATAAAGAACCTTACCCAACCTGATATGCTGCATGCCATCAATAATGCCGTTCGGGTTTACGGAAGCATTCAAACCGAAAATATAGAACCATACTCCTTGTGGAGAGCAATGCGGGAAATCAACAGTCCGGAGGTAAGAACCGCCCTGGGATTTGTGATTGCCTTCATGAAAAACCTGTCAAATAACCGGAATTAATCCCAATAAGGATATCAAAATGGCACAAAAATCAATAGCCGGACACAACGTCGAAGTAAACGCCGAAGGGTACCTGATAAACCCCGGCGAGTGGAATAAAGATATAGCGGAAGGAATTGCTGCCGAAATCGGTATCAGTCTGACCGATAAACATTACGAAGTATTGCACTACCTGCGCGAGCAGTATGCAGCCGAAGTACCGTTAACTATCCGCAAAGTCGGAAAATCAGGCATTGTAGACATCAAAGGACTTTACACCTTGTTTCCCGGCGGACCCCTGAAATATTCATCTAAAATTGCCGGAATACCCAAACCTGCAAGCTGTGTATAACCGGACAGGAGTTTTATTATGACTACCAATGCAACTAATCCTCTCAAAAAAGTATGCATAATTTGTGCAAAGAGCGCAATAGAAGATGTGTATGCCACATTGGTCATGGCCAATGGTGCGGTTATGGAAGGCATTGAAGCCAATGTTTTTTTTACATTTTTCGGACTGGATGCCATCACCAAAAAGCAAATGAACAAACTACATACCGGCACCGTGGGCAATCCCGCGATGCGTATGCCTGGCGGACTCCCCTTTCCTACGCTTCTGGGCATGATACCCGGAGTTGAAGCCGGCGTATCAGCCATGATGAAAAGTCAGATGGAAGCACTGGATATACCACCGGTAGAGGAGTTTCTGGAAATGATCACTGCAGGTGGCGGAGAAATCTATGCATGCAAACTCGCCATGGACATGTTTAAACTGAAAGAATCGGATCTTTGGGATGGATGCAGCGGCGTGCTTACTATCGGCGATTTTTATGCCAGGTGCGGCGGAGAAAATACACAGATTATTTTTACCTGATCCGGAAGCTGCTGACTGTTGCAGGGAACCAGGCGCCCCAACCGGTAGAAAATCACGCGCAGAAATTCAAAAGACACGGCCATGTGTTGTGATTTCCCCGGACGAAATGAACCAGTATATCCGCACTGTAATCATTGCCCCGATGACCTCAACACCAAGGCCATATCCAACCCGGATTATCACAAATTTTCAGGGTAAAAAGGGCCAGATAGTGCTAGTACAAATAAGAACCGTTGACAAGCAGCGGCTCGTCAAAAAAATGGGTTCCATCAATGAGAAAACACAGAACATGGTGCTATCTGCCCTGTCGGATCTTTTTACCAGATAAACCAATTTCCATTTGTTGACAGCTGTCTGTCCACGCCGGACCGTTGTATCTGATTGAAATTTCCCGTTATTTATGCTGCGCAAGAATAATGAAGTTAATCGGATGGAGCGGGTTCAGATCAGATCACAGCAAAGCAGACGTATCTGAAGAACCACGGATCAGTTTTGCCGGCAGCCAGGCCGTTTCTCACATACGAAGAAGTGTTTGTCACAGCAACTCAAAAACTGTCTGATATCTGATGTCTTGTGTCTCACGTCTTGTGTCTCACACCTCCTGTCCCCTGTCTGATGTCTGAGGTCTCTTGTCTCATGTCTCAAATCTCATAAACCCGAAAGGCATTCACCATGAAGTCCGGATCAACCAACGTGCGCATTCTTGGTGCGCAGGACGGCGAGTTCGCCGGCAAGCCGGGGGTGCTGCACGACCGGTTCCTCATCAACGCGAAACAGACCGGCGGCCGTTTTGCTCTCGTCGAGCACCTGCTGCCACCGCGAACGCTGGCCGCGCCGTTGCACAGGCATAGTAATGAAGACGAGTACAGCTTCATTCTGGAAGGCCGTGTGGGCGCCTACCGGGGTGGAGAAGAGGTCTTCGGTACAGCCGGGGTGCTCATTTTCAAACCGCGGGGTGAGTGACATACGTTCTGGAACGCGGGCGATACGCCGGCGCGCATACTCGAGCTCATCTTACCGGGCGGCTTCGAGCAGGCTTTTCGCGACCTCGACGAACTCGGCGGAGAACTGACGCCGGAGGCCGTGTCGGTAATCGGGCAGCGCTACGCTGTAGACATCGATTTCGACGGTACCGGCCCGATAGCCGAACGGCACGGTCTGAGCATGTAGCGGTTTGCCCGCATGGCTGGCAAAGGCAGCAAAGAGGTACTACCGGCTGAGAATTTTCGGGAACCTGAAAAACCGAAGCCATCTTTTGGCTGGTCGTGAAGGTGAACAGAAACGTTACCCGATCCGCAGAAATTTACTTTTTTGGTTCCGGCCTGATCGAAACGTATTTTATCGCTCGTGAAAAATAACCGGCATATCGTATTCAGGCTGAGTGCCAGACTGTTGATTACAGCTGTGGTACTGTGTGTCCTTTTTGGAAACGGCACGCATCTGCATACGGTTTTTGATCATCTTTCAGATCACGGCGATATTCATGCCATTGTGCATGCCCATCCTGCTGATGCCGGTAACAGTAACACCGATGAGGGTGATAACGATGCCCATGACCATCCCACGGTTACGGTTGAGCTTGAGGGAACGCTTGCCCAGAAAACAGTACAGAAGGCGTTTACTGATGAAACCATTGCCGCAGGGGCCGGGATAATTCCCGGTGTTCACGGCACTGATCATGGCAATCCCCTGTTCCTGGACCTTCCCCCACCGGATCTGTTGGTACTTTACGGCAACTCCTCTCCCCTCTCTCTGCGCGGCCCGCCCACAGGATAACTGTATCCTTCTTACAGAATCCGCATCCTTACAGACAGCGCATCCCTTCTGCTGTCTCAAAAATCCCCAATTACAACCAGTTTATACGATTTATGAATTCATCCACCCGGTGGATGCTGTGGCTGGTATTCTTCTTTTGGATACCGTTACAGGTCCACGCCCAGTCCCGAACACTTACCATTGATGAAGCCGCAGCCCTTTTTGAGCAAAACAGCCTCCAGCAGGAACTTGCCCGGCTTGAGGAGCTTCGCCGGCGTGGTGAAGCACGCCGGTACAGGGCGTTCGCGAATCCCGAGATCAGCATTTTCAGTGAACAACTGAACGCCGGCACGCTGAATTACGACGAAACCACCTACATGATTTCCCAGCCGGTCGAACTGGCCGGGCAGCCGTTCCTCAGGAACAGAAGCGCTGACAAAAGCATGATGGCGGCCCGGCACGCGTTTGAGTTTGACCGGTCGCTGCTCGTTCAGCAGGTGAAAACCCTCTACACCGAATACTGGTATCTGCAGCAGACCCTCGGGGTGTATGACCGGGCCCTGGCTGTTGTTGAACGGGTGCTGCAATCGGCCAGAGACCGGCAGGCCGAAGGCACGGCCCCGGGCATCCAGGTACAGCGGTTTACGGTTGAAAAAAACCGGTACCTCCGCCTGAGGAATGAGGCAGAGCTGGAGCTGATGCAGGCCGGCAGGCAACTGGCATCCATGATCACATCCTCCCCGGATCCGGATTTTGCGTTGGAGGTCGTAACCGATATGCCGGTGAAACCGCTGCTGCAAAACGGTGAAACGCTCCGGGAGTACGCCCTGCAGCACCGCGCCGATCTGCTGGCCCTGCAAATGGAGGCGGAAGCACTGGACCTGAACTACCGGGTGGAAAAACGGGAACGGCTGCCCGATCTCAGGCTGAATGTCGGCTATAAAAACCAGTCGGACGGTTCCAGGGGTTTTGTTATCGGCGGGGGTATTCAGCTTCCCCTGTTCAACCGCAACAGCGGCAATATCACCATGGCGGAGGCGGCACAACGCCGTGCTGAAACAGCTTTGCAGATCAAAAGAAGAACCATCGGCAACGAGGTGGACATCGCCTACCTGCGGGTGCAGCAATTGTACGAGCAGTGGCTCGGCATGCAGCAGCATCCCGTCTCACCGCAGATGCTGGAAACCGCTCAGACAGCCTACCGGGAGGGCCACTATTCCCTGGTCGAACTGCTGGACGCGACCGGGGCCTGGACAGATGGTCAGATTTTCAGCTATCGCATCACAGCCGATTACCACCAGGCACTTTATAATCTCGATACCATTACATCAGGCACGCTTTTTTCAACTCAAACCAGCACAGAACAATGAAAACGTTACTCACAGCACTCTTTGTAAGCATTGTATTGATCATTACCGGATGCGGCGGTGGTGGCGACCACGGTCATTCCCACGGCGAAGACGGAGATCACACCCATGAACAACCCGCACAACAGACGCCCGCCGACCTCGGCCAACCCGTGCCTCAAACGCAGAACGACCACGACCATCCCCACGACGGGGATGATGCTCACACACATGAAACCGTACAACCGGAGACGCATTCCCACGGCGATGAAGAACACCGTCATGAAGCCGGGCAAAACGATACGCATTCCCACGACGGGACCGGGGACCACAGCCATGAAGCCGTGCAAATGGATACACATTCGCATGGTGACACAGAACACCGTCATGAAGAAACGGAATCCCCGTCCGGGACCGGCGACGTGAACCAGGGCCACAGCCATGACGGAGATCCGGCCCATCAGCATACTGACGGCGGATCGCAATTAGAGGGCGTGGGGGTCATCACCCAATGGACCGACAAGACCGAGCTTTTTATGGAGTACCCCGAGCTGGTTGCTGGCCGGGAAGCTACATTTGCCGTGCACCTGACCCGCCTTTCCGATTTTGCACCCCTTGAGAATTCTACGGTGACCTTTTTCCTGCGTTCCGAAAGTGGAGCCACGGTTTCGGTAACTGAAACCGACGTACGGATTCCGGGTATTTACGGCCCCGATATTACGTTTGAGCAGGCCGGGCGGTACGATCTTGTGATTACCATTCAGGGTATGGTCGATGATGTAATACACGTACACGGTATTCCCGTTTATGCATCCGACGCAGAGGTACCGCATACCCATGACGAGGAAGATCCCAACCTGGTGTCATTTCTGAAGGAGCAGCAGTGGAACATCCCCTTCGGCACCCAAAAAGTGGGCAGGCGCACGCTGTCTGAATCGATTGTTGCCCACGGTGAACTTGTGCCGGTCCAAAGCCGGGATGTGGTGGTTACAGCTCCGTTTTCCGGAATTATCCCGGGCAGTGCTGGTCAAAATCTGCCCGTTGAAGGTCAGACCGTACAAAAAGGGGCCCCGCTGCTGCAGCTCAATCCGTCCGTACAGTCGGCAGATGGGGAAAACTACGTGCAGCAGTTTATCGATGCCCAGTCGCAGCTGACACTGGCACAGAAAAATCTGGAGCGCTCGGAACGGCTGTATGAAAGAGAAGCCATTCCGGAGCTGGAGCTGGAGAAAGCGCGCATGGAGTACCGCCGGGCGCATACACGATTCCGGACCATCAACGAAATTGTACAGATCGATACCGCTTCGGCAGAGGCTTACGGAGACCCGGGATCGTCGTACCGCTTCGACATAAAAGCGCCGATCGCCGGTTCGGTGGTGGAGTCTCATGTGCGCCCCGGCATGCAGGTACAAGCCGGTGATCCGCTGGTGCGCATTGCCGACATGTCGAAAATGTGGCTGAGCGTGCACCTACCGGCCGCCAAACGGGATGTGGTGCGGAATGCCGGAGCCGCTGTTTTTTACGTACAGGGAGACAGGAGAATGTACACCCTGGATGAGGTGAACGGCCTGTTGATCAGCAGCGCCAGGCATGTCGATCCCCAAACGCGCACCCTTTCGCTCATCTACGAGATCGACAACCGGGAAGGCCTGCACAGCGGCCTGTTTGTGACCGCAGAGATCGACACAGAGCAAAAGGAACAGGTGATCGCGGTGCCCCGGTCGGCGCTGATCGAGGAGGAAGGGTTTTTCTCGGTGTACGTGCAGGTCGGGGGCGAATCGTTTGAAAAGCGCCGCATAACCACCGGCATCAGAAACAGGGACATGGTGGAGGTGCTTTCCGGTCTGAACGAAGGCGAGCGTCTGGTAACCATAAACCCCTACCAGGTGAAACTGGCTTCACTGTCTTCTGAAGCGCCTGCCCATGGTCACGCCCATTAACCAATTGAAAGAGATGTACCTATGTTAGATGCAATTATCAGAGGATCGTTAAAGTACCGGCTGGTGGTGCTCGTTAGTTCGGCGGTGATGCTGCTTGCCGGATTGTATGTGGTAACCCAAATGCCGGTGGATGTATTTCCCGATTTAACCGCACCCACGGTAACGGTTATGACGGAGGCGCACGGTATGGCCCCGGAAGAAACGGAACGGCTGGTAACCCTGCCGGTTGAAACCTCCCTGAACGGGGCAACCGGGGTACGGCGGGTCCGTTCATCCACCGCCCGGGGAATATCCATAGTATGGGTAGAGTTTGACTGGGGCACCGATATTTTCAGGGCCCGGCAGATCGTAAACGAAAAACTGCAGCTGGTTGCAACCGGTTTGCCCGATGGCGTGCCCCCGCCCGTCATGGCACCGATCTCTTCGATCATGGGAGAAATCATGCTGGTTAGTGTAAACAGTTCCCGGCATTCGGAACTGGACGTACGAACCGCAGCCGACTGGGAAATCCGCAGAAGGCTGCTGGCCATTCCCGGTGTGGCCCAGGTTATTCCCATCGGGGGCGGGAAAAAACAGTATCAGATCCGCGTACATCCCGATAAACTGAAGCAGTACAACATCACACTGCACCAGGTTATGCAGGCTGCCGGGCAGGCCAACGAAAACTTTTCCGGCGGGTTTTTCTCGGAATACAGCCAGGAATACACCATCCGGGGAATCGGCCGGGCATACACTACAGAGGATATTGAACTGGCCGTGATCACCCAACGGAATCATATACCGATAACGATTGGTGATGTTGCGGAGGTGACGATCGCCGCGGCCCAGAAAATCGGGGATGCTTCGGTAAACGCCGAACCGGCCGTGATCATATCCATCCAGAAACAACCGGGTGCCAATACCCTGGAACTCACCAGGCGGGTGGATGAAACACTGGCCGGGATAGAAGCGGGCTTGCCAGACGGGTTTGAGATCAATAGCCACCTGTTCCGCCAGGCCGATTTTATTGAACTGGCCATCAACAACGTGGTGGAAGCCCTGCGCGACGGCGCTTTTCTGGTGATTATCATCCTGTTCCTGTTTCTGGCAAATTTCCGCACCACGCTGATCTCGCTTACCGCGATTCCGCTCTCGCTCATCTTTTCGATCTTTGTGCTTGAACTTTTTGACATCACCATCAACACCATGACCCTGGGCGGCATGGCCATTGCCGTGGGGGTGATCGTGGATGATGCCATTATTGATGTGGAGAACGTGTACCGGCGGCTCCGTGAAAACTCAAAACTGCCTGAAATTGCACAGAAACCAGCCATTGATGTCGTTTTCGAAGGCTCAAAGGAGATCCGCTCGTCCATCATCAACGCCACTCTGATCATCATGATCGTGTTCATTCCGCTGTTTTTCCTGAGCGGGATCGAAGGACGCCTGCTGCAGCCGCTTGGCCTTGCCTATATCATATCCATCGGAGCATCCCTGCTTATAGCCATGACGGTAACGCCCGCCCTGTGCTATTACCTGCTGCCGGGCCAGGCCGCCAAAGGCAAGCTGGAAGAGAGCTGGTTTACAAAAACGCTCAAATCAGGATATGAGCAGGTATTGAACGTGGTACTTCGCTTCAAAAAAGCCATCCTGGTCGGCACACTGGTCCTGTTTGTGGCTACACTGGCGGTTGTACCCTTCCTGGGGCGGTCTTTTCTGCCCGAGTTTAATGAGGGTACCCTGGTAATCAGTGCCGTTACCATTCCGGGCACATCGCTGGACGAATCAAATGCCATCGGCAACCGGATAGAAGACATTCTGCTGGCCCATCCGGCCATAGCCTCAACCTCGCGGCGTACCGGCCGGGCTGAGCTGGATGAACACGCCCAGGATGTAAATTCATCGGAAATCGATGCTATACTCAATATTCCTGAAGGCACAACCAAAGAAGAGGTACTGGAGGAACTGCGGGAGAACCTGCGCGCTGTTCCGGGCACCAGCATCACAATTGGTCAGCCCATCGGGCACCGTATCGACCACATGCTCTCCGGCACGCGGGCAAATATTGCCGTTAAGATCTTCGGTACCGACCTGTACCGGCTGCGGTCACTGGCCGAAGAAGTGCGCGGGCAGATGGAAACGGTTGACGGTGTAGTCGATCTGTCGGTGGAACAGCAGCAGAACGTACCCCAGATACAGATCCGGCCCGACCGCAGGGCCCTGGCCCGCTACGGCATTACCGTGCAGCAGCTGGCCGAAATGGTGGATGTGGCCTTTGCCGGCGAGGTGGTATCCTCCATACAGGAAGGCGACAGGATGTTCGATCTGCTGGTCCGCTTTGACGACGATCACCGGGGAAGCATCGAATCCATACAGAATGCGACCTTTAACCTGGAAGACGGGACCATCGTACCGCTGGCGGAGTTGGCGTCGGTGCAGTCGAGGAGCGGACCGAACGCGATAAGCCGGGAAAATGTACAGCGCAAGATCGTGGTGTCAGCCAATGTGGCCGGCAGGGATCTGCGAGGTACGGTGGATGAGATTCGTGCCAACGTGGCCCAAAACGTCGGTTTCCCACAGGGTTATTACGTGGAATACGGCGGACAGTTTGAAAGCGAGGCACAGGCCACCCGGATCATATCGCTGCTCAGCATCCTGGCTATCGCGGCGATTTACCTGCTGCTGTACCTTGAATTCGGCTCCCTCAAAACCGCCCTGCTGGTTATGGTAAACCTGCCGTTTGCCCTGATTGGCGGCATTTATGCCGTGTTGTTCACCAGCGGCATCATCTCGGTTGCTTCACTGGTAGGTTTCATAACCCTGTTCGGCATCGCCACCAGAAACGGAATTTTGATGGTCTCACACTACCAGCAGCTCAGAAAGGAAGGAAAAGAGTTCCTGCAGGCAATCCGGCAGGGAGCGATGGAGCGGCTCAACCCCATCCTGATGACGGCACTTACTGCCGGAATTGCCCTGATTCCGCTGGCGATAGCTGCCGGGGAGCCCGGAAATGAAATACAGTCGCCCATGGCGCAGGTAATACTTGGAGGATTGCTGAGTTCAACGCTGCTGAACATGGTGGTGATCCCGGCATTGCTGGCGCAATTCGAACAATCTGAAACCGAATAATTCGATGCCGATACTTTTGGAGTACTGCACTCACACCGATACCTGCTGCATCATTTCTTTACCGCGCAGAAATCCCGAAGCAGGGTTATGACCTGACCATTCCTCCGTTTTTTTGCAGGTATACAAATGCGTACTGTCTTCAACTTCAGTCTTCAACTTCAAAGGTAAAGCCAGTGAAGCCGAAATAACATGCGATTTTTAATTCGCAGGATTTATGGATACGTTAACTGACCACGACCAAATCTGATGCAGCCGGGCCCGCCCCGCCCGGCTACTTCATTCTCATAAAATAGTAGATGATCGCCGTGAGTATGCTGAAAAAGAGCGCGGCGATGGTCCAGATAATTTTCTCGCCCGCACCCATGGTGGGCTGAAAATTGGGGAGTATTTCATATTGCTGCAAAAACCAGGGGGTATTTTATAAATAAATTCTACTTCCCAATTATTAATCCGAAGGAACTGACTGGACTTTTAACACTAAATAATCACGTTTAGTTGCTAACATTCTTTTACTATTATCGCGTAGCATGGTCGCAGTACCGTAATGCGCTGCGACTTAAAAAAATTATTTAAATTCAGGGAAGGGAGTTCCGCATGTTCATTGCCGATCCGACGCTTGATGTCTTTCTCAGGGGGCTGCTCCTGACCACACTTGCCATGGTCTGGATTGTTCTGCTCGTGCGTGTGAACGGGTTACGGTCGTTTTCGAAAATGACGAATTTCGACTTTGTGATGACGGTGGCGGTGGGGTCTTTGCTTGCGGCCGCCAGCCAGTCAACAAACTGGATTGCCTTCGCACAGGCGCTTTCAGCCATGGCTGCCCTGTTCCTCGTGCAGTATCTGAGCGCCCGGCTCCTCAATGCTTCGAAAACGTTCAAAACAATTGTGCAAAACAATCCCGTGGTGCTGATGCGCAACGGAGTGATAATGCCCGGGGCGTTTTCCTCCACTCTCGTCGCAGAAGACGATCTGATGGCCAAGCTTCGCGAGGCTAACGTACTTGACCTGTAACAGGTCCGCGCCGTAATCCTGGAAACCACCGGCGATGTATCGGTGCTTCACGGTGATGTATTATCGGAGGAGTTGCTGCAGGGAACCAGGCGCATTGGCCGCTGCCAAACTCTTCGGCGTATCGCCGTTGCTGAGCAGCCTTGTAATTGTAGGCTTCGGTACATCGGCCCCGGAGCTGGTGGTATCCATTGATGCGGCCATAAACGGACGCCCCGACATCGCTGTCGGAAATATAGTGGGCAGCAATATCTTCAATCTGTTAGGGATTCTCGGTATCACTGCGCTGCTGCAGCCCCTGCCGGTTAAACGGCGAATCGTATTAACATCTAACAGGCTCAGCCGCCCTTTACACTGCCCGGAGCAGGATTTTTTAACTAAAAGAAAAAAGTATCTGTAAAAATGATAGAAGCCGATAGTTACTGCGCATATAAAGGTACACGATGCAGATTCATTCAAATCCTGCACCGGTGAATGGTTAAAGTATCACCCATCTGAAGTACAGGGTTAGCTTCAGGTGTTGTTTAAACTCTCCGGAATAAAATAGTGCTCATCGGGCGCTCTCATTTAACATAAAAACAAAATAAAACGAGGTTACCATGATAGTACTGAAAACCGAAATCACCAATCGGGTACGGTTTTACGCGGTTGGTGTTATTCTCCTGATAATGATGGCCGGGTGCGACAGCACTACTTCTTCCGACCAGGTCGAAAAAGTTGAAGAGGTCGCAGCTGCATTCGGCTGGCTGCCCGTAGGCGAAGGCAGGAACGATGTAGTCGTAGCCATGACCGTTTATGCCGGCGATTTGATCGCCGGAGGTGGTTCGGGAGGGGTCGACGCGAACCGTGTTGCCCGTTGGGACGGAACGACGTGGAATCCTATGGGCACAGGGATGAATGGCCCGGTCTTCGCGCTGACAGTCTATAGCGGTGATTTGATCGCAGGCGGCGCGTTCAAGACCGCGAGTGGAAAGACGGTGAACCACATTGCCCGTTGGGATGGCTCGGCATGGCAGCCGATGGGCGTTGCGATGGATGCCGGGATCGAGGCGCTCACGATTTATGAGGGAAACCTGGTCGCTGCCGGCTCTTTCACGACCGCGGATGGCCAGACGGCGAACCGCATCGCCCGCTGGGATGGAAGCGCCTGGCAGCCAATTGGCAGTGGCATGGACGGCCCGGTTATGGCTCTCACGGTCCATGAGGACGATCTCGTTGCCGGCGGTTACTTTACTGAAGCGGACGGGGTGGAAGCGAACAATATTGCACGTTGGGACGGATCACAGTGGCAGCCGGTCGGTACAGGCATGGATTCGACGGTAGAGTCCCTCACTTCTCATGATGGCCAATTGATCGCAGGCGGGCTTTTTCGCACCGCAGGTGGACAGACTGCGAACTATATAGCCCAATGGAATGGAACTGGCTGGCAGCCGCTGGGTACGGGTACAAATGACTGGGTCAATTCCCTCTCCGTCTACAACGACGAGGTCATCGCCGGCGGGTGGTTTACCACCGCGGGTGGGGTGTCGGCAAACAAAATAGCCCGTTGGGACGGATCACAGTGGCAGCCGATAGGTTTGGGATTCGAAGCGGCTGTATACGCCTTGACTATCTATGATGAAGACCTCATCGCCGGGGGATGGTTCGGTCCGTCTCCAAATACGATGATGAACTACATCGCCCGCTGGGTGACACCCTGATCACACAAAAGACACGGAGTAACGGTTTAAATGGTATCAGCCCTGAAGGGCAGGGTTAGCTTCAGGTGCTGCTTCTATACTACGGGAAAAAAAAAAGCACATCGGGCACTCTTATTCAAAATTAAAACAAAAAACGAGGTTACAATGATAGTACAGAAAACCGAAATCACCAGTCGGGTACGGTTTTACGCGTTTGGCGTGTTAATTCTACTGTTAACGATGGCCGGGTGCGACAGCATTACCTCACCCGATGCCACAACGGATTTTCAATCCCGCAATCTTCAAAATAACGGTCAAACCAACAGCGCAGGCCATCTGAATCCGGATTTTTCAGATCAGGCCGACCGTCCGCATCTGATTGAAGGTCACTATATCGTGGTGCTGTCCGGTGAGCCCGGTAAAAAGAATCCACGGGCCGCCGCCACCCTTGAGGCACTTTCAAAAGATGTTGGTAATATGCAAGGTGCGCGCCTGAAACGGGTTTACAAAAGTTCTTTTACCGGCTTTGCAGCAGAACTTTCTGACGAGCAGGTTGAAGGTCTTCGAAGAGATCCGCGCGTACTGTTTGTCGAACAGGACAGCTATGTTTATCCCTCCAGTGGCGGCATAGTACAGAAGTATCCGACCTGGGGCCTTGACCGGATCGATCAGCGCGAACCTCTGCTGGATCGTGCTTATGCATACACGGCAACGGGCGCCGGTGTAAACGCCTACATAATTGACTCCGGTATTCGCTACACCCATGAGGAGTTTGGCGGGCGCGCCACTCTGGGATACGACTTTGTTCTCGAAGAAAACCCGGACAATACGGATCTGTCGCAAGGGCCCGGGGATGATTGCATGGGCCATGGTACCCTCGTAGCCGGTACGGTGGGAGGCCGCACGTACGGGGTAGCAAAAGGAACAAATCTCATATCTGTTCGCGTGTTCGGTTGCACCGGAACATCACCCTGGTCACGTGTGCTGGCCGCGGTCGACTGGGTTACCGCAAACGCCGAATTACCCGCAGTAGCTAACATGAGCCTCGGTGGCCCAGTCCATCCGGAATGGAATCTTATGCGTTTTGCAATACAGAATGCCAATGCTGCCGGCATCAACCATGTGGTTGCGGCCAATAACTCGAACGAAGATGCCTGCAATTCAGAACCGGCCCGCACGCCTGAGGCCATCACCGTGGGTGCCAGTAATATTGGTGACGCGAGGGCGTCGTTCTCGAACTACGGCGACTGCGTGGACCTATACGCTCCTGGCGTACATGTCATGTCGGCGTGGATTAATGACGATTGGAGCGGTGATGGCACCAACCGCCGCCAGGCCAGTGGCACCTCAATGGCGGCACCACACGTTGCAGGTGTGGTTGCGCTTTATCTTGAGGCGAATCCCACAGCCTCACCGGCCGACGTTCACTCAACCATACTCGCCAACACCACCCCGGATGCAGTTACAGATGTACCAAGCGGAACCGACAGGCTGTTATACAGCCTCTGGAGTCCGGTTGAAATCATCCAGCCGCCGCAACCGGAATTTAATCTCGTGGCCACCGGAACCAAGGAGAATGGTAACCAGGTCATCTATTTGACCTGGGATGTAACCAGCTCTCCAATGGTCGAGGTCTTCCGGAATGGATGGGCGTTCCCAAATTTGTTTAACAATAATGGCTGGTTCCGGGACAACACGGGTGTAAAGGGTAATCACGGCACTTACGTCCACCAGATCTGTGAATCATCGCAATTCTATCTGCCTGCATGCTCGAACGAGGTTACCACAGTCTACGGCGACGGCGGTGATGGCGGAGGCGGAGAGGAACCAAATTCACCTCCCTCAGCTGACTTTACCTACCAGGCCAACAAGCTCACTGTTCAATTCACCGATACGAGTACAGATTCCGATGGAACCATAACAGGCTGGCTCTGGGATTTTGGCGCTGGAAACTCCTCGAACGTACAGCATCCACTTCATACGTTCTCTGTGGCCGGTACGTATGCCGTTTCACTTACGGTTACCGATAACGACGGCGGCACGGGAAGCACGTCAAAAAATATCTACGTGAGTGATGATGTAATAGCACCCGGCGACATTGTTCTAACCGCAAACGGATATAAAGTACGGGGACGGATCATCATCGATCTCTCCTGGAGCGGTGCCAAATCTGCAACGGTCGACATCTACCGCGATGGTACCCTGATCGCTCCTGGCATAACTGACTCCGGAGAATATATTGACCATACAGGCCAAAACGGTGGGGGAATATTCACACACAATGTCTGTGAGGCGGGTACACAAATCTGCTCGAACGTAACCACTACCTCATTATAAGTATCTGAATTCACAAAATCACAAAACAACTAAATCATGCAAAAAATGAAAAATCAATTCACAATATCTGTCAGAAAGAACATCACTAGATTGCTTGGTCTTGCAGTTCTTCTTTTGTTCATTACAGGATGTAATACAGTCGAAAATAAACCTGAAATAGAAGAAAATTTAACTGATGAAACGTTGATTGAAGAAGGTTCGGCAAACTCGTTGACCTTTGACCAAAAAACATACCGGATGGAAACGGGGCTGCTCGATGACTGGGGAGAGAACCCTGATGAAGGAACCAGGTCGTATGCCGTTCATGTATGGTCTGAGGGTTTCGGATTTGATGAAAATTGGGTGTTACAAGGTGAAGGCGTCGTTATAACGGTGTTTTTGAATTCTCCTTCACTCTCTTCACTCGAACCCGGAAACTATACATTCCTGGAGTCTACCACGGCACCTAACTCCATCGAATACGGACAAATCAAGGTATTTGGTTCTGATGTCATTATTGATGCCGGTACCGTTGCCCTTGAAAAAAGTGATTCCACCTATACTATTACCTGGGACGTTTCCAGCAAGGGAAGTGAAATCAATGGTAATTTCACAGGTCCGTTTCCGATAATGTAAAAAACTGATTTACAACGAAAGGCAGCCCCTCAGCGCAGCATGTCATGTGCGCGCTGAAGCTGCGCACGGGCCCTTTGGCCGCGGAAGTCGTCTTCCCCGAATGTTTCGGCCACAAACTCGAGGTGAGAAATGGCCTCTGCCGGCCGGCCGAGATCGATCAGGACAACGCCCAGGCCGAAATGTGAATAGGCATTGGCACCGCGTTCATCGGGCTGATGGAGCTGCCGCAGGCGCAGGGCTTCCCTGTAATAGGGCACCGCCCTTTCCAGCTCGCCGCGTTCCCGGAGGATGCCCGCATAGTTGTTGATGAGTGTGATGGTTGTGGTATGGGAATCGCCGGCCCAGGCGCGGTGGATCTCCACGGCCTGGCTCATCAGGGTATCGGCGGCCAACGGATCAATGGTTTCAAGCCGGAGGGCCATATTGCTCATGGTCGTTGCCACACTGCCGTGATTTCTTCCGTGCAGCGCGAGCCTGATCTGCAGCGCCTCATTAAGGCGTTCCAGAGCACCATCATTTGAGAGATGCCGGTGCCCTTCAAAACCGGCCGATTCGGTAAGCGCCTGCGCCAGGGCCAGCTGATAGTCCGGCCCTTTAGAGTGGCGCAATAAAGCGATACCCTTATCGAACATCTCCAGCTTTTGGTCGCCGTGCAGATCCCAGTCGTACGCATTGGCATAAGCGACCAGAAACTGCCCGAAACGGAGGTTGTCATGCCCGTAACGCAATTCCGCTTCCGGCAGGAGATCCTTATAAATGGCGAGTGCCTGTTCCATATTCTCCTGAATTGCCCTGCCACCCCCTAAAATCCGCGCAAGCTGCAGCCTGCTTTCAAAGATGTCTCCGGAATCGTGCACAACCATATTCTCCCGTATAGCCAGTGCCTGTTCAGCGAGGGGTCGCGCCCGGGTACGTACATTTATACGCCGGTAAACCTCGGCCATGGTGAAAAGCAGATCTGCCTGAAGGCCGGGCTGATCGCGAAGATCTGTTAGCGCACGATCCGCCCCTGCGTCGAGAATATGCCGCATCTTTACATCAGCACCCAGTTTACCGGCAGGATCGGCCTGCTCGAACGCGTCAAAGAGCAGGTTTGTGATCGCTTCCGCCCGTGCTGCCTCCTTTTCGGCCCGTTGCCGGGCGAATTCTGCAACATCCCTTTCTGCCTCGGCAATTGCCCTCTGGTCATTCAGCCTGGCTGCATGCAGATTGAGGGTTACCAGGTACACCCCCGCGGCCAGCACAGCCACTACAACAGCCACCACCATCTCCGGATGCCTGCCGATGAACCTGCGGAAACGGTACCACCAGGTGCCCGGGAGTGCAGATACCGGCAGGCCGGCCCGGTACCGTTGAACATCATCGATCAGCTGATCGACCGATGCGTAACGGTCTTCAGGCGCTTTCTGCAATACTTTACCGATGATGGCGTCAAGGTCACTCTTGCGTTTTCCGGAAAAGAATGCATCGGGGTCGTTTGATCCGGCCCCGGGCGGCGTTTCGGTGCATATGATCTGTTCGGCCTCAGACCGTTTTTTTCCCGTAAGGTCGAAAGGCCGTTTACCGGTGAGCATTTCATACAACAACAGGCCGAGGGCGTATACATCGGTTGATGTGGTGATCCGCCCCCCGGTCATCTGCTCGGGAGCCGCGTAATGAATGGAGAAAAGGCGATGGCCGTCATCCTCTTTCGCGGTGTTCCCGTGCGTCAACTCGGTGTCGAGAACTTTGGCAATTCCGAAATCCAGGATTTTAACAGTGCCATCACGGGTTACAAGGATGTTGTCCGGTTTAAGATCCCGGTGAACGACCAGGTTCCGGTGCGCATATTTTACGGCATCACACATTTGCCTGAACAGGTCCATCCTGTTTTCAAACGTACAGCTCTCTTTGCTGCAGTAACTGCTCACAGGCTCCCCTTCCACATATTCCATCACCAGGTAGGGACGTCCGTCCGCTATGCCGCCGTCGTACAACCGGGCTATGTTCGGGTGTTCCAGGCTTGAAAGGATTTCCCGTTCTTCATAGAACATGTTCACATGATGCTTTGATGTGAGCTCTCTGCGCAATATTTTGACGGCCGCCTTGCGCTTGAACTGCCCGTCGCTGCGTTCCGCCAGGTATACATTGCCCATGCCGCCCCGGGCGATCAGCTCGATCACTTTATAGGGTCCGGCCTGTTTCAGATACGTGGGAGGGGAAAATTCATCCGCGGTTGTTGCGGATGAGGCCAGCTCATTAACAAGGGCCTCACTTGATTCAAGCATATCATCCCAGAATAATTCCGAGGGACCGATTGAACTCAGAAAATTCACAACCTCATCCCTGAGCGCCCGGTCATGCTTGCATTCAGCCTCAACAAATGGCAATTGCCCGGCACTATCGAGATCAAGCGCCCTGTCTACTACCGATATGATTTGCTCCCATCGTTGTTTGGTCATAATTTCAGGCGAAAGCCTTTTTCAAACAGAAACTATTCATAGCGATTTCTTTAGTTGCTGGTAAAGCCAGACACGGGCCTTCAGCCAGTCACGATTTACCGTAGCAGCAGATACATTCAATATTTCGGCCGTTTCATCAATACTCAATCCTCCAAAAAATCGAAATTGAACTACACTGTAAATCCGTTCGTCGAGCTGTTTTAATTGATTCAGCAGATCGTCGAGTGCCAAAATCTGATCGGAATGCGCATCGGCATCAAGGTTTTGATTATCGAAATCGATGACCTGGTCATCTCCTCTCCTTTTCAGTGATTTCTTCTTCCGGGCATAATCCACCAAAATCTGCCGCATCGACCGCGCTGCAATGGCATAAAAGTGGGACCTGTCCTGGATATCTACTTTTTGCAGGTCCACCATTTTCACATAGGCCTCATGAACGAGGTCGGTCCTGGAAAGCGTATGCTCGCTGTATTCCCTGTTAAGCTGCTTTTGGGCCAGAATGATCAGCTTTTCATAAACGAGCGGATACAGTTTGTTATAGGCTTCTGTATCCCCCCTGCTTGCTTTTATTAATAGCCGGGTAATCTCCATAACGGAAAAACCATAAATGTACTATTCAATTCCAGTTGAGAGCTTGATAACGCATGATCCACACAATTCAGGCATTTAATGTACGATAATATAATCGTTTCATAAACCGGCATTATATGCTCTGGCGAGGGGTTTAAAGGACTTACCAGTCTGAAGGGAAGCGCTAATGTCTGGTGCTGTTCTACGCTGAATGCCCAACCGGGCACCGGTTTTTCTTATGTGACTATACTGGAATAAGCGGTAATCACTGCACCTACATTCACCAGGTCTGCGACGGGCCGGGAATCGTTTATTTCTTCAATTCCTCAAGCAAAGCAATTTCCTCATGCCAAACATTCATCGGATGCATCTTTAAAAAATTCAGCATTATTTCAAACATGGTTTTTTCATAATACTCAAAGTTATCTTTGTTTGAAAGAAGGGTTGCGTAAGAATCCCGAAACAGAATGTCACTCTCCTCAGTGGAACCATTCACCGCCTTGCAAAAAGCAAGATATACTGTAGATATTGCTGTCCAATTATGAGTCACACCAAGCGACTCGCTGTATAAAGCAGTGGATTTTTTAAACATCTCTTCCGCACGCTCAAAATTCTTTGCATTAAGATAAAATCGTCCCAAACCATCCTCACCAGTAGCAACCCTCCAGTGGTTTTCTCCATAGCGTTGCTTGCTGAGCGGAATTCTTTGAAGAAGAAGGGCTTCTGCCTTTTCATACTGTTCATCATCAGTGTAGGCACCTGCAAGGTTGCTCATCACCATCAATGTATTTGGATGATCGTC
>JBLRWO010000048.1:0-24272 GCA_047921215.1 Cyclonatronaceae bacterium | reverse complement strand
ATAGAGGCCGGGAACACCGGCTGTTGTTTCTGATTTTCCAAGCAATAAAAAGCCTTTTTTATTCAGCACGTAGTGAAATGTGGAGAGTGCTTTTTTCTGCAGATAGGGTTCAAAATAGATCAGGACATTACGGCAGCTTATCAGATCTATTTTACCAAAAGGCGGGTCTTTTAAAAAATTATGGACGGCAAACACACACATATCTCTTATTTGCCGGATTACCTGGAAATTTCCATTTGATTTGGCAAAGTACTTCTTAATTCGTTTCTCAGATACCCCAGTCAATTCAGCAGTCGAATAAATACCCAATCGAGCCCTGTCGATTGCGGATTCGCTTAAATCAGATGCAAAAATCTGCACTTTTTTGTCGAATTTGCCCATAGACCGGGACTCTAACAACTCTCTGAACAGAATGGCCAGCGAATAGGCCTCCTCTCCCGTGCTGCAGCCCGCAACCCATACCCGAATGGTCTTGTCATCGGGAATGTTGTCTATAAGATCCGGTAAAAATTGATCGGCTAAATTTTCGAATATTTTCTGGTCACGGAAGAACGAGGTAACCGGGATCAAAAAATCACTGTAGAGGGTATCCTGCTCCTCTTTGTTTTCTCTTAAATATTCAAGATAGGCAGACACCTTTTTAATTTTGTTAATCGCCATTCTCCGAAGTATTCTTCTGCGGATTGTGGTCTGTTTGTAATAGGTAAAATCGGTGCCTTTTCTAACTCCCAGCAGGGTGATAATTTGCATAAAAGCACCTTCCTCATCCGTCTCCAATGGAGTATCTAAAGCATCTCCCGTTTTGATGAAGTGCTTTATCTCGAGCAATTTTTTGGGGATCTCTTCAGGCGGAAGCACAAAATCAACGACTCCGGCCTGAATTGCGCTTCCGGGCATTCCATTGTATTCTGCCGACTCCATATTCTGTGCAAAGGTGATGCCCCCGGCACCTTTTATGGCTTTTAAACCTTTGGTGCCATCCGATGCCGTACCCGACAGCACCACCCCAATGGCATGTGATTCATAAATTTCAGCAAGTGCCGAAAAAACCAGGTCGATGGGAAGAATACGCTCTGATTTGTTCTTTTTGGGCCGATCTGTGAGTCGCAGTTTTCCACCTGATGCACTCATCAATTTGTCACTGGGCATCACATAGATGTGGTTCGGCTCAATGTTACACTCCCCCGACAATTCTACTACCGGCATTTTTGTCTCTTTTTGAAGTATTTCGGGCAGCAGGCTTTCGTGATCCGGATCTAAATGCTGCACAAATAAAAAAGCCATGCCGGGCTTTTCCTGAATGGACTTGAGTAATTTTTTAAAAGCAGCTAAACCCCCGGCAGAAGCCCCGACACCCACAACCGGAAAAATTGATTCATTCTCGGCGCTTTTTTTTTTCTGTTTACCGGACTGTTTTTTTGACTTCACTGTCTTTTTATTAATCTATGGTTAACAAGAAGCTATCTCTGTTGGGAAGAGTCGTATCATTTTCCGCTATCATTTTAAGTGATTTATAAATCAGCTCCTTAAGCTGCCAAAAATGGATGGGTTTGCGGATATAGTAATGTGCAGCATCTTTAAATACCTGCTTTATCAACTCCCTGTTTGTAGCTGTAGAAAAAATAAACACCGGCAAATCCTGTAATTTGCCATCGTTTTTTATTTCACCTAAAGTGGCAAATCCGTTCTTACGGGGCATATTCAGGTCAAGAAAAAGAACATCAGGCAATTTGTTTTTTGTATTTTTGAGCCACTCCATCAGCTCGTCTCCATTCATAAAAATGCTGAGTTGGACAGTTACCGGCAGCTCGTCAATGGCCTCTTTAAATAGAAGGCGGTCATCTTCATCATCTTCGGTAAGAAACACAGTAAGCTTACGACGTATTGGAGGGAACTCTTTCTTGTTTTCCATAATTTCATAGTACTTAAAATTGCAAGCGTTTACAATGTGATTACTGAATCGTAGCTGGGTTCGAATGGGAACTATCCGAACCGACCTCTACCTGTAATTCATTTTGCCACTAAACAAATGTAGGCATACCGGGATGTATAAAAGCCGAAATCAGATCAATGCGTTAAATCTAATTCACTGATTTCACTCGGTCCACATACTCCGGACTCGCATAAATAGCTACTTCAATCCGGCGGTTTTTCTGCCTTCCCGCATCCGTTTCGTTTTCGGAAATAGGCTCATATTCTCCCCGGCCAGCAATTTCAATTCGTGATGAAGCAAGCCCCTGAGAGACAAGAAATGTTTTAGCAGATTGCGCGCGACGGTCACTCAGGCGCAGATTATAATCCGCGTCGCCTCTCGAATCGGTATGGCCCACAATCATCAGTATGGTATCTTTATCGCGATTTACAATGCTGGTCAGTTTCTGGAGATTATCATGCGAAGCGGGGCGCAGGGTTGATGAGTCAAAATCAAAAAGTATTCCGCTATCAAAGCTGACAGCAATTCCTTCTTCAACACGCTGCACGGTAACACCATCCATCTCTTCTTCCATTTCTTTCGCTTTTTGATCCATATTGCGCCCGATAATTGCACCGGCAGTGCCGCCAACAACAGCTCCGCCAATGGCTCCGGCGGCTGTATTACCGAGTGTTTTACCGATAACAGCCCCAACAGCCGCACCGGCACCCGTTCCAATGGTTGCACCTTTAGCTGTATTGCTCCAGCTCTTACAACCTGTAAAGTAGAACATTCCGGCCAGCAGCAGGGATATGATGAGTGTTGATTTTAAGATATTCATAATAGGTGAGTTTAATTTTTCATGAAGTGGAAAAAAGCGACGTTGAATCGATAAGCCGGCATTAATTTCTATTGCCAAACAGGTAAAATATGCCTACCTGCAACCCCCTGTTGGTAAACTTCGGGCCCGACACTTCTGATATATCCCTTAACCCGAGATTATACCGGGCATCAATTCCAAAGCTGCTGGGCACATGGATATAACTTGCGCCAAAACTTAAGCCTGCATCGATGGTTTTGAACTGATCTTTAACATCCAGTGTAGAATTGCCGTTTTTTGCTTTTGCTCGTACAAGAAACCCAACTTGCGGGCCGGCCTGAACTCTGAAACCATTATCAAACATATACTGCAACAGAACCGGTACATTGATATAGTCGAGATTGAAATCGGTATTTCCGGTCTTTCCACCCTGTGTGGAGTAAACAAGCTCCGGCTGAAACCCAAGTTGCCTGGTCAGGTGAGCATGCCCAAAAATACCCGCATGAATCCCCAATTTTGAATCAAAATTCGAGCCACTGTCGTTATTGATGGAGTATGAATTCAGCCCTATTTTGGTACCGATATTTACATGTTGAGCATGAACTGTGCCTGCCGTCATGAATAGTAAGGTTACTATTGTAATCAGATAAAATTTCATCGTATGGTTCTCCAACATTTTTGATAGGGTTATTTCATCCATTTGGAATCCCTTCAAGTGCAAGTAAAATGCATGATTTTTAACCAGGGAGTGTTACGAAATGAACGGAAGATCTTATATAGATCACGCATTTAACCGCGGGGAGGGCTTATCTTAAGTGGTTTAATTCCCCGGCCCTCCGGGTTGGAAAAGATAAAGGTGCTCCTTCGAAGGGGGCACTTTGTAGTACACTCCAGAGGTATCAAAAGCCTCTATTTCACACCCGGCTTACAGCCCCACCCCGAATGTGTGCTGTGGCCCGACTGCCGTCCAAACCGTGCCGGTTTGTACCATGTGTGCACACCGTTACGGTAATTTTCAGGATCCCAAACCGAAGACTCGGCACAATCTGTATTGTCCTGAAATTGAGCCGATGGATCTGTGGTATTATTTCCAGCCACGATGGAGGTAAGAGAGTTGATGTAGGCCTCTACATTTTTTAAATCGTACAAACCAAGAGTGATGGTGGTATGTACGGTATCTTCAAGACGTTGATAGGTTTTTTCTGCCATGGCTCGGCCCAACTGAAGCGGTAAAACCCCGGGCTCACTTTCCAGGAGGGCCAAACGTTCAGTGTCAATGTGGGAAAGGTGCAAGTTTTGCGGGGAGGCCAGCAGCACATCCGTAAAAGGGATCAGGTGCTTAGCCATTGCAGGGGTTCCGTTGTTGCACGTCGAGAGAAGGGCGAGGCTCAACCGATCCGCATCCGACAGTAATAAATTCTGAACACCTTTGGCAAGCGATAGGGTGTTTACATCTATCGCGGGCAAGGTGAGGTGATAGCCTTTGCCGTTTTCTGAGGGTATTTCGTGGCCAAAAAAGAGAAAGTAATTCTGATGATGATCCGACCGATTATCGCTTCTGTATTGAGTTAATAAATCTGCTTCGGTGGCAAGAAAGGCTTCTTTTTTATCCGGGTGGCGATATTTTATGTGGCCAATAAGTTTGCCATTCCTGTAGTGGTATAACCGGCTGCTCCGTCGCGGAAACAGACCCAATGTTTTCTTTTCCGACCGCTGGTGATAGATAAAAACTTCGCCCGAGAGGGCCTCTTCACCAACGTACATTGCCGTTTCAAGAACCTGGGAATTTTCCCGAACCGGATTGCCCTCAGAATCATGAAAGAGATAATCAGAGTCGGCGTGGATGTAATAGATCACCGAATAGTTTATCTCCCTTCCATCTTCCTGCATGGTGTCTCCGGTTAGCTCAGCGGTGTGGCTGCATCCCGCAAAAAGGAGTAGGGTGATAATAATCAGGCCTGGAAAAAGATGGTTCATGTTTGGGAATGATAAGGGGCGTGAGTCCAATAAGGAGGCTTTGCAAAACGGTCTTTTTGCCCAAGCTCTTCGTTAGCGGGATTTTAAAATCCTCACATATAACCAATATGCTGCGGTTTTAAAATCCCTTTGGCCTCGATCTTGACCAAAAATCCTGGTTTTTCAAAGCCTCCAATAAATGATTCGGCAATTAGAACAAGAAAAAGAGTCCCAATGAACCATCTTTAGGAATGACTCCTCAAGATGGATAAAAGGGACTCTCTAAACGCTCTCGCTCTCTCTATAAGATCCAAGTATAGACGTACGGATTCATATCAAAATCAGTATGATAATGATCAACAGAAGTGTTGTGGCACCTATGGTAATGGTGCGGTTGGCCTGCTCAATGAAATCCTGGGAAAAATTGGAAAAGTCATCCAGATCTTCATCCAGTATTTGGTCAAACCCGTCCAGGCCGTTTAATTCATTCTGTTTTTCTGCTATTCCCATCCTGTAGTTATCAATCTGCACAATCTGATCTTCAGATAGATTTGCCAGTGACTCAATGCGGTCTAAGGAGGTGATCATTTTGGTAAATGAATCATTCAGAATCAGTCGCTTTTCGTCGGCATGTTCGGTTTTTTGAACCTGCTGAACGGTTTCGTTAAAATGTTTCTTAAACGTTTCTGTAATGGTTGTTGATTGTGCAAAAGATGTTGTTTGGATAGCGCACACCAACATTACAGAAGCAAGTATGGTATATATTGTTTTCATCATGTAAGGGTTAGATTGAATTGTTTTATTCAGTTTAGTTTTTGATCTAGCTCAGCTTTGATCTTTTTTGATTTTGCATTGGCTTTATCGTTTAGTCGCATGGTTTCTTCCTTCAGGCTTTCAAATGGATGAGAAACCAAATCCGCGAAATCGTAAAAATTATCTATTAAGCTATCTCTGTAGAGCTTTGTTTTTCTCGTTATTGACCCGTTACCGGAGGAAAACACCACTCCTGCAATTACCCCAGTGGCTGCCACAATTAAGGTGGTTACTATAATGAACGAAAGTTTCATGTTGATTTTGATTGATTGTTGAATTGTTGCTTCATTTCAGCTTTCGCTCCCCTTTTTTGGGACCTCAAAATCTGTGATTGCTTCCATTGTATGAAAGATCATTGACGCATCTATAATCTGTGACAAATAAAGCTTTAGAGCGTTATATGCTGTAGCATTTGAGTTACATATTTAACAGATCTATACAGAGTAATTTTAGAATAATGCCAATTTCCAGGAAGCAGGTGTTACCGTCTCATATCCGGAATATCAATGGGGCTCAATGATCCTTTGTAAGGATTTCTACCGCTATAAAAAGTGCGTAAAAGGAATTTGGTTTGGGTAATTTGTAAAACCGTAAAGAGCGGCCTCTCCTTTCTTTGAAATGTATTTCGTAATCCGATTATAGGCCAATGAATATCTGCCGGCCCCTCCGAGCTCTCAAATAAGATAAAGAACGGTTCGGTTTACATACGATATCCGTGCTTTACGTAATAAGTGTAAGTGAAATATCGATTGTTGTAACGGTTGTAAGTCTGATAATTCATAATTACTTACAACAAGACACGCGTACATAGCAGGCGTTTAAAAAACCATGACTTTTGACCCCCAGTTTGGGCGAAAAGGTGGTTTTGTAAAGTTTTTAATAGGTTAATCAACCATCCTGGCGACGTACTGTATATTCGGGTTAACAAATATTTAAAGAGAAAAAGTGGTGAAAAACTTGGGGAAACAAATATGAATAAACCGATATTGATAACTCAGAACAATGTTATGATTAATCTTTATCATAAAATCAAATTGATTGCGCATACCAAGGCAACAGTATTGATCACGGGAGAAAACGGAACCGGTAAAGAAGTTTTTGCAGGATTGTTGCACTATCACAATACTAATAAAAACCGGAATATGGTTACTGTAAATTGTGGTGCTATCCCGAATGAATTGGTAGAGAGTGAATTATTAGGCCATGAAAAGGGAGCATTTACGGGAGCCGATTATCAAAAGAAAGGGTGCTTTGAACTTGCAGATAAAGGAACACTTTTTCTTGATGAGATTGGTGAAATGTCGCTTGGTGCCCAGGTAAAATTACTGCGTGCGGTAGAGCTTGGCTCATTCCGAAGAGTAGGAGGTAAGGAGGAAATCCATGTTGATGTTTCCTTGATTTCGGCAACAAACAAGATCCTTGATGACCAGGTTAAATCAGGAAGTTTTCGGGAAGATCTATACTATCGACTGAATGTGATTGAACTTTATATACCCCCGTTGAGACACAGAAAAGAAGATATTCCACTGCTTGTGGAGTTCTACAAAAGCCATTTCTGCGACCTGTACGGAAGAGATGGTTTTTCATTTGATGATGACAGCTTGGCGATGATGATGGCTTATGATTGGCCGGGAAATATTCGGGAGCTCAAAAACTGTATTGAGAGATGTACGGTACTTTTAGATGCAAGTGACCTGATTACAATTGACATGTTGCCCGCCTCCATTACAAAAGCGGATAAGAAGCATCTGTCTGCATATCATAACGGAGACAACGGCTATCTCCATATTCCGGTAGGGACGAGCTTGGATGATATTGAACGAATGGCGATTCATCAGACATTGAACTCCGTGGATAATAATAAAACGGAAGCTGCGAAGATTCTGGGCTTTGCCAGGAAAACCCTTCATAACAAACTGGACAAGTATGAAAGCGAGACATATGCCTAAGAACCTGAGTTCGATTATAATTAAGGGCAAAAAAGCACTTCCCTCCTTCGTAAGCTTTTGGGAAGGGGTTGGGGGTGGTTGCAGTGTTTTAATGAGGACTTGAACCAAAAATTTACTAATGAGCCCAATTTTAACCACCCCTAAATCCCCTCCTTGAAAAGGAGGGGACTTTCGGGACTCTTTAAATTGGATTGAGAATCGAAAAATTGGATTGAGAATCGAACTCAGGTTAAGAGTAATAATTGCTCAATTTAATTCTACTCTGGCATCAGATATAAAGTAACCCACACAACCGGTTTTGCTCAACTATCCCCCCTCCTATTTCCTTCCTGATTAGCAGTGTGAACTGATCACGCCTAAGGCCAAACAAAGGCTGATTTTCCTCAACAATCCGGCAGGAGCAAAGCAGATGTCAAAGACCGAGAAGGCTGTACATTTTGTGTCAAAAACGTAGGGAAACTGTGGTCGTTAAGATAAATTATCCGGCCCCTACTCCATGTTTGAGGCCGGATACGATCCGTTTACTCTTTTATGTAGAGGCTGTGAAGTATACCTGCCGCTACTTGCACTACATCGGTATCGACCATAGAGGGGTTCACGCGCTGCGTTGTTGTTCCATCTCCAAGCTGTCCGTTTTCATTTAATCCCATTGTCCAAAGTGTACCATCGCCCTTGATGTAGACGGTGTGACGATTACCGCCACTGGCATTGGTAACATCCGAATCTATGACAGCAGGGTTTCTAATAACGATGCCATCACTTTCTATGCCCAATTGCCCGTCAATATTATTACCCATCCCCAACATCGTGCCATCACTGGTAATAAACAGGCTGTGATCCCTTCCGGCCGCCGCATATATAACGTCGGTGGTAACCTGGTACGGTTCAGTGCGGTTTGTTAGCGTTCCATCACCCAACTGCCCGGACGCATTTCCGCCGACTGCCCAAAGGGAGCCATTTGATTTTATGTATAATGTAAAGCGATCGCCTGCCGCTACTTTAATGACGTCAGAATCGATCTGTACCGGGTTAAGGTAGAACAAGGCCGTGGTGTCACTACTCAACTGCGTGTCGGTATTTCTGCCCATTCCCCACAAGGAGCCATCATTTTTAATATAGAGGCTGTGCCATTCGCCCACAGCAACAGATTTCACATCCGTGTCGACCTGTATCGGATTAACCCTCATTGTGGTTGTTCCATCTCCCAGTTGACCTTCACCGTTATCACCCATTGCATATAGTGTGCCATCAACGGTAACAAAAATGCTATGTCTTTCACCCCCGGAGATCTCGCTGACATCGGGCGCGATCATTACAGGGCTGTGCCTGTCAACGACTGTTCCATCACCAAGCTGTCCAAATTGGTTGTAGCCCATTCCCCAAAGTGTTCCATTATTCTTTATAGCTAAACTGTGCCAGGATCCGGCTGCAACTGTCTTTACATTATTTATACTGAGCAAAGGGTCGGGTCGATCAGCCGCGGTTCTGTCTCCCAGCTGGCCGTTGTGGTTGTAGCCCATAGCAAATAATGGATTCTGGATCTTTTCAAAAACAGCGGCAATGTTTTTATCGCGATCAAAAGTCAGCGAAACAACGGGTAAGTTACCATCAAGATCACCTTCCCAGCGATCAAATACCCAGAGTTCATTTTCATTTACGGTAATATCAATTGTGGTCCCTCTATCAAAAGTGCCACTGGATGGGGTCAACGTTCCCCCCTCTTCAGGCATGACACTCGTTGTTAAGTTGAAAACTTCCTCGGGAGGTGTATTTGTCGATGACGATTTGCAACTGATAATTGAAACAAATAGCAGTGCCGTAAGGGCAAGGTTAAATATTCTCATTTTACTTTTCATAATATTTTACTCTCGTTGTGTATTTGTGGTTGTCTCAGATTCATATTCTGTATAATTGCTTAGAAGCAATATCCATGCCAATTGGCTGATATGTTTTTTCCGGGTTGGTAAAAGTGCGGCTATGCGTTCCATTCAAGCATATTCATTTTAAATGCTTGCTGTTTTATCTCTTGTTACACAGAGAACAGGGCTCAAAAAGATCGATGATGTGTAAAAAGTATACATCGGCTCACAACGATTTCAATATAGATGAGGGGCAGTTGCGCCGTCTTATTGAGAACGATCGTTATACTCTGTTTACCTCCGGAACGCTTTCATTCCGTTGGCTATTCCCAAAAAAAAAGCTGAGCCCTAATTACGGGCTCAGCTATACGTGAAACAATGTATACTACCGAATGGATGGTGTTCGATAGTTCCCGATAAAATCATTACCAGGAGCTACGTTTGTCACAAACCGTTCATGTTGGCAACGTGCTTTTTGAAATCGTTGTATAGACCGGTATCAACGCGTCCGTCCGGATAACAAATATTACCGCCAAATTCCCAGCATTTGGTGCCGTCGGCTGTCAGTTGCCACAAAAGGTTTCCGTCCAGCCGGATCGATTCGGCATGTTGGTAGAGGGCGCTGTACATCGTACTTACGTTCTCATCGCCCCATCCGGGAAATCCAAATTCACCAATAATAAATGGCTTGCCATAGTCTTTGGCTATGTTTTGATGATCATCAAGCCAGGCTCGCTGAGCCCGCAACAGATCTTCATCTATAGTTGCACCAAAGCCGTACTCGGATGGATACCAGTGAGCGTTTCCGAAATCAATTTCGGGTATGGCCGTGTTTAGCGCATAGCTTGATCCCACACTTGCACGCAGCACATATGTGTTTGAATACTGGTCGGTGGAATAATCAGGATGGGTGAATGATCCATCATTTTGCCAGACACCTAAACTGGAATCATCAAATCCTTCTTCACCGGTAGAGAGCAGGTGATTAGGATCAATGGATTTGATGTACTGAGCCATTTCCCGGTACCAGTCTCGCAACACGGTTGGGTTAGCGCCGGGGTTCCTGCCCTCATTCATGATTTGCCATGCAACAATGGCCGGTTCATCTTTATAGGCAATACCGGTTACTGTATTGACCCGGTTCAGCAACATCTTGATATAATCTTTATACCATTTTTGAGTATCGCTGTTGGACAGGAAGAACGCCATATTGGTAGAAGGGTTTGAAGCACCTGCCCAGGTATTATACTGGCAAATTCCGCCCAACTCGTCCCAGTAATTAATAAACGGTATGATAAACCCTACACCCCGCTCTTTACCTTTGGCGATTACGTTGTCCAGATCTCTGAGGGCAGATTCGCTGTACACCCCGGGAGAGGTCTGGATTACATTTTCATTCGAATCATTCTTGCTGTAACCGCAATCAAATCCGTCATAAAATCCCCACATTCGAATTACAGTGATGCCCGTATTCTGGAAAAGATCCATGGCACGGTCTACCACGGCAGGATTTAGTTTTTCATAATTCGGCAGGTAGTAGGCGTTCGTGCTGGCAAAGTGCACGGTCTGTCCATCCACTACAAAATTGGAATTGTGAACCTGCATATAGGAACTAAAAGAGGGCGGCGTCGGTGAGTCCGCCTCAGGCTTGGTCGTAAAGCTCCATACTTCAGACCATGGGCCGGATTGGTTCCTTTTAATAGGGTACACTTTCCAGTTATAGGTTGTTTCCGGCGTGAGCGGGTGAGTTGCGATTGACGTTTCGGTTACGGTGGTATCTATTTCCGGTGTCTCAAAATCGTCAGATTCAGAAAGTAACAACCGGTAGGTTTGGGCGCCTTTTATTCGGCTCCAAACAAGCTCCGTTTCTAATGATAATTCGGTTGAATTGTTTTCAGGAGCGACAAGTTCAATCGATAGTGTTTCTTCAGGGTTTGTGGTTTTAGTTTGAGTGGTATCACAATTTGTAATGACGAGAAGTATAAGAATTGCATAAACTATGTGATTAGTAGAGCGTTTCATTAGAATGAGAGTTACAGATTGAGCTTTTTTTAATAAAAACGTTCTCTATTTAGAGCAACATTAGAGCAGTATTAATAAAGAACAGAGTTTATTCAGAGCGTTTTAGTGAGGCATTGTAATCATGTAAGAGTAGCTACGGCCGGAATTCACATCACAAAATTCGTAATCACAATTAGGGGAGAGCTTCATTAGAAAACTCCTCAGCGCAGGAATTGTTTCACAATTATTTAACATAACTAGAGAGAAAATAACGGCGATCTTCTTAAGCGCCTGTTCACCATGAGATTAGCGCAAATAAATATATTAGAAAATTTTAATGTTTGAACCTCTCCTGTTTTGCCGGTCGCAGTTTATAAGAGTCAAAAAATCGACAGCAGCTTTTTTGCCGACATTATAGAAATGTGGAAAATGTTACATATATGTAGGATGTGTAAAAAACATATCTTTGTATGTAAAGTCGATTTAAAATAAACAGATATATTTTAAATCTACTTTTAATCCGGCAAAATGAAATTATATATAAAATATATGGTTAGCCTGAGATGTAAGATGTTGGTTAAAACCGAACTTCAAAAACTTGGCCTTACTTGTATTGCAGTTGATCTCGGAGTGGTGGAAATAAAGGAGAGTATCTCACATGAACAGCTGGAGATATTCAACAATAACCTAAAGAAGTCGGGGCTGGAGCTCCTTGATGATAAACGAAATGTCCTCGTTGAAAAAATAAAGGGAGTGATTATTGAGATGGTTCACTACTCGGATGAAGCTCCAAAGATGAATGATTCAAATTATATCAGTGAGAAACTGGGATACGACTATACCTACCTGTCGAATGTTTTTTCTGAAATAAAGGGTGCTACCATCCAGCAGTATATCATCATGCACAAAGTTGAGAGGGCGAAAGAGTTGCTGCTCTATGATGAGCTTAACCTGACCGAAATTGCCTACAAATTGAACTACAGCAGCGTGGCCCACCTCTCCAACCAGTTCAAAAAAGTTACAGGGCTTACGCCCACCTATTTTAAATCGTTAGCGGTTAAAAGGCGGAAAAATCTGGAAGAACTGTAGCCAATTAGTTATTGATGAGCCGTTGTTTGCAGCTGGTTGATATGATTCATAAAAGCCAGGAAAAGCTCCGAATCAACTCTGCCGCCAGGCCAGCAAATGTTTCCGCCAAATTCTGTGCACTTCGTATAATCAGAGGTTAGCTGCCAAAGCAGACTGCCATCCAGCTCTGTCTTTTCAGCCTTGGCCCAAAGTGCAGCGTACATTGTGGAAACACGATCATCACCCCAACCCGGGAATCCATATTCACCCAGGATGAACGGCTTGCCATGGTTTTTTGCTATTCGTGAATGATCCATCAGCCATGCTTTTTGAGCTGTCAACAGGTTTGGTGTTATGGTATAGCCAAAGCCATATTCCGTTGGGTACCAGTGAGCATTTCCATAATCGATTTCAGGAATTGCCGTATTCAGCAGATAACTGGTCCCTTCGTTTGCGCGCAGAGCATATGTGTTGCTGTATTCTTCAATGGAATAAATAGACGGTGTTCCCTCATCAAACCCCTCTTCGCCGGTACCAACAAGATGATTTGGATCAATGGTTTTGATATACTGCGCGATTTCTCGATACCAATCCCGAAGTATTTCAGGATTCTGTCCTCGATTCCGGCCTTCATTCATAATCTGCCATGAAAGTATAGCCGGTTCATTTTTGTAAGCAACACCGGTGATGGTATTCACACGGTTGAGAAGCATATTGATATAATCTTTAAACCAGTTTTGAGTGCTGCTGTTGGAGAGAAAAAAGGCCATGTTGGTAGATGGATTTGAGGCACCCGCCCATGTATTGTACTGGCAAATTCCGCCCAAATCGTCCCAAAAGTTGATAAGGGGAAGGATGAATTTTATGCCCTGCTGTTTTCCTCTCGCAATCACAAAATCCAAATCACGCAGTGCTTCTTCATTGTAGATACCCGGCGAAGTCTGTATCACATTTTCACCGGAATCGACGGAGCTGTAGCCGCAATCATATCCATCATAAAATGCCCACATTCGAACTACGGTAATACCTGCTGCTTTAAACGTATTGAAGGTTCTTTCCACAACATCTGGGTCTATTTTATTATAGTTGGGCAGGTAATAGGCGTTGGTACCTGCAAAACGGAACTCATTCCCATCCAGGGCAAACATGCCGTTCTGTATATGTACAAAACCTGTATGTACAGTGGTATTGCTATCAGAAACCGGATCGGGATCAACTCTATCACTACCTGTATTATAGAACGTAAAAAACAGGACGGTTATAGCTATAAGAACGCTAAAATTTATTTTTTTATTCAATCTATTACTCGTGTATCAAGATGATTTAAAAAATGTAGGTGTATGGTTGCGCAGCGGTACTTGGTGGTTGTCATTGTTTTTACGCCTGGCCGATTCGGTGACGATATAAAACATCTCATCCATCGCTTTTGAAATGGGATAAAAGGTGACAGTCCGGTGAAAAAGGAACCATCGGTTTTGTCTTTGGAGATAGGGTTTAAAACCGGCCCGCTCACATCCCTTCAGTGAGGCAATATTGGTTACATCTACAAACGTATTCACCCATCTGGCATTAACGTTACCAGCTTTTTCTGCAATCAGGGCCATGGCCTTTGGCATAATTCGTAAGCCCCGATAAGCAGGGTTACAGTAGGCACCTTCCAGAAGAGCTTCATGTTTTTTTAATGGAGGAAAGTTTCCCTTAAAATACTTTTCTATTTCCGGATTGTTGTTATATCCAATCAGCCATTGCATGTAACAGGGTTTGTTATTGTCGGTTACTGCAACATAACAGGTTTGGATATGTGCATTGACCAGATTCTGTTGATTGATAATTAATCGGGGGTTTATGGATGAATTCGCTGGGGTGGCCAGCAATTCAGCAACATCTTCTATTCTAAGCGGCCGGACTTGAATGTCAATTTTGGCTTCCGGTGCCTGGAAGTCATTTTCCAGATCTCGTTGAAGGCCAAGTGCAACCTGTCGGGAATAGATGCGTTGCTTTAATTCTGTAAGAAAAAAAGTAATCCCCCCCTTTCGAATCAGTTGGTATGCGTTATATAATTTTGAGGACACAAGAGTTCAATTTGGTTGGAAATTGGCAGGAGCCGAATTTTTTATATGATATTTTATGATTCATGATGATCAATCATATTTGAGCTCTCGGATTTTTTAGCACCCATTTGTATAAACTCCTCTACGATATCTGTGTTTTCGACATCATGAAGAGTAATGTTGAGTTTTTTTATTGTGATACCATTTTGGGAGGCGATCTTTCGAAGACGATTAAAGTTTTCGCTGCGTATGTCCTCATCACACAGGTATATAGAGTCAATCTTATTATTCTGATGAGTTCTCGACAAGGCCCAGTGGCCGCCAATAATGGGATATCCATGGATGAGTTTTCCCTCCAGGCGCGGATCATCATCCAGAAAACCAATCACTTTTATATCATTTTCGGAAGTGTTAACAAAATTTTGAAGAATCATGTTACCATATTTACCGGTACCATAAATCAATATATTTTCTCCCGTTTTTTTATCTCTGTTAAACCAATAGCAGAGAGCCTGATACGTGCATCTGTATCCAGTCAGAAAAGTCAGCAGAAAATAAAAATTAAATATTAAAAACTGGACGGATATAATAAGAGATAGGGATTCAATGAACAGAAACAGAATGCCTGTTAAAACTACACCGGAGCCGATGGATGCAGTAATTTGGAGTGCGTTGGCGATACCAAACTGGTTCATTTTTTCGCGATAAAGACCGGTAATCCAAAACGTTGCAAGCTGAAGGGGAAGCACAAGAAAAAGTGTAAATACAAGGTTCAGTTGTTCAACGGCAACAGGATTAACAAGGTAGACCAACAAATAGCTCAACAAATAGGAGGTGACAATAAAAAGCCCATCGGCAAAACCGACCCATTCAGATCGTTTTAGAATCCACTTTTCATAGAATGGCATCATCAAGCCATTGCTGAATATGGCCATTTCGTGATAACGTAATTTTTTTATAAAGATGACCAGTATAAGTCCAAGAGCGAACGTTAGTGTAAGGGATCTTTGAAAAGTATCTATCTGCGTAAACAGAAATCCACTGAATGCAAAAAACGCGGAGACCATGTAGAGCACCAATACGGTATTGCGATGGCTTAAGCCCAACGAAAGAAGCCTGTGATGTATGTGCAGTTTATCAGGGGAAAACATTCCATGAAGGCGGTGAAGAGTTGATTGAGATGGCATTTCAGGATCTTTGTCCAGAAAGCTGCCAATCAATCTTCTGATCATGGAAACCAATGTATCGGTAATTGGAAGAGCAAGTACCAGAATGGGAAGCAATACAGCAAATCCGGTTGTTATTTTAGCAGTGCTCTGTATCGATAGCAGGGCAAGTGCAAAACCGATGATCAGGCTGCCTGAATCTCCAAGAAATATTTTTGCAGGGTTGAAATTATATCGTAAAAATCCAACCAATGCCCCTGCAAGTATCAGTGAGAAGATTGCAGCCTCAATATTTCCGCCCAGGGAGGTGATTATAAATATTGAAATACAGGCAATCACAGCTACGCCGGAAGCCAAGCCATCCAGCCCATCTATAAGGTTAAATGCGTTGGTTATGCCTACAATCCAGAGAACGGTAATGGGTAAATCAAACATACCGATATCCAACAGTCCTGTATCGACAGGATTGGTAATGTTCGAAATTTTGAATCCTGCAAAATAGATGATCGTGGCAAGAATAAGCTGTACACCAAATTTTACTTCCGGAGAGAGCGGTTTGAGATCGTCTCGGAAACCAAGCCCAAACAGAGAAATGAAGCAAAAAGCCACGATCAATGTTGTGTGACTTCCGTCCAATAAATTGGGAAGAAAATCAGGAAACAGAACATACAGGGTTAAAATTGTTCCTGCTACACTAAGAAAGATGGCAAGCCCTCCAATTCTCGGCATCACGGAGGTATGTACCTTACGCTCATCAGGAGTATCGGTGGCGCCAATCCTGTTTGCAAACGTAATAACCCTGGGGGTAAGAATCAGGGAAAGCATCAATGGAAGCAAAAAAGATATGGTGAAGAGGATGATCATAGGTGGCTTACAAGCCATTTAAGAAATGAATATTTATAAAGTCGTTTAATAATCTTGATACGGTAATTGCCAGTTTATAGAAAAGGGGAGGTGATTGCACTCAATCAGGTTTCCCTGGGAGAGTAGTGCGCCCTGATAAATGGCATTCTTAAGCTGCCGCATATTTCCGGGCCATCTGTAGGCTAAACATTCTTGCATAGCGCCATCTGCAATGTCGAGACGATGCCAAGCCGATTCGGAAATCCTGGCTTCTTCAATAAATTTCTGTATGAATGCCGGAATGTCCTCTCGTCTTTCCCGGAGTGGAGGAATCATAATTGAAACCGGGTTAAGTAAAGCAAGTATTTTTTTCCAGACGTCTGTTTTCATGAATTCTTGAAATGAATCCTGGCTGATAGATATAATTAAACGGGGCGATAAAGTTTGATTGTAGCGAAATAGCTGATTGCAACCATGTATATAGGAGTCAATGATGTTCAGCATAAAAGCAGCAGACATCTCCGAAAATTTATTAAGATAAAGGATCCCGTTACTCGCCTTTTCCAGCACATCATATTTTAAAAGCAGGTGGTCATTTTCAACATAGACCTGTTCCCAAAAAGCTTCTTTAAACTCATCTTCATTGGTATTTATACAGTAGAAAGAATGAAAAGGGCCCGTTGCTCTGCTGCTGTTTCTGTGAATGGCATGTGCCATGTTCTTTTTCCCAACTCCAATTTCACCAATCAAAATCAAATGCTTCTCCAATTGAGCGATGCTTTTCACTTTCTGGAAAATATCTCTCATTAGTGGGCTCTTGGTCTGAAAACTGCTTTCAAATTCAGGCTCTCTGTTTTTATGGGATATTATGTTTTCGTGTAACATTTGCCTGTGCTTAGAATGAAATAGTTAGGCCAACCTGGTGGAACTCCTCGCCAATCTGATTTTGAGGGGCAATCATATAATCAAGCTGAATTATGCCGGCGTTAATACCCAGGCCGGCCCGCGGTATAAAACGTGATTGATCGAAGTTGGCAAGGATCCCCCCTCTGAAGTGAACATATGAGGCCGGAGAGATTTCAACGCCTCCTTTATACCATAATCCCTCTTCGCTAAACCGTTTTTCGTTAGCAAATGAGACAGACATAAAGGTTCTTTTATCTATCGGGTATCGAAAAGTGACGCCGATTTCAAGAGTCTGTCTTGCAAATCGGCGATTGAGCAGGGTCTGTCCGGTTTCAAGGATTTCATATTCAACTTCATGTCCCAATCCCCGGAATACCAACCCATAAGAGACCGGCCCGTCGGGGGCATATACCAGCCCTACATCTGCAAAATAATTCCAGTATTGATCATTTTCGTTATTCGTTGTGTAGGATACACTCTGAAGCGCACCTAGACTGAAATGGGGGCCGATGGCAAATGCATAGGCTAAGTCGGCCCGGTACATTGTGATATCCGGTTCTGGCAATGAGGAGGTACTTGTGAAAGGAAGGTCATCAAGCCCCTGGTGAATAACACTGAACCGTGTGGTAATATGATGAGGGCCTGTGGATAAGGTTGGCAGCGTTAAATCGTGCTGCATAAGGTTATTGCCCCAATTGTGATTGGAGTTGAATTGGACGAACACCGGGGCATTGGACAATCCGGAGAGTGCAGCGTTTACACCGATAGATGGTCGTCCATATACATCGGCAATCGTTGAGTTTGCCATGGAAAGAGAACGGGTATCAAACAGTTGGCTTGGCAGCACACCCTGCCTGCCGTCGTCGGTTTGAGCTTGTACCATTACAGGTAACAGGCAAAACAGCATCAAACTGAATGTGATAAGCGGTCGGATACTAAAAGTGAGAATATTTTTCATTTTAGTTGAAGATTCTGAATATTCCGAATAGGATGATAACGTCTCGCAAAAACTCTGACATTTCGCGTACCACATTGTCCTTCTTGGGCACGTACACGATGTCGCCGGGGCGAACGAGAAGTTCCGCAGAGTTCATTTGACCACTTTCCAGATATTCAAAAAGATCAAGTGTAACATAGTCTTCTGGATTGGCATGGCGGTATACTTGTACTTTTTTAAGATTTGCCCCCTCGGTGGTACCGCCGGCTGTAGAAATAATTCTAAAAATGGAGGTTTGATCCACCACCGAATAATTATCCGGACTTGTTACCATTCCAAACACAGAGACTATCAGGGTATCTGTGTTTCGAATCGAGATCGTCAGATTTATATCACCCCTGATAAATTCTGCCAGCTTCCCTTCAAGGTCTCTTTTCAGCTGTTCTTGTGTAAGGCCAGCCACCATTATCTCTCCTACAAGAGGAATGGCAATGGTACCAAGCCTTGATACAGTGGTAAGTGTGTTAAAGCTCGGCTGTTCCCAAACCAGGATCTCCATTTCATCACCCGGACGAACGATATACGTGTTCTCTGATTCCGGAGCCTCTGAGCGCTCAACAGTTGTGGCTTGATAAGACCTATCGGTAGGCAACTCCCTTGTTGAAGAACACGCCTGGGTCAATATCAAAACCAAGATAATGAAGGGATAAAAGCCGGAGTGTGGGTTGGTTCTCAAAATCATCGCGAATCTTCTGATATTTTATAATTGGTTAGACTGGCTTCACTGAATACAACAAGTATGCCAAACAAATTTTCACCCTTTCCATTGATGTTTTAAGTGGCTGTTAATTTTAGCCTTAAGGTATTTTGTTCTCGGTAGATGTACTGCAGAGTTCAAATCCGGATCATCTTGATAGAGTAGTAAGTTCACATCACGAGAGTGGATTGAGTAAATACGATGCGATTCTGAAGAAAAGGGAAGGGAAGGATCTGCGTACTAAAAAAAATTAAGGGCTATAATCGGGCACTACGCATATTTAAAGAGGCAATTTATGATTTAGAGCAAGCACGCTGTTCAACGTTGGCATAACAATTGCAAATATGTAGCTGTAATTCAATTCCACTCTTTAAAATACTTACGGATTAAAATTTATGTATGAAATAAAAGATGTAGCTCAGGATCTGAAGGCAGCTGCAAAACGAAGGGTTTGGTTATTGATTTTGTCTCCCATACTGTTTGTGATAGCTGCACTGCTTGCTATTTACTTAATTGAGCCGAAATACCAGTCTTACACGACGATTCTGGTTCAAAAGGATGAGACACTGAACCCACTCGTTCTTTATGAAATTGCTGTTCATATCGCTTCTGAAGACAGAATTCAGTCCCTGAATGAAATCATTTACAGCAGGTCTACGATAGAGTTTCTGATTGACAGCCTGAAGCTGAACAAGGATGTGAAAAATGAAACAGAAAGGCAGTTGCTTATTGCCAATACTCAAAAAAATATTGGGACGCAGTTACTCGCTTCCGATGCATTTGAGATCAGCTATTACGATACCAGCCCTATTCGCGCCAGAAACGGGGCTAAGCTTCTTGCAGACCACTTTATCAACACAAAACTCCTGATGGAATCCCGCCGGCATAAAGAGACGGTTGACTTTTTCAGCGGTAAACTGACAGAGCTGGAAACCATTGTTGGAAGCCAAAGAGATCAGACAGCTTTAATAACCGCTGACCGAACGCGGGAAATGCCAAGTGATGCCGATGCATTACAGGATAGATTACAAAGTATAGAAGGGCAACTGGATGCTATTGAGTGGCGGCTTTTGCAGGAAGAGGAGCAGCTGGCTGCCCTCAAGGCATTTCAAAACGAAGAAAATATAAATCAGGGAATTCAATTCCTGTACAGACTTCCATTATCTGATATGCAGTTTGGCGGAGAGCTACTTCTGTTGCTGAATGAGTATGATGCACTTCAGCAGCAATTTACCGAAAGCTATCCGAGGCTACAATCATTGGCCGTGCAGATCAGGCAGGTTGCTGAACGGATACCCACAACGGTTACAACCAATATACAGCGTCTTAATTCGCAAAAACGGGAGCTTACCCTCCAAAAGGAGCGGGTTGTTGATGACATGCAACAATTTTTTATAGCTGCTCAGCGATCCCATTCACAAGAATCCGATTTTAGTATTTACGAAGGTTTGCAGGCCGAGATGAGAGTTAAGCTGGAACAGGCCAGAATGACGAGGGATATCGGAATGCGGGCAGCCGATCAGTTTATCGTACTCGATCCAGCTATTATTCCCGAAAAACCTGTTTCACCCAATAAAATATTGATCGTGGCCATCGGCATTTTCTTGGGAGTAGTCATGGGAATTGTTGCCGGCGCTGTGGCAGAAGTTTTGGATACAACTCTAAGGGATGAATCGGACTTGCCATTTGAAAAACCGATTATCGCATATATAACAAGTGGTTAAAAACTTAAAAAACTATGAGTAGAGATAATATTTTTACAAAAAAAAGCAATCAATCAATTGAGATCATCGGTAATGGCCATATTACCACTACGTCTAAATTTCTACCGGTTCATATTTCAGCCGAAAGCCTGAAGACTATAGATCATAATACGATTGCATTGAAGTATTATAACAGTTTCAATTTTTCGAAACTGGCTGAGACTTTTAAAAATGAAAAGATGACTATCGGAATTACCAGTGCCAACAGAAATGATGGAAAAACACTGGTTGCTGCGAATATGGCGGTATCGCTGGCAAGTGCATACCAGCAAAAAACGTTATTGATTGATATGAATTTCAAAAATCCCAAACTGCATAAGATTTTTGGAACCACTCAATATCCCGGAATGGCTGAAGCCATCGCTTATAAAAAAGTACGGGTAGTGCCTACAAGTGTTAATAACCTTTACCTGATGACAGCGGGTGCCAGTGAAAGAGCTCCGGGAATTGAGCGAACATTACATCTAAGACAGGTTTTGTATTCACTCAGGAATGAGTTCGATTTTGTAATTATCGATATGGGTTCCATCTACCCGATCCAGGATTTCCCGATACATTTTATTAATGAAATTGATGGGCTGATTGGTGTGATTGACAGCAGCAAAACGAAAAAAGCGGATTTCAGGAGAATCTTTAAACACCTCAATGAATCGCATTTCATCGCATATGTCTTTAATCGGGTTAACGAATCATGAAAATATTACTTGGAATCGTAATTGTTCACTTCTTGGTGATTCTCAGAGCGAAGTTATCGGAATCGGAAAGAGTACCATATGCTACAATATTTATTCTTACGGCAATAATGGTGTTGTACGTGGTTGCAATGCTGTTTGCCATGGAGCCCCCTGAGTAATTACATATAAAATTATGAAGGCAGCTAACTACTCAGATCATGATTCGATCTATCAAAAAATCATTTTATCGCCATTAGGGTTAGATCGGGATAATTCACCTGTATTATGGATTCTGCTACTTTTTGCATCCATGATGTTTGCGGGAATGTATTATTTTGATGGCAATGTGCCCCTCGTAACGGGGGGACTCTATTTAACATTTGTTTTTTTATTAAGCCTGTTCCGAATCGATTACAGTTTATATCTATTCATTTTTACTGTAATACTGTTTGAACAGTATGGCATACCTGGTTTTGAATCGGTTACCCACAATGTTACTTTTTTCAATAATCTGAAAGAGATCAGTTATGTTCCTTCCTTTGAAGCAGGCATGGTCAGTCCATTTGAGCTTCACATCCTGTTTATCACCCTTTCTCTTTTTCTGCAAATGGCTGTCCGGAGCGACTTTGCCCTGAAGCCGATTTCAGTTTGGATGAGCTTCCTGTTTTTTTTCGGATGTTTTGTATTTGCATTTCTAAACGGAATACGTTCCGGCGGCGATTTTATGATTGCCCTATGGGAGGTAAGAGCTCTGTTTTACCTTTGCCTGATGTATGTGATGGTACCCCAAATCATCGATTCAAAAAAACAGATCAATTTGTTTCTTTGGGCTATCATTATTGGGGTTACCATAAAAGCGCTACAGGGGGTATTAAGATTTGTTGATCTTGGTTTTACAACCGGGGGATTTGCGGTGCTTACAAATCATGAAGATCCGGTTTTCATGATTACAATGTTTGTGCTCCTAATTGGTTTTTTACTTTACCAGACCGGCCATAAACAAAAATTGTGGCTGCTGGTAACCCTGGTGATTTTTATTGTTGGTTTCTATGTTGCGCAACGCCGGGCCACCTACGGTTCGTTGATCGTTTCGATTTCGGCGATATTGGTACTACTGCCTGCACTGAAAAGAATCCAATTCCTGAAATGGTTTCTTCCTGTTTTGTTCATCATGCTCATCTATGGAGCTGTCTTCTGGAATGACGACAGCAGTACGATAGGGCGACCTGCTCAAATGGTTAAATCTGCATTTATTGAGCCGGACAAGGAAACCAACTTCGATGATTACTCTTCCAACCTTTATCGGCACAATGAAAACTACAATCTGGCACAAACAGTAGTAAACAATCCGGTTTTGGGTACCGGCTTTGGAAAGCGGTACAACCAGCCTATTTCATTGATTGATATACGGTTCACACTGCGTGATTATATCCCCCACAATCAAATCTATTGGGTTATCGTAAAAATGGGATCAGTGGGATTCTTCGCTTTTTGGTTTTTCTTCAACAGTTTTGTTGCTAAAGGGACACACGTTTTCATTCGCCTTGCAGATCCCTACCTGAAGGCGATTACACTGGTCATTATTATTGCCGTGATTAACCAGATGGTAGTTTCTTTTTATGACCTGCAACTTACCTATTACAGGAGTATGACCTACCTGGGCTGCCTGATGGGGCTTCTCCCTGTGATTGTGCACATAGATAAGGAGCAGAAATTGCAGGACGATTCCGGGAACGGGGGATCCCATGAGTAACCAAAGTACACGATCCGAGATCGGTCAATCCGTTGCGCAAAATATGTCTGTAATGTTAGGTGCGCAAATTGTTACCTGGGGATCCAGTTTTCTTCTGCTCTATTTTTTGCCGCGCTATCTTGGTCCGGAAGATTTCGGCCGGCTCTATCTGGCTCTTTCCATAAAAATGATCCTCGGACTTTTCATCGATTTTGGCGGTAACTATCTCATTCCTAAAGAAGTGGCCCGGTCCCAAATAAAAGGAGAACGTATTCTAAGCAGTTACATACTGTTCCGGATAGCACTTTGGATTCTCTCTATTGGATTGATTCTTCTGTTTTCAAATTTACTCGGTTATTCTCAGCATGTCCACCTGCTCATTTTAATCCTCGTTATTGCCAAACTCTGGGAAGGTGGATCAACTGCTTTGAACGCCTATTTTGAGGGGATTGAAAAAATGAAATACCCCTCAATCGGAAAAATCGCAGAGAGGCTATTTGTAGCGGCCTTTGCAGTTGGTGCCCTGCTGCTTGGAGCAGATTCCATAGGCGTTGCCATTGTCATGTCGATTGGCGCACTGCTGAATCTGATTGTAATCTATGGGTACTCCAAGAGGGTTGTAAGAATTCGTTATAAATTTGATCCTGAAATGCTTTCCCTTTTTCGCGCCGGGATGCCATTTTTTCTATTCTCCCTCTTTTCGGTCATCTATTATCGTATCGATGCCGTTATGCTTGCATCATTTACCTCTGAGGAGGTAACCGGTTGGTACGGCGGAGCGTTTCGCTTTTTTGATATTGTTATGGTTCTGCCGTTGCTTTATAAAACGGCCATCTTTCCTGTTTTTTCGAAGCTTTGGGATAATAAAAAGGGGGTTCTGGAAAGTACAGTAAGCCATAGCATGAGGCTGATGATTCTATTGGGCACTCCTGTGGCTGCTCTTATTTATATTTTTGCAGAACCGACTATTCACTTTTTCATGGGCCTTGCAGAGTATACCCCCTCTGTCATCATACTTCAGATTTTTGCACTCAGTATCCCGTTTATCTACATCGATATTATTCT